>CAIOZU010000016.1 GCA_903862885.1 uncultured Pseudomonadota bacterium
CTCGGCAACGCCGCGGTCGGTCGCAACCTGCCGAACTTCGTCTGCATGGTGATCGTCGGCATGACCGTGATCGTGCCCGTGGCTGTGGCCGTGGTGGTCGCCGCTCAAAAGCCATGCGCTCACGATATTCACCCCGAGGCCCACCACCGCAATCGGGATCGCCTCTGCAAAGTGAATCGGAACCGGAGACAAGAAGCGAGCGATGGCCTCGTAGCCGATGAGCAGCGCGATCATCGCAAGCACGATTGCACTACTAAAGCCCGCCAAGTCGCCGAACTTACCGGTACCAAACATAAACCGCCCATCATGGGCATGTCGCCGCGCATAGGTATACGCCAATGCGGCGATCAACATTGCGCCGGCGTGGGTCGACATATGCAAGCCATCAGCGACCAGCGCTAGAGAGCCATAGACGCTACCGCCGACGATCTCGATGACCATCATCGCGGCGCACAACACGATCACCGCCCACGTCTTCCGTTCATTCTGCTCGTGCCGCGCCCCTAAAAA
The DNA here is from genome assembly GCA_903862885.1 of uncultured Pseudomonadota bacterium. Taxonomy (GTDB): domain Bacteria; phylum Pseudomonadota; class Gammaproteobacteria; order Steroidobacterales; family Steroidobacteraceae; genus CAIKZZ01. The sequence continues at coordinate 511 of CAIOZU010000016.1, forward strand.
GACGTGACTATGTCCGTCCGACTCGCTCGTGGTGCTATTCATTACGGGAAGCTCCTGACATGGCCTGTCACCGTTACGTTATCGATTAGAGGTACTTGGTGAATGCCTGAAATTCTTTAACCAACACCCTGAACTCCTTCGGCAACGCCTCGGATGTCTCTTCCATGCAGTGATTGATGTGGTCCTTGATCAATTCCTTCTTCGCATTCCCGATGGCTTTTTCCACCGCGTGCAACTGTTGGGCTAGATCCAAGCAGGGCCTGCCTGCCTCCAGCATCTCGATTACTTTCGCGAGATGTCCCTGGGCGCGTTTGAGGCGGCTACCGATCTCAGGAAATTTATGCATGGCGGGTATCCTATCCCCCTAGACAGGATATTGGAAGGGGCATAGGATCGCTTCCGCCTCGGGAGCCAGATTTGAATTCACTCCATTAGGGATGTCCTCCATGCCGATTCACGACCATCAACCGGCGTTTCGCGGTCGAGCCTTTTTTTGGGGTGGCATAGGCTTGGGGCTCCTGTTGGTAGCGGCATTACTCACCCATGGCTTTGGGTTGATGGGGGGCGCAGCCAAGGCGACGCCGGAACCCGCCTGGATGGTCCGTCAAGGGAACAAGATCGTGATTCCCGAAGGCTCGCCCCTACGGTCTCGTCTCACCGTAGCGCCGGCGTCGGCCGATTCAATTCAGGCCAAATTGGTACTTCCGGGCGTAGTCGAGTCCGATCCTGCCCGTACTGCCATCGTCATTCCCCCGTTAAGCGGCCGTGTTATCGACCTCAAAGTCCGGTTGGGGGACCGGGTGATCAAAGGTCAGGTGTTGGCGGTATTGGATTCTCCCGACTTGGCGCAGGCCTACGATGACTACGACAAAGCCGCTGACGCCTTCAAGTTGACGCAAAAGAATTTGGGCCGGCAGCAAGAGCAATCCAAAATCGGCGTCGCCTCCGATCGGGATCTCGATCAGGCCAAAAGCGACAACGCCCAGGCGGAGGCGGAATACACGCGCACGCGCGCACGCCTTGCAATACTCGATGCACCGACCGACTCCCGGGGTTCCTTGCGCCAGCTCACCGTGCGTGCGCCCGTCGCAGGCAGTATCACGGCATTGAGCGTGACACCCGGGAGCACGATCAACGACGCCACGCAACCCCTGATGACCATTGCCGACTTGAGTACGGTATGGGTCACCGCGCTGGTGCCGGAGAAGGATATCGGCACGGTCGCCAAAGGTCAGGACGCTGAGGTGCGCCTCGTCGCCTATCCCGACCGGTCGCTGCATGGAAAAGTGTTGTTCGTCGGCGATGTGATCGAACCGGACTCTCGGCGCAACAAGCTCCGGATTGGATTTGCCAATGCCGACTACGCCTTAAAACCCAATATGTTCGCGACCGTGACGCTGGTCGGCACCCCGCACTCGCAAGTGGTGCTGCCGAGTTCATCGCTGCTCATGAACAACGATCGGACCAGCGTCTTCGTCGCGACTGCCCCCTGGACCTTCGAGCGCCGCACCGTGGAGCCGCAACTGGAAGACGGCCCTTCGGTTGCTATCAGGTCCGGCGTCGCGGCCGGTGAACAAGTGGTCGTGAAGGGCGGGATCCTTCTCAATGATTGACCAGTTCGTCGGCTTCTGCCTAAACCGACGTATCGCGATCATTGTGCTCGCGGTGCTGTTGAGCGGCTTCGGCATTTACGCCTGGAAGACGCTGTCGGTCGAGGCGTATCCGGACTTGGGCGACGTGGCCGCGCAGGTCACTACCCAGATGCCGGGGCTCGCGGCCGAAGAAGTCGAGCAGCTGATCACGGTGCCGCTCGAGCGCCAGATCAACGGCACGCCAGGTCTCCTTCTCATGCGCTCGACGAGTACCTTTGGCTTGTCGTTGATCACCGTGTTGTTTCGTGATGGCTATGAGGACTACTGGGCACGGCAGCGCCTCACCGAACGCATCAGCCAGGCCGTTCTTCCGACCGGAGCGACGCCGTCGCTCGATCCCGTCTCGGGACCGGCCGGTGAAATCTATCGGTATACGCTGGAGTCCGATGCCAAGAATCTTCAGGAGTTATCTGAGATCCAGCGCTGGACCGTGATTCCCGCCTTGAAGTCGGTTCCCGGCGTGGTAGATGACACGAATTTCGGCGGCTTCACCACCGAATACCAGCTCGATCTCGATCCAAGACAGCTCGAGCATTATGGTCTCGGGATCACCGATGTCATCAATGCCATCAACAACAACAACACCAATGCCGGCGGCGGCCGGGTCTCGCGCGGCGATCAAAGCTACGTCATCCGCGGCGTCGGTTTAATCCATAACCTCACCGAAATCAGCTCCATCGTCGTGAGCCAGGTCAACGGCACGCCGGTCCTCGTCCGCGATCTGGGATCCGCGACGTTGAGCCACCAGGAGCGCGAAGGCATCGTCGGCAAAGACGCCAATCCCGACACGATCGAAGGCATCGTTCTGATGCTGAAATATCAAAACCCGTCGCAGACCTTGCTTGGGATTCATAACAAGGTGGCTGAGCTCAATCGTCAGCTGGAAAGTCGCGGCGTCAAGATCGTGCCGTATATCGACCGCGATGACCTCGTCAAGGCGACCATCGAGAAGGTCGGCCGTACGATTGCTGAGGGCATTGGCCTCGTCTTCCTGATCCTGATTCTGTTCCTGGGCAGCCCGCGTAGCGCACTGGTCGTGGCGGTAACCATCCCGTTGGCCCTGGTATCGGTGTTTTCGCTCCTCAATCTCACCCATGTGTCGGCTAATCTGCTGTCCTTAGGCGCCATCGATTTCGGCATTTTGGTCGATGGGGCGATTGTCGTGACGGAAGCCGTACTGCGGCGGCGCGAAGCCATGCCCGCCGAAGAGATGAGCGAGAGCGAAGCCAAAGCCGCAGTCTTGCAGGTGACACGGCCGATCTTTTTTGCGAGCCTCATCATCATCACGGCTTATCTGCCGCTCTTTTCCTTTGAGCGCGCCGAGGCCAAGCTGTTTACGCCGATCGCCTACACCATGGGTTATGCGCTATTCGGCGCATTGCTGACCGCATTGGCGCTGGTCCCTGGCCTCGCGTATCTCGCCTTTCGGCATCCTGGCAAGGTCTATCAGAATCGCTGGCTCGAGCGTCTGACGGTACTCTACGACCGCGCCCTCGCCGCCTGTCTCGATCAGCCGCGGATCATCTATGGTGTCGCGATTTTTGCCCTATTGGCGGTGGTCGGATTCGGCGCCACCGTGGGCCGGGAGTTTCTGCCCGACCTGGACGAGGGTGCGCTGTGGCTGCAGGTGCAGATGCCGACCGGCCTGGCCTTGAACAAGGCCAGCGACATGGCAAGCGATCTGCGGCGCGCGATCTTGAAGTACCCGCAGGTTTCCTACGTGGTCACTCAAACAGGTCGCAACGACGACGGCACGGACTCTTGGACCATGTCGCACATGGAAGTCCCTGTGGGTTTGAAGCCCTACGACACATGGCCGGGCGGAGAATCAAAAAAGCACTTCGTGGATCGGCTGGGGACGGACCTTGCCAAGGAACTGCCTGGTTATTCCATCGGCATCAGCCAGCCGATCATTGACGGCGTCAATGACATGATCGGGGGCGCCCATAGCCCGTTGGTCATCAAAATCTATGGCGATGATCTTGACGTATTACGCCGCATCGGCAACCAGATTGTCGACGTGCTGTATACCGTTCCCGGGACCTCGAGCGCATCGCTGTTCCAGGAGCCGCCGATTCCGCAGATGGAGATCAAGCTCGATCGCGAAAAGGCCGCCCGCTATGGCGTGAACATGACCGACGTCCAGAACGTCATCCAAACGGGGGTAGGCCAGGCTCCCGTTTCGACTGTTTACGTCGGCGAGCGCACGTATCCCCTGACGGTGAGGTTTACGGCGCAATCGCGCAGTGGCCCGGACGCTCTCGGCAATCTGCCCGTCCATACCGCTAGCGGCGCCCAGATCCCGCTCTCTCAGATCGCCGACATTCGCGTGCGCTCGGGAGAGAGTACCGTTACCCGCGAAAACGGCTCGCGGAACCTGACCATTCGCATCGATAACCGCGACCGGGATCTGACAAGCTACCTCGAGGACGCCCAGGCAAAAATCGCCGCACAGGTGCATTTCGACCATAACGCGATCCGGTTGGAATGGGGTGGCCAGTTCGAAAATCAGCGCCGTGCCGAGGCGCGACTGCTCGTCATCTTAGGTTTGGTGATGGGTCTCATGCTGATTTTTCTTACCGTCGGTACCGGCTCGCTGCGCCAGGCACTGTTGATTCTCAGTGTGGTACCGCTCGCCACCCTGGGCGGTTTGATCTCTCTGCACCTGACTGGTCAGAACCTGAATGTCGCCAGCGGTGTGGGCTTCATTGCTCTGTTCGGCGTGGCCGTCCAAAACGGCATCATCATGGTGTCGAACCTGAATCGCATGCGAAAAGCCGGATTTGAACTTCACGAAGCCATCATGAAGGGTGCCACTGAACGCCTGCGACCCGTGTTGATGACGGCATCGGTCGCCACATTGGGAATGCTGCCCGCGGCACTGCACACGGGAGTGGGCAGTGACGTGCAACGCGGGATCGCGACCGTGGTCGTCGGAGGACTTGCCATTTCGACGGTGCTGACTCTCTTCGTGCTGCCGTCGATGTATCACGTAATCGAGCATTGGGCCGAGCAGCGACACGGCGAAGCAAGGTGGGGACGATGACGGCGTCTCGACTCGCGGCTGGTGTTCTCTTCGCGAGCCTGACCGCTTGCGCGGTCGGCCCCAATTTCCAGCGACCGCTGGCGCCGGCCGCTGCTGGCTATGGCAGCGCAACCGTACAGGGGCAGACATCCTCGGCCGAGGTGCACGGTGGCGACGCGCAACGATTCGTCACGGGCTTGGATATTCCCAGCCAGTGGTGGACTCTATTCCAATCACCCAAGCTCAATCACTTGGTCGAGCAAGCGCTCAAGGGCAACCCAAATGTTGGCGCCGCACAGGCGGCGCTGCGTCAAGCCCACGAGTTGTATTCGGCGCAGTGGACCAGCTACTTCCCGACTATCCAGGGGAATTTCAGCGGCACTCGATCCAAGAACGCCATTGGAACCATTGCCAATCCCACCAATCTTCCCCAAGCGAACCCCTACTACAATCTCTACACGGCCCAGCTCAGCGTCAGCTATCTCCCAGATGTCTTTGGCGCAACTCGGCGTCAGGTGGAACTGTCGAGGGCACAAGTCGAGAGCAATCGCTTCCAGCTCGAAGCCACGTACCTGACCTTGAGCAGCAACGTAGTCGTCGCAGCAGTTCAGGAGGCCTCGCTCCGCGGCCAGATCGCGGCGACGGAACGGCTGCTCGAGTTACAACATCAGCTGACTGACAAGGTTCAGCGGCAACGAGCGCTCGGAACCGCGAACGATTTGGATGTTCTCGCTCAGCAGTCTCTGGAGGCGCAAACCGCACAGACGCTGCCGCCCTTGCAGAAGCAATTGGGACAGACGCGGGACGCCATGACCGCATTGCTCGGGAGGCTGCCCTCCGATGAACCACCCGAGACCTTTCGATTGGATGAGCTGACCTTGCCGTCTGAACTTCCGGTCAGCTTACCGTCGAAGTTGATCGAGCAGCGCCCGGATGTTCGCCAGGCAGAGGAAAACATGCATGTCGCATCCGCCGCCGTCGGCGTGTCGATTGCCAATCTGTTGCCGCAGTTTTCGATCAATGCCGATGTGGGGTCGAATGCGCTCGCGTTGAAAAATCTTTTTTCTCCCTATACCGGATTCTGGGATGTGGGCGCCTCCTTGACCGAAACACTGTTCGACGCAGGGGCACTCCTCCACAAGAAGCGCGCGGCGGATGCCGCACTGGATCAAGCAGCAGATCAGTATCGCGCCGCCGTCATTCTCGCCTGCCAAAATGTGGCCGATAGCTTGCGCGCCTTGCAGGCCGACGCCGATGCCCTGAAGGCCAGTGCCGAAGCAGACCGTGCGGCCAAAGCCTCCTTTGACCTCGCTCAACGCCAGCGGACGCTGGGGACCATCAGCCTGGTGGCGGTGCTGAATGCCGAGCAGACCTACAGCCAAGCGGAACTATCCTTGGTGCAAGCCCAAGCCAATCGGTATGCCGATACGGCGGGTCTGTTTCAGTCGCTGGGCGGTGGCTGGTGGAATCGAACACAGGAGCCTCACTATGAACAATTTAGTTCGCCGGGAAAATAGCGGCGGGGTGGCGACCCTGACATTGAATCGCCCGGAGAAGTTGAATGCGCTCTCCAAAGAGGTGTTCGAGGAATTAGACGTGCATGTGGATGCCATCGCGCGTGAAAAGAGGAAAATAGGGCTCGTCATCCTGCGCGGCGCCGGCGGGCACTTCTCTGCGGGTTACGACATGAGCGAGGTCCTCGAGCACGTGAAGGCCCACGCCAAGCCTCATTTCCATTCGGAGGTTATTCAAAAGATCGCCAACCTGCCGCAACCCGTAATTTCAGCGGTGCAAGGGTTTTGCTCGACTGGCGCAATGGAGCTCGCTTTGGCGGCCGACCTGATTGTTGCGGCCGAATCGGCACAGTTCTCCGATGTCTACGCGCGGTGGGGTCTCACCCCGGTGTGGGGCTTGAGCTTGCGGTTGCCACATCGTATCGGCACCGCCAAGGCGAGCGAAATGATGCTCACCTGCCGAAGCTATTCGGGGCGGCAGGCCGAAGCCATGCATCTTGCGAATTTCTGTTTTCCCGATGATCGATTCGATACTGACCTCGCCGCTCTTGCGGCGGATATCTTGAGCAACTCGTGGTACGCCAACCAGGTAAATAAGCGCGCGCTGATCGAAATCGATGGGTTGAGCCTGCACGACGCCCATGCGTTGGAGTTGTTCAAGAACGAAGGATTGGCGCCGGATGCGGGAGAGCGGATTGCGAAGTTCTTCGCAAAACACGAAGCCTCAAAATAGCATCAGATGCCCAGTAGCGGTGGATCCAGGGTACTCATCTGCAACAATCGCCGGCATTCGCGCGTTGCGCTCACTTGGGATTCTAATCTGAGTTTTTGCCAGTTTTGCCCCCCTTTCCGCTATGTTCTGCCGTGGCAAGAGATGGCAGACTAGGGAAGCGCCCTGGTCCGGTCACTCCCACTCAGGCGTTGCGCGCCGCCGCCCATGGAGATATTAATGTCATCACGCTCCTATTGGGAGCAGAAGAGGCGGGCCTTGAGGTGTTTCATCCGTCATACGGGTGGATGCCGATTGAGGCCAGACCCGGCACCCTGGTATGCAATGTGGGCGATATGCTCGCGCGCCTAACCAACGGAAAACTGCCGTCCGCTTTACACCGCGTCACCAACCCCCCTCCCAGCCAGCCGGACCGCTCCCGCTACTCGCTGCCGTTTTTTATGCACTTTAATCCCGATTTTCTTGTAAAAACACTGCCCTACTGCATCGATGCCACGCACCCCGACGCCTATCCCACACCCATGACAGCGAATGACTTACTGCAAGAGCGGCTCGCTGCCATTCGTTTAAAATGATGCCAAGCGGTAGGATGCGCCCATGAATGCATTGACCCTCGATCTGCAAGCCGCGCTCGGCATACTGATCTATGTGGCGCTGGCGATGCCGTTTAGCTCGCGCGTCCGAGGCATCCACTGGCCACTGGTGCTTAAAGCGATTGGCTGGCAATTTGCGATTTGCTGGCTGCTGCTTCGAGTACCCGTGATCACTCACTCCCTTGGGTTCTTAAACCAAGTCGTAGCCGCCCTCTCCGCCGCCACCTTACGCGGCACCTCCTTTGTGTTTGGTTACGTTGGTGGCGCACCGCCACCCTTCGCCCTACAAAACCCATCGCAACTGGCTATTTTCGCTTTCCAAGTCATTGCCATTATCATGGTGGTCTCAGCGCTGTCGGCGGTGCTCTGGTATTGGCGTATCCTGCCCTTTGTGATTAAGGGCATCGCCTGGGTCTTTAAGCGTACGCTCGGTACCGACGGACCGGCTGGCTTTGCCATCACCGCCAATGTGTTTGTGGGCCAAGTCGAAGCCCCCTTGTTGGTGCGTCCATTTATCGCGCGCATGAGCCGCTATGAATTACTCCTCTTGATGACCGCCGGAATGGCCATGATCGCCGGCTCCATGATGGTGGTCTATTCGACGCTTCTGGCACAGCAGTTCAGTAATTTACCCACCCAACTAATGACTAAATCGCTGATGTCGATTCCGGCTTCTATTTTGTTCGCCCACATCATGCTGCCAGACGATCATGCATCGAGTGGGCCAACAGAACCCACCCGCCCCTACACCAGCACCATGGATGCCATTACCCGCGGTACCACGGATGGATTACATATTTGGCTGAATGTGATTGCCATCTTGATCGTCTTGATCGCGCTGGTCGCCTTACTTAATCAAGGCATTGGCTTACTGCCTTGGGTGTTAGGCGAACCCCTGTCACTCGAGCGCATCGCAGGCTGGTTCTTCTCACCCTTGGCTTGGCTTATGGGCATTCCGTGGTCTGAGGCCCTGCAAGCCGGTAGCTTGCTCGGGATCAAAACCGTGCTCAATGAATTTCTCGCCTATTTAAAATTGGTCGATATGGGTCCGCATGCATTTTCAGAACGGACCCGCTTGATCGTGATTTATGCCCTTTGTGGTTTCGCCAATTTCGCCAGCATGGGGATCCAAATCAGTGGCATTGCAGCAATGGCGCCGGAGCGGCGGCACGATCTCAATGACTTGGCACTGCGTTCACTGCTGGGTGCGACCTTGGCGTCCTGCATGACCGCCGCCATCGTCGGTATCGTGGCTTTTTAAAAGGCACCTGACATGCGCACCGATCGTGCAGCACGCAGACGCACTGCCCTATGGATCCTTGCGGCACTGGTGGTGCTCCATGCAGGGGCGTACGGCGCGTACGCCCTGCGCGCCCGCCAAGCGGCGTTGGCAACGCGCTTTAGAGACGCTCGCGAACAGTGGGCTAACGGGCAGCGCGATCTGGCCGCCGAGCAGTACGCCCGTTTCGTCAGGGAACGCCCACAGGCCACCTGGCCACTGGTTTTATTGAAGGCATTGCCCAGTGAAGCCGCAGGCTGGTTTGTATTAGGACGAATACGCGCAGAACAAGGCCAGACGGAGGCCGCATTGGAGGCGTTTCAACACGCGATGTCACTCGAGGCACACCTAGGCCAAAAAGAATACCGCGATCTCTTGCTGGAAACCCATCAAGCACAGCGCCTACGCGACGTGGCACTGGCTGAACTAAAGAAAAACGATCACTCACCTGTCGCCTACAAGGACTTAGGCGCGGCCGCCCTTGCCCTCGATCAGCCCGTAGAGGCGGTACGCGCCTACCAGCAGGCACTGACTGACTTGCCCGACTTTTTAGCCGTCACCGATCCGCGTCGCCCACCCGGCCTCAGCAGCCAAGAAGCCGATGTGCTGACGTTACTGTCCGTGTCTGCGCGACTGGCAGGTGATCCACTGACGGCCGATCGCACCTGCCGGCAGATCCATGCCCAACAGCCAAAAACGGCACACCTCGATCGGCTGTGCCAAGCCTATGCCGCCGAAGCACTACATCAAACGGATACCGCACAGGCGCTACTCACTGCCTACCAGCCACCGGCACCAGAACACGATGCGTTAGTCGTCCGCTTGCAAGCGTCACTGGATGGTGTGCGCCCGCGATCCCCGCATTAAGGCTGGGCAGGTTTCACCAGCTCTGCAATGCGAATGGCGGTCTCCAATGCAGCGAGCCCCTCGCGGCCACCCACTCGCGGCGGCTCGCCTGAGCGCACGCAGGCGACGAAGGCAGCGATTTCAGCTTTTAGCGCATCGCCCTGATCGTAGCAGCGCTCATCAATAGCAACCTGCGGCAGATCTCCGACTGGCGGCTCTGCACTGCGGCGAATCACCGTCATCACTTTCTGCTGCATATCAATGGACAGATAAGCGTCGTCCTCAAATAGTCGCAACTTACGCTCACTCTTCATACTGATGCGGCTGGCCGTGACGTTGGCCACACAACCGGACGCAAAAGTAAGTCGCGCATTAGCAATATCAATATCATCTGAAAAAACCGATCGGCCAATGGCGTCAATCGCGACGATCGGCGAGTTAACGATACTTTGAATCAGATCGATATCATGAATCATCAGATCCAAGACCACGCTGACGTCTGTACCACGCAGCTTAAAAGGCGCCAAGCGAGCCGATTCAATAAAACGGGGCGCACTCACTAAACCATCGAGCGCCAAAATCACTTCATTAAAGCGCTCCAAATGACCGACCTGCAGGATGCGACCGGCGGCGGCGGCCACCTCAATGAGCTCAGCCGCCTCCGCTACGGTGGTCGTGATCGGCTTCTCGACCAGCACATGAATGCCTGCCTTCAGACAATCCCGTGCGATGACAAAATGCGAAGGCGTTGAGGTGGCAATAGACACCGCATCCACCTGGCCGATCAGCTCTCGCCAATCCGAGACAGCGGCCACTTTTAATTCGGATGCCACCGCGACGCGAGCGGCCTCCGAGGGATCCGCCACCGCCACTAACTGGCAATCGGGTAAGGCGGCCCATTTTTGAGCATGAAATCGCCCGAGATAACCCACCCCGATCACCGCCGCTCGTATAGGCCTGATAGCACTCATTAACGCCTCTCCAACACGCGATCTCTACTGTACCCAACCGCAGACCTGACGCCGGATCTCAATGACCCGGCGTCGGCCAATAATGGACACCGATCAACAGCATCGCGAGCCACGTCCCGCCCTGCGCCCACCACAGCCAAGGCCGCTCCCAGAGGGTGGCGATAAAGGCGTAACTGGACACAAAGGACAGACCCAAAAACAGACCAAAACTCGTGATCATTGGGCCATATTCACGGGCGAAACCCGAATATTCACCGGCCAAGCTCAAAAAAACGACCAGCACCATCGCCAAACCGATCGTAATGGTGACCGCCGACCCCATAATGATCCCTGTGAGAACAGCCAATGGCGACATTTGTGCTCCTTTTGAGACAATACACCTTGATCGAGCCCGCCCCGATCACTACCCTGCATGCCATGAAAATTATGGAAATCGTCACCTTCAGGCCCGCGCGCGACACCGCAGGACCGGTAGTCTAACCTCCCATGAACGAACCCCAACAGATGGCGCCTAAGCGGCGTAGCCGGCTCGCGACCCTCGCGGCCATCGGCGTGCCCTTATTGGTCGTAGGCGCCTTCGCCCTCAGCGGGGGGCATAGCCTCCACCTCGCAACGGGCGGCCAAGCGCAGGCCGCGACCGTCGGCCTACAGGCCTCTGAGCGCCACCGCAAGGTGGCGCGTCTGGTGGGCGAAGTCATTGAGCGCCAGCACTACCGTCAAACGGCGCTCGATGAAAAAATGTCCTCTGAGGTGTTTGATCAATTCTTTGATGGCTTAGATAGCTCACGCGCCTACTTTTTAGCCTCTGACATCGCCGAATTCGAACCCTATCGGCAGAAACTCGGTGAGGTGATTCGTACCGGAAAACTAGAGCCCGTGTTCGAGATCTTTGCACGTTATCAATCGCGCAATCGCGCGGCCACCACCGCCGCGCTCGACGCGCTTCTGCACGAGCCTGACTTTACCATCGATGAAAGCCTCAACTTCGATCGCGCCAAAGCACCGTGGCTTACGACCCAGTCTGAGTGGGATGACTTGTGGCGTAAACGCGTTAAAAATGACGCGCTGTCTTTAATGCTTGCCAATAAGACGTGGACGGAAGCGGCAGAGATATTAAAAAAACGATACGAGCGTGTTTTAAAGCGCATCGACCAGGTCTCTAATGACGACGTCTTTGATATCTTCATGAATTCATACGCACACGTCTACGACCCCCATTCCAACTACATGTCACCTCGTGCCAGCGAGGAATACAATATCGCCATGAAGCTGTCCTATGTCGGCATAGGCGCTACCCTGCAGTTGATCGATGATCACGTGACGATCATGAATGTGATTCCAGGGGGACCCGCCGCCATCAGCGGTCTACTCAAGGCCAATGATCGCATCACGGCGGTCGGCCAAGGCAAGAGCGGCGAGATGGTCGACGTCATTGGTTGGCGTTTAGATGATGTCGTGCAACTGATCCGAGGCCCCAGCAGCTCGGTTGTTCGGCTGTCTATTTTGCCGGCTGGCGTCATGCCAGGCGGTAAGGAAACCGCCCTGCAATTCATACGCAATAAGGTAACCCTTGAGGCGCAAGCCGCGCAGAAAAAGCCCACGCTGACCGTCAAGCGCGGCGAGCGTGACCTAAAAATTGGCGTCATCGATGTGCCGAGCTTCTATCTCGATTTTGACGCCAAAGTGGCGGGTGAAAAGAACTATCGCAGCACCACCCGCGATGTGGCCAAGCTCATCGCGGAACTCAAAAAAGAGAACATCGATGGCCTGATCATGGATCTGCGCGGCAACGGCGGCGGTCACTTGTCTGAGGCGACAGGCCTCGTGGGCTTGTTTATTCCCAAAGGCCCCGTCGTCCAGCTGCGCGAAACCGGCGGCCGCATTGAGGTGCTGAACGATCCTGAACCCGGCGCCGTCTGGGAGGGTCCGTTGGCAGTCCTCGTGGATCGCACCAGCGCATCTGCGTCGGAAATTTTCTCAGCAGCCATCCAGGACTATGGTCGCGGCATCATCATCGGCCAACAAACCTATGGCAAGGGCACCGTACAAAATCTGTATCCATTGGATCGTTGGGCGCTCGGGCCGAATGCGGGCTTTGGCGAACTGACCGTGACCATTGGCAAGTACTATCGAATCACCGGCGACAGCGTGCAGAATCGCGGCGTGATTCCAGAGGTGGTATTGCCCTCACTGATTAGCACCGATGAGGTGGGCGAATCCACCAAAACCAGCGCTCTCCCCTGGGATCGGATCCGTGGTGCAGATTTTCGCCCAAGCAATAACCTGACCAGCTTATTGCTACCCATCAACCACGCCCATGAACAGCGCCTGACCTCGGATCCCGATCTCAAGGAACTGGCAGAAGACGCCGACGTGTTTGCGGAACTTCGACAAAAAAAGACCGTTTCATTGCAAATGGCGGTCCGCAAAGCCGAGCGCGAACAACAAGAATCAGACCGCTTAGCACGCATCAATACCCGCCGCTTGGCGCACGGACAAGCGGCGCTTAAAACCTTAGAAGAACTCAAGGCCGAAGACGAGCCGGATGCCAATCTGCAAGAATCGGGACAAATCGTTGGCGACCTATGGGATGGCTTACACGCGCCTAAGTCCGTACTATCCCAGCAGACCGTGCGGCTAGCTCACCCCGAATAAGGCGTGAGCTGATCTGTCCCTAGCGCATCGGGACGTGGACGATCGAAGGCATCGGCAAAACGATGCCCGCGATCCACACAGTATTCCAGCCATTTATTCAGCATCATATTGCGCGTCCAGCGCGCTGCCAACGACTGAGACGCATCGATGGGTCGCACCTTCGATCCTGCGCCCCCCACTTGCCCGAAGTGATGCGCCTCAGCGACGCGAGCGTCATGATAAATGCGAATCATTAAGTCCGGCGCTGGCGGCCACTGCGGCGCTGTCGCCTCCGTACTGAACAGATAGGTCAACAAAAGCCCAGTCGTGTAAGGACCCCGCTCGAGCACGGTTAAGCGCAGCTCACAATCATCCGGCCGTCTGGATCGATAGGCGCCTGACAGAGTCTCCAGATCCCCAGCCAACCAGCCCAAACGAATGTAATTGCTTTCGTACAGGGTCATGAGCCCAACGAAACTGCCCGGCGTCGAGCGCCATGAAACAGGACAGAGTTGATCACCGGTGATCATGCAAGCAATATAGCACGCGACACCCATCGCGCCATCCCTAGCTTACAGACGGCACTCATCACCGCCATTACGGATGTACGCGGCGCTCGAGCTTCATGGCTTGCATGATGCGACTGGCAATCTCTTCAATCGAACAATGCGTGGTATCGAAACAGGGAATACCTAAACGACTGAGTAATGCCTCTGCTTGTCGCACCTCGTAGGCCACCTGCTGAGCCGATGCGTAGCGGCTGTCGGGGCGCCGCTCATTGCGGATTTGACTCAGTCGATCGGGCTGAATGGTCAATCCGAAGAGTTTATGTTGATAAGGCAGCAACGCCTGCGGCAGTCGATCCGCCTCTAAATCATCTTCTGTCAACGGATAATTGGCAGCGTAAATCCCATATTGTAAGGCCACGTATAGGCAGGTCGGCGTTTTGCCGGAGCGCGAGACGCCCACTAAAATAATATCGGCCTGATCGTAATCGCGCGTCCTTGACCCATCGTCATTGGCCATCGCAAAATTAGTCGCATTAATACGTGCGCTGTAGCTTGCCGTATCCGTGACGCCATGAGCGCGGCCTTCTGCGTGCGAGCTCACCACACCGAGGGCGGACTCGAGCGGTCCCAAAAAGGCATCAAAAAAATCCAAGAACACCGCCTTCGCCAAGCGCAGCTCAGACCTCACGTCTTCTTTGATCAAGGTGCTAAACACAATGGGCGTCATGCCATCGGTCACACCCGTCGCATCGATGTGCGCACGCACCACCGTCGCTCGCTCCAGATCCGACACAAACGGCACCGTCACGGTCTGAAAGGTCACCCCCTCAAACTGAGTCAACAAACTGTGCCCCATGGTCTCAGCCGTGACGCCGGTTCCATCCGAGACAAAAAAGACCGTCCGACCGCTCATAGCGCTTCCTTTACTACCGGCATCCAGTGTAACGCGCCATTTTGCCTGTAACCGCTGGGGACACACCAAAAGCGAGCCCCCTAGCATGTAAATTGTGAGCCCCAGTGGGTACAAATTCGGTCAGAATGCGCGACAATCAGCGCCGAGTAACGCTTCCCCAAGGACCGCCCGTGACCGCCTACGTAATGCCCTTTGAATCGGTTGGCATGTCTGCCGTTGACCTCGTCGGCGGCAAAAACGCCTCTATCGGCGAAATGATCAGCAACCTCACCCGGGTGGGGGTCAAAGTACCCGGCGGTTTCGCGACCACGGCGGCCGCCTACCGCGAGTTTTTGGCGCAAGACGGTTTAGCGGCGCGCATAGCCGATGCCTTAAAAAACTTAGACATCGACGATGTGCAAACACTGGCGGCCACCGGTGCGAAAATTCGCGGCTGGATGATGGCAACGCCCCTGCCTGCGGCACTCGAAAGCGCCCTCATCGCCAGTTGGACGGCGATGGGCGGCGACCGGATTGCCGTGGCTGTGCGCTCTTCGGCAACCGCGGAAGACTTACCGGAAGCATCCTTCGCCGGCCAGCAAGAGACTTTTCTGAACGTGCGGGGCCAAAAGGCCTTACTGATCGCAGTGCACGAGGTGTATGCCTCGCTGTTTAATGATCGGGCGATCGCCTATCGGGTTCATCAGGGCTTTGATCATCACTCCGTTGCGCTTTCGGTGGGCATCCAGCACATGGTGAGAAGTGATTTGGGCGCCAGCGGCGTGATGTTTACCTTGGATACGGATTCTGGCTTTCGAGATGTGGTGTTTATCACTTCCGCCTATGGTCTCGGCGAAACCGTCGTGCAAGGCGCCGTCAATCCTGATGAATTCTACGTGTACAAAACAGGGCTTCAAGCAAAGCGTCCTGCGATTCTCAGAAAGAACTTAGGCGGCAAAGCCATCAAAATGGTGTATGCGACCGACGCCGGCCAAACGCGGCGTGTCGAGACCGTCGAGGTGGATCCTAAGGATCGCGCGCGCTTCTCACTCACGGATGCAGACGTAGAGGCACTGGCCCGCCAGGCCTTGCTGATCGAGGCGCATTACCAATGTCCGATGGACATTGAGTGGGGTAAGGACGGAGACAACGGCGAGCTGTACATTCTCCAGGCACGACCCGAGACGGTGCAGAGTCGAGTGGGTCGCTCCATTCAGCGCTTTACCCTCAAGGGTCACTCTAAGGTGTTAGTGCAAGGGCGTGCGATCGGCAGTCGTATTGGCGCGGGACCCGCTCGTTTAATAAAAGATGTCAGTGAGATTTCCCGGGTACAGGCAGGCGATGTATTGATCGCTGATATGACGGATCCGGATTGGGAACCGGTCATGAAGCGCGCCTCCGCGATCATCACCAATCGCGGTGGTCGCACCTGTCATGCCGCGATCATTGCAAGAGAATTAGGCATTCCGGCGGTGGTTGGCTGCGGCGACGCCACTGACAAGCTCACCGAGGGTGAGCCACTCACCGTATCCTGCGCAGAAGGCGATACCGGCTTTGTCTATGCCGGCATATTAGATTACGACGAGCGCCAGATCGAACTCGATGCACTGCCACCCTGCCCCGTCAGCATCACCATGAACGTGGGTAATCCAGATCGCGCGTTTGACTTTGCCAGCATCCCAAACAATGGGGTGGGTCTAGCCCGTTTAGAATTCATTATCAATCGCATGATCGGCGTGCATCCCAGAGCGTTATTAGAATTTGATACGCTGGATAGCAAACTCAAAGAGACCATCCAACATCAGATGGCTGGCTACGCTGACCCCGTGTCTTTTTATGTGGATAAGCTCACCGAGGGTGTCGCGCAAATTGCCGCCGCCTTTGCACCCAAACCGGTGATCGTGCGCTTGTCGGATTTCAAGTCGAATGAATACGCCAACTTAATTGGCGGCAAAGCTTACGAGTCGCATGAAGAAAACCCCATGCTGGGTTTCCGTGGCGCAGCGCGTTATGTAGACCCCACTTTCCGACCGTGCTTTGAACTGGAATGCCGGGCACTGAAGCGGGTACGCGACGACATGGGCCTGACCAATGTTCAAATTATGGTGCCCTTCATTCGCTCCTTAAGCGAAGCGAAAAAAGTAACCGAATTACTCGCAGAAAACGGCTTAACGCGTGGCGTCAATGATCTCAAGATCATCATGATGTGCGAACTACCGACCAACGCTTTGTTGGCGGAGCGTTATCTGGAATACTTTGACGGGATGTCCATCGGCTCCAACGACATGACCCAGTTGGTATTAGGGGTGGATCGCGACTCCGGCGTCATGGCGAACCAATTCGATGAACGCGACGATGCCGTGAAGTCGGTATTTAGCATGGCGATTAAAGCGTGTCGTGCGCAAAACAAGTACGTCGGTATCTGCGGACAAGGGCCTTCAGATCATCCGGAACTCGCGCGCTGGTTAGTGGATGAGGGCATCAGTAGTCTGTCGCTTAATCCGGATACGGTGCTAGAGACTTGGTTGTTCTTAGCCGGCCAAGCACGCACCCTGACACCGACGCACTGATCGCTCATCACTGATCGCTGACCCATCCACACGCACAGGCGCGCAGGCCTTTGACCTGCAGACTTTAATGCGGGTCCCTGGAGAGTGTGCCTCGCGCCCTCTCCCAATCGCGACCATCGAAAGGGGTGACCGTCATCCCGGTCACCGTGCCCGGCTTTAAAGCCCGCACATTCACGCTGATCTGATCGGGATGGGATCGCGGCACATAAAACGACTTGATGCCACAGACGCGGCAGAACCAATGCTGAGCGACGCCAGAAAGAAAGCGATACTCGATCAGCTGATCGGCACCGGTGAGCAAGCGAAACTGCGCGCGTGGCACATACCAGTGCAGGTAAGCGACTAAGGCACACACGGAGCAGTTGCAATCGAGGACCGACAACTGAGCCGGCCCCTCCGCCTCAAAGGTCACCGCACCACAATGACAACCGCCCCGATGCACGATATGAGGAAAATTAGTCATGATAAAAATGATTTAATACAAAGATTTATAATAAACTTCAATAAATCACTAGAACAACGATAGACCCCGACTCACGGGCACAGCGGCTCGCCCTCAGGCAGATTGCGCGCCGCACTTAACAGCGCCAACGAGCGCCCACCCGGGCGCTCAAATACGCACATCACCCGAACACCGGGAAGCGGCAGATTGAAATGGCGATCGCTTTCGGCGACCGTGGGCGCGGCGCGATAGCCCATAAACTGCAACCAACGACCGACACCCCAGTGCCCTTGATCGGGCACTCGCCACAACCACACGCTGTCCGCGTGAGCGCGCGCCTCTACGGCCGTCGGGAAATACAGGGAGACCAGCGCCAGCGTCGTCTCATCCGGATCCAACAGCTGCAAGGGATGGTGCTGACGGCTGGCGTCGATGCGCTGCGCTAAATACTCAAGGCTCAGCCACTGGTTGAGCTTGAAATACAAAGGACCGGCAATGGCGGTGAGCGTTAAAGCAAAAGCCACCGCCAGCGTCGGCAAACACGCGGCCGTGATCTTCACCGTTCGCACACTGAGGAAGACCACCACGAGCATCGTCACAGCCGCCAGCAAGCCCCATGCCATCGATCCGGGCGAGCGATCCAGCGGCGCGAAATTAGCCAGCATCGCCAACAGCCCAAGCACCACCGCCATCGCGGCGATGAGCCATCCGGTCAACCGCCAAGCCCATCGATCCCAGCGGTCTAATACCGCACCGGCAGCGCCCACATACAGACCGATCAATATCGCAAAACCCAAGGCCGGCGGTCCGTAGTACACCCCGCGGGCGGTCGCTGCGAACGATAGCAATACCGTCGCGGGCACAATCGCACCCACCGCCAAGCGCCACGCCGTGCCCTCACGATCCGCCCGTTGCACTGCGCGCGGTAACTTGCGACACGCCGCCAACGCAAGCGCCGTCCATGGCAGCAAGTACATCGGCAACTCGAACAAGTACTTGGCCGGTGTATTCAGATGGCCCTTGGCGTACTGCAAATCCCCCGGCGCATTGACCACCACCGCGCGCCCGACCAAGTTGTACCAGAACATCACTTTGAGCGATTCAAAGCCACCGACACTGTGCGCCACCCACGCCACCCAAGCACCGATCAGCAACAACAGCGCCCCGGCACCCGCCCATAACTCCACAGACCACAACTCACGAAAGCGGCGTTCCCACACCACCAGTGTTAAGAACGCACAGGCGGGTACCATCCAACCAGGGAATCCCTTAGCAAAAAAAGCGATCGCTAACCCGGCATGGAACAACCCATAGCCCTGCCGGCGCTGTGTTTGCACCTCGGTAGTCAGCGCGCTAAAACAACCCAGCAGACTCAAGGCCACGCCCGCAACCAAGGGCGCATCAGTGGCAAGCCACATCCCCACTTGATACAGCTGCAAGGCAGTCCCGGTCACCAAGCCCGCCGCAAACCCCGCCTGTGTGCCTGCTGCGCGCGCGACCAGCACCGTGATCGCAAGCACCGCGCCTAGCCAATACGCCAGACCCGGTAGGCGCATCACCGACGGCGTGGGTCCTAAGAGCTTGACTGCGATCCCACCCAACCAATACAGCAGCGGTGGTTTTTCAGCGAACGGATGCCCAGCCAATGTCGGCAAGGAGAGATCGGCCTGATCAGCCATCGCCACGACCATACTGCCCTCACGCGGCTCATCGGGGGTATACAGCACGCGACCAAACAGCCCCACGCAGACGATGGGGATTAACAATAAGGCCAACCGAGCAGCGACCGTGCGTGTCACGATTCCCGCACAATGAAGTGATCGCGGTAGTAACGCATTTCCTCGATCGACTCGCGCACATCGTCTAAGGCTTGATGGGTGTTGCGCTTGGTGAGCCCGGCGGCCACGGTGGGTGCCCAGCGCTTAGCCAATTCCTTCAATGTGCTGACATCCAGATTGCGATAATGAAAAAACCGCTCCAGTGTCGGCATACAACGCGCGAGAAAACGCCGATCTTGGCAGATGCTGTTGCCGCACATGGGTGAGGTACCTGCCGGCACCCATTGGCTTAGAAACGCCAAGAGGAGGCGCTCACCCTCCGCCTCATTGAGGCGACTGTCACGCACCCGCTGAGTGAGGCCGCTGTTGCCGTGGGTACGGGTATTCCAAGCGTCCATGCGAGCCAGCACCTCTTCCGACTGATGGATCGCCAAGACCGGTCCCTCCGCCAAGATATTTAAATCCGAATCGGTAATGATCGCGGCCATTTCAATGATCCGATCCGTCTCCGGAAACAGACCCGTCATCTCTAAATCAATCCAAATCAGGTGGGCGGGGTTTGGCGTCATGGGAACCTCAGTTGCCCGGCAGTCTAGCAGAGGCTACAGTGCAAGCGCTTTGGAGGGTTGCATCCATTATGTTCACCACACTGTTTCTTATCGCCTTAGGCGCCATGGTACTGATTCGCCTCTGGCTGGCACAGCGCCAGTTGCACGCCGTGCGCGCCCATCGTAACCACGTGCCAGACGCATTCGCCAGTACGATCAGTGCCGCCGATCATGCCCGCGCCGCCGATTACAGCGCCGCCAAGCTGCGTCTCGCGCAATGTGAACTGGTCTGGGAAGCCATCGTTTTATTGGCCGTGACCCTAGGCGGAGGCTTTGCCTGGCTCGACCAGACCGCCGCCCAGCAAATCAGCGACCCGTTATGGGCGGGGGTCTTGTGCATTGCATTGCTCACCCTCGCCACGTCCACGCTGAGCCTTCCCTTGGAACTCATCAGCACCTTTCGCATCGAGAGCCGATTTGGATTCAATCGCACCACAGGGCGGCTGTACGTCAGTGATCTGGCTAAATCCTTGGCACTCGGTATCGCCTTAGGTCTGCCGTTAGTTGCCGTTTTACTGTGGTTGATGAGAGCCGCCGGCCCCTACTGGTGGCTGTTTGCTTTTGTCACGTGGGCGGTCTTCACCTTGTCATTGAGTTTTCTCTGGCCGCGCTTCCTCGCTCCCTTATTCAATCGCTTTCGCCCTCTCGAAGCGGGGCCTCTGCGCGAAGCCATCGAACAGGTGCTTATCCGCTGCGGCTTCACTAGCGAAGGCGTGTTTGTTATGGACGGTTCACGCCGCTCCTCTCATGGCAATGCCTACTTCACAGGCTTTGGCCGTCACAAACGCATCGTGCTCTTTGACACCTTAATCGAACACCTGAGCCCCACCGAGGTGCAAGCGGTACTCGCGCACGAACTCGGACATTTCCGCTTACACCATATCCGCAGTCGACTCAGCCTGATACTCGTCCTGGCAGCGATCGGTTTTGTGATTTTAGGGCAAGCCGCGGCGAATCCTGTGTTTTATCAGTCACTCGGCGTCCTCAAGCCCTCTCCGCAAGCCGCACTGGTGTTGTTTGCACTGGTCATACCCGTGTTTACCTTTTTCT
Organism: uncultured Pseudomonadota bacterium; assembly: GCA_903862885.1. Taxonomy (GTDB): domain Bacteria; phylum Pseudomonadota; class Gammaproteobacteria; order Steroidobacterales; family Steroidobacteraceae; genus CAIKZZ01. The sequence goes on from CAIOZU010000016.1 coordinate 21,604, forward strand.
TAAAACCGCTGTCCAGCCTCTGGTCACGACACCATGAGTATGCGGCGGATCGCTTTGCCGCCCGTCACAGCAGCGCCACGGAACTGGCGCATGCCTTGGTTAAACTCTATCGAGACAATGCCTCAACGCTCACGCCGGATCGACTGTATTCTGCATGGCATGACTCCCACCCACCGGCTCTGCTTCGCATCGCTGCCCTCAAGCGCCTCGCTTAAATGAAGGAACTGAAGGCACCGGCGCCGACGGATGTGATCCTGCAATCGGGCCGACTGGTGGCTAATTATGGCCGTCAAGTCATCATCGAGGACGCCTGCGGTGTACGCGTCCCCTGTCGGCTGCATGGTCGGCGCTTAAGCGCGGTCTGCGGCGATCAAGTGCAATGGGGCTATGCGCAGTCAGGGGATCGCACGGGTATCGTGTATCACCTGCTGCCGCGGCAACGCGTTCTTTCTCGACTATCCGGCTTAGGCACCAGTGAAGCGATTGTGGCCAACCTCAGTCAGTTGGTGGTGGTGGCAGCGGCCGTACCGGCACCGGACTGGTTTGTGGTGGACCGATACTTGGCAGGTGCCGAATGGAGCGGCCTCAAAGCGGTGGTGGTCTTCAATAAATGCGAGTTGGGGCTCACCCCCATGGCCGAGACGGAGCTGCTGAGTTACCAAGCGATGGGCTATCGCATCGCCCGCACCTCCACCCGGTCAGAGCCAGGCCATGGGGCGCTGAGTGCCACCCTGGCTGATCAAATCAGCGTATTGGTTGGACAATCAGGCACTGGCAAATCCAGCCTGTTAAACGCCCTAATTCCTGAGGCGATGGCCATCACCCAAGAGATCTCAGCGGCCACCGAAGAGGGCCGTCACACCACCACCCATGCGATTTTGCATCACTTAAAAACGGGTGGGGAGTTGATCGACTCACCGGGGGTGCGCGACTACTCACCCCCGGTACCGGAGTTGCGTCATATTGCCTCTGGTTTTGTCGATCTGTTGGCGCATGCCGCAGGCTGCAAATTTCAGGATTGTTTGCACACCCATGAGCCGGGCTGCGCGGTGCGCGCGGCCGTGGATGACGGTCGACTCCGCGCGCGACGCTATGACAGTTTTCGCCATTTACTCAGCTTGGCTAGGGAGATGCACGAGCGCTTCCCTGTGCGCCGCAAGGGCAAAGAATCTTCGCGACCTAGAGAATAAGCTGCCGACCGGCTAAGGCATGCGCCAAGGTGCCACCATCAACGTATTCCAGTTCACCACCCATCGGCACACCGTGCGCAATGCGCGTCGCACGGATGCCGCGCCGAGTCGCTAACTCACCCAAAAAATGCGCGGTGGCCTCGCCCTCCACCGTGGGATTGGTCGCTAAAATCAGCTCGCGCACCTCGCCCTCATCGAGCAGTAATTCTAACTGCGCCACGCCCAACTCCGCAGGTCCCACTCCATCCAGAGGGCTGAGATGCCCCATCAACACAAAATAACGACCCCTAAACCCAGCCGACTGTTCAACCGCCACGACGTCAGCCGGTGACTCCACCACGCACAGAAGCGTCGTATCGCGTTGCGTGCTCTGACAAATGGGACACAGGGGCGCATCAGCCAACATACGGCAGCGCCCACACTGGCCAATGAGCGCGGCCGCCTCGGCCAAGGCCCGAGACAACTCAATGGCGCCCTCACGATCACGCTCCAACAGATGGAATGCCATCCGTTGCGCCGATTTGGGACCGACACTCGGCAGCCGCCTAAAGGCAGCAATCAGCCGCGCCAGTGCGGGAGAGTAGTTCACCGTTTAGAACGGCATCTTGAGGCCAGGTGGCAACTGCATACCACCCATCACACCAGACAAGCGTGCTTGACTGGTGGTATCGATCTGTCGGACCGCATCATTAATGGCCACCGTGACCAAATCCTCTAATAGCTCACGATCATCGAGCGCCACCGCCGGATCAATCACCACCCGACTGACCTCGTGCTTGCCACTCATCATAATTTTAATTTGACCACCGGCGGCCTCGCCCACCACTTGCATGGCGGCCAGCTCCGCCTGCACTTTCTTTAAATTATCTTGCATCTGTTGCGCTTGGCGCATCAGATTACCCATGCCACCTTTCATCACTTACCTCCAGATCGACGAGTGGGTTTAACGCTGTCAGCCGCCACTTCCGCCCCAAAGCGCTGCTTAAGCGCCTGGACGGTCGGGTCCGACTCCAGATCGGATCGTGCCGCCGATAACTCCGCGGCCAACTGACGCGCCTCCGCGCGTGCCGGCGTCTCCAGCACCACGGCCGCCGCCGCTTCCGCTGGTGGCTCTGCGCTGATCACCAGTCGCAGCGTCGCGCCCCAGTAGCGGCTCAAGGCGTGCGCTAAACGTTCTTCCGTCTGTGCAGTTCGAAGCGCTTCCCCGCGTGGATCGAGCCGCAGCCGCACCGTATCCTCGACACGCTCGATCCACGTGCACTGTGCGCCCAACTGGCGCGCCACACCGGTCAGATCCAAAGCAGCCAGCACCGCCGGCCAGTGATCAGCAGTCGGCTCCAAGCGGGCGACATCTATCGCCGCCGTCGCGGCAGGCGTTGCCGTCACCGGGGCCGACGCCCGAGGCGCCGAGGTCGCACGTGCGGACGCGCCTGATGCCTTTGCGGCGGGCGCGCTCACCACCGGGGCGCCAGACTGCCCACCGAGCGCTGGCGGTAGCGTGGCGGGTCTAAACGCTAACATCCTGAGCAAAGTCATTTCGAAACCAACCCGAGGCTCAGGTGCCAATGACAAATCGCGACGACCTACCAAGGCGATCTGATAATAGAGCTGCAGGTCATCCGCGGAAATCTGTTGACTCAAACGGCTCAGCAACGCGTCGTCAAAATGATGGTCGCCCCCCGCAGCAGGCACTTGCTGTTCAAGCGCCACACGCGCCAAGAGCAGACTCAACTCACACAGCGCCTGATCATAATCAGGTGCCCGCTCATCCAGCGCCTGTAAAATAGCGACCACGCCCGGTGCATCGCCACTCACTAAGCACTCCAACAGGCGCACGACATGCGCCCGATCGATCGTGCCTAACATACTGCGTACGTCCACCTCAGTGATGCGCCCACCACCGAAGACGAGCGCTTGATCAAGAAGCGATAACGCATCGCGCAAACTGCCATCCGCTGCTCGCGCAATGAGTGGCAAGGCGCCTGCCTCAAACGCCACCTGCTCGGCAGCTAAAATCTCACTCAGCCGACCCACAATCAACGGCGCTGACAAGCGCTTCAAATGAAACTGCAAGCAGCGCGACAGCACCGTGATCGGCAGTTTCTGCGGATCAGTGGTCGCCAATAAAAACTTAACGTGCGCGGGTGGCTCTTCCAAGGTCTTCAACAGAGCATTGAATGAATGCCCTGACAGCATGTGCACTTCGTCTATGAGATAGACCTTGTACCGACCACGAGCGGGTGCGTATTGGACGTTCTCTAATAAATCCCGCGTGTCCTCGACCTTGGTACGGGAAGCGGCATCGACTTCGATCAGATCGACAAAACGGCCTTGATCGATTTCCTGACACGCGCTGCACGAACCGCAGGGCTGCGAGGACACACCGGCTTCACAGTTGAGCGCTTTAGCGAGTAACCGAGCGACGGTGGTCTTGCCCACGCCGCGTGTGCCGGTAAATAGAAACGCGTGGTGCACCCGATTGCTGTCAAGGCCATTGGCCAAGGCGCGCACCACATGCTCTTGGCCGACCAACTGCGTAAACGCTCGAGGGCGCCATTTACGAGCGAGAGCGAGGTAGTTCACAGGCAAGTCTCGACGGTCAGGTGGCCAAGGGTGGTGACCCGCGCCAGCCGCCCTCCGGCACCCAATCGCACCGCGACCGCTGCTCCCTTCCGGGCCTGACGGGGTTGACGGCTGATTGTCGCGGAGGAACCGACGCGGGTCACCATTGAAAAACCATTAAAATCATAGGAATAGACGGGTTATCTCATCTGACTTAAAAAGATCAATCACCCCTCTAGACGGCGACGGCACCCGCCCTCAGGGGCGATGTGGCGGAGAGGGTGGGATTCGAACCCACGAATACCCGTTAGGGCATTACTGGAATTCCAGTCCAGCGCCTTCGACCACTCGGCCACCTCTCCGGACGCTCAAAAGCCTAACCGCGCGATCGCAGTCATGCAAACTCTGAATGCTACCTTACGGCGTGCTGCTCGCGGGATCTGTTGTCACCGGCGCTGATACCGGCACCGGAGCAGACGGCACTTTGGATGGGGCCCCCTTCACCGCGTCACTCGTGAAGCGTGGCGGCTTATCTAAACAGTGCGGCTTCCATGCGCTGCCCGGCGGCGTCAGTGGCTCCGCGTCCCCGATCTTGAGTGCCGCTTTGGTATTCGGTGGTGACAAGCCATCCACCCCATGCACGGTCGCGACGCTGACGGCGGCCTCGTACGGCTGCACTTGACGACAGGCATCCTGACGTATCCGCATCGCATCACAGCCGGTCACTGCCACCATCAGCAGACAGGCACCGAACAGCTGATTCATCTTCTTCATAAAACCCCTACAGCACGCATGGCATCGCGCACCCGTAATTGCCCTGCTGAGGACAGCGGCGTCAATGGCAAGCGAATGCCGCTAGAAATCAGACCGAGTTGTTCCACCGCCCACTTAGCAGGAATTGGATTCGGCTCCACAAAAAGCTCACGATGCAAAGGGCGCAGACGCTGATCGATTTCCCGCGCGCGCACCGCATCCCCCTCAAGCGCCGCATCCACCATCTGTCGCATCAAACGCGGCGCAACATTGGCGGTCACTGAGATCACGCCGTGCACACCCGCCAACAGCGTGTCGACCGACGTCGGGTCATCGCCCGATAACACCAGAAGATCCGCCCCGCAGCCCGCTAACAGCTCTAGCATACGCGGCAAACCGGCGGTGGCTTCCTTAATTGCCACGATGCGTGGATGAGCCGCCAAACGGATCACCGTCGCCGGCAGCATATCAACCCCGGTTCGACTCGGAACGTTATACAGAATGACCGGTACGCTGGCATCATCGGCGATAGCCGTGAAATGCAAAAAAAGCCCTTCTTGGGTCGGCTTATTGTAATAAGGGGTCACCACCAGCACACCATCCGCCCCGGCTTCCGCCATCACCTGGGTGCGCTCGATGGCCTTGGCGGTGTCATTGAGGCCGCTACCGGCGATCACCGGGATCCGACCCGCAATCCGTGCCTGGGCACGTCGCGTCAGCTCCGCCGCGTCAGCCATACTCACGGTCGCTGACTCTCCGGTGGTGCCGCACACCACAATGCCCTCGGTTCCTTCCGCCACATGCCAGTCCAGCAAAACATCCCACGCCGCGAAATCCACGTCACCTGAGGGGGTCATGGGCGTGACAAGTGCTACGAGAGTGCCGCTGAACATAAAAGCCTTCGCCCGGAGAGGTTCGCGATGGTACCGAGCCGGTGGCCATGGGCGCAAGCGAGGCTTAGGATCCTCACCCAGCGAGCCTGCTCAAGGGTACACTGGCAGGCCTAGTTCACTCCGCCGAGCCGACCCGAATGAAGCAACTGATCGCGCTCTCCGCTCTTGGCAGCGACCGCACGGGCATGGTGCACGCCCTAACGCAGGCCATCATCGACTGCGGTGGCAATATCGTCGAAAGCCATATGGCGGCGCTTGGCAGTGAATTCGTGATCTCCCTACTGATTTCTGGCAATTGGCACTCCCTGGCCAAAGTGGAGACCGAAATCAAGAAAGTCGCCGATGCCGGTGAGATGACCATTCAAATTAAACGCACTGAGCCGCGCCCACCGCGTATCGACATGATGCCGTACTCGATTGACATCGTGTGCCTAGACCAGCCAGGCATCGTCGCCAGCGTCACCGGCTTCTTCGCGGCCCGTGGCATTGATGTGGCTGAACTGGACAGCCGAAGCTACCCCGCCGCCCACACCAGTGCGCCGATGTTCTCCGTGCGGGTCATCATCAACGTGCCGAGCCGCATCCACTTAGGCGTGCTGCGCGAAGAGTTCATGGATTTCTGCGATCATCTTAACTTGGACGCGATCCTGGAACCCGTCAAAAGCTGAGAAGAGACCTAAGGAACCCCCATGACCCCACCGGCCATTGGAAAAAAAATTGCTGATTTTGGCTTAGATTCAACGGCAGGTGCTTGGCGCCTCAAAGGTGCCGCCGGCACCAAACTGGTCATTTACTTCTACCCGCGCGACAACACGCCCGGCTGCACCCAAGAAAGCGAAGCCTTTCGCGATCTGCATGCACAGTTCAAGAAAGTAAAAACGTTGCTGGTTGGCATCTCGCCGGACAGCGTACTGTCCCACCAAAAATTTAAGACGAAGTACCAATTACCTTTCGAACTGCTCGCCGACCCCGACAAAACGGCATGCGCTTTATTTGATGTCATCAAAGAAAAAAGCATGTACGGAAAGAAATATATGGGCGTGGAGCGCAGCACTTTCTTACTGGATGAGAAAGGTATCCTGCGACAAGAATGGCGTAAGGTAAAAATCACCGATCATGCAGCAGACGTGTTAGCCGCGGCCCGCGCTCTGTAAACCGAAGGAGCCCTTCATGAGCAAAGCTGCGCGCGCCAAACGCTGTCTTTTCGTGCTTGACACCAATGTGTTGATGCACGATCCCACCGCCATCTTTCGCTTTGAAGAACACGACATCTACATATCGATGATTGTGCTGGAGGAACTGGACGCAGGAAAAAAAGGGGTTTCTGAAGCCGCCCGCAATGCTCGGCAAGTCAGTCGATTCTTGGACGAATTAATGCATGGTGCAGCCAAAAGCGCCATCGATAAGGGCCTCGCGCTGCCCTCCGCCGGGATGGGCGCCAACACCAAGCGGCCGCCGGCTGGACGCTTGTTCTTCCAAACCGAGCGACTCGATGGCGGCCTACCTGCCCTCCCCGGAAAAGGCGCGGACAACGCCATCTTAGGACAAGCACTTGCTCTGAAGCTGGCTCGACCGGACACGGAAATCACCTTGGTGTCCAAAGACATCAATCTGCGGATCAAAGCGGCCATTGTCGGCGTACACGCTGAGGATTATTTTAACGATCAAACGATCGAAGACGCCGATCTACTTGCCACCGGCCATTTAGCTTTGGCGGGGGATTTTTGGGCACGCCATGGCAAGGACATGCACTCATGGAAAGAGCAATCCCGCACGTTCTATCGACTGACCGGACCTGACATCGCTGAGTGGCATCTCAATCAATTTGTCTATGAAGACGCACCCAATGGCTTGGAAGCCATCGTCAGAAGCCTCAATGACAATGAAGCGGTGCTCGAACTGGTGCATGATTATCGGGTGGAGCGACACAATGTCTGGGGCATCACCGCCAGAAATCGCGAGCAAAATTTTGCGCTGAATCTACTCCTCGACCCAGACATCGATTTTTTAACCATCTTAGGACCGGCGGGCACCGGAAAAACGTTGCTCACACTGGCGGCGGGGCTCACCCAAACCCTAGACACGCGCCGCTTCAGCGAAATCATCATGACCCGAGTCACCGTACCACTCGGCGAAGATATTGGTTTCTTGCCGGGGACTGAAGAGGAAAAAATGGAGCCTTGGATGGGCGCTTTAATGGATAACCTAGAAGTACTGACCCAAGGCCAAGAGGGAGGGCACTGGGCGCGATCGGCCACCAATGATCTCCTGCGCAGTCGCATCAAGATCCGCTCCTTGAACTTTATGCGTGGCCGCACTTTCCTCAATCGCTTCATCATTCTTGACGAAGCACAAAACTTAACACCCAAACAGATGAAAACCTTGGTGACCCGCGCAGGTCCAGGAACTAAATTTGTCTGCTTAGGCAACATCGCGCAAATTGATTCCCCTTATTTAACGGAAACCACCTGCGGACTCACCTACGTGGTCAATCGCTTCCATGGCTGGCAATACTCGGGCCACTTGACCCTGCTGCGCGGCGAGCGTTCGCGATTAGCTGACTTTGCCTCAGAACATCTGTGAGATCATGCGCCGTGCGAGCGAGTGAACGAAACCCTGATGGTATGGTCTGATTGAGTCACTATGACCGCTGATACCCTCACTTTTAAACGCGTCGCCGTCTCGGTGCTAAGCGTCAGCCTGCTGCTGTCGCATCTCGCCGCCGTGGCTTCACCCGGGCCACTGACTGGACCGAGCGTGCAGGATCTGCCGGATATCGGCAGTCCTGCCGATGCCGTGTTGACCACCGCCGAGGAACATGAAGTCGGCATCATGATGATGCGCGAGCTGCGTGATGCCGGCCTTCTGGTGGAAAACCCCGAACTGAGTGAGTACATCCAAGATATTGGCCAACGGCTCGCAAGCCACGCCCAAGAAGGCGATCGACGGTTTAGTTTCTTCTTGATTAAAGAGCCAGGCATCAACGCCTTTGCGGTACCCGGCGGCTTTGTGTTTGTGAATTCGGATCTGATTTTAGCGACCACCAGCGAAAGCGAACTCGCTGGGGTGCTAGCCCATGAAATTTCCCACGTCACCCAACGCCACGCAGTCCGTGGCGTGCTGCAAGCAAGCCATGCCAGCCTCGCTTCGACCGCTGCCATGTTGCTCGCCATCTTAGTGGGCGCCGCCTCTCGCAGTTCGGATGCGGCCATGGCGGGTGTGACCATCGGACAAGGGGCTGCCGCCCAACAACAGCTCAACTTCTCTCGAGAAGACGAATATGAAGCCGATCGCATCGGCATTGGCGTGATGGCCAATGCCGGCTACGACCCCACCGCCATGGCCACGTTTTTTGAGACGCTCGGCCGACGCATGGGCAACTATGGAAAAAATGCCAAAATCATTGAACTGCTGCAGAATCATCCCCTAACCAGTGCACGCGTCGCTGAAGCAAAAAACCGCGCCGCCAAATACCCCACCGTGCGACCGGTCGATTCGGTGTCCTATCGGCTTGCCCGGGAAAGACTGCGCGTCATGTCGTTAACCTCCGAGTCCGATCCGCGCTTGGTGTATGCAGACACGCTATTTAAGGACGACGCCGTGGCCGATTACCGGCACTTCGGCCGAGCCTTGGGCCTGATACAAGCGAACAGTCCGGCTGAGGCTAGCCCTATTCTTCAAGATTTGGTCAATCGCCATCCGGATGTGATCGAGTACCACAGCGCACTCGGTCAAAGTCTGTTGGCCGAAGGCGATATCTCACGATCACGGCAGGTGTTGGCGCGCGCCAAGGAATTGTTTCCGCGCAATGGTCCGGTGACCATGCGCTATGCCGAGACGCTGATGCGCAGTGACGAGCCAAAGCTCGCGCATGCCGTCCTGCTGGATTTATTTAATACCGTAGCGCCGAGCCAAAGTCAGGTGCGCGTCATTGCACTGGCGGCAAGCGCCTCTGGGGATGAAGCCGAAGCCAATTACTACATGGCCGAGTACCAACTGCTCAGTGGCGAACTGACCCTCGCCATTGAAACGCTGCGTCTGGCACTGACGAGCCCGACCATCACACCGGTACAACGTAGCCGATTTAAGGCCCGAATCGACGAGCTCAAGGAATACCTCCCACCACGCCTCCAGGCGGCGTTGGAGCGAGGTGAACCACTCCCTTCACAAATGCCCGATAACCGCCGCTGAACGGATGGTACAGCCGATGGCACGGGTGTACCATGCGCCATCCCAAGGATGCTCTATGACCGCCCACACCCGCCGAGGCACCGATCGACCGACCCCTATCCGGGCGCTTGCGCTACTCGGCTCGGTTGCCCTCCTGCTGTGCACCCGAGCCCATGCGGCCGAGACCCCCCATGATCCGTGGGAACGACTGAATCGAGCGACCTACGCTTTCAATAACGCCTTCGATCGCATGCTCGGCCGACCCGTCGCCAAAGCCTATGTGGCCGTGTTACCTGAAGCAGGCCGTCACGCGGTGGCAAATTTTGTGGCGAATTTAGCCTACCCGACCGCCATTGTGAATGACGCCTTACAGGGCAAGATCATCATCGCGGGCAGTGACACCGCGCGCTTTGTGCTGAACTCAAGCGTCGGTATAGCGGGTCTATTTGATCCGGCCACGCACGTGGGTCTGGCCAGCCACCATCAGGACTTTGGACACACCCTTAGCATATGGGGCGTGCCCGCAGGCCCCTACCTGATGCTGCCCATCCTCGGTCCCTCGGATCTTCGCGACGCACCGGCGGAGTTGGTCGATCGATATTTGACCGTCGATCACTATTTTAAGACCTCTAAAGAGCGCTATGGGATCACGGCGTTACGGGTGGTCGACCGACGCGCTGAGCTGCTGTCTGCCGACACGGCGTTGGATACGGCCTTTGATTCTTATGCACTGGTCCGAGCGTCTTATATCGCGCGTCGTAACTATCTGGTGCATGACGGTCAAGTACCGGACATCAGCTACGACGATCCACCCGCCGATACCCCCTAGCGAGACGTCCGCGCCGATCCGTCAGAGCCGCTCTGAGGGCGGCGTCACCACGAATCACTTACGCTTGGGCGGCGGTGAGCATCTGCTCGATGTCACATACCCGAGCGATCGCTGCGAGCTGCGGCGGTAAACGACCCAACTGCACACGCTGACCCTTGCTCCTCAGTCGCTCTACCCAAGCGAGCAACACCGCAAGGCCGGCACTGTCCGCACTGGTCAATGCACTGAGATCAATCTCGATCACCGGCTGACCCGCAAAAGCGCGTAACCCCTGATTCAGTAAGTCACGGGCATTCGCAAAATGCAGCGCACCGGACAGCGCATAGTGACCCTGCTCACCGCTTAACAGGCACGCGGCGGTCCTTGATGAGGCAGTGGCGTTGACAGACTTCATCAGTTTTTCGTGGCGCCAGGCGGTGCCGACAAGCCGTCTTTCTCTAAACGCGCAATCACTTCATCTAGGCCCTTGGCCTCGATTTCGCCACCCAGATCGGTGCGATAGTTTTTCACGTAGGAAATGCCCTCAATGATGACATCGTAGGCCATCCAACCGCTGCTTGTTTTATGTAAGCGGTAATCCACCGGGATCGTTGCCCCACTGTCGCGGCGGACCAAGGTGCGGACCGTCGCTTCCATCGCATTGGCGTCCCCACGAAAGGGCAATAGAGTCAAACGATCGGCGGTAAAGCCTGCGATGGCACTGCCATAGAGACGCACCAGCGAGCGATAAAATGCAGCCACAAAGCGCGTCCGCTGCTCTGCCGTCGCTGCCGTCCAGTGAGTAGCTAACACCAAGCGCGCGGTGTACGCCGCATCAAAGTGCGGCAACAAAATGGCATCCACCAAGGGATACGCTTTCTCAGCGTCTTTTTTAATCGCCGCGCGATTGGCGTCTAACGCACTGAACATCTGCTTCGACACCGAGTCCATCAGCTCTTGCGGGCCTTGCACGCTGTCGGCACGCGCAGGCACGGGCACACTCAATACCAAGCAGCCTACCGCCATCACGCTCGCCACCACGATCGTGAGCCGTTGGGTGAGTGCGCTTCGAATACTCATCATGGGGTTTTTCCTGTCGACGATTTGCTATCACCCTGCCCGGCTTTATCGAACAGGAACTTGCTAATTAAATGCTCGAGCACAATAGCTGATTGGGTCAACTGAATGGTGTCGCCATTTTTGTAAAACACATCAGACCCACCGGGTGATAGCCCTAAGTATTGGCCTCCCAGCAGGCCGGCCGTATAGATCGCCGCGTCACTGTCGTTGGGGATGTGATCAAACTGCGTACGAATCGCCAGCTTCACAACCGCCTTATAGATGGTCGCGTCATACTGTATCGATTCAATCCGTCCAACCGTCACGCCACTCATGGAGACCGGCGCACCCACCTTTAGGCCACCAACGTTTTCGAAGCTCGCCGTTAAGTGATAGCTCGTTTCACTGAGGCTCAGACCCCGACTGGTGATCTGGGTCATCAAGAAAAAAAGCGCTGCAAAGCCCAGCAGGACAAAAAGCCCGGTACTGAATTCAACGGCTCGTGTCTGTCTCATTTATTAGCTCCTAAACATCACAGCAAGGCTGCAGTCAGCATGTAATCCAACGCCAAGATAGCTACCGAGGACACCACCACGGTGCGCGTGGTCGCTCGCCCCACACCCTCGGCGGTCGGCACCGCATAGTAGCCCTCAAAGACCGCAATGCTGCTACACGCCAAACCAAACGCCACGCTCTTCACAATCCCTTCCACCACATCTTTCAGCTCAACCGAAGAACGCATCTGCGACCAAAACTGACCACTGTCAACACCCATGATCACCACGCCCACTAGGTAGGCGCCCAAAATACCTAGCAAGCCAAAGATTGCCGCCAGTAACGGCATGGCCAGTACGCCCCCAATAAAGCGGGGTGCGCACACCCGACGGATGGGATCGACCGCCATCATTTCCATCGCAGCCAACTGGTCCGTGGCACTCATCAAACCAATTTCTGAGGTCAGCGAGGTGCCGGCTCGACCCGCGAACAGCAACGCGGTGACCACCGGGCCCAACTCACGCAGCAAACCCAACGCCGCTGCTGTGCCTAAGGCTTCCGTTGAACCAAAGCGGCGCAGCAAATCATAACCCTGCAAACCCAGCACCATGCCGACGAACAGACCTGAAAGCATGATGATCACCAGCGACCGCGCACCGGTATTATTCAGCTGCTCAACAATCAATCTAAAGCGCAACAACGCGCGCGGCGTGACCGCAAACAAACGCGCGGTGAAAATAGAAAACCTACCCCACTGGCGGACCTGCTCAGCGAGCATCTCAAGCCAGTCAACGAGCACGCTCACTGCGGCACCTCTTGTGAGAGCATCTGCTGCAGGTAATCAGCGGCAGGGTAATGGAAGGGCACAGGACCCTCCTCGCCGCCAGTCAGAAACTGCCGCACCATGGCATCCTGACTGTTGTGCAGACTCGCCGGCGCACCCGATGCCACCACACGGCCTTCCGATAACAAATACACCGTATCGGCCAATGCCGTGATTTCCTGCACATCGTGCGACACCACAATACTGGTGAGCCCCAAGGCTTGATTCATATTACGAATTAAGCGCAACACCACGCCCATCGCGATGGGATCAAGCCCCGCAAAGGGCTCATCGTAAATCAAAATCTTAGGGTCCATCACAATCGCACGCGCCAACGCGATGCGCCGCGCCATACCGCCGGACAACTCACTGGGCATCAAACGAGCCGCACCGCGCAGGCCCACCGCCTGCAATTTCATCAGCACGATACGAGCCACCAAGGACTCAGGCAGATCCGCGTGCTCACGCAGCGGAAAGGCGACGTTCTCGTACACGTCTAAATCCGTGAGCAATGCGCCGTTTTGAAACAACATCCCCATGCGCTGCCGCAGCGCATAAAGCTGATCAGTTTTTAGCGCCGCCAAGTCAACGCCATCCACCGACACCTGTCCCTGATCAGGTTGCAACTGGCCGGTGATCAATCGCAGCAACGTGGTTTTACCCGTGCCTGAAGGACCCATGATGGCGGTGATCTTGCCGCGCTCAATGCTCAAGTTGAGGTCCTTGAATACCGAATGACCACGCACCTGATAGTGGACACCGGACAAGCGCGCGGCGGCAGACACCGAAGCCTGAGAATCGTCGGCTAAAGCCATAGTCATCCGCACCTCACCTAGAGCCGCGCAGTGTGCCGCCTTAGCGGCCACAAGGCCAGCGCCATGCGCATACACCTGACCGATGAGACGGCCACCCGGGACACGCAATCCGTGGCGAAAAGGCCACGTGATCACCGCGACCGATCGCCCCCAGCCCCCGGCTGCGGGGACCGACATCGCGCGCCGCTTGGCGAATCCACCCCAATAGGACTAAAATGGTACTCAATAGATGCGAAGGCCCCGATATGCTCCGAATCAGTAAATTGACCGACTACGCGACGGTGCTCCTCGCTCAGCTGAGCGACGGTGAGGCCCTGCCCCGCACGGCGGTGGCATTGGCGGAGCGCACCCACATCGGTGTCGCCACCGTCAGCAAGGTCCTGAAAGAGCTGCAGCGCGGCGGGCTGGTCCGCTCGACCCGCGGCGCCCATGGGGGCTATGCCCTCAATCGGCCGGCAACGGCCATCAGTGCGGCCGACATCATAGATGCCGTTGAGGGACCGGTCGGGCTCACCGAGTGCGCCACCCACCCCGGTCAGTGCGACCTAGAACCCAACTGCCGAGTCGGCCACGCCTGGCAGCGCGTGCATCGCGCGATCAGAGGCACCCTGCAAGACATCAGCCTCGCCGAACTGATTGGACAAGCGCCCAGCAGCCCGCCTGCGACCGAGCGCTTAGTCAGCTTAGGCGCACGGCCTTCTCTGCGCGTGAGGATCTAAACACACCCATGGCGACCACCCCACAAGACCTGCACGCGCTGGTTCAGCAGAAGTACCAACACGGCTTTGTCACCGACATTGAATCCGATACGGTGCCACCGGGCCTGAACGAAGACGTCATTCGCCTCATTTCTGCCAAGAAGAAAGAACCCGCGTTCTTATTGCAATGGCGTCTGAAGGCCTTTAGCCACTGGCTCACCCTGAAAGAGCCGCACTGGGCCCACGCCCAGTATCCAGCGATCGACTATCAGGCCATCTCCTACTACTCGGCACCCAAAACGAACCGCGACGGCCCCAAAAGTCTCGCCGATGTCGACCCCAAACTGCTCGCCACCTACGACAAGCTGGGGGTACCGCTGCATGAACGCGCACGACTGGCCGGCGTGGCCGTGGATGCGGTCTTTGATAGCGTGTCAGTCGCCACCACCTTTAAAGACCGACTCAGCAAAGCCGGCGTCGTGTTCTGCCCTTTTTCGGAGGCTGTCCATTCACACCCTGAACTACTCGAGCGTTACCTCGGCACGGTGGTCCCACCGGGTGACAACTTCTATGCCGCGTTGAACTCGGCGGTCTTTACCGACGGCTCCTTTGTGTATATCCCGAAGGGTGTTCGCTGCCCGATGGAGTTATCTACCTACTTCAGAATTAACGCCGCCAACACCGGTCAGTTCGAGCGCACCCTGATCATTGCCGATGAAGGCAGTCAGGTGAGCTACTTAGAAGGCTGCACGGCGCCGATGCGCGATGAAAATCAACTGCACGCTGCGGTGGTCGAATTAGTCGCCCTCGATGAGGCCAACATCAAATACTCGACCGTCCAAAACTGGTACCCGGGCGATGAAAATGGACTCGGTGGTATTTATAACTTCGTGACGAAACGCGGCGAGTGCCGCGGTCATCACTCGCGCATCTCTTGGACGCAAGTCGAAACCGGTTCAGCGATCACCTGGAAATACCCTAGCTGCGTCCTATTAGGAGACCACTCCGTCGGTGAGTTCTATTCGGTCGCCGTCGCCAATCATTATCAACAAGCCGACACCGGAACGAAAATGATTCACGTCGGCCGCCACACTAAAAGCACGATCGTCTCTAAAGGGATCTCGGCTGGGCACGCGCACAACACATACCGCGGTTTGGTCAAAATACTGCCGTCGGCTGAAGGCGCGCGCAATTATACGCAATGTGATTCGCTCTTAATGGGTGACCAATGTGGCGCCCACACATTTCCTTACGTAGAAGTCAAAAATCCCAGCGCCACCCTTGAGCACGAAGCGACTACGTCGAAAATTGGTGAAGATCAACTATTTTACTGCTTAAGCCGCGGCCTATCGGCAGAAGACGCTGTCAACATGATTGTCAGCGGATTTTGCAAAAGCGTTTTCAAAGAACTGCCCATGGAATTTGCCGTCGAAGCGCAAAACCTGCTGGCCGTTAGCCTCGAAGGCTCCGTGGGCTAAGCCCCTCATACTCCGGATGATTCAAAGACCATGACAGCAATCACAGCAGGCGATCTGATTTTAAGTGTCCGCGACCTTAAAGTCTCGGTCAATGACCGCAGCGTACTCAAAGGACTCAACCTCGATGTGCGCGCAGGTGAAGTGCACGCCATCATGGGGCCGAACGGCGCCGGCAAAAGCACCCTCTCTCAGGTATTGGCTGGTCGCACCGATTATCGGGTGGACCAGGGTAGCGCCACTTTCTTGCAAGAAGACTTGCTCGCGTTACCTGCGGAGGAACGCGCGCGCCGCGGTCTTTTCTTAGGCTTTCAGTACCCTGTCGAAATACCCGGCGTCAATAATGTCTATCTGTTAAAGGCAGCCCTCAATGCGAGGCGTCGCGCACAAGGAATCCCAGAGGTTGATGCCTATGAGTTTTTGACGCTGGTGCGTG
The DNA here is from genome assembly GCA_903862885.1 of uncultured Pseudomonadota bacterium. Lineage (GTDB taxonomy): Bacteria > Pseudomonadota > Gammaproteobacteria > Steroidobacterales > Steroidobacteraceae > CAIKZZ01. The sequence goes on from CAIOZU010000016.1 coordinate 37,781, forward strand.
AGAAAATGAAACTCATGCAGATGGATGACAGCTTCCTCAGCCGTGGCGTCAACGAGGGCTTCTCGGGCGGTGAGAAGAAACGTAACGAAATTCTGCAAATGACGGTATTAGAACCGACCCTCGCGATCCTTGATGAGACCGATTCTGGCCTAGACATTGATGCGCTAAAAGTGGTTGCGCAGGGCGTGAATAGCTTACGAGGCAGCGAGCGCGCGATTATTTTAGTGACCCACTACCAGCGCCTGCTCGACCACATTATTCCTGACTTTGTACACGTGCTGGCTGACGGCAAGATATTAAAAACCGGCGATCGAACGCTCGCTCTGGAACTGGAGAGCCGCGGTTATGACTGGGTGCTTGAGGAGGCCCGCGCGTGAGTGTAAGCGCCCAGAGTGAGTCGCCGCTTGCCCGACTGAGTCGCGTTACCGTACCGGCCCCAGCGGCTTTGAACAGCGCATTGGCTCGCTGGCAGCAGACGCGCCTGAGTCAATTAGCCACGGCGACTTTACCGACACCGCGTGACGATGCGTGGAAGTACACGTCACTTCGCTCCCTTGATCGGCGCGATCTCAGCCCGGCCGCTGACGGGCTAGAGGCACAAGAGTTATTAGCCCAACTCCCGACTCTTGGCTCGCACCGGCTGGTGCTGGTGAATGGCCGACTCGACACCACTTTATCCTCACCGCAACTGCCGCCCGGGTGCACCTTGACGCGCTTTGACGACTATTTCTCACAAGTGCCCGAAGCCTTGTTTGCTGGCGATATCCACCTCATTGAGGACAGGCTTCGCTATGTTAATGCGTGCATGACTCGCGATGGCGTGTGCATTGAGATCGCGCCCCATACCCAGCTGAGTGAGCCAATCGAAATCATCTTGTTAGCAACCGGCCAGGGGGCCTATCCGCGGGTGGTACTCTCCGTCGGTGAAGGCGCGCAAGTACAGGTGTTAGAACAACATCGATCGGCCGCCAACACCGACAGCGTCACCGTACAAAGCATGGACCTGAGGGTCGCACCTAACGCGACACTCACCCACACCACCGTGCAAGAAAGCGGCCATCAGGCCATTGTGCTCGCAGAGACCCGCGTAGCCATTCAACGCGAAGCCCACTACGCTCATCAGTGGATGGCACTCGGTGGCCAAATGAATCGCTTGGATCTCAAGGTGAGCCTCGAGGGCCACGGCGCCCATGCGGATCTATCGGGTTTGTTTTTTGCGGATGGCAGCCGAGAGCAGCACCTGCGCACTTTGCTTGATCACCAGGTCGCCCACACCCAAAGCGATCAGCGCTATCGCGGTGTCGCGGCCGGGCGTGGACGCGGCAGCTACGATGGCAAAGTGGTCGTCCATAAAAATGCGCAAAAAACCGCATCGAGTCAATCGAGTCGCAACCTTCTGCTCAGCCCGGGCGCTGAGATCAATACCCGCCCACAATTAGAAATCCATGCTGATGACGTTAAGTGTAGCCATGGCGCGACCACCGGCACACTCGATGAAAATATGGAGTTCTACTTGCTCTCGCGCGGCCTTGAGCGCAGTGCCGCGCGCGCCTTACTGACCTTCGCCTTCATCGACGATGTGCTAAAGAAACTCACCCCAAGTGCACTGCGTACCCGCCTTGAAGCGGCGGTGCTTGCCCGTCTACCGGACGCGGCGATACTTCGCGAGTTCGTCACATGAGTGGGCTAGATGGCAGCACCCTCGCCGCCGCCATGGGGCGGCTCCGAAGTGACTTTCCGGTCCTTCAACAGAATATCAATGGCCATCCTTTGGTATATCTCGATAATGGTGCATCCAGCCAGCGCCCCTTGGCCGTGATCGAGGCGGAGCGTCATTACGCGAGTCACTTGCACTCCAACGTCCACCGTGGCGTACACAGCCTCTCTGCATTGGCGACCGACGCGTTCGAAGGCGCGCGCGACAATGTCCGGCGGTTTTTAAATGCACGCTCCACTCGCGAGATCATCTTCACCCGCGGCACCACGGAGTCGATCAATCTGGTCGCACAGTCTTACGGACGCAGTCGTTTGGGCGTCGGCGATGAAATTTTAATCACTGCGCTTGAGCATCACTCTAATATAGTGCCCTGGCAGATGGTGTGCGCAGCCACCGGAGCCACCCTCAAGGTCGCCGCCATTAACCGACGCGGCGAACTCGACCTGAGCTCATTTAAGGCCGCGCTGTCAGCGCAAACCCGTCTGGTGGCCACCAGCCACGTGTCTAATGCCTTGGGCAGCGTCCTGCCGGTGGCTGAGATCGTGGCTCTCGCCCATGCACAGGGTGTGCCGGTGCTGTTAGATGGTGCCCAAGCGATTCCGCACTTAACTATTGATGTGCAGGCCTTAGATTGCGATTTTTACGCATTTTCTGGTCACAAGCTCTATGGCCCCGATGGCATTGGCGTGCTCTATGGCCGCGAGTCGCTGCTCGAGGCGATGCCGCCCTGGCAAGGGGGTGGCGATATGATCTTATCAGTGAGCTTCACCGGCACCACCTACAACCAGCTGCCCTATAAATTTGAAGCCGGTACGCCGCATATCTCAGGTGCCATTGGCTTAGGTGTGGCGATCGATTATGTATCCAAAATCGGACTGCCGGCCATTGCTGCGTGGGAGCAACATCTACTCGAGTACGCCACCACTCAACTCTCGACCATTGAAGGACTCACCATCATCGGCACAGCCGCCGACAAGGCGAGCCTCGTCTCCTTCACCGTGGAGGGCATCCATCCGCACGACTTAGGCACCATACTCGATCAATCCGGCATCGCCATCCGCACCGGACACCACTGCGCCATGCCCGTCATGCAATTTTTTGGACTGCCAGCCACGGCCCGTGCCTCCTTCGCGTTCTACAACACCACCGATGAGATCGATCAATTAGTGATCGCGGTGCAGTCTGCGCAACGCCTATTTCGCTGAGCACATCACCATGGACCTTAAAGATCTCTATCGCGATGTGATTTTAGATCACAACAAAACACCGCGGCACCGCGGCACCCTGCCACCGCCGGCGCGTGTGGCGCAAGGTCATAACCCGCTGTGCGGTGACCAATTAACCGTCTATGCCTTGATGGATGGCGATATCCTCAAAGAGGTACGCTTTGAAGGCAGCGGATGCGCTATTTCAGTGGCCTCAGCGTCCTTAATGACCGAAGCCGTTAAGGGCAAATCACAAGCCGAGATTGCTCACTTATTTAAAGCCATCCACGACCTACTGACCCGCGCCGACGCACCGATCCCCGCCTCACTGGGAAAGCTGGCCGCCCTGTCTGGCGTGCGCGAATTCCCGGCGCGGGTAAAATGCGCAAGCCTCTGCTGGCACACGCTGAACCAGGCCTTAGCGGGTGCTGACGCGCCCATCACCACTGAATAAACACCGTCATCATGCAACACCAAGATCGTGATCCGTTCGTTGTTAACCGAGATGTGAAAGCGGTGCTTGTCCCGGCAGGCATCGAAGTCAAGCTACGCCCAGGCAGCGTGGGCTATATCACTCAAGCACTGGGTGGTAGCTTCACTGTACAAGTGGAGGGCAACTTATTTCGCATCGCAGGCGTCGATGGCGATGCGATCGGTCGGGAACCACCGGTCGCCATTGAATTGCCGCCGAATGCCACGGATGCGGATGTGGAAGCGCTCGCCTGGGATCAACTGCGCACCTGCTATGACCCAGAAATTCCAGTCAATATTGTGGATCTCGGGCTCGTCTATAGCTGCACGATCCATCGGCGCGAAGACGACGCTCGCTATGCCAAAGTACAACTGACCTTGACCGCACCGGGCTGCGGCATGGGTGAAGTATTGGTGCAAGACGCCAAAGACAAGCTCGAGCAAATACCGACGCTGGTCAACGCGGATGTTGAATTAGTGTTTGACCCACCGTGGAGTCGCGAGATGATGTCAGAAGCGGCCCGACTACAAACCGGCATGATGTGATGAGCGCGCCCGAGACCCTCCTCTCATGGATCGATGTGGCACCCGCCACCGACGTACCCGAAGGTGAGCATCGCGTGTACGAGGTTCGGGGGCGATTCATTGCGGTCTACCAGGTAGCCGGCACACTGTATGCGATCGAAGACCTGTGCACACACGATGGCAATCCCCTGTCCGACGGGCCGGTGGAGGGGCTTGAAGTGATCTGTCCGCGGCATGGCGCCCGCTTTTGTCTGCGCACAGGCGTCGCGCTGTCACCACCCGCCTATGAGCCCGTTACCACCTTCGCCGTTCGCATCCACAACCAGCGGCTGAGCCTTGGCCTTGCGAACGAATGACCCACCGCCAAGATAAACCATGCGCCAACTCACCCTCATCCGCCACGCGACCGCCACCCGCTACATTGACGCCGAAAGCGACGCCGGCCGCCATTTAACGGCCGCCGGCCAAGGCGAAGCCCGGGCGCTGGGAAAACATCTGGCTAAGCGCAGTGATCGACCCAGTCACTGGCTCGTGAGCTCCGCCACGCGCACACAAGAGACCGCTCGAGCGATTGGCTTGGCACTGCGCGAGGAGCCGAGCCCCCACTGGCTCGAACCGCGCCTTTACTTAGCCGAGTCGAGCGCGATCGTTGAGCTCATGCGCACGCTTCCTAGCGACTGCACCCACGCCGTGATCGTTGCTCATAACCCGGGGATCACCGATCTGTATCGGCATTTGTTGGACCAACCCACGGCGCCGACGCTCGAACCGGCCACCTGCATCACCTTAATTAGCCCCCAAGCGGCGTGGTCCGACACCGGGGCGGGGGACTTTAAGCTCAGTGAGCGCTGGCAGCCACCTCGAGGCGAGTGACCCTCCTCCTTTGAGTCGAGCCATTGAGCCAGGGCGCCGACCCGGCGGGAGAGGGCCGGGAAAGTGGATAAAGCGTGCACTTTTAGACGCTTTTTCATAGCCACCCACCCACAAAGAGGTAAACTAGGCCTCCGTTGCGTTTGTACTGAACAGACGGGGGAACTAAAGGATTGAAGATTGTTTCTATGTCCATGATCCACCTGCATCTCGCCGCCATCGGCGCACTGGCGATCACCATCGGTGCTATTTTTGCGCTTCGGCCTCTCGCCCAAGCCATTCGCTTGGTCGATAAGCCCGGTGGACATAAAGTGCATGCAGGCGAAGTCCCCATCGTGGGCGGCTTAGGGATTTTACTCGGCACCCTGTTTGCGCTGAGCTCCAGTCAAGATGCCTTTGGCCCCCTGCAGCAGTATGTGTTCTCCGCGGTATTAATCACCGTCACGGGCATGATCGATGATCGCTTCAAGTTAGATCATAAAATCCGCCTCGTGGTGCAAGTGGTCGCTCTGCTACCCATGTTCTATGGTGCGCACATACAGCTGCTCTCCTTTGGCGATCTGTTAGGAACCGGCCCGCTACACACCGACGGATGGACCATCGTGGCGACGGCCATTGTGGTGTTAGGTGCCATTAATAGTTTCAATATGCTCGACGGATTAGACGGCTTAGCGGGCGCCGTGTCCCTCTCTACCCTCACTCTGCTGCTCATCCTGTGCGTACACGGCGGCTCGTTCGCCCTGCCTGTGGGTGACCCAATACTGATCGTGTCACTGATAGGCAGCATCCTAGGGTTTCTGGTGTTCAACGCCCCCATCAAAGAGAATCGCGGCATTCGCTGCTTCATGGGCGATGCGGGCAGCACCTTAATCGGCTTCTCGCTCGCTTGGCTGCTCATTGACTTAAGCCAGGGAACCAGCCGAGTCGCTCAGCCGATCACCATGGTGTGGCTCACCGCCATTCCGATCACTGATCTGGTGTGGACCGTCATCCGTCGCCTCCTGAAGCGGAAGTCGCCCTTTCATCCGGACCGCGGGCATCTACACCATCTGCTAACCGACGCAGGCTTAGCGCCCTTCGCGGTCGTATTGATAATGACCTCATCGGGGCTGCTATTTGGTATGGCAGGACTCGCCTTAGAACTCACGAAGGTGCCCGAACAGACGTCGTTGTTGCTGTGGGGTGTGGCAGCCGGCACGCTGGTGGCGGCCTTTAAGTCAGCGGCCAAACTCCGCCTCTGGGTGAAGCCTTTGAGCGCCTCTTAAGCGATCGTCCGTTCATTGCCAAAACGCTGCCGACAATAGTCAGCGACGATACGAGCGTGATCAAATACCAAGGGGGGTGGATCACGCGGATCGATGATCACCAAGGACTTGGCGTCATCTAGGGCGCGCGGCTCGCCCGCCGCCTCCCCCACGTAGACGATCCCCACCGTGTGCCCCCGGGGGTCACGCGCGGGATCCGAATACACGCCCAGTAGACGCGTCAGCCGAACGACTAAGGACGTTTCCTCGTGGGCCTCGCGGATCGCCGCCTGCTCCACCGACTCGCCAATCTCCACAAAGCCACCGGGTATCGCAAAACCCAACGGGGGATAGCGGCGCTCGATCAACACGATCGGCCGTCCCGGCCGATCGGTCAGTTCAATCAATACATCCGCGGCCACCGGCGGCGTACTCGGGCGCCAGTGGCTTGGCATGGACTCACTCATACCGGCACACTCCCGCGTTCACTTACCCACCCCCCTGCGCACGCGCCAAGGCCTTTAAGGTGCGACGTTCTTTTTTGTCAGGACGCCCACTCGAGTGGGGCTTACTCAAGGCCGCCAGTCGTTGTGCGGCCTGCCACTTCTGGCCATTGAGCTGACTCTCCACGGTTTCCTGGTAGCAGCGGCGGGCCTGCACGGCCGGTCCACGCGCATCGGGCAGGGCGAGTACATCAAGAACGATTTGCCGACCACCTAAGGACACACTCAAGCGATCGCCGATCCGCACCCCCCGAGCAGCCCGGGCGCGCACGCCCGCCACCTCCACCCGCCCCGCCGAAAGGGCCTCCGCGGCGAGCGCACGCGTTTTATAAAGACGCACCGACCACAGCCATCGGTCGAGCCGTAACGCCAAGGCCGCCCCCTCTGGGCTAAGCGCTGCCTCGCGATCACCGACTCGCACCCTGTCTTTTCGACCCATTAGATTGCACTCATGCCACGCTCAATTAACCCATCATGCCTGCGAAGCGCCTATAATTGCGGTACTTTTTTTACGAGCAAGCCCATGGACACGCCCTTTTACGACCGACTGAACGACGCACTGTTAGATCTGCGCGCGCAGGGTCTGTATAAGACCGAACGCCAACTGCAATCGCCTCAAGGCGGCCACATTCGTAGCCAAGAAGGTCGCGAAGTCATCAATCTGTGTGCCAACAATTACTTAGGCTTTGCCTCACACCCCAGTATCCGCGAAGCCGCCCACCGTGCGCTCGATCGCTATGGTTATGGCATGGCCTCGGTGCGCTTTATTTGCGGCACGCACCAAGTGCATCGCGAACTCGAGCAGAAGCTCTCTGGCTTCCTTGGCATGGAAGACACGATCCTTTACTCCTCCTGCTTCGATGCCAATGGCGGATTATTTGAGACGCTGTTGAGTGAAGAGGACGCGGTGATTTCCGATTCACTGAACCATGCCTCCATCATTGACGGCATCCGCCTGTGCAAAGCCCGTAAAGCCCGTTATGCCAATCGCGACATGGCAGAACTCGAGACCTGCCTAAAACAAACCGCCGATGCGCGCACGCGCCTGATCATCACCGATGGCGTGTTCTCTATGGATGGCACGCTGGCCCCGCTCCAAGCGATTTGCGACCTCGCAGATCGCTACCACGCGCTGGTCGCGGTCGATGACTCGCATGCCACCGGCTTCATGGGCGCCCATGGACGCGGCACCCACGAGCACTCGGGCGTCATGGGCCGGGTGGACTTACTCACCGGCACCTTGGGCAAGGCCTTGGGCGGCGCCTCGGGTGGATACATTGCCGGCAAAGCCCCGGCCATTGCGTGGTTGCGGCAACGCTCACGTCCGTACCTGTTTTCCAACTCGGTACCGCCCGTGATTGCAGCAACGACACTTCGGGTGCTGGATCTCATTCAAGAGGGCGACGCGCTTCGAACCCAGTTGCATGACAACGCACAGCACTTTCGCCAAGGCATGACCGCCGCCGGCTTTAATTTAGTCCCGGGCGAGCACCCGATCATCCCGGTGATGCTAGGAGATGCCACCTTGGCTGTCAAAATGGCCAATCGGCTGTTAGAGCTCGGCATTTATGTCATCGCCTTCTCATTTCCTGTCGTCCCCAAAGGCCAAGCACGGATCCGCACGCAGATGAATGCCGCTTTAAGCCGTGCTGATCTAGACCAAGCCATCGCTGCCTTCACGATGGCTGGACGTGAGCTCGGCCTCATCCCTTAGGAAGTATTCAATGAAAGCCTTAGTCAAAAGCAAAGCAGAAAAAGGCATCTGGATGGCTGACATTCCAGAACCGACCATTGGCCCCAATGACGTGATGATCCGCATGAAAAAAACCGCTATCTGCGGTACCGACATGCACATCTGGCATTGGGACGAGTGGGCGCGGCGCACCATTAAAGTACCGATGGCGGTCGGCCACGAGTACTGTGGCGAGATCGTCGACATGGGCAGCGAAGTGCGCGGTTTCACGGTCGGTGATCGGGTGTCAGGCGAAGGCCACATCACGTGTGGCTTCTGTCGTAATTGTCGCGCGGGCCGACGCCATCTGTGTCGCAACACCGTCGGTGTGGGCGTCAATCGACCCGGCTGCTTTGCAGAACTGATGTCTTTACCCGCAGCCAATGTCTTTAAGCTCTCGCCTGCGATTTCGGATGACATCGCCTCCATTCTCGATCCATTCGGCAATGCCACGCACACCGCCTTGTCCTTTAATCTGGTCGGTGAGGACGTGCTCATCACGGGTGCCGGCCCGATCGGCATCATGGCAGTGGCCGTTGCCCGCCATGCGGGCGCCCGCCACATCGTCATCACCGATGTAAACGCTTATCGTTTGGAGCTCGCCCAACGCATGGGGGCGACCCGCGCCATCGACGTCCGCAGTGAATCACTTAACGACACCATGAGCGCTTTAGGCATGGAAGAAGGCTTTGATATTGGTATGGAGATGTCCGGTGTGCCCTCCGCTTTCCGTGACATGCTGCGCACCATGCAGCATGGTGGCAGCGTGGCGCTGCTTGGCATCATGCCGGAGGACACCGGCATCCATTGGGACGAGGTGATCTTTAAGGGCCTCATGATGAAAGGCGTGTATGGGCGCGAGATGTTTGAAACCTGGTACAAAATGTCGAGCATGCTGCAAAGCGGCTTGGACATCAGCCCCGTGATCACCCACCGCTTAGGGGTAGATGACTTTCAGATCGGCTTTGAAACCATGGCCTCAGGCCACAGCGGTAAAATCATTTTAGACTGGGAAAAATAGCATCCGGCTGGGCGTGGCAAGGCCACGCCCAGCCCTCGGCAGGTGATGCGCTGAGTTAAGGGGCCACGCAATTCGCGGCACGCACGGGCAAGCGGAACAACTGCAGAAGGCCTTGACCTGCGCCGCCATCCACCGAGGCACCGACATACACGTTGCCATCGCAACTCACGCCGATGCTCATCGCATGCGGCGCTTCATTGGGCTGATACGCACTCAGTGAGCCGGTCCAATTGGTATCTTGATAGCGGCTCGTATACGGCGTCAGCGAACCGGCCGTGAAATTTAAATCATAGACCGTGAGTACTTGACGGTTGTTCGCGGCTTGACCTGTCGCGGCACTGCCTGCTTGGTAGGCGGTGATATAAAAATCATTGCCATTGCCACTGTAGGTGATCGCAGCGTCCAACCCCTCGTAAAGCGCCGAGTTGGTAATCGCCACCGGCACCGTATCAATCAACTGAATACCCGGTGGCACCGGTGTCGGCGGCGTCGTCACCGGCGGCGGAGGGGCATTCGGCAAGCTCAGCGTGAAGCGCACATAATACAACTGATGACGGGGCTGTGACGACGCACTGGCGGTGCCATCCACATCGGAGAATATCAACACGCCTTGCGTATCGTTTAAGGCGACGGCGGCGCCATTTAATGTCCCCGTGTTCAAGAACGTGGTCAGCAAGGTGGTCGCGGTACTGACCCGCGTCCACACACCCGCATTCACCGCATATTCATCCAATCCAACCGCGCCCGGCTGCAGGCGCGCGAGCACAGCGACGGGTCCTACGGTCGTACCGTTCTCGCAAGCCAGCGCGTCGCTGGCTAAGGAACCACTGATGGGCACATAAGGATCCGCGCCTAAGGAGACGCTCTGCGGGCTGGTCGCGGCGGTCAGCGGCGCGAGATAACCTTGTGTCTGATAGCTGACCGGATTTGAGCTCGCCCCGGACACACTGGTGAGGTAGGCCTCAGAGCCAATAGCACAGGCCACCGTTTCATAGGCGCCGTTGCCCGCGAAGGGTGTGGCGACACCCGCACTGTCAATCAACACCGCCTGGCCGCCCACTCCACCCACGGTGGTGTGACCCATCGCAAACAGGGCCTGCGTACCCAACGCAAAGGGCACACCCGCCCCACTATAGATCGTTGCTTTATCGAGGCCCACTTCGGTATCCAGTGCGACCGAGGTGCGCACCGGCAAGTCACTGCCCGTATTGCTCATAGGGGCAAGACCACCGGTGTTCGCCAAGAAATACCAACTCGAGGGTGTCGCACCGGTCAAGGTGTAGCTGACCACCGTACGGCCACTCGATAGAGGCACCACATTCACATGGCGCTGACCGATGCTGGGATCAAGACCCGGATTTTGACCTTCCGCCTTAAGTACCAACGTGAGTAACTGCGAGCCGTTACCCGACAAAGCGACTGACGGGGACGCAATGGGCTCATTGGATGCGGAGCTGACAATACTGAGACTGGCGGCCGCCGCACCGGGTGCCGCGGGTGTGAAGCTCACATAAATGGTGCACACGCCGCCGACCGCCACTTGCACGCCACAATCATTGGTCTGCGCGAACTGCGCTGCATTGGCACCTGCCAGCACCACCGTCGCACTACTCAACGGCGCCGTGCCATTGTTAGTCACCGTGATCGCTTGTACCGCACTCGTGGTCGGTGGCAACTGATCACCGAAGCTCAGTGAGCTCGGATTAAATGACACGCTTTGAGCCGTTCCTACGCCATTTAAGGAAGCCGACTGCGTGGTGCCGCCCGCATAATCAAAGGTCACCGAGCCTGACACGGCGCCATTGCTCGCTGGAGTGAACACCACCGTGACCAAGCACGCGCCGCCCACCGCAATGGTCGTGCCGCAATCATTAGTCTCAGCGAAGGCGCTGCTGCCGGTCGTGGCAATAATTAAATTCACAATCGGCGTGGTGCCTTGGTTGGAGACCGCGATGGTCTCACCCACACTGTGCGTGCCCACGAGTTGTGGCTGAAAGGATAAGCCAGACCCGATCAGCAAGGTGTTTTGCACGACGCGCACTTGCACGTTGTTGGAGTTCGAGCCGCACGCACACAGCACACCGAGGAGTCCCCCGATAAGAACAGGGCGCAAGCATCGATCAATAAGGGATCTCAACAGATACGTAGTCACGCCTTTCTCCTACCAAAGCACCGTGTATGCGACCGACCCCGCCGGGTGGCCAGCGCACCCCCCACTTGGGGGGTGTCAGGCGTTCAAAATACCACTGCGATCACACCATCCCGTGTGACGCAGTTCCGCTTTTGGTCGGTTTTAACTAGGCTCAGCGCTCGAGTGTCTGCTCACACCCGCAATATAAATACAGATGTCGCGGATCGTTCAATCCACTCAGCACCCCGAGGGCCTGCGCCGACTCGCCGACCACGCGGCCAAACGCCCCCGCGGAGGAGACCGTTACACCGAGGCGCGCACCTAGACCTAACGCCTCGCCATGCAATTGACGCAGCAGCACCTCTCGCCAACTCAAGTCTCGCTCTAACCAGTCCGTGGTGTATTGCCCTTCCGCCAAGTGGGCTCGCGCAGCGGCGGCCTTGACCGCGCCATCCAGACCACCCAAGCGATCGACCAAACCCAATCGCAAGGCTTCCGTACCGATATAGACGCGACCCTCCGCCAAAGGCTCCATCTCTTCATAGGACTTGTGACGCGCCTGAGCCACCTCACTGACAAACTGACGGTAAGCGTGCTCCACCCCCAAGTGCAGCACCGCCTTGGTCTCCGGCGAGAGGCTGCGCTCTAAGTGCATCGCCCCGGCCAGCGCAGAGGTCGCCACCCCATCACTACTGACCCCGACCTTGGCGAGGGTTTTGTTGAAGGTAGGCAGCAAACCAAACACGCCGATGGAGCCGGTGATCGTGGTCGGTTCTGACCAGATTTCATCGGCGTTCATCGCAATGTAGTAACCCCCCGAGGCCGCCACACTAGAGAACGACGCCACCACCGGTTTGCCACTGGCCTGCAAAGCGACCACTTCCTGGCGAATCGCTTCAGAGGCCATCATGCTGCCCCCGCCACTGTCGATGCGCAGCACCACCGCTTTCACCTCATCATCAAAGCGGGCTTGGCGCAACAAGTCGCTGAAGCTGTCACCGCCAATCTCACCATCCGGTCGTTCGCCCTCAGAAATCGTGCCCGCCGCCACCAAGATCGCAACCTGACCGGCGGCATGATGCTTGAGCCGCGCCTTCGGTTTAGCGGCCAACAGATAATCACTGTCCGTGATGGCGTTAAAGGAATGACTAGTGTGATCCTCCCCCACCAACCCAATCAATTGCTGCTCAAACTCAATTTTTGTCTTGCGTGCAGTGATCCAATGACGAGATTCTGCCAGCGCCGCCTCATCGCCCTGCGCGGCTTGAAGGGCAGGCACTGCCTCTTTAACCGCCAAAGCCACGGAGCCCGGCACCAATGCACGCGGCGTCTCGATGCCCGCCACATAGGCGGCCCACAAAGGCGTCATATAACCCAAGACCTGCTCACGATCCTCCGGTGACATGCTCTGTCTAGTAAACGGCTCAGTGAAAGACTTGTGCGTCCCTACCTTGAACACATTCACCTCAACACCTAAGCGCTCTAAGACATCATGAAAATACAGCCCGTAGGCGGCATAGCCTGAGATCTCAATAGCGCCAGAGGGCTCTAGATACACTTCATCGGCCTGCGCCATCAGGTAATACTGCTCTTGACTGACATAGCGACCAAAGGCGTAGACCTTTTTGCCGCTTTTCTTAAAATCGGCGATGGCCTCAGCAATCGCCCGCAACTTCGTGAGCCCGCCACCACTGAGGTGGTGCGTATCGAGCACCAATACAGTGATGCGCGGATCTTTAGCGGCCAACTGCAGCGACTCCACCACATCGCGCACTAAGGTCTCATGATCTTGCGAGTCGTTTAATAAACCCATCGAGACGCTCAGCGGCGTGTCCGTCAACTGCTCCACCAAGTGCCCATCTAACTGCACCACCATCGCCGCTTTGGCAGGCACCGTAGGCGCACCTCGATGCAACGCAACCCACACGAAGATCAATAGCGTCAATAGCAAGATCAGACTCAGCGTTTTGCGTAAGCCATCCAGCACCCGTCCTATCGCACGACACACTCGACCGATCATGATCACTCCCCGTGAGGTTCTCAGCGTCCTCTCGCTCAGTACGAACTAAGCCCGCCTGCGCGTCTGTCACCCAGCGCGACGGATCCCCGCTATTTTTCTGCTAACCCAAAACGACAACGGGGCCAAGTGGATAGCTCCACGTTGGCCCCGATTCTGCTTCCGCCGCGCCGTGAGGCGCGCATCCTCAGATGCGTTCTTCGATTCGTGCCGACTTGCCGGAGCGCTCACGCAAGAAGTACAACTTAGCGCGACGCACTTTACCGCGACGCTTGACGGTGATGGCACCGAGGGCCGGGCTGTAGGTCTGAAACACGCGTTCCACGCCTTCACCATGCGAAATCTTGCGAACGGTGAATGAGGAGTTAAGACCGCGATTACGGCGTGCAATCACTACACCCTCGTAGGCCTGCACACGCTCACGCTCGCCTTCCTTGACCTTCACTTCGACCACCACCGTGTCCCCAGGACCAAACTCAGGAATCACGCGGCCGGTCTGGCGCTTCTCAATGGCTTGAATAATTAGGTTCTTCATAACTTCCGTTCCTCTCGATACTCATCTAGGAGCCGTTGCTCCTCACTGTTCAACTGTTTCGTGCCAAGCAAATCCGGTCGTCGCTCAAACGTGCGCCCCAACGACTGCTTCAAGCGCCAGCGCCTGATCGCTGCGTGATCCCCGCTCATCAGCTCCGCCGGCACCTGTCGTCCGCGCCACACCTCGGGCCTCGTAAAGTGCGGCCAATCGAGTCGCCCCGCCTCGGCCGCAAAAGACTCTTGAACCGCCGACTCGGCATCTCCTAACACGCCCGGCAATAAGCGCACGGTCGCATCGATCATCACCAAAGCCGCCAACTCACCACCCGACAAGACATAATCGCCAATCGACCATTCTTCATCGATCGACTCAGCAATCAACCGCTCGTCGACACCCTCATAGCGTCCAGCGAGCAACAAAAACCCAGACAGTCCGGCCAAACGCCGCGCTGCCGACTGATCAAAACGGCGACCCTGAGCGGACACATAAATCCGCGGGCTCCCTGCTGGCAAGCGCGCGGCGGCGGCCGCGATCGCCGTTGCCAACGGCTCCACCGTCATCACCATCCCCGGACCGCCCCCGTAAGGTCGGTCGTCCACTGAGCGGTGCACATCGTGGGTGTGGGCTCTCGGGTCTTCCGTGCCCACGCGCACCAAGCCACGCTCCAGCGCCCGCCCGATGACCCCCATACCGAGTGCCGTTCGCACGACCTCCGGAAACAACGTCACCACCTCAATCGCCAAGGGTGACTCCATCGTCACAATCAGCCCTCCGGTTCCCAGTCGACCACCACACGGCGCTCACTGAGATCGACCTGCTTCAAGTGGGGGGCCACGAGCGGCAGCCAATGCTCCTTCGCGCCCTCTTTCACCACCATCACCGGATTCGCCGGAAACTCTAAAAAGTGACTGACCACCCCAAGCGCTCGTCCATCGAGCAAAAACACCTGGCAGCCCATCAAATCTTCCCAGTAGTACTCGCCGGTGGCCGGCTCCGGCATGGCCGAGCGCGGCTGAGCGATCTCACGCTCCGTGAACAAGCGCGCACGCTCCGGCGAGTCCACCCCATCGAGTTCTACGACCAACGTGGACCGGCCGCCGTGCGCCCGTCCCGCTTTAACCTTCATCGTCTCCCAGCCCCTCGCCGCAGAACCGACGTACCAGACGGGATAATTCAATAAGCCGGTGGGTGGGTCCGTGTAGGACTCGACTTTGAGGCCACCCTTAACACCCCAAGGGGCTCCGAGGCGCCCCAGCACCACCATCCGTTCCGAGGCCATGGCCGCCTTTATCAGGCGGCGACCGGTACCCCGGCCTGTGCCCGGTACTCCTTGACGAGTGCCGCCACTCGATCAGACGCTTTCGCACCTGTTTTGAGCCATGCATCAATTTTGGCGATATCCAGACGAAGCACCGTCTCTTTGCCACGAGCGACCGGGTTATAAAACCCAACGGACTCTAAGGCGGTTCCGCCCTGGCGCTTACGACTATCAGTGACTACGACGTGATAGAAGGGTTCCTTCTTTCCGCCGCGGCGCGTCAAGCGAATCGTGACCATCGTCTAGCCTTCCTACAACTGGTTGAAAAGGGGGGCGGCCCGCCCTGCGACGACCCACCAAAGAGCCGCGCATTCTACTGAATTGATTGCGTTTACGCTAGGGGCTAAAACCGGGCGGCATTCGCCCCCCCAAGGTGCGCATCAGACCCTTGATTCCGCCCTTAGAGAACTGCTTCATGACCTTTTGCATCTGCAAAAACTGCTTCATGAGCCGGTTGACATCTTGCACTTGGACACCCGAACCATTGGCAATGCGCCGCTTCCGCGAACCATCGATTAACTCGGGCTTGCGCCGCTCGGCAACTGTCATCGAGTTAATGATGGCGATTTGCCGCCTCACCTGCTTATCCTCGAACACCCCCGGGGCCTGGGTAGCGGCTTGGGCGAGCTTGCCTGGTAATTTATCCAGTAACGCCCCCATGCCGCCCATTTTCTGCAACTGCAGCATCTGGTCTCTCAAGTCATTAAAGTCAAAACCACGGCCTTTTTGTATCTTTTTGGCGAGTTTCTCCGCCTGGGTGCGATCCAGATCGCGCTCCACCTGCTCAACCAAACTCAGCACATCGCCCATACCCAGAATGCGCGAGGCGACCCGTTCCGGATGAAACAGCTCCAAGGCCTCGACTTTCTCACCGGTCCCCAAAAACAGGATCGGTTTGCCGGTGACTTGCCGCACCGACAGCGCCGCACCCCCGCGCGCATCGCCATCGGCCTTGGTGAGAATGATGCCCGTCAGATCCAAGGCGTCATTGAAGGCGCGCGCCGCGTGGATGGCGTCCTGACCGGCCATACTGTCTACGATGAATAAGCGCTCATGCGCC
Source organism: uncultured Pseudomonadota bacterium (assembly GCA_903862885.1). Taxonomy (GTDB): domain Bacteria; phylum Pseudomonadota; class Gammaproteobacteria; order Steroidobacterales; family Steroidobacteraceae; genus CAIKZZ01. Next base: position 54,130 of record CAIOZU010000016.1, read on the forward strand.
GCAGCGGCCCGATCCACAGCCACCACCTCGGTCATCATCTCGGCGTCCACATGCAAACGACCCGCCGTGTCGATGATCAGCACATCAAACAGGCCCCGTTCCGCTTGTTCTTTAGCGCCACGCACAATCTCAAGCGGCGATGTCCCTAAAGCCACCGGATGGAACGCCACCTCAATCTGTGCCGCCAGACGCTCTAGCTGAGTGATCGCCGCGGGTCGATAGACGTCGACCGACGCTAATAAAACGCGCTTTTTTTGCTGCTCTTTTAAAAGTCGAGCCAACTTAGCGGCGGTGGTGGTTTTACCGGCCCCTTGCAAGCCGGCGAGCAACACCACCACCGGCGGCTGCGCGCGCAGATTGAGCCCAGCCGCGGGCTCCCCCATCACCCGCACCAACTCTTCGTGCAGCACCTTTATGAAGACCTGCCCAGGCGTCAGGCTTTGCGCCACTTCGGTGCCCAAAGCGCGGACTTTCACGGCATCAATAAATGACTTCACGACCGGCACGGCCACGTCGGCGTCAATCAGTGCCATCCGCACTTGGCGGAGCGTGTCACTGATATTATCGTCGGTGAGTCGGCCCCGACCGGTCAGGGCGGACACCGCCCCAGACAGGCGTTCAGTCAGTCGATCAAACATCACCGCTCCTTGTTAGCAGGTACATTATAGGGATCGGGCTGATTGATGTGTGTCTCGCGTTAAGATGCCGCCTCCTAGACCGTTGGGGTTTCCATGATTCGCCACTTGGCTCTGTCCCTGTTACCACTGCTGCTGTATGCGGCGGCCATCGCGTGCTTGGCTTGGCAGCCCCCCGCTTCTAACCGGTACCCACGAGCCGCCGCCGGGTGGGCGGCAGCCGGCGCGCTGGTCCATGGATTGATGGTGGCGATGGCCATTCAAAGCCCGGCGGGACTCATCATCAGCATGACCGACAGCCTATCGCTGATCGGTTGGGTGATCGCGACGACGACGGTGATCATGATGGTGTGGCGACCCTTGGGCCTACTCGCGGTCGCACTCTTAACGATCGCTGGATTGCTGGCGATTGGCACGGGATGGCAAAGCGGCTTCATCGAAGTCACGCCGCCCGAGTGGGAGATGAGCGCACACATTGGCTTAGCCGCACTCGCCGCAGGCTGGCTGTCCATGTCGGCGGTCATCGTCTTACTGCTCGCCTGGCAACAACAGCGTTTACGCGCACGCATCCCCTTAGGCTTACTGGCGCAGCTGCCGCCCGTGGAAACCATGGAGAACACCCTGTTTCATATCATTGCTGCGGGTTTTGCGGTGTTAACGCTCGCCTTAGTCACCGGCTTCTTTTTTGTCACTGACTTATTGGCGCAGCATCTGGTCCATAAAATGGTGCTCGCTCTGCTGGCGTGGTTGGTGTTTGGCTGCCTACTCATTGGCCGGGTGCGCTATGGATGGCGCGGGACTCGTGCGCTGCAGTTCACCCTCGTGGGTTTTGCGAGCCTCGTACTCGCCTACTTTGGTTCAAAGTTCGTGTTAGAGACCCTACTGGGACGTCACTGGGGGTGACTTGATCGAGTTGTCCCCGGCACTTGCGCTCAGCGGCCTCCTCATCAGCTTAGTGTTGTCTGCGTTTTTCTCAAGCACTGAGACCGCGCTGATGAGCATCAATCGCTATCGTCTGAGACACTTAGCGCACTCAGGGCACGCCGGCGCACGCCTGACCGAACGCCTGCTCGTACGCCCCGATCGACTGATCGGTGTCATGTTGCTTGGCAATACGGTCGCCAATGTGAGTGCCGCGAGTATTGTCACGGTGATGACCCTCAATTCTTTTGGGGAGCATTGGTTAGCCGCAGCGAACGGCGTCTTAACGCTGCTGCTGCTGATGTTTGGTGAAGTGGGGCCAAAGACCTATGGGGCGTTAAACGCTGAGCGCTTGGCGATTTCGGCGGCTTATATTTATCGGCCGCTGCTGTGGATCACCTCACCCTTTTTATGGCTGATGAATGGCATCACCAACAGCCTGCTGCGTCTTTTTGGAGCCACCGGCGAACGCGCCTCGTCACGTTCCTTGTCGGCCGATGAACTGCGCACCGTAGTCACTGAAGCCGGCGCGCTCATTCCATTAAAGCACCAGCAAATGCTGGTCGGCATCTTGGATTTAGAGCGCATTCAGGTGGAAGATATCTTAGTGCCACGCACGGAAGTCACCGGTATTGATGTGGACGACGACTGGGAAGACATCGTGGCGGTCCTACGCGAGGCGGAGAACACTCGCCTCCCGGTGTATCAAGGCAGTCTCGATCACATCATTGGCGTCTTGCATTTAAAGCGCGTGACCCGTGCATTGATCAGAGGCGATCTCACGCGCGAGTCGCTGATCGCTTTAGCCGAGCAACGGCCACCGTACTATGTGCCGGAAGGCACGACCCTTACCCAACAATTAGCGGCTTTTCAAGAAAACCACCGACGACATGCCTATGTGGTAGATGAGTATGGCGACGTCTTAGGATTAGTCACCATCGATGACATCCTCGAAGAAATTGTTGGTGAATTTACGTCCATCCCGTATGCCGGTCGACGTGAAGTCAGGATTGAAGAAGATGGTAGCTACATCGTCCCCGGTGGCACCCCGGTGCGATCTCTGAACCGCATGCTGCGCCTTAACCTGCCGACCCGCGGTCCGCGCACCATCAATGGCCTGATCATTGAGTACTTGGAAACCATCCCGGAACCGGGTACCTCACTGAAGTTAGGCGGTCACGCCATGGAAGTGATGCAAGTGGCAGAACACAGCATCAAGACCGTGCGCATCTGGGCCACTGACCCGCTGCTCAACACACCCGCCTAAACCGCCCCTCGATCAATCCTTAAGGCCTCATCGAGTCGCGACACGCCGATCACCTGAAGGCCCTCAATCGCTTTTCTAGGGACATTCGCGGTGGGCACAATCGCGCGCTTAAACCCATGTTTCACGGCCTCCCGTAGCCGCTCTTCACCAAAAGGGACCGGTCGGATCTCGCCCGCCAAACCCAACTCACCAAAGGCCACCCAATCGGAGGCGACCGGCCGATTGTCTAAACTCGAGACCGCTGCCAATAAGGCCGGTAGGTCCGCAGCGGTTTCACTCACCCGCACCCCGCCGACCACATTAATAAATACATCATGGGCCTGCAGACCGATGCCGCCATGGCGATGCAAGACGGCCAGTAACAGCGACAACCGATTGGACTCGAGCCCGACCGTCACGCGCCGCGGCTGCTGTGCGCGCGACTCATCCACCAAGGCTTGCACCTCAATAAGCAAGGGACGACTACCCTCACGAATCACGGTCACCACACTGCCAGGCACGGGTGACGGATGACGCGATAAAAAGATCGCCGAGGGATTTTTAACTTCCTTAAGACCCGCTTCTTCCATGGAAAAAACACCGATTTCCTGCGCCGCACCAAAGCGATTTTTAATGGCGCGCACCACCCGAAACCGACTGCCCGCATCGCTTTCAAAATACAACACCGTATCGACCAAGTGCTCTAGTACCCGCGGCCCTGCAATGACGCCTTCTTTGGTGACATGCCCAATCAGCACCACTGCCGTGCCGGTGGATTTTGCAAATTGCACCAAGCGCGCCGCCGACTCTCGCAGCTGCGAGACCGACCCGGCACTCGCTTCGACCTCTGCACTGGCCATGGTCTGAATCGAATCCACCACCAGCAACTGCGTCCCTAAAACACGCGCCTGCTCCAAGATGCGCTCCACATCGGTCTCAGCGAGTAGCACCAAAGCCGCCGCCTTCAGGCCTAAGCGTTTGGCACGCAGGCCGACCTGCCGGATACTCTCTTCACCGGTGGCATACAGCACCGGCACGATCGGCGCCACGGCCGCCGCCGCTTGCAATAACAGGGTGGATTTACCGATGCCGGGGTCGCCGCCAATCAAGGTCACAGAACCCGCCACCCAACCACCCCCCAGCACCCGATCAAACTCAGACGACCCAGAGGACAAGCGCGGGGCTTCTAAGGCCGCGTCTGAGCCTAAGGCCTCCGGCAAACTAAAAACGCTCGGGGTACGGGGGGCCGCTGATTTAGTGCTTTGCTTGGCACGCTGCAGGGCCGATAAGGTGTTCCACGCCCGACAGGCGGGGCATTGACCCTGCCATTTGGGCGAATCCTCCCCGCAGGCGCTGCACACATACACGGTTCGCGATGGACTGCTCATCCTGTGATGCTAACAGAGCCTCCATCGTTCAGACCTGAGACCCTGTTCCGCGACGCCCCCCTTTACGCCCACCTACACTTTGTGCCCATTAACTCAAGGGTTTAGCCGCCATGTCAGTGCCTCCCCACCTGCGTCCTGTGTTGCTCGCGACCGCCGTGGTTTGCGCCTGGGTGCTGCTGGTGGACCTCTTTCTCCCGGGCTTTGGCGCCACCCTCGAGGGTCTCCCCCTGCAACTGCGCGCGCGCAGTAGCTACCCGGATCGTACGTCCCCCGTCCTGTGGATTCCGCTCACCGATGAACGCGCCGATCACGGCAGCTCGCGTCATGCACTGGCAGTGGCCATCGGCCAAGCCGCCGCCCAAGGCGCGGCGGCGACCGTACTCGCCGTGCCGCTCTCCAGTCCCGATGACAACAAAGATTTAGCTCGGGTGCGCACCCTGCTCGAATCACCCGCCGATCCATTAATGCATGCGCGCCTACAGAACTGGGAGACGGAGCTCGATCAGGATGCTGAGCTCGAACGTGCGATCAAAGCCGCCGGCAATGTGATTCTGTATGCCGACGCCACCCATCTCCCCTTAGATCGCTTTACCGCGGTGGCCCGTGGGGTAGGCATGGAACCTGCCATGGGCACCGATGCCGATGGGGTGACACGCCGTGACCGCTTATATAGTCGTGCCGCCAACAACACCTTAGTGCCCTCACTGAGCTTCGCCGCATGGCTTGCCTCCCATGGAGAACTCGACTTACACGGCGCACTGTCCGATCACGCCATTGATCTGGCGGCATCGCAACTGCACCTCTACGGCAATGGGGAGTGGTTGCCTCAGATGGGGCTGCCAGCGAGCGACGCACGCGGTACACCGCACCGCGCACTGAGTGACTTAGGCAGCGCGCAAACGGCACTGATTGCCGGCCGGGTGCTGGTGATCGGTCAAGGACCTAACGAACTGACACTCATCCACGGTCCAAAGCTTTCAGTCGGCGAGGCGGTCAGCCAACGCGTGATCAGCCTTGAGTCCGCGGATTATGGTCAGCAGCCCTCGCTCAGCTGGCTGATCAGCTTAGCGGCCGCCCTCGCGATCATCGCCTGGGTAGGCCTGATGGCCCCTAAACGATCGCGCTATGCACAATATCGCTGGGCGGCGGTGTGGATGGTGGCCTTATGGCTCATTGAATTAATCGCCCTGCTGAGCGCGCACCTTTGGATTCCACTGATGGCCGTGAGTTTAAGCGTGCCATGGGCGGTGGCGAGTTTAAGCCTGCTCAAGCGTCGCCCCGCCAAGCCGGCCGTGTATGAAGACTATGAACCCCTCTCACTGACCGGCCCACGAGCGAGCGCCCACCCGCGCCACGCCGGCCATGAAAAAACCCAGCCGGTAGAACCGGACTCCGTCAAACACGCCAAAGCCCCGTCACTCAGTGACATCAGCAAAGCCCTGAATGCGCGCCTACAAGAGCCCACCAAAGAAGAAGTCACTGACCTGCTGTTGGGAAAAAAGCAACGCCCCGCCCCACCCACACTCGGCCGCTACCAACTCGAGCGAGAGATAGGCCGCGGCGCGATGGGCACCGTTTACTTGGGCCGTGATCCTCGCCTGAATCGCATCGTGGCTATTAAAGCCATCCCGTTGGCAGAAGAATACGATGAGCGCGATCTCGGTGAAGCCCGAGCGCGGTTCTTTAGAGAAGCAGAAATGGCCGGGCGCTTGCGCCATCCAGCGATTGTCACCGTCTACGACGCCGGTGAAGACGCGGGCATCGCCTGGATCGCCATGGAGTACCTGCAAGGCACAATGCTGAACCAACACGCCATGCCAGACACCTTGCTTGAGCCGCACACCGCGCTCGAGGTGGTGGCACGAGTCGCTGACGCGCTTGATTATGCGCACGCCAATGACGTGATCCATCGCGACATCAAACCCGCTAACATTGTTATCGATCCTGCAAGCCGATCCGTCAAGTTGATGGACTTTGGCATCGCCCGCAATACCAACACCAGCAATACCCGCAGCGGCATCGTGCTCGGCACGCCTTCGTTCATGTCGCCTGAGCAGTTAGAGGGCGGTGTCATTACCGGCCGTTCGGATCTGTTCTCACTTGGCGTCACCTTGTATCAACTGCTGGCCGGTCAACTGCCCTTTCGCGCCGATTCCATGACAGGCCTCATGAACAGCATCGTCAACAACCCACACCCGCCACTGCGAACTATCCGTCCGGACTTGCCTCCCTCGATTGGCGACATCATTGATCGCGCTCTACAAAAGAACCCCGATGCGCGTTATCAGCGCGCCTCTGAAATGGCCACGGCGTTGCGCGCCGCTGCACTCCAATTGATGAGCTAAGCCCCTCATGAAACATGAAATCACTGCAGCCGCCTGCACCCACACCGGACGCATACGAGGACATAATGAGGACACCATCGGTGAAGAATCCTCCATTGGTCTGTACGTACTCGCGGATGGCATGGGTGGCTACAACGCCGGCGAGGTCGCGAGCGACCTCGCGGTTAAAACGACCTTAAGCATTGTCCGCGAAGCCTTCTCCCGACAGCTGCTGACTACCACCGATCGGCTGTCAGGCCTCATGCGGCCAAGCATCATCCTGCGCGATGCCATTTTAAGAGCCAATAAGATTGTGCACTTAAGCTCTAAAAGCCAGTCGAACTGCGCCGGCATGGGCACCACCATCGTCGCCATGATGTTCTATACCGACAAAGTCATCGTCGCACATGTCGGCGACTCACGACTGTACCGACTACGCCATGGGCATTTACAGCAGCTCACCATTGATCATTCCCTACTACAAGAACTCGTGGATCGCGGATTTTATTCAGAAGAAGAAGCGCTCCAGTCCACCAATAAGAATTTTGTGACGCGCGCATTGGGTGTTGAAAACACGGTCGAAGTAGACGTTCGTGAACACCAAATGGAAAGCGGCGATCTTTACATGTTGTGCTCAGACGGGCTCACCGACATGCTAGACGACGCGCAGATCGAATCGATACTAAAAACCCCAGGTCAATCCCTAAAGGATATCGTGCAAAGCTTAATTGACAGCGCCAACACAGCCGGCGGCCGCGACAATATTTCTGCGGTACTAGCGCATGTCGATCAACTCTATATGCCAGTCATTAGCCTCTTAGACCGCATTCGCGGTTGGTTTTCATAAAAAGGCGGAGGACTCTACCATGGCACAGCTCATTTTAAGTTTAGATGCAGAGATACTCGCTGAGTACAATATGCAAAAAGAGCGCTTCTCTATTGGCCGATTACCGGGCAATGACGTGCGCATTGATCACCCTGGGGTCAGCGGTCACCATGCGCTGGTCGTCAACATTCTGCAGGATTCCTTTCTCGAGGACTTACGTTCCACCAATGGCACCTGCGTCAATGGCAGCCTGATCAAAAAACATGCACTGCAGCATGGCGATCTCATCACCTGCGGCATACACCAGTTGCGGTTTTTGGATGGCAGTCAACGCACTGAAGACACGACCGGCTTTGCCAGCACCATCGTGATTCCACCGGACACGCTGCCGCCACTCGACCTACCGCCGACGCCCGGGACGCCCCCCGCACCGGTCATGAAGGCCACCTTACATATCCTCTCTGGCCCCTCAGCCGGTCGTCATCTGCCACTGGTTAAAACGGTCACCACGGTTGGACGCCCCGACACGCAGGTGGCCGCCATCAATCGCCATGGCGATCGCTATTACCTGACGCATGTCGAGACACTGATCGAGTGCCCATATCCTGCTATTAATGATCAGCCCATCGGATCCGAAGCCAGCCTGCTGAAAGATCAAGATATCATCACCGTTGCCGGCGTTAAGATGGGGTTCTTCACGCACTGACCGAGGCCACCATGAATCGTCATCGCGCCTATCGCTGTCGAACCGTTCAGAGCGCGATCAACATCGAAGACTTACGGCGCTTGGCGGCGCGCCATCTGGCCAATATCGCCTTTGAGTACCTCGAAGGCGGCGCGGAGGAAGAGCGTACGCTGCGACGCAATCGGCAAGCCTTCGATCAGTGGCAGTTCATCCCACGCACACTGGTCAACACGGAAAGCCGCCACCTGCGCACCTCGCTCTTTGGTCGTGACTATGCCCTGCCGATCATCATTGCACCCACCGGCAACAATGGGCTACAACGGCGCCAGGGCGATCTTAAGCTCGCGCGCGCCGCCACACAGGCGCAGATTCCGTTTTGCTTAAGCACGGTGTCGAACACCCGCCCGGAAGAGATCACCTCACGCAGTGGATGCGATCTATGGATGCAGCTGTACATCTTAGAGAAACCCGAAATCACGGCGGATTTACTCACCCACGCCGCTGCGGCCAATGCCCAGGCGCTCATGGTGACGACGGATGCGAACGTATTTGGCAACCGCGAATGGGATCAGCGCAACTTCAAACGCCCCGGTCAGCCGAATCTCCGATCGGTACTTGATGCGCTGTGCCACTTGCCATGGTTATGGGATGTGGCTTTTCCAACGGGCTTTGCAGAATTCGTCAACATCGCCGCTTTTCTGCCGCCCCACATGCGAAGCGCCCGACATGGTGCCACCTACTTGCCAACGATATTTAAAGCGCGGGTCGACTGGGACCTACTGGCGCGACTGCGTGAGCGATGGCCGCGCACCCTGATCGTCAAAGGCATCTTGCACCCGAAGGATGTCGAACGGGCTATTGAACTCGGCATAGACGGCGTCGTCTTATCAAACCACGGCGGCCGCCAACTCGATGGCAGCGTGGCACCCATCGAAATGCTTCCAGAGATCGCACAAGCTTATCGCGCGCGCATCACCTTATTAATTGACAGTGGTTTTAGGCGGGGTACGGACATTGCCAAAGCCTTAGCGCTCGGTGCCCATGGCGTCTTATTAGGTCGCGCCCCGTTATATGGCCTCGCGGCCGGCGGGGAAGCCGGCGTCACGCGCGCCCTCACGATTCTCACCTGCGAGCTTGACCGCGTGCTCGGACAATTGGGATTGAACTCAGTGCAAGAACTCAACCCCGCCTGCTTACGCGCAGGCTGGCCGACAGCATTCACCGAGCAAGGCGCCCGCTGAGTTAACGAGCCGAGCCCCCTTGACCACCGGAGCCGCCACCGGGACCTCGGCGACCCCCACCGGACCCTGAACGCGACGGGCCCGATGGCCGTCCACCCGGACGCGCCACTGCTCCACGCCCCGCCGGGGCGGCGGCGCCTCGCTTGGCTTGGCCACGTGACCGATCGGATGCCTTTTTGGCGCGAATCGCTGCGATTCGTTCAGCCAAAGGCACCTCAAGCTTCGCCTCTACGCGCGCGTGGTAGTCAAAATCGGGGACGGTCACGCGCGGCAATCGCTTACCCAGCACTTTCTCAATCGCATTGAGATCACCCTCTTCTTCACGTGACACGAAGGTAAAGGCATCACCCACCGCCTCCGCACGACCCGTGCGGCCGATGCGATGGATGTAATCCGCTGGCACTTGCGGCACATCAAAATTCACTACATGGCCGAGATCCTCGACATCAATGCCGCGCGCCGCGATATCTGTCGCCACGAGCACCCGAAACTTACCCGCTTTAAAGCCTGCTAAGGCAGCGGTGCGCTGTGTTTGCGAACGATTGCCATGAATGCGCTCCGCTGCAATGCCTTGCTTAACTAAATACTCAGCCAAGCGATTAGTGCGATGCTTCGTGCGCGTGAACACCAGCACCTCTTTCATGTCGCCGCGGTTAAGCAACTCCACCAGCAAGGCGGATTTCAACTCTTGGGCCACAGGGTAGATCGCCTGGGTAATACCCGCCGCCGGGCGCGACTGACGCTCCAGATTAATGGTCGCTGGGCTTTTTAACATCTCCCGCGCTAACACCGCGATCGGCGGCGGCATGGTCGCGCTGAAAAACAGCGTCTGCCGCTTGCTGGGGATTTGTCGCAGAATCCGCCGGATATCTGGCAAAAAGCCCATATCGAGCATGCGATCGGCCTCATCCAGCACCAGCACCTCGAGCGCATCGAGCTTGGCATAGGGTTGCTTAAAGTGATCAAGTAGCCGACCGGGTGTGGCGATGATCACATCGACCCCACTGCGAAACGCATGTTCCTGCGGTCCCATGCCGACGCCACCAAACACCGACGCACCATTGACCGGCGAATGCACCGCGAGACTTTGTAAGTCCTCTAAAATCTGCGCTGCCAACTCACGGGTGGGCGCGAGCACCAGCGCGCGCGTTTTGCCGCGCGATAAGGGCATCAGACGCTGCAAGATCGGCAACATAAAAGCGGCGGTCTTGCCGCTGCCGGTAGCCGCACACGCAAGCAAATCGCGCCCCTCGAGCGCCGGCGGGATAGCATCTACTTGGATCGGCGTGGGTCGGGTATAGCCCAACTCTTTAATCGCCGACAACAGACTCGGATGCAATTTAAGATCAGCGAACAACATACACGCCTCACAAAAGAAGACGCCCGGCGGAGCCGGGCGTGCCATACGAGTCGATAGAATACTCCGATCAGCGCGTCATCACCGGAGTTTTAGACGGTCTGCAGCCATCCGTGACGGTCAGGCGATCGACCCTGCTGGATATCCACCAAAGCACTCCGTAGGCGTTGGGTATGCACACCGATCTGGCCATCGGCCACCGTGAAAGCCTGTCCCGCACGCAGCAAAGACCCAACGCCTGCGAGTACCGCCGCCGTGCCCGATAAAGCCGCTTCACCGGTTTTTATCCAGTCCATCATCTCATCGACGGTGAACACACGCTCCTCGACTCGATAGCCGAGATCACCCGCCATGGTCAACAGCGAGTCGCGCGTCACGCCATGCAAGAAAGAACTGTCGAGGCTTCGCGTCAGAATATGCCCCTCGCGGATCAACAAAAAGTTAGCGGCACCGGTTTCTTGCACCTCTCCGCCCGGGCAAAACAACACCTGATCCACTTGATGGGCGCGACGCGCCGCCATCGTCGGACCTAAGGCGGCGGCGTAATTGCCGCCGGTTTTGGTAGAGCCCAAATGCGAAGCGCAGCGCGTCGCCCGCTCCTCGACCCAGATCTTCAGCGGCTTAGCACCCCCACTGAAGTAATCCCACACCGGGCTCGCGAGCACTATTAAGCATGCCTCCGTGCTCGGTGATGCCGCCGCGCCGATATTCGCCGTTGTTCCGATCAGCGTCGGCCGTAAATACAAGGCACCGGGCGCCTCAGGCACCGTCGCCTGGCAGCGCTGAATGAGCGAGCGCACCATGCCACCGACCCAGTCCGCCTCAGGCACCGGCAGCACCAAGCTCGCCGCACTTTGTCTAAAGCGTTCTAAATGTCGATCCATCCTGAACAAGTGAATCTGACCATCGGGCCAACGATAGGCTTTAAATCCCTCAAAGCACTCACTCGCGTAGTGCAAGACGTGGGCCGCTGGATGCAAGGGCAGCGGCGCTAAGGGCACCACCTCGGCAGACCCCCACCGTCCATCGCGATACCAAGCAATCGCCATCACGTCGGCAAATACGCTGCCAAACGGAGGATGTTGGGTCACCACCTCGCTCATATCACGGAGTCCCTTTTTAGATTCAACTGAGCCTCACTCAAGGCGATTCCATTCAACTCATCAAAAATACGCTGCGGCTGTTCTAGACGCTCTTTCAGCGCCTGAATCATGGCCGCCGCATCAAAACCATCGACAAAACGATGATCAAACGAGGACGATAGATTCATCATACGCCGGATCACGACTTGGCCATTGATCACCATCGGCCGATCCATCGCTTTATTAATACCTATGATAGCGACTTCCGGTGCGTTGAGCACCGGGGTAGACGCGACGCCACCTAACTTACCGAGGCTAGTGACGGTGATCGTTGAACCCGACAAATCAAGGCGTTTGGCCGTCCCCTCACGTGCCCCCGCGGCCACGCGACGAATCTCTGCCGCCAACTCGGCCAAGCCCAACGCCTCGATGTGCCTCACCACCGGCACCTTTAATCCATCAGCGGTTTGCGTTGCGATGCCGGCGTGTATCCCGTGGTGGCGCATCAACACCTTGCGCTCCTCATCGTAATGCGCATTGCACTGTGGAAAATCCACCAAAACTAAAGCGAGCGCACCCAACACAAAGGGTAAATATGAATAGCTCGGCATACCCGACACAAGGGCCGCATTGGCGGACTGACGCAGCGCCTCAAGCGCGGTCACATCCACCTCCTCCACATAGGAAAAATGCGGGATATTGCGCGTTGCCGCTAAGGTGCGCTCGGCGATCACCCGTCGCACGCCAATGATCCGGACTTCCTCAACCCCCGTGCGCGCCCTACGACTGACGCCACCGTGCGGGGTCTCGCTGGCCGGTCGACCGGAGGCCGCACGGTCTAAATCAGCTCGTGCGATGCGACCCCCCGGACCACTGCCACTGACCTTGGACAGATCAACACCGGCCTGTTGGGCGAGACGCCGAGTGGCCGGCGAGGCCATGACCCGTCCCGCGCCTGCGGCTTGACGGGACACTACCGCCGATGCAGTCGGCGCGATCACGCCGGCTATTGGTACCGCGGCACGTTCAAGCGTTGCCTCGGTCTCAAAAATGACCAAGTCCGCCCCCACCGCCACCGAATCACCCGGCTCACCCTGCAAGGCGATGATCCGACCACTGACCGGCGATGGCACCTCGAGTACCGCCTTATCGGTCGCGAGCTCCACCAGCGGCGCATCTTCCGCCACCACGTCACCGACTCGAACGCGCCACACGACAATCTCCGAAGAGACCGTGCCCTCGCCTAAATCGGGTAATTTAAAAACGTAACGACTCATCCGGCCTCCATCAGCCGATTCAATGCAGCACTCAGCCGTTGTGGGCCCGGGAAATACTCCCATTCAAAGGCATGTGGATACGGCGTATCCCAACCGCCTACTCGCTCGATAGGCGCCTGCAGATGCCAAAAGCAACGTTCCTGAATCGTCGCCGCTAACTCCGCACCAAAACCGCTGAAGCGCGTGGCCTCATGCGCCACCAAGCATCGACCGGTCTTCTCAACCGACGCCACCAACGTCTCCACATCCAACGGCACCATCGAGCGCACATCGATAATCTCTGCATCGATACCCAGCTGTCGCGCCGCTGCTTCAGCGACATGCACCATGGTTCCGTAAGTGATAATCGTCACCTCAGCACCTGCGCGCACGACCGAGGCCTGACCTAAAGGCACGCGATAGTAGCCCTCCGGCACCTCCCCTTTGGGATGAGTACTCCATGGCACCGCAGGCTTATTCGGGTCACCATCGAACGGCCCGTTGTACAAACGTTTGGGTTCCAAGAACAGGACCGGATCGTCTGCCTCAATGGCGGCGATTAACAGCCCCTTCGCATCGTACGGATTCGACGGCATCACCACCTGGATACCGCACACGTGTGTAAACAGCGCCTCGGGACTCTGCGAGTGCGTCTGTCCGCCATGAATACCACCCCCACAGGGGGTACGAATCGTGACCGGTGCGGGAAAGTCACCCGCACTTCGATAGCGCAAGCGGGCTAACTCACTGACAATCTGGTCATATCCCGGGTATATGTAATCCGCGAATTGAATCTCAGCGACCGGTTTTAACCCGTTCACCGCCATGCCAATCGCGGCCGCAACAATACCGCCCTCGGTAATCGGCGTATCCAGCACCCGATGCTCGCCGTACTTTCGCTGTAACCCGTCCGTCACCCGGAACACACCACCAAAATATCCAATATCTTGACCCAACAGCACTACGCTCGGGTCTTTGGCCATGCACACATCCATGGCCGAATTAAGCGCTTGAATCATGTTCATTTGCGCCATAACTTAAGCCTTCTCACGGCGCAACTGGGCGCGCTGCTCAATCAGGTGCTGCGGCATGTCTTTAAAGACATCTTCAAACATGAGATCACTGTGTAGCTTAGGCCCCTCACTCAAGCTGCCGTAGCCAACCGCCTCTTTCCAGGCCGCACTCAGCTGTTCGTTGAGTTCACTCTCAAGCGTCGCTTGCTGCGCCTCCGACCAAGCGCCTAAGCCAATGAGATGCTGCTTAAGGCGCTCAATCGGATCCCCCAACGGCCAGTGCTCCGGTTCATCCTTAGGGCGATAGCGTGAGGGATCATCACTGGATGAATGCGCCGATACCCGATAAGTGACCAACTCAATCAATGTGGCACCGGCACCGCTGCGCGCGCGCTCGGCAGCCCAACGGGTTGCGGCATACACGGCCAGATAGTCATTGCCATCCACGCGCAGACCCGGAACGCCATAGCTCGGCGCCCGCGCCGCAAAGGAGTGTTGTTCGGCGCCCGCAAAGCCCTGGAAGGTGGAGATCGCCCACTGGTTATTGACCACATTTAAAATGACCGGTGCGTGATACACCGAGGCAAACAGTAATGCATTATGAAAATCCGCCGCAGCGGTAGACCCCTCACCAATCCAAGTGGCCGCTAAATCCTCTTGGCCCTTAATCGCCGATGCCATCGCCCAACCGACGGCCTGCGGACACTGCGTGCCCAAATTGCCAGAGATGGTAAATAAATGGCGTTCCTTAGAATGATAAAGCACCGGCAGCTGCCGCCCCTTACACATGTCGCGCGTGTTGGACAGCAACTGACACATCAGATCCACCAAGCTCATGCCGCGCACAAACTGCAGACCCTGCTGGCGATAGGAAGGAAAGAGCATATCGGTTGGCTTGAGCGCGAGCCCCGCAGCCACTGACACGGCCTCTTCACCGGTTGACTTTACATAAAATGAAATACGCCCCTGCCGTTGGGTCTTAAACATGCGCTCATCATATAAACGAGTGAGCACCATCCACCGCAAGCCGACTTGCAACTCGTCGATCGCTAAATTGGGGTTCCACGGTCCGACCGCGGCGTGCTGATCATCTAACACGCGGATGAGCTCAAGGCTTAAAGGGGCAAGCTCCGTGACCGGCGCACCCACATCCGGACGCACCACCGCACCGGCGGGCGACAAACGCACATAACTGAAATCCGGTGGCTGTCCGGGTCGTGCCGGTGCGTGTGGAACGTGCAAGCGGGAAGGACGCGTCATGCGATACCTCAGATTCGATAGCACAACAAGACCTGACGCCCTACCGCGCCAGCTCGACCGGGCGTACGGACCGATCGAGTGACCTATTTTAGCGGTTTATCCGCTGTATGGGCGGGCAATTACACCCGATTCCCCGCACGACCCTACGCTTAAGCCTCAGCGGGCTTGGCGAGACAGCACCTGCTGCAGACTGAATTCCAACCACACCAGCGCCTCATCAATCTGCGCCTCGCTCACCATCAGTGGCGGCATGAAGCGCACCGTGCTTTTTCCGCACGACAGCAAAATCAGTCCATTTTCATACGCACGAGTAATCAGCGCATCACACAGCGCCGCGGCCGGCGCATGATCCAGACCCTCGACCAGTTCCATACCGATCATCAATCCCTTACCACGCACCTCACCAATCACCGGATAGCGTGTCTGCAAGTCGCGCAGCTTCTCCAAAAAGTAAGCCCCAACGGTCGCCGCGTTAGACTGGTAGCCGCCGGTCACTAGATCCAGGGTAGCCAACGCCGCCGCACAACACAGCGGATTGCCACCATAGGTATTGCCATGCGCCCCGCGCGTCCATTGCGACATGATCGATTGGCGAGCGACCACCATACCAATCGGCAAACCGGAGCCCAAGCCTTTCGCGAGGGTCATGATGTCAGGCGCCACACCCCAGTGCTCACAAGCAAACAGTTTGCCCGTACGACCGATACCCGACTGCACCTCATCAAAAATCAATAAGATGCCATGGCGATCACACAGCGCGCGTAAGCCCTGTAAAAATCCGTCCGGCGGCAGCAAATAACCGCCCTCGCCCTGTATCGGCTCAATCAAAATACCCGCCACCTCACTGGCCGGCACGTTGCTCTTAAAGAGCACGTCCTCAATATAAGACAGCACCGCACGCCCTTGATCCGCCCCAGCAAACAGTGGCCGATAATTATTCGGATAAGGCACATGCGTCACACCCGGCATCGTTGGGAAAAATCCGCTCTGCTGGGTGTATTTGCTGGAGGTGAATGCCAATGAGCCCATCGTTCGGCCATGGAAGCCGCCTAAGAAGCCGATGAAGCGGGAGCGCCCACTGACATAGCGAGCGAGCTTCAAAGCCCCCTCCACGCTCTCCGTGCCGGACTGGGTAAAAAAACTCATCACCGGACCACCCATCGGTGACAGCTCGTTCATGCGTTCCGCTAACCGAATCTGACCCTCATGCCAGTAATCCGATGAAATATGCAAAAACTGATCAGCCGCCTCCTTGACTGCCTGTACCACCTGCGGGTGACTGTGACCCGTACTACACACCGCGATGCCTGCTGCAAAATCTAAAAAGCGATTGCCATCGACATCCCACACCTCCACACCGCGGCCATGCGACATCACGAAGGGATAATCGCGCGGATAGGAGGGCGATACGACCGCCGCGTCGCGCGCGAGCATCGCTTGCGCCTTCGGTCCGGGCAAGGTCGTTTTAATATGAGGATTTTGCATACGAGGGTCTCTAGATCGGTAAGCGAATCGGTCGACTGTGTGCTTCTCGGGTCAATTGCTGCAAGTCTCTTAACACCTGTAATTCCTCGACCGTCGGCGCACTCACCACCTCCACGTGTGCAGCCACTCTCAACGGCCAGCCCGTGGCGTTGACAATCGATTCCACCTCAACACCGGGGTAGCGCGCCACCAATTCCAACTCCTGCGTGTCAACCGAGGGCTTAAACACGCCATAGTCACTGACCAATGCCGCCGGACCCAATCCGCCGACCCTAAGACGTGCTCGCTCACCGCTGCCGCCTAAGAAACCCGGCGAACTCCTAAAATCGAGTCTCGCCACAAAGGATCGGGGTGATTGCTTTAACACCACCAGCACCTGTTTCGCATGCAAAGCAATATCCGGCGCGCCACCCCCACCGGGCAAGCGGGTCGTCGGCCGATCATAAGGTCCGATCACCGTGCTATTTAAGTTCCCAAAGCGATCCACTTGAGCGGCTCCTAAAAAGCCGACGTCGACCCGCCCCGCCTGCAGCCAATAGGCGAACACCTCAGGCAAGGACACGATCGCCGTGGCAGTCTCCGCTAAATCACCGTCGCCAATCGATAAAGGCAACACGCGGGGTCGCGTATCGATTGTCCCCGACTCATAGATCAAATGGAGTGCGGGCGCATGCAAGCGAACGGCGAGATTGGCAGCCGCCGATGGCAAGCCAATGCCCACAAAACACACCTGCCCATCGATCAACAAGCGACTGGCCATCACGGTCATCATCTCATCCGCCGTATAGGTGCAAGCCTCACTCATGGCAACAGCCCATCGGCTCGCAGCAACCCAATCATCTGGGCATGATCGGTGGTGCCATGAATGTAGCGATCCACAAACGCCACGAAGCGCTGACGATCACGCGAGATCTCATCCCATGTCACATAGAAGGCATTGTCTCTGGCGTAGTAACCGGTGGCATAGGAGGGCCAGGCACCCGCCGGCACACACGCAATGGCGGTCACCGACCAATGCGGCAGCACCACGCTGTTCATCGGCGCATCCAAGCGCTCAACAATCTCCTCCACCGTGACCAGTAACTTGTGAGCCGCTAGGCCCGCTTCTTTTTGCGCGCCGATAATCCCACGGATGAGCACATTACCGGCTTGATCGGCCTGCTGGGCATGCAAAATAGTCACCTCTGGGCGAAGGGCCGGCACGGTGGCCAAGCGCTCACCTGTATACGGACAGACCACCTCAGCGATCGACAGATTGGCGGCGCGTAGATCCGTGCCCAGGTAGCCGCGCAACACGCCAAACGGCAGACCGGAGGCGCCCGCTGTGTAGGCAGCTGCCAAGCCCGCATGCGAGTGTTCGACCCAACTGAGTGCCTGTGGCCACGCGTGCTCGATGGCATCTCTTAATCGATGTGCAGAGCCCACCCCGGGGTTGCCACCCCACGCGAAGGTGAGCGCCCGCGCAGTCCCTGCGCCGATGAGTTGGTCATAAATCACATCCGGCGTCAGGCGCACCAAATGCAAGTCGCGGCGCCGCTGACGGATCAACTCATGACCCGCCGCAAAAGGAATCAAATGGGTAAATCCCTCCAGCGCCACGCAATCACCATCGCGGACGTGCGAAGCGATCATTGCAGAGAGCGTTGTGATCATGCGTGGGTCAACTCGCTGAGTAACCGATCGAGCAAGGCCACTGCAGCCGACAGATCATGCTCAGCGATCACCAAGGGGGGCGCGATAATGATCAAGTGGCCGCGGGTGGCGAAGGACACACCGACGTCTTTTGCCCGCATCACCAACTCACGCAGCAAGGGTGGCGTCTGTGGCCATGGCGCCAGCGGTGTCTTTGACGCCCGATCGGCCACCAACTCAATGACGGCAAAAAGCCCATCGCCACCACGCACATCGCCAATGACGGCGTGTCGATTTTTAAGCGCTTGCAGCGCCCGATACAGCTCGGCGCCTAAGTGTCGCGAGCGCTCAATCAGCGCCTCATCCGCATAGGCTTGCACCGCCGCCAAACCCGCCGCGCACGATAAGGGATGACCCGCATAGGTAAGGCCTGTGAATAGCTGCTGGTGCTCTACAGTCGCTGCCACGGCCTGTGACAGCACCACCGCGCCCAGTGGCAGATGCGCCCCGGTCAAGCCTTTGGCGAGGGTCATCAGATCAGGGCGACCCGCCTCACCGTCACGTTGCCACGCGAACCATTCACCGCAGCGACCAAAACCACTCATGACCTCATCGGCAATCAACAGCACGCGACGACGAGCCGTCGCTTCCCGAAGCATCGGCCAATACGCTCGCGGTGCCACAATGCCGTTAGTCCCCGCATCCACCTCCATCAACACCGCGGCGACACCAGGGGGCGGTGTGCGATCAATCACCTCGGCCAGATGTGCCACGTGGCGGGTGGCACAAGTGATCGCATCCGTTGATCCGAAGGCGCATCGATACAGATAAGGCGCCGGGACGCGAAGCACACCAAAGGCCGCCGGATCCACCTGACCCTCGGTGCGCGCATCACCGGACAACGCCATCGCGGCATAACTGGCACCGTGATAGGAGCGCTCACGTGTGATCACTTTGGCCGCAGATTGCCCGCAGGCTAAGCGAGCAAACTTGACCGCGTGCTCATTCGCGTCCGCACCACCCAAGGTGAAGTACACCCGCCCGCCCTCAAAGCCTGACTTCTCAAGCAAGCGTCGCGCCAACGCCGCACGCGGTATCGCACCCCAGCTGTTGGTCACAAAACATAACTGCGCCGCTTGCGCTTGAATGGCTTGAATGATTGCGGGATGTTGGTGGCCTAGGTTCATGCACTCGGCGAGGCTACTCATATCGAGATAGCGATGACCATTCTCATCGGTGAAAAATGCGCCCTCGCCACTGACGATGGTGGGCGCATCCCACTCCGCTTGGACGCACCAACTGTGCAGCACATCCGTCCGTTCACTCATGAGAACCCACCCTGATTGCACACACCCTTCGGTTTAGGCTAGCGGCGCTCGAGCTGATGATGACCGACCCCCACCTTAACCCTCACGCAGGACAAAACTGCAACAACTCCGCCACCACCTGCTGCAACAGTCCGCTCAACGGCGCGGCACGGCGCTCATCAAAGGCGGTCGTGTCTTCATCCATATAAGCGACTTGCGCCAGTTCAATCTGTAACGCATAGATGCGATCCGTTGGCTGGCCATAGTGACGGGTGATGTAGCCGCCCTGAAAACGTCCGTTTAATACGTGCGTAAACAGCGAATTCGCCGCCAACACCGCCATCACCCGGGCCTGCAGCATCGGATCGCAGGCCTGCCCCCCAAAGGTACCCACGTTGATGTCCGGTAAACGCCCCTCAAAAAGACGCGGCACCACGGAGCGTATCGAGTGCGCATCCAAAAGCACCGCATAGCCATGGCGTGCCTTGGCGTGTGCCAACAGATCCTGCACGCCTTGATGGTAAGGCTGCCAGTACTGCACGCGACGCGCGGCCTGCTCTGTGGCATCCGGGACATCGCCCACGTACAAGGCCTCACCCGCAAAGGTATGCGTGGGACAAAGCCCCGTAGACACCTGTCCCGCATACAGGGCCGTGTCATCCGGTGGGCGATTGAGATCGACCACATAACGAGAATAGGCGGGCTCAATCCAAGACGCCCCCATCGCTTTGGCGAAGCCATACAGGCGCTCGACATGCCAGTCGGTGTCCGCCACCGCCCGACCCGCTGCGGTCATACGCGCCGCCAGCGCCGCGGGCAATGCACGCCCACTGTGCGGCAAGCTGATCACCAGCGGTTGCGAACCCTCATGCAGCTGCATCGCGCTACTTCAGCATCGGCATGACCAGCCCCCGCTCACGCGCGCACTCAATGGCGGTCGTATAACCGGCATCGGCATGGCGCATGACACCGGTGGCCGGGTCATTCCATAGGACACGCGCTAAACGCTTCGCCGCTGCCTCCGTGCCGTCGCAGACAATCACCACACCGGAGTGCTGTGAGAAGCCCATCCCCACGCCACCTCCATGGTGCAACGAGACCCACGTCGCTCCACTGGCGGTATTTAACAAGGCGTTGAGCAACGGCCAGTCAGAGACTGCATCTGAGCCATCCATCATGCTCTCTGTTTCTCGATTCGGGCTCGCGACGGAACCGGAATCCAAGTGGTCACGACCAATGACGATGGGCGCTTTCAACTCGCCACTTTTAACCATCTCATTGAATGCCAGACCCAAGCGATGGCGATCGCCCAAGCCCACCCAACAGATCCGCGCGGGCAAGCCTTGGAATTTAATCCGCTGCGCCGCCATATCCAACCATCGATGCAAATGCGGATCATTGGGTATTAACTCTTTCACCTTGGCATCGGTGCGCCGAATGTCTTCTGGATCACCCGACAAGGCCACCCAACGAAACGGACCAATGCCACGGCAAAAGAGCGGACGGATGTAGGCGGGCACAAAGCCTGGGAAATCAAAAGCGTTTTTTACGCCTTCCTCAAACGCCACTTGGCGAATGTTGTTGCCGTAATCAACGGTTGGAATGCCCGCGTGATGAAAGGCGAGCAGTGCCTCTACGTGCCGAGCCATCGAGTGACGCGCCGCGAGCGCCACCGCCGCCGGATCCGTGCGTCGGGTCTCTTCCCACTGCGCCACCGTCCATCCAATCGGCAGATACCCATTGATGGGATCGTGCGCGGAGGTCTGATCAGTAACCGCATCCGGACGGATGCCGCGCTTGAATAGCTCAGGCAAAATCTCAGCGGCATTGCCACACAAAGCCACCGACAAAGGTTTCTTGTCACGCACCGAGTCCATCACCAGGCGCAGCGCATCGTCTAAATCTTTTGCTTCCACATCGACATAACCCGTCCGCAGGCGCATCTCAATGCGACTCTTCTGACACTCGATCGCCAGCATCGATGCACCCGCCATGGTGGCAGCCAGTGGCTGCGCAGCACCCATCCCGCCCAAACCCGCCGTCAAAATCCAACGCCCGGCGAGATCACCGCCAAAATGCTGGCGGCCCATCTCCACAAAGGTTTCATAGGTGCCCTGCACAATGCCTTGGCTACCAATGTAGATCCAAGAACCCGCGGTCATCTGGCCATACATCATCAAGCCCTTGCGATCGAGCTCGTTAAAATGCTCCCACGTCGCCCAGTGAGGAACCAGATTGGAGTTGGCAATGAGCACGCGCGGTGCATCGACGTGGGTCTTAAACACACCGACCGGTTTACCCGATTGCACCAGCAACGTTTCGTCATCACCTAAGACCTTTAAGCTCGCCACGATCTGATCAAAACACGCCCAATTGCGCGCCGCGCGACCAATGCCGCCATAGACCACCAACTCTTCCGGGCGCTCAGCGACACCGGGGTCTAAGTTATTACACAGCATGCGCAAGGCCGCTTCCGTGAGCCAGGAACGTGCCTCCAAGGTTGTGCCCGTTTTGGCTTTGATCACCCGAGTCGAGTCTTTACGCGGATCCATCGTCATTGTCCCCTCACGTCAATAAAAAGTAAGTTAAAAAATTAAGCGGTAGCAGTGAGTCGCTTGAGCGTCGTCTTATAGGCTCGCTCAATGCGCGAGCGCGCGATGTGCCGGCCGCGACTGACCACCTCTTGGCCGCCGACCCACACCCGCTCGATGGCTTGCCGACGCGGTGCAAACAACCACGCATCCAGCCACGCCTCAGGCATCACGCCTGCAAACTCTGGCGCATCCGTATTCAGCAACAGCGCATCACCCGGCGCACCCACAGACAATCCCGCTGCCGCAAAGCCAAAGGCCTGCGCACCGCCTTGCACCGCCGCCTGCCACAACGCCGTCCCCACGTGCGGATTCTCGGCATTCGCGGTGAGCACGCGCGCCTCGCGCCACAGGCGCAAGTTGTATTCCTGCAAGCGCAACTCTTCTCGCGGATCGATAGACACATGACTGTCAGAACCAATACCGAAACAGCCACCCGCCGCCAGATATTCGTCTAACGCAAAGCGACCATCCCCTAAATTGGCTTCGGTGGTCGGACATAAGCCCAATACCACCCCTTGGGCGGCCATGCCCGCCAGTTCTTTGGCGGTCACATGCGTCGCATGCACCAGGCACCAGTGACGGCCGAGCTCGCCGGATTCGAGCAGATGCTCGACCGGCCGACGCCCATAAGCCACGAGGCAGTCCTGCACTTCGCGCGTTTGTTCGGCCACATGAATGTGCACCGGCCGAGCGATGGGCTCGCGACGCGCGAGCGCTGCCACCGCGCGCAAGGCATCATTCGACACCGCGCGCAGACTGTGCAGCGCAAGACCGGTGGTAGATCGCGCAGTCTCCGTCGCCAACAGCGAGTCAAACAGCGCCACGAAATCGTCCGTGGAATGATAAAACCGTCGCTGCGCTTCGCTGAGCGGCTTACCGCCAAAATTGCCGTATTGATACAGCGTCGGCAACAGCAGTTGACGGATGCCGACGCGCTCGGCCGCGGCGCGCACCGCCGCCGACATTTTATGGCTTGGCTTAAACGCCCCACCACCCGGCTTGTGATGCACATAGTGGAACTCGGCGACCGCCGTGTAACCGGCCTCCAACATCTCAAGATAAGCAAAAGCGGTGATCGCGGCGGTGTCCGCCGGCGTCAACTGCTCCACAAAGCGGTACATGACGCTACGCCAGCCCCAGAAAGAGCCGTCGGCGCCGGCCGCCACCTCGGCCGCACCCGCCATCGCACGCTGAAAGCCATGGCTGTGTAGATTCGGCATGCCCGGCACCAATAAACCCGGCAAAAAGCGACCACCCGCCACGTCGCGCTCGACACGCGAAATGTGCCCATCGAGGTCCACCTCGACCACCACCTGGCGGGCAATGCCCTCGGGGAGTAAGGCCCGCTCAACTCGAAGCTCCATGCGCGCTCCTGTATATACAGGTTAGAGGGTGAGATACTAACCCTCCCGGAAGGGCTTTGACAGGGGGTGGGCGGTGTGGGATCAGTTATGGACCAATGTGCGGGTGGCCGAGGCCACCCCCAACGGGGACGGCTTTCAGATCCTAGAGCAAGCCGCCTTAGCCATCGAGCAAGGCCGCATCCAGTGGATAGGCCTCGAACGCGAACTCCCGGGCGAGCCCTCGCAGTGTGCGCGCGCGCACCATGTGGGTGGCGGACGCTTACTCACCCCCGGACTCATTGATTGTCATACGCACCTGATCTTCGGCGGCGATCGATCCCTCGATTTTGATCTTCGCACCCAAGGCCAAGACTATGCTGCCATCAGCGCCGCCGGTGGGGGCATTCGCTCCACCGTCCAGCACACGCGCGATCAATCACCCGAGGCACTCTGTGAGCTCGCCCTGCCGCGCGCGCGCGCACTGCTCGCCGATGGCGTCACCACGCTCGAGATCAAATCGGGCTACGGATTAAATCTGGGCACTGAGCTCAATATGCTCAAAGCGGCGCACCTGTTGGCCGACCGCTTACACGTCAACCTGCAACCCACCTTGCTGGCCTTACATGCCTTACCGCCGGAATTCGCCAACGATCGCGCGCGCTACGTTGATGAAGTGATTCAGGAGTGGATCCCCGCCGTGGTGGAACAAAAACTCGCCGTAGCGGTGGATGTGTTTATCGAGCACATCGCCTTTAGCTACGCCGAGTGTGCACGCGTATTGGCGGCAGCCCGTGACGCGGGCCTGGCTGTTAAGGTGCACGCCGATCAGTTATCTGATCTCAATGGCGCCGCTTTGGCGGCTGAATTTGGCGCTTTATCGGCAGATCATCTGGAATATACCAACGCCGCCGGCGTGTCGGCCTTAGCGCGAAGCGGCACGGTCGCGGTGCTGTTGCCAGGTGCCTTTCTGATGCTCAACGAAAGCACCCGACCCCCGATCGCCGCCTTCAGAGCCGAGCAGGTGCCGATGGCGATTGCCACCGACCTCAATCCCGGCACCTCACCTCTCACCTCACTGACCTTAGCCGCCACCCTCGCACGGGCACAGTTTGGACTGACCGCCGCAGAAGCCTTCGCGGGCATCACGGTGCATGCAGCCAAAGCCTTAGGCCTTGCACGCACCCATGGCCGCTTAGCCGTTGGACAATCGGCTGATTTTTGTTTGTGGGATGCCAAGCACCCACGCGAACTCACCTATTGGCTCGGACGTCCGCTGTGTCACACCACGGTGCAGGCCGGTCGTGTGCGCGTACCACTCTCTGACCACCCACCCCTTTCGACGAGCACATCCGCATGACTGCCGCCTCCACCACACGCCGGTTTGATTTTGCCAGCGACAACGTCACCTGCGCATCACCGCAGATCATGGCGGCCCTGCACGCCGCCAATGTCGACTGTGTGGCCTCTTATGGCGAGGATCGCCTATCGAGCGCCTTACAGAACCGCGTGGCGGAACTCTTTGAGTGTGAGGTGACGGTGTTACCCATGACCACAGGGACGGCGGCCAACGCCTTGGCCTTAAGCGCCCTGTGTAAGCCCTATGAAGCCGTGTATTGCCACCAAAGCGCGCACGTGATGACGGATGAATGTGGCGCGCCCGAGTTTTTTAGTGCCGGCGCCAAACTGATTGGCCTACCGGGCGCGCAAGGTCGCCTACAAGCCGAGGATCTCGAGGCGGCATGCGCCTTAGCCCGCAGCATGGGCGTCCACCATGTGCAACCCGCCGCCCTGACGTTAAGCCAGGCCACCGAATGGGGCACAGTGTATACCCCGGACGCTCTGAAAACCCTGACAGACTCTGCCCATCGCTTAGGACTGCGCACCCACTTAGATGGCGCGCGCTTTGCTAATGCCTTGGTGCATCTTGGCTGTCGGCCAGCCGACATCAGTTGGCGAGCCGGCATCGACGTGCTGTCTTTAGGCGCCACTAAAAATGGCGCACTGGCGGCGGAGGCCTTGGTGGTCTTTGATCAAAGCGTGGTGCAAGAATTACTGTTTCGTCGCAAGCGAGCGGGACACTTGTGGTCAAAAATGCGCTTTTTAAGCGCGCAGTTACTCGCCTATCTGAGCGATGACCTGTGGCTTCACAATGCCCGTCAAGCAAACACCATGGCCACTCGTTTAAGCCAAGGCTTGAGCGCACTGCCCTCGGTGCGCGTGGTGCAGCCGGTGGAGGCGAATGAGGTGTTTGTGGAAATGCCCACTGAGTGCATTGAAAGACTGCGCGCGACGGGCTATCACTTCTACGATTGGCCCGCACCGGCCGGCATCCACGGCGCGGTGATTCGGTTAGTGACTAGCTTCGATGTGTGCGCCGCCGACGTCGATGCACTGATCCTGGCAGCGCATCGCTAAACCGCTTACTCGATCCAACGCGTGACTTTAAGGCAGCGCCAGTCGGTTGTAGCGTTTGAGCAGCGCTTGCAGCTCGGGATGTGACAGCGCGATCGCATAGTGCCCCTGTTGGCCATGCATCTCGGTGGCTGCCACCATCGAATTGATAACCGCCTCCTCCACCGCCTCGACCGTGCCTTGGAACACCGGATCAAGCGCATCGTTCCCCAGAAACTGCGCTGGATTTAGCACCTGATCACGAGCCCCTTCGGCGTTGGCGGTAGAAAAGGCGATGAACAAATCGCCCGATCCGTTACCGGAAAAGCTGCCATTGCGGGCGATACCTAAGCCTGCACGGCGCGCCACTCGCTTTAATTGATGGGGCAGCAACGGCGCATCGGTGGCCACCACAATAATAATGGAGCCTAAGTCGTGCGAAGTAAGCGTCGCATCGGTGAACACCCGATGATCGCGCAGATGCTGGCCGATAGGCACACCCGCGATCCGCAAGGTGTCACGAATGCCGTAGTTGGCTTGCACCAACACACCGACGGTATAGGTGGCATCACCAACTGACACGCGCCGTGACGCACTGCCGGTGCCGCATTTGAACTCATGACAGATCATGCCCGTGCCACCACCGACATTACCCTCTTCCACCGGCCCTGCGTGCGCGCCCTCCAACGCCTCAAACACGTGCGCAGCCGTGACATGAAAACCATTCACATCGTTGAGATAGCCATCCCAGGTCTCCGCCACCACTGGCAAGGACCAGAAATACCCGGTGGCATCCGCCGCTCGCTGACTCACGCGCCAGGCCACCGCCGCATCGCGCACCACACCGACACTGTGGGTGTTGGTAATCAGCACAGGGCCTTCCAGAAAGCCTGATTCCTCCACCCACGCGGTGCCGGTCATCTCGCCGTTGCCATTGAGCGCAAAGGTGCCGGCGAACACCGGCAGATCCGTACTGAGTGCGCCACGCGGTACCACCGCGGTCACACCGGTGCGCACTTGATGCAAGTCATCATGAGAATCCACGAGCGTGACCTGACCGACCGTCACCCCAGCCACATCGGTGATCGCATTCAAAGGGCCGGGTGTGCCGTCAAACGGCACACCGAGCTCACGCGCACGCGGGCCTGCCAGTACGGACGTCATGAGCACACCACACAGACTCAAAAGCCAACTGCACTGAACCCGGGTGAGGCGCATACGCATTCCTTAATCGATCGGTTGAGACGCAGCGCGCTTCATAGCAAAACGCTCGGGCAATAAGCCGGCTAATTCGGGCTTAGTGAGATAACGCCACCGACCTGGCTCGATACCATCCAACCAAATATTAATAAAGCGCACCCGCACTAACTTTCGTACGGTGTAACCAAATACATCGCACATGCGCCTGATCTGACGATTCAGACCCTGCGTCAAAACAATCCGAAACTCATTCTTCGAGACCCGATAGGTCCGACAGGGCTGGGTCATGGTCTCTAAAATCTGCACCCCCGCCGCCATACTCGCTAAAAACTCATCGGTGATCGGCCGATCGACCGTCACCCGATATTCTTTTTCGTGATGATGCTCCACACGCAGCAACTGATTGACGATGTCACCGTCATTAGTCAGCAACAACAAGCCCTCCGAGTCTTTGTCGAGTCGCCCGACCGGGAAGACGCGCTCCGGGTGCGCCACAAAATCAATCACATTGTGGGCTACCCGCCGATCGGTGGTGCACTCCACACCGATAGGCTTGTGCAGCGCTATGTAGACAAGGCTCGTCGGCGCACCGAGCAACTCTCCATCGAGTCGTACGACATCAGCTGATGACACACGCGTACCTACCGTCGCCACCACTCCATTAACCGTGACCCGGCCGGCATGGATGCGATCATCCGCTTCGCGTCGCGAGCACACACCGCGCTCGCTCAAGAACTTATTGAGGCGAACCGAGGCGCTTGGATCCACCGTCACGTCGGACGAGGCGACCGACACCGCAGGGGCGACCGGTGGGGCTTTAGGGGAAAAGGTATGTATCCGCGGACGAGGTGGCTGATCGCGTGCGCCCTTTGGTTTAACTCGATCGGTCACTGAGACTCTCCGCACGCATCCGCTGTGTTAACGCCCATCGCCGACTCTGCCGGTTGCAGCCGATCAGCGAAACGCGCCTTCTCCATAGGCCTCAGCGACCAGATTCTCAAAGCGGGTGTACTCACCTAAGAAGGTCAACTGGACTTCCCCGGTGGGGCCATTACGTTGCTTGGTGATGATGATGTCAGCGATGCCTTTGCGGGTGGTGTTGGGCTCATACACCTCTTCCCGATAGATCATCAAGATCACATCGGCGTCCTGCTCAAGCGCACCGGATTCACGTAAATCACTCATCACCGGTTTCTTTTCCTGACGCTGCTCGACACTGCGATTGAGCTGCGACAAGGCGACCACCGGCAACTGCAACTCTTTGGCCAGCGCCTTTAAGGAGCGCGAGATCTCAGAGATCTCAGTCGCTCGGTTTTCTTTATTGCCAGAGACCGACATCAACTGCAGGTAATCCACCACAATCAACCCTAAGCCTTTCTCACGCTTCAGACGCCGCGCGCGGGCGCGGATTTCAGTCGGCGTCAAAGCAGCGGTCTCATCGATATAAATAGGCGCCTGCGATAACACTTCGGTGGCACTGGTGATGCGCGGCCAATCCTCGGCCGACAGGTTGCCGGTGCGCAAATGCCCCTGACTCACCCGGCCGAGCGAGGAGATCATGCGCATGGTCAGCTGTTCTGCCGACATTTCCATAGAGAAGATCGCACACGGCACCTGGCGATCGATCGCCGCATTCTCGGCAATATTAATCGCCAGCGTCGTCTTGCCCATGGAGGGTCGGCCGGCAATGATGATCAGATCACCCGGCTGAAAACCGGTCGTCATACGATCCAGTTCCGTGTAACCGGTGGCGACGCCGGTGAACGCCCCTGGGTTTTGGTGCAAACGATCGATCTTATCGACCGTATCGGGCAACACGTCTTTAACGGAACGAAAGCCGGCGCGCGTACGCGTGCCTTTTTCGGCGATTTCAAAGACGCGCCGCTCCGCTTCTTCCACCAATTCACTCGGTGCACGGCCGCGCGTATCGAGCGCACTGGATGCAATTTCGCCACCGGCTTGCACCAACTGGCGAAGCAAGGCGTGATCCCTAACGATCCCCGCATACGCCCGCGCGTTGGCGGCACTGGGCGTGTCACGGGTCAGGCGCGCTAAGTACGCAAGCCCACCCACTTCGTCGACAATGCCTTTATTGGAGAGAGATTCCGAGACCGTCACGGCATCACACGGACTTTGCGACTCGACCAACTCCGCGATCGCGGCATAAATCAGTTGGTGATCACGGCGATAAAAATCGCGGCTCTCAATCAGATCAGCGACGCCATCCCAGGCGGTCGCATCGAGCATCAGGCCGCCTAAGACCGCCTGTTCGGCTTCTACCGAGTGCGGTGGCAGTCGCATGCCCTCTGTATTTGAATCCGCAAATGCCATTCCGTACCTCGGGGTCAGTTCAATGAGGGGGAGCGCTCAGTCTACCCCCAACGTACCTCGAGTCTACCCCGAGCCACGCCGTACGGCGCGCGCTCAGGGCCACGATCGGGGTGCGCGAACTAAGGCGCTGCGGACACCACCACGGTGATCGCCACATCGACATCGGTATGCAGGTGCAACGTGACCGCCTGGTCACCAATGATGCGGATATGGCCGGTCGGCATACGCACTTCGGAGCGCTCGACCACGTGGCCGGCGGCCTTTAAGGCCTCAGAGATATCGCCGGTGCCAATCGAGCCGAACAGCTTGCCCTCGGTGCCTGCCTTGGCACTGATCGCCAAGCGGAAGTCCTGAAGGGCGGCGGCGCGACTGGTGGCACTGGCCAACTCGGCGGCCGCTTTTGCTTCAAACTCAGCTCGTTGCGCTTCAAACTTCACAACATTCTTGGCAGTCGCCAAGGTGCCGCGGCCGGTCGGCAGCAGATAATTGCGGCCATAGCCCGACTTGACCTTCACGCGGTCGCCGATACTGCCAAGGTTCGCTACTTTTTTAAGAAGAATGACGTCCATCGAAGCACCTGTATCCGTTACAAAGTCAAAAAAAGCATCCCCACCGCCGTGAAGCGATGGCCTTAAGACGGGGTCGGCGCCACAAAGCGCGTCCGTATCGCCAGCCAGTTATCCGCCAAACCCACCACCGCCAACACGCCCTGCACCAGCAAGGTGGTAAACGGCAGGAACAAGAGCACGTAGGTCACCCCAAGCCACGCCCCGCTCCACTTCATTCCCGCTCGCGCCGCGTGCAACACGGCCAAGCCCTGCAGCACAAACGCACCTAAAAATACCCAGGCCGCATCCGCCGCGACCTGCCAACGAAAGATCAGCGCACAGCCAGCGACCAACACGCCTAAGGCCGACACCGTCTTCCCCGCGGTCAAGGCCCTAAAGGCAGGGCCTAAGCGGGTAGTCCCGGTCTTGATCCCTGACCAGTACAGACCCACGAACAAGGCCACCATGGTGTTCAGCAACAAGAGCCAAGTCACCACGCCCCACATCCGCTCCGCCGAGGCTTGAATCAAGTTCGCATCCCGAGGGCTGCGACCCGAGCCTACCGTCGACATCACCGACGCCACCTGATCGAGCTCGCTCGCCAGCCGTTCTAAGAACGGTCGCCACACCCCCGGTGGATCAGACAGCACCGCATGCACAATGCCTAAAAAGATCAAAGCCGCTACGGTCGCCAGCTGAAACGCTAAGTTCAATGAACCGCCGCGCGCCAACAGCCGACCCAACAACCCAGCCGGCACCACCAGCGCCAACGCCAGCAACACCACCGGCACAGGCCCGGCACCTGCCATAGACAACCACCATCCCAAGGTGATGGCAGCGACCAAGGCCGCCAACCAATCTTGCAAAGGCTTCGAATCCGACAGGGCCAGCAACACAATCAACGCCCCCGACAGCCACGTGCCAAAGGGCAATAACAAACTTAAAAACGCCAAAGCCACCGCGCCGATCAACGCGCGGGTGCGAGACGTGGTCAACCACACTGCCAGACCGTGCATAACATGCGCCTTAGGGGGTTAAGCCCCTAAAACAAGCATTCACTCAATGCTGATCGGTGTAAGGCAGCAGCGCCAAAAACCGAGCGCGCTTCACCGCTTCAGACAACTGACGCTGATAGTTCGCCTTGGTGCCGGTGATCCGACTCGGAACAATCTTGCCGGTCTCTGTGATGTAGTTCTTCAAGGTACCAATGTCTTTGTAGTCAATCTTGACCACACCATCGGCCGTGAATTTGCAAAACTTTTTACGACGAAAATAACGTGCCATAGGAGTCTCCTGTCAGGCCTTAGTAGCGAGCGCCACGACCACCGCCACCACCGCGC
The DNA here is from genome assembly GCA_903862885.1 of uncultured Pseudomonadota bacterium. Classification (GTDB taxonomy): domain Bacteria; phylum Pseudomonadota; class Gammaproteobacteria; order Steroidobacterales; family Steroidobacteraceae; genus CAIKZZ01. The sequence continues at coordinate 85,535 of CAIOZU010000016.1, forward strand.
TCTTCGCGGTCGTCACGATCGTCCCGGTAATCCCGGTCGTCGTCGCGGTCATCACGGCTCTCTGCCTTCTCATCGCCACCCTTCAACATGGGTGATGGCTCGGTGACCGCACTGTTCAAGCGTGTGGTCAGATGCCTGATCACCGCATCCGAGAAGCGGAAGGACCCTTCAAGCTCTGCGAGTGTTTTGTTATCACACTCGATGTTCATCAACACGTAGTGGGCTTTGTGCACTTTGGAGATGGGATAGGTCAGTTGACGTCTGCCCCAGTCTTCAAAACGATGCACGGCACCGCCGCCGGCGGTGATCATGCCTTGGTAGCGTTCCACCATCGCAGGCACTTGTTCGCTCTGATCCGGATGGACCAGAAACACGATTTCATAATGTCTCATAGCAGCTCCCTCTGGTTAAGTGCTGACCCACTGAGACGGCGGGTGCAACAAGGAGAATCAGTAAAGGTCACACTCGCCCAGAACCTAAGCCCATGGCCTAGGCCCCGAACGAGCCGGTAAGTATAGGGGGCTTAAGGCCCCTTCGCAAGCCAAAAAGCAGTGGCGGTTCAGCGCGTTAGACCTGCTCGCGCTGCCTTAAGGCTTCATAGAGCATGACGCCTGCCGCCACCGACACATTGAGGCTCTGGACCGTCCCCCGTAAGGGCAGTTGCACCACCACATCACAGTGCTCCCGGGTGAGACGACGCATCCCCGTGCCCTCCGCCCCCAGAACGATCGCCAGGGGGCCGGTCAGGGGGGCTTGGTAGTGGGGCGTTTTCGCCTCCCCATCGGTCCCCACAATCCACAGCCCCTGCTCTTTGAGGGCGCGCAAGGTGCGGGCTAAATTAGTCACCTGCACCAAGGGGATGGTCTCGGCCGCGCCCGCTGCCACTTTACGCACCACCGGGGTCAATCCAGTGGCCCGATCTTTAGGGACCACCACCGCATCCGCGCCGACCGCATCGGCGGTGCGCAGACACGCCCCTAAATTGTGTGGGTCTTGCACCCCATCGAGCACCAACACCCAAGGGACGTGGTTGGCCTCACCAAGCCGCATCAATAGATCTTCTTCGGCCATCGGGCCTTGCGGCGTCACCTGCGCCACCACACCCTGATGCACGCCGTGCTGGGTGACCGCGTCGAGTTCTTGGGCAGTGCGCGTCTCGATCACCCATCGATGAGTACGCGCCTGCTCCCATAGATCCGCCAGTCGCTCATCCTGCCGCTTGATCAGCCACAGCCGCTTCACTGCCTGTGGCCGCTGCGTCATGACTGAGCGCACCGCATGCAATCCGTAAATCGTTTCCTCACTCATCGATACGCCGCCTCACTCACTGGGTCTGCTACCGCTTCTTGCGTCGACTCTTTGCGCCCGGGCGCTTTGCCGGCGCACCCGCTTTCTTTTTGCTGGGGCCACCGCGTCCGGCACTGCCTTTTTTAGCACCAAACACCGTCTGCACGGCACGCGGCTTGCCATCTTGGCCCATCCGGCTGCGCGGATGAAAGGCGCCCTCGGTTTTTTCCATTAATTCGAAATCAATTTTTCGAAGGGAGGGATCCACGCGCGCCACCCGCACCATCAAGCGATCGCCCAAGGTAAAGCGCTCGCCGCTGCGCTCGCCCACCAAAGCGCGCCGATCTTCCTCAAAGCGATAGTAATCCCGGCCCAAATTGGCGACGTGGATCAAACCATCGACCTGCAAGCCGTCGAGCTGCACAAACAAACCAAAATCAGTGACCCCGGTGACCACCCCCGCAAAGGTCTCGCCTTCGCGATCGCGCATGAACTCGCACTTTAAGAACGCGGTGACATCACGCGCTGCTTCATCAGCGCGTCGCTCGCGCGATGAACACTCCTGTCCGAGCACCTCCATATCATGCGCCGAGTGCACAAAAGACTCTGCCATACCCCCCTCGAGCGCATGACGAATCGCACGATGCACTAAAAGATCCGGATAGCGTCTGATTGGCGAGGTGAAATGCGCATAGGCCTCAAGCGCTAAGCCAAAGTGCCCAATGTTCTCAGGCTGATAGACCGCTTGGGCTAAGGATCGAATGATCATGCCCTCGAGCAGGGTGGTATCTGGCCGTCCCTGTACTTGCTTTAATAAAGCCGCGAGCTTAAGCGGATCCATCTCGCCGTCGGTCTCTAGCAACAAGCCACGGGTCGCTAAGAACCGCTTGAGCTCCAAAATGCGCTCTTCATCCGGGCTTGCATGCACCCGATATAAAGCCGGCATACCTTGCTTCTTTAAAAAACGCGCCGCCTCGACGTTGGCGGCGATCATGCATTCCTCAATCAAACGATGCGCATCATTGCGTGGATAGCTCTTCAGATCAGCCACCCGACCATCCTCACCAATCAGCACCTTGACTTCGGCCGACTCAAAATCAAGCGCCCCGCGCACCTCACGGTGTCGCCTAAGTGCCCGATATAAGTCATACAGCGACTCGAGCGAAGTGAGCACATCGGCAGGTAATTCGGCGCGAATCTTAGGAGTACGCTCGATCAACGCTTCAGCGGCGCGTGTGTAAGTCAGCCGCGCTTTTGAGTTCATCAAGGCCGCATAAAACTTGGCTTTAGTGACCTTGCCTTCGCGACTGATATTCATCTCAGCGACCAAGCAAGCTCGATCTTCAAAAGGCACCAACGAACACAAGTGATTAGAAAGCTGCTCCGGCAGCATCGGCAATACCCGATTCGGAAAATACACGCTGGTGGCTCGCTCATGCGCGTGCGTATCGAGTGCGGAACCCGGTTTCACATAATGACTGACATCAGCGATCGCCACCAATAACCGCCAGCCGGTGCGCGTGGGCTCAGCAAATACCGCATCGTCAAAATCCCTGGCATCTTCGCCATCAATGGTCATCAACGGCACCGCGCGCAAATCTAAGCGGGGGCCAAGACCCGATCCGTCCACCACCTTTCCAAAGCGTTTGGCTTCGCGCACCACCGCCGAGGGGAACTCATGCGGCAACTGATGCGAAGCAATGGCTAATTCTATCGCGGTACTGGCTACGCCCTCTTCGGGCAGCACGCGAATGACGCGCCCCACCGCTTCACCATAGCGACTGGGTGGCTCAACGATTTGTGCGACCACCAAGCAGCCGTGGGTCGCCTCGCCCATCTCACGCGAAGGAATCACCACCCGCTGGCTGATGCGCCGATTATCCGGCTCGACAAAGCCCACACCGCGCTCCACATGAAAGCGGCCCGCGACCTGCAGGGTGCGCCGCTCAAGCACTTCAACTACCTCGCCTTCTTTACGATTGCGGGCATCGACACCGACAATACGCACCGCGACGCGATCGCCGTGCATCACCTGGCGCATCTGCGCGGGCGATAAAAACGCATCATCGGAACCATCATCTGGAATAAAAAATCCAAAGCCGTCTCGATGACCGGCGACCTTGCCGACACGTACCGCGACTCGCTCGAGCAACAAATACTCATCGCGACGATTACGCAGTAACTGGCCATCGCGCACCATGGCACCAAGGCGTTTATCAAGCGCCGCGCGCAAGCCTTTGTCTTTGAGTTTGAGCGTCTCGGCAAAGCCGTCCGCCGTTAATGGCGCACCGGCCGCGGTGAGCACCGACAAAAGATATTCGCGGCTCGGAATGGGTTTGGCGTAGCGCTCAGACTCTTGTGTCTGTTGTTGATCGGCGCGGCGCCAGTCTGAAGTTTTAGTCATAAGTAAAAATTAAAAATAGGCGTTTGCCAAAAATGGCAGGCCTTCAGTCCTTGAAGGTAAGTCGAATCCCCTTAATGGGGTCAGGAAGCGTTGATTGACAGAGGGTACATCACTGCGTAGATTGCCGGACTTCACGACCGGGGGGCTCCCCGGAGTCCGTGCCTAGCCCAGGTGGCGGAATTGGTAGACGCACTAGTTTCAGGTACTAGCGGGTAACACCGTGGAGGTTCGAGTCCTCTCCTGGGCACCACTCTCATCGCTTCCGACACACTCAGCTTCCAACAAAAACCTTCCGAATCATATGGTTGTCATGCACTCTGTCGCCGGTCAGGATACAGGTAAACGGTGGCGCCTGCTCACGCATAGACACGCGTGCCGCGCACTGACCCGCGCGGCTGCGCATGCCGCGGCTAATGAGTCCGCAAAATTCTTTTAAGTATCTGATTTAAATCACTAATATAGGACATGCCCGTTCGCCAGCGCTTGCATCGCACGCCCCCTTGTTCGGGCGTCACCCGGTGCGCCGGATCAGGCGCAGGTGTCGAGCGAACTCAATGGTCGAGTGGAGCGCTACCAGCCCAAAGCGGTGATTGTTTCAGCGACCGCTTTGGCAACAACCGCATAGCCCGCTTGATTTAAATGAATGGCATCGCCCAACGCATGCAGCGATTGGGGAATCACATCATTTGCGTGATCAATCACCTCTTGCGCATTCGACGGATCATAGGCATCGACCAAGGTGGATCGAATGTCAAGGTAGTGGCTGCCGTAGGCCTTAGCCATCGAAGCATTCTCCGTGACGATGCTGTTGTAACTGGCCGCGCCAATCGACTCGTTATAAGCGTTGATCACGCTCATCACAATATATTGGCCGCCCGTGATTTTACTCACCATACCGGCTAGGTTGTCGGCCAGTCCGTTCGGCAAACCCCCATCATTACGACCCACCCAAATGACATTGCCTTGCACATACGTCGCCTGCTGATCAGGCACAAACACACTGTTCGCCGGTAGCGACTGCAACACCGTAGCCGCATCGGCTTGAAACGAGTACGTTTCCGCACTCGCAACCACCGAGCGCGTCACTACGCCGTGCACCGCGCCCAAATACCCACTCGCCGACCCGGTTTGCGTGGTCGCCTGCGTACTTAAGAATGCATTATCAATGGCCGTCACCGTATCGCCACCCACATGACCAATCTGGTTCCCTGCCAAAGTCATATGGACCGCCACACCCCCCTGCCTGCCGCCAATCTGTGCCGACGTTTGACCGCCGATACCCTGATTGTTAACGGGGTAACCCTCAGCGGCCGATAACTGCCCCGTATAGCCGTCGACTGGGCCATTTGATGTCCCCGCACCGGCTGTCAGACTGTCACCCCAAGCATTGACAACCAACGGCGCACAGCGCACACGAATATCAGTGATCGCAGCAGACACCCCTGTGCCAGAACCCTTAAAAAGGTTGCACGTCTGCGTATTGGGTTGCGCGCTCACAGTCACCGCGTACGAGCCACCAAATGGCACCGACGATTGAAAAAATACTGGCCCATTTTGCGTGACCGTGAGCGAATCAGCGCCGTTGTTAGACAGCGTGAGCTGTTGACCGGACAACAATCCACCAACCGTCACTGCAATCGGATAGCGATCGATCACGCAGCTCACCGCAATCGTAGAGACATTCGCCGTGATGCTTGGATTGCTTCCATGGGTCACGCTGCACACCTCATGGGTGGGCTGCGTACCCACCGTCACCTGATAGCCACTGTGATAGGCGGTCGGTGTCGCAAACTGGAAGGCGCCACCAGCGGCCACCACCGATGACGAACCCCCGTTATTCAGCAGTGTCACCTGCTGACCGGATGACAGACCAGAGACCACCCCACCGATCGTGAAATTCTCAGTCACACAAGACACGCCAACCGTCGTAATGTTGAAGAGCACTTGCGTGCCACGCGCACCGGATACGGCGCACACTTGACCCAGAGGCTGGGTCACCACCGTGACGGCGTACGACCCATTCTCAACGACGGGAGATGCGAAGCTAAAAGAACCACTGGCAGATACCACCACGGTATCAGTGGCATTATTCGCAAGCGTTACCGTTTCACCCACACTCAGTCCGGCCACCGTGCCACCGATAGAAAAGCTGGCCGCACGACCTGAAGCGCCACCACCGCCGCCACAGGCAAACAATGGGCAGGAGGCCACCACCAGCATGAGTTGAAATCGACGTATTGGCCACATGACGGATGCACTGTTAAAACGTCTCCGCTGGAGTCTCATCCAAAATTATGACGACTTCGTGACGCACCCACCCGTGACGCAGACAGCCTACACAATCTGTAATCACCGACGCTCGGCCAAAGAGAGGTGAGCAATCCGATCTCTTTTTCAATCCGCCATGGGAGATCGACTGGCTCATCACCGATCGACCGCGCTTCGCCTGAACGCCATGAGGGCGTATCAGTCTGATAAATCCGCCCCGCCTTACTGACATTGACACGATTCAGCGCATACTTCGGCAGCACAACGCCGCGCGAGTGACCCATGATGCTAATTCATTTTTGTATGAGCTCAATTGCTCAGCGCACATTGCACAGTGACTTGATAAATCATGATGCAGTGCCTGTACCCCTCGACAATGAGAAATCCACTATGGCCGCCATCCGTGAAAAGGTCACCACACAGGTTGATGCAGACCTTCTGAGCGAGGTGCGTCAACTCGCCAACCAAGAAGGCCGCCAACTCCAAGCGATCGTCGAAGAGGCATTGAAAGATTTAATGGAAAAGCGACTGCAATCCAAACCCCGACCGGGCGTCATGGCGGCTTATCAGTCAAGCCATAAAACCTGGCGCAAAACCATCCGTTTATCGATCGCAATCAGCGGACCGCTTTCGCGGCAGCCTATACGTTTTTACTGGTGAATGGCCGGCCACTCAGCGCGGATGCCACACGGACCGGCGAGTTCATCTTAGGTCTTTATGCCACCGGCACGTTTAACTTTGATTCGTTGGTGACGTGGTTACGCGCCCACGTCACGCCCGCGAGCCAGCTCGAGGCAAGCGTTAACTCAGTCTCGCTCGAAGCCAGGCCTGAAAATCTTTACCCAACTGCGGATGCTTCAGCGCGTAATCCACCGTCGCTTCTAGATACCCCAGCTTATTGCCGCAGTCATAACGCTTACCCTCAAAGGCGTAGGCATAGACCGGATCTTCAAGCAAAAGCGCCGCAATCCCATCAGTGAGTTGGATCTCACCCCCAGCCCCACGCCCTATTTTCTCAAGCTTATTGAATACCAGCGGACTCAATAAATAACGACCCACCACCGCCAGCGTCGATGGCGCATCCGCAGGCTTTGGTTTCTCCACCATATGCTTCACGCGTGACACCGTGTCGGTCACCGCATCGACTGCGACGATGCCGTACTTGTCCGTGTCCTTGCGCTCAACCGTTTGCACACCGAGCACACTCCCGCCATGCACGCGATGGATGGCCGCCATCTGCTGCAGACACGGCACGGTTGAGTCAATCAAGTCATCCGCGAGATGCACAAAAAATGGCTCATCGCCAACCACGGGACGTGCGCATAACACGGCGTGACCTAAGCCTAAGGGCGCGGGTTGACGAATATAAATACAGGTGGCGGATGCCGGCACGATACTCCGTAACACCGCGAGTAACTCATGCTTACCCTGCTCTAGTAACGCCGCCTCAAGCTCCGGCGCGCTATCAAAATGATCTTCAATGGAGCGCTTCGAAGGACCGGTGATAAACACAAGCTTCGTGGCGCCCGCACTGAGCGCCTCTTCCACCGCATACTGAATCAGTGGTTTATCGACCACCGGCAGCATCTCTTTGGGACTGGCTTTGGTGGCAGGCAGAAAGCGCGTCCCGCGACCAGCCACAGGAAAGACGGCGGTATTGACTCGAGCGGTATTCATTGACGATGACTCCTTCGCTGCCACGGCCCCGTTCGGCCTTTTATCCCTTAACGGGGGCGTACGGTACCACCGCGGCCGGCGGTTAAATCAGACGGAGATAACGGTTTTTGTGAGTCCCAACGCTTACAACCCGGACACTGCCAAAAGAAGTTGCTGGAGGAGAACCCACATTCGCCACAGCGAAAACGCGCTGCGCGAAGCGCCTGGCGACGAAGCGCCGCACACAAGCGCTTAAGCATCGGCTCCGGTAAGGCCCCCTCACCCGGCCGTAAAGACTCGACCAACTCCGCCACGGTGGGCTCACGAGCCACATAGGCGCGCGCCAACTCAAGCAACGCCGGCGCATCCAGTTCACCGGCCACAATCGTGGCGTGCGCTAACGCGTCGGCCACCTCGGGTCCGTTGGCGGCTAAGGAGGCGACCACCTCAGGCAATTGCGCCGATCGATTGGATCCTCGCAAGGCACGCACCAATCGTGATAACACCTCACCGGCGAGCGCCGGACTGTCGAGTGGCACGCGACGAAGCAAACGCACTGCCAGATCCGGCTCGTTCATATCCACGGCGACATCCGCTCGCACCAAGGCCGCGCGGGCAAACTTTTTTTGCTCACGCCGCGCCAAATGCAACTGCTCACGCGCCCTGGGAAAATCCCCCGCCGCGCGCGCAAGCTCAGCCAACTCACAGTAATAATGGGCGATCGCGGCGGGCTGCTCTGGCTTTGCGGTCCGTGATAACTCACGGTGCATTTGGATGGCCCGCTCCCACTCTCGTTCGGTCTCATACAGACCCACTAAATCATGCAAAGCGGCGATTTGATAGTGCGTCCCTTGAGCCAACTCCAGCAGCAGACTTTCGGCGCGATCATAAAGACCCGCGCGTAAATAATCCTGTGCTAACGCGTAACTCGCCTGTTCGCGAAAACCTGGCTCGAGCGCCTCACGGGCAATCAAATCTTGATGAACCCGAATGGCTCGATCGACCTCACCCCGGCGTCTAAACAAAGCGCCTAAGGCGAATTGCGTTTCCACCATATCGCGTTCCACGGCGACCGCGCGCAAGAAAGCCTCGACCGCTCGGTCTGGCTGGTCTTTCACTAGAAAATTAACGCCCGCGAGGTATTCGCTGGACGGTGCGCGGCGCGGGGCTTGACGATTTAGACGCCGAGTCGATGCCCAACCCACGATGGCGCCGGTGCCGATCAGCGCCGCTTCAATCCAACTTATATGCACACTCACCCCAGCTGTACCGGCCGGTTGATCGACTGGACCTCACCCGCCCGATGGGGCATCGGCGAGCTACTCCCGAATAGGGAACTGCTGCCCGTCGTTCACCCGTTCTCGCAGGTCTTTACCGGGCTTAAAGTGTGGCACGTACTTGCCAGACAACGCGACCGCCTCGCCTGTCTTTGGGTTACGGCCCTGACGGGGTGGCCGAAAGTGCAGCGCAAAGCTGCCATAACCCCGAATCTCGATGCGCTCACCGGTGGCCAGTGCATCACTCATGATTTCCAATATCTGCTTGACCGCCAGTTCAACGTCTTTTGCGGGCAAGTGCTTTTGCTTGGTCGTGATGATTTCAATCAATTCCGACTTGGTCATATGCGTATCCAGATCCGCTGCGTTTCAAAATCCTGGCAGAGAGGGTCCGCTCAGGGAGCGGACCCTACCCCATCAGCCGTTGTCTCGATCCGTGAGCTGTTCCTTCAGGAGATCCCCAAGGCTCGTGCCGGTGGGTGAATCCGTCCGGTAGGCCTCCATGGCCTCCTGCTCTTCATGCATGTCCTTGGCCTTGATGGACAGCGCAATGGCACGTGACTTACGATCCACGCCCGTGAACTTCGCTTCCACTGAATCGCCGACCTTCAAGAGCGTACGCGCATCTTCCACGCGATCGCGTGACAGCTCGGACGCCCGCAGATAGCCCTCGATGCCGCCCGGCAAGTCGATGATGGCGCCCTTGGCATCCACTTCACGGACCGTACCGACCACAATCGTACCCTTCGGGTGATCGGCAATGAAGCCCGAGAACGGGTCCTTCGCCATCTGTTTAATGCCCAAGGAGATCCGCTCGCGCTCAGGATCAATGGCCAACACCAGCGCCTCGACCGTCTGGCCCTTCTGGTAGTTGCGCACCGCCTCTTCGCCAGGCACATCCCACGAGATGTCCGACAGGTGCACCAGACCATCGATGCCACCCGCCAAACCAATGAAGATACCGAAATCGGTGATCGACTTGATCTGACCCGACACCCGATCGTCGCGGTTGAAGTTCTCTGAGAACTCCTGCCAAGGGTTTGGCTTGCACTGCTTCAAGCCTAAGCTGATGCGGCGACGCTCTTCGTCGATATCCAACACCATCACTTCGGTTTCTTGACCAATGTGCACGACCTTAGCCGGGTTCACATTCTTATTGGTCCAATCCATTTCGGACACATGCACGAGGCCTTCAACGCCCTCTTCAATCTCAATGAAGCAACCGTAGTCAGCAATGTTGGTGACCTTGCCCCAGATGTGCGTGTTGGCAGGATAGCGACGTGCAATGTTCTGCCAAGGATCCGCACCCAACTGCTTGATGCCGAGCGATACGCGCTGACGCTCACGATCGAACTTCAAGATGCGAACATCGATCTCATCGCCCACCTTGACGACCTCGGAAGGATGCTTGACGCGCTTCCAGGCCATGTCCGTGATATGCAATAGACCATCGATGCCACCCAAATCAACGAACGCACCGTAATCGGTGAGGTTCTTCACAGACCCCTTCACCACGGCGCCTTCTTGCAGGTTATCGAGCAGCGCCGAGCGCTCCGCGCTGTACTCTTGCTCCACCACCGCACGCCGTGACACGACCACGTTGTTACGCTTCTGGTCGAGCTTAATAACCTTAAATTCTAGTACTTTGCCTTCGAGGTAGGACGGATCACGAACAGGCCGTACATCCACCAGTGAGCCGGGCAGGAACGCCCGAATGTTCTCGATCTCGACCGTAAAGCCACCCTTCACGCGGCCATTGATGATGCCGGTGACGATCTGCTGTTCATTGAATGCCGTCTCCAGACGTGTCCAGGTGCGAGCGCGCTTGGCTTTCTCACGTGACAGTCGGGTCTCACCCGAGCCATCTTCCACGGAGTCTAGAGCCACCTCCACTTCATCACCGGCGACGACTTCGACTTCGCCCCGCTCGTTCTTGAATTGATCGATCGAGATGACCGCTTCGGACTTCAAGCCCGCATTCACGATCACATAGTCTTGACCGACTTCAATAACCAGCGCATTGAGAATCTGGCCCGGGCGAAACCGTTGGTTCGCCAGGCTTTCCTGGAACATTTCGGCAAAAGTTTCCGTCATTTGATGTGTCTCTTGGGGACGCCTTCGTCCCGCGTCAGTCCTCGGATATCGCCGGCTCGCCGGTTGAATCGATATCGATCGAGGGGTTAGCTAACATTCAGTCCACTGATTTGCATCAGCCGACCACCTATTCCCCACCGGGCGTGAACCCAGCAGCGACCCCTCAACGAGTGATGAAGCGAGTGCGTGCCAGTTGCAGCACGCGGGTGATCACTTCATCCGCCGTCAAGGTCGTCGAATCAATGGAGATTGCATCGGCAGCGGCCACCAGAGGCGCTACCGCTCGGGTAGCATCTCTCGCATCGCGCTCCGCAATATCCAGCGAAAGGCCGACGAGATTAACATCGACCCCCTTATCTTTCAACTGGTTATAGCGCCTCTGCGCCCGCGCCGAGGCGCTCGCCGTGAGAAAGATCTTGAGCGGCGCCTTTGGAAACAGCACGGTGCCCATGTCCCGGCCATCGGCGACTAGGCCCGGCGGCAGAGCAAAACCCCTTTGCCGCTCCGTCAGGGCGGCGCGCACCTTTGGATCACTGGCGACCTGGGAGGCCAAATTACCCACGTCCTCGGTCCGAATCTGCCCGGAGACCTCCTCATCGTCCAAAAACACCTGTTCCTGAGCGTCGCTACCGACACCAAAGCGGATCGCCATGGCAGCGGCCACCTCGGCGTGTCGGGGCGAGCCTGGGGCTAACCCGGCCTTGGCACCCGCCAGCCCAACCAGCCGGTAGAGCGCCCCACTGTCGAGCAGGTGAAAGCCTAACGCGCGGGCCAGCCCGCGCGCGACCGTGCCTTTGCCTGAGCCTGACGGCCCATCGATGGCGATGACCGGACAGCGCTCGCTCATGGGATGACGTGCAGACCAAAACCCACGCCACGCGCCAGACCGGCGAAGGAGGGAAAGGAGGTAGCGACATTGGCGACATCGACAATCTCAATATCCCCTTCTGCCCGCAAGGCGGCGACCGCAAAGGCCATCGCGATGCGATGATCGCCGTGGCTATCCACCCGCCCCGAGCGCAACACCCCGCCCTCAATACGCATGCCCTCAGCGCTCGCCTGCGCGTGTATCCCTAAAGCAGTCAAGCCCTCAGCCATCACCTGGAGGCGATCACTCTCTTTCACTTTCAGTTCCGATGCCCCCGACACCACGGTCGTACCGCGCGCGCAGGCGGCGGCCACAAAGAGCACCGGAAACTCATCAATCGCGAGTGGCACTAAGTGAGCGGGGATGTCGATGCCATTTAATGGCGCCGCGCGCACGCACAGATCAGCGACCGGCTCATCGCCTAGCAAGCGCTCGCGCTCCACGCGAATATCCGCACCCATCAATCGCAATATCTCGATCACTCCAATGCGTGTGGGGTTCATGCCGACATTTAAAATCTTGAAAGTACCTTGTGCGGCGAGCGTGGCGGCTACCAAGAAAAATGCCGCCGATGAAATATCTCCGGGCACCTGAACGGGTGTGGCACTTAAGCGCGCAGGGCCTTCTAACGACACAAAGCCCCGACCGCTGATCACCGGCACACCAAACGCACGCAACATGCGCTCGGTGTGATCGCGTGTGATCGCCCGCTCATGCACCGTGGTGGTACCTGTCGCGTAGAGACCGGCAATGAGAATCGCAGATTTCACCTGGGCGCTCGGCACTGACAAGGCATAGTCAATGCCCTGAAGCGACGTCCCGCCTTGCACCCGCACCGGCGGCTTACCCTCGGTCGTGACAATCTGCGCGCCCATCAAACGAAGTGGTGCCGCCGCCCGCTCCATCGGCCGTCGACTCAACGAGGGATCGCCTATTAAGGTGCTGTCAAAGGATTGACCGGCCAGTAAGCCCATCGATAAGCGCATCGCGGTGCCGGCATTACCCATATCTAAAGCCGCTTGCGGCGCTTTAAGGCCGCGAAGGCCCACGCCATGCACGATCACTTGCCCGCTCCCTGGTCGCTCGATCGACACACCCATCGCCTGCATGGCACGCAAGGTAGCAAGACAATCTTCGCTCTCTAAAAACCCTTCGACGGTCGTCACACCCTCCGCCAAGGCGCCAAACAATACGGCACGATGTGAAATGGATTTATCACCGGGCACGGTGATCTCACCCACCAGCACGCCCCCCGGACTCATGCGATAAGCGGCTGGGCCCGCAGCGGGCGTTTGACTTAGATCATGAGTGACCAAGTCACAACACCGCGCGCGGGTAAGAACCGAGCAGCTTCATCAGAGACGCCACCTTCTTCACCTCAGCGAGCGCTTTTTTGACCGGCTTGTCCTCGGCATGGCCTTCGATGTCCATTAAGAACACGTAGTCCCACTTCTTGCGACGCGAGGGCCGTGATTCCAAGCGGGTCATGTTGACCCCATAGCGCGCGAAGGGCTCTAACAACTTTAACAAGGCCCCGGGATCTACCGTATCAGGGGCAGACAACAACAGCGTCGTCCGATCTTGCCCGGATGGCTTTAATAGTTTTCGACCCACCACCAAAAAGCGCGTGGTGTTATCAGGTCGATCCTCAATCTCAGGCACCAATACCGACAGCCCATACACCTCAGCCGCCGCTTCCCCCGCAATCGCAGCGGTGCCCTGTTCATCCCGCGCGCGACGAGCGGCCTCGGCATTGGAGGACACAGGCAACAGCTCGACCTGCGGTAGATTCTCTTTGAGCCACCCACGGCACTGCGCCAAAGACTGTTGATGCGAACAAATGCGCTCAATCGCCGCGAGATTGTCCACGCGCCCCATCAGGTGTTGATGCACGCGAAGCTCCACCTCCCCACAAATCTTTAAGGGCGAGGTTAAAAACATATCGGCGGTGTGACTGACCGTGCCTTCCGTCGAGTTCTCAATCGGTACCACACCAAAATCAGCGACCCCGGCCTCCACCTCGGTGAACACCTCATCGATCGCCGCTAAGGGCAGCGCACGCACCGAGTGACCGAAGTGCTTGAGTACTGCCTGCTGCGTGAAGGTACCCTCAGGACCTAAGAAGGCGATCTTCAAAGGCGACTGCTGCGCAAGACAAGCGGACATGATCTCGCGGAACAAGCGCAGCATCTCCTCATCCGCGAGCGGCCCTTGGGCATTACGCGCAAGCACCTGCTGCAACACCGCCGCTTCCCGCTCCGGACTATAAAAATCTGCCGCTCCACTGGCGCGCTTGGCCACACCCACCGTCTGCGCAATGCGCGCCCGCTCGCTGATCAGCGTCTGCAACTGCGTATCGATGGCATCAATCGCTGCACGGCTGTCCGCCACCGGCACAGCCGTCTGCCCCACCGGCACGGAGACCTTCCGTGGCCGCAGGACTTTAGGGGGTGTGGTTTTCGACATAGACCGATCCTTGCTGTGCGAGGCGCCGCCTAGGCGTCCTTGGGGGGCATCGTATCGGACATTAGCGCCAAGTTCACCCGTGGCGAGTCGCAAAATCTCGCATAAAGGTCAGCAGCGCCTGCACACCGGCCATCGGCAGGGCGTTATATAGGCTTGCGCGCAGCCCGCCGACGCGCTGGTGGCCTTTAAGGTGCATGAGCCCAACCGCCGCCGCCTCACTGACAAACACGGGCTCTAAGCGCGCATCCAGCAGATTAAACACCACATTCATCGCCGATCGATCGGCGCGCGCCACGTCATTTCGATAAAACCCCGATGCGTCGATGTAGCCATACAGGGCCTCGGCTTTTTGGTCATTGAGGATCGCCATGGCAGCCAGACCCCCCTGCGCTTTGATCCACTGAAACACCAGACCCGACAGATACCAACTGTAAGTCGGGGGCGTATTCAGCATCGAGCCCTCTGCGGCCTGCGCCTGATAGTTCATCACCTGCGGGGTGAGCGCGCGTGCCCGCCCCAACAAATCCTCACGCACAATCACTAGAGTGATCCCCGATGGGCCCGCATTTTTTTGCGCACCGGCGTAAATCAATGCAAAGCGACTGACATCCAGCGGTCGGGATAAAATATGCGAGGACATATCCGCCACCAAGGGCAAGTCACCGACGTCCGGGATAAACGGGAACTCGACGCCACCGATGGTTTCATTGGAGGTGTAATGCAGATAGCGGGCCTCAGATGGGATCTGCCACTGCGACTGCGGGGGCACATGGCGATGACCGGATGCACTGCTGTCGGCCACCACCGCCACCGTCGCATAGCGACGCGCCTCAACGATGGCTTTCTCAGACCACAGACCGGTATTGGCGTAAGCCAGCGTGTCGCCGGCACTCGATAGATTGAGCGGCACCGCCGCAAACTGCAGGCTGGCACCGCCTTGCAAAAACAACACGCGATAACCCGAAGGCACCGCCAAGAGCGCACGTAAATCTGCTTCGGCTTGGTGTGCGACCTCTAAAAACGCCGCACTTCGATGGCTGATTTCCATGACCGACATGCCAGAGCCACGCCAATCACACAACTCGGCCGCGGCTTTTTCTAAGACCGCCTGAGGCAGGGCTGATGGCCCCGCGGAAAAATTATAAACGTCCGATCTCAACACGCGGAATCAGCCGAACCCCCTGAGCGTCCGCTCAGGGGGCCGTCTCTGGGGGTGAGTCGGTGGGGACCGTCGTGTTAGCAGCAACCGCCGACTCCGCCGCGGGGGCTTCATCCGCCATCTCGATATAAGGCACGCGGGCGAGACCGACCAACTGATCCTCATCATCCAAACGCATCAAGCGCACGCCTTGCGTGTTACGACCGAGTGTGGAGATCTGGGCGACCGCGGTGCGCACTAAGGTGCCACCCTTACTGATCAGCATCACATCGTCGGTCGCCAATACCTGCGCGGCACCGACCATGCGCCCGTTGCGCTCTGACAAGGTCAAGGCAATGACACCCTGACCCCCACGACCTTGGGTTGACCACTCGCTGGCTTCCGTTAACTTCCCGTAGCCATTCTCTGACACGGTGAGAATCGCACCGTCGCGGATCACGATCAAGGCATTGACCTCATGCCCTTCACCTAAGGTGATGCCACGCACCCCGGTGGCTTCCCGACCCATCGCGCGCACATCGTTCTCATGGAAGCGAATGGCTTTGCCGGCGGTGGTGGCGAGCATGATGTCACTCTGACCATCGGTGATGTCCACACCCACCAAACGATCCCCCTCATCCAAACCCACGGCAATGATGCCGGCGGTGCGTGGCCGAGAGAACGCTTCCAGTGGTGTCTTCTTCACGGTGCCTTGGCTGGTCGCCATGAACACAAACTTATCTTCCGGATACTCGCGGATCGGCAGCATCGCATTGATGCGCTCACCCTCTTCGAGTGGCAGCAAGTTCACAATCGGCTTGCCGCGCCCGCCGCGACCGGCGAGCGGTAACTTATAGACCTTCAACCAATACACCCGACCGCGGTTCGAGAAGCACAACAAGGTGTCATGGGTTTGCGCGACGAACAGCCGCTCGATCAGATCCTCTTCCTTCATGTCCGTCGCCGCCCGTCCGCGGCCACCGCGATTTTGGGTGCGATACTCAGTGACCGGCTGACTCTTAGCGTAACCATCGGAGGTCAGCGTCACCACCACCGGCTGATCCTCAATCAGATCTTCCATGGTCAGATCGGAATGATCGATGTTGATCTCGGTGCGACGTGGATCGGCAAACTCTTCTTTAATCTCAAGCAACTCGCCACGAATCACCGCCAGCAAGCGCTCAGGACGCGCCAAAATATCCGACAGATCACGAATGCGTTCTAAGATCTCGGCGTACTCGGCCACGATCTTGTTGCGCTCAAGACCGGTGAGTCGGTGCAAACGCAGATCTAAGATCGCTTGCGCCTGCACTTCAGAGAGCACGTAGCCGCTTGCGCTTAAGCCAAACTGCTCAGGTAAGTGATCGGGACGGACACGGACGCCCTCGGCCCGCGCTAACATCTCAGGCACGGCCCCACCCGGCCAGGAACGCGCCATCAAGGCGGCTTTCGCCTCAGGCGGTGCGGGGGCCGCCTTAATGACCGCAATGACTTCATCGATGTTGGCCAGCGCCACCGCCTGACCTTCGAGCACATGGCCGCGCTCGCGTGCTTTCTTCAGTTCAAATACGGTACGACGGGTCACCACTTCACGGCGATGACGCAAGAACGTGTCAAGCAACTCTTTTAAGCCCAACAGGCGCGGCTGGCCGTCGACCAGACCCACCATGTTGATACCAAACACCGTCTCCATCGGCGTGTGTTTGTAGAGATTGTTAAGAACCACCTCAGGCACTTCGCCGCGCTTTAATTCAATGACAATCCGCATGCCGTCTTTATCAGACTCATCGCGAAGCCCATCACCGGCAATGCCTTCAATGATCTTTTCGCGCACCAGATCAGCAATACGCTCAAGTAAACGCGCTTTATTGACCTGATACGGCAACTCTGTGACCACGATCTGTTGACGGGAGCGCTCTAGATCCTCAATGTGGGTTCGGGCGCGCACATAGATGCGACCACGACCGCCCTTATAGGCCGAGACAATCTCAGCGGCCCCATTGATGATGCCCGCGGTCGGAAAGTCAGGGCCGGGCACCAACTGCATCAGCGCCGCCAACGTCAAATCCGGGTCATCGATCAAGGCCAAGCACGCATCAATGATCTCGCCCAAATTATGGGGCGGGATATTGGTCGCCATACCAACGGCAATACCCGAAGAGCCGTTGATCAATAAATTCGGTACACGCGCCGGCATCACCGACGGCTCATGTTCTGACTCGTCGTAGTTAGGCACAAAATCGACGGTCTCTTTGTCGATGTCCATCAGTAACTGATGGGCCAACTTCGACATGCGCACTTCGGTGTAGCGCATGGCCGCTGGCATATCGCCATCGACTGAACCGAAATTGCCTTGACCATCGACTAGCATGTAGCGCATCGAGAAGGGCTGCGCCATGCGCACCATCGCGTCATACACGGCGCTGTCACCATGCGGGTGATACTTACCGATCACATCACCGACCACACGCGCGGATTTTTTATACGCCTTGTTGTAGTCAACACCCAACTCATGCATCGCGTACAGCACCCGCCGATGGACAGGCTTTAAGCCGTCGCGAACGTCAGGTAAGGCGCGTCCAACGATCACGCTCATGGCGTAATCGAGGTAGGACTGTCGCATTTCGTCTTCGAGATTGACGTGCAGTAATTCGCGCGCGATTTGAACCATGCGGGGACGCTTCTTGCGGCTGTTTTTGAAGCCGCAATCTTAGCACAAGACAGAGCCAACCTTCGCTCACCGAACGCCTCAGGACCGGCCACGCGCGCTATACTGGGAGGAAGCTAACGCCCTACCCCCAAACACTGCCTGACGAGACTGTAGCCTGTGACCCACGCCCGCCCCGATGGCACATTGACCGACAACGTGGATCCCGCGGAAATCGCCAAATTTGATGACGGCGCCGCGCGCTTTTGGGACCCCGCCGGCCCCTTTGCGCCACTCCATCAACTCAATCCGGTGCGCCTGCAGTACGTCAACGCCTGCGCCCCCTTAGCGGGCCTGCGCGCACTGGATGTGGGCTGTGCGGGCGGCTTACTCACCGAGGTCATGGCACGTGAAGGCGCTGAGGTGTCAGGCATCGACCTCGCCCACCGCCTCTTGGCGATTGCGGAACTGCATGCACTCGAGAGCGGCCTTCGCATTCACTACCGCGCCATCAGCGCCGAGCAACTGGCCAGCGAAAGCCCGGGGCAGTTCGATGTGATCACCTGCATGGAGATGCTCGAGCACGTCCCCGACCCCGCCTCGGTGATCAACGCCTTGGCCCAACTCGTCAAGCCCGGTGGCTCGCTCGTGATATCGACCTTAAACCGTACGCCGAAGGCCTTTGCCCTCGCCATTGTCGGCGGCGAATACCTCGCCGGCCTGCTGCCTAAGGGCACCCACGAGTACGCACGCTTTCTCACCCCCGCCGAATGTGGTCAGGCGGCGCGCGCGGCGGGACTCACCGTGGCCGGTATCAGAGGCCTGCAGATGAACCTGCTCACCCGGCAGTTTTTCTTAAGTGACGACGTGTCGGTGAACTACCTGTTACACCTCACGCGGCCCAGTGCGCACCCACACCCACGGCAGGCAGAGGGATGACCGATCTCTCCACGCCGCTGACCCAGGCCTTGAGCGTGCAGTTTGCCGGCCCGTCGCGTGCCTGGCTTAAAGACCTGTATGCCTTGGATGCGACCTTAGGACAGATCGGCCGTCAGGGACTGGCGCATGAAGTCGCGCACGTGAAACTCGACTGGTGGCGCGAGGAGATCACCCGCTTACAGCAAGGCGAACCGCGCCATCCCTGCACCCAAGCGCTGCATGCCCATCGCCCCAAAGACCCGCTGTATCTGCGCTTCGATGAGCGCCTGACCGCGGTGGAATTTGAGCTGGTGGGCTTTGCACCCACCGCCTTAGCGGAGTTACTCACCTGGGTGGATCGCTCCCATGGCGCCTTGCAGCGCTTGATCGCCGTGAGTTTAGGTGGTGCGGATCCGGTGACCCTATCGCGCGCTGGCCTTTCCTTAGGACGCGGCCTAGGACTCAGAGATTGGCTGATCCGAGCCGAGGTCAGCGAGGAGTTGTCGCGCGATGGGTTGCTCGATTTAGCCACCCAGAGTCTGGACGATGCCATCGGCGCGCTCCCGCCCAGCGCGCACCGCGCCCAACGCCATGGCCTCGTGCAAGCCACCCTAGCACGCGCGCAACTGCACGCTGCCCGAGATCCGAGTCGCGGCGCACCCGGCGCCCTATCGCAATACTGGCGCGCCTTTAAAACCGCGCGCGCCGCTCAATCCACTGGAGCCTAGCGTGGCCTTGTCCTTAAACCCCGCCGCCTATCAACCGGCCGCGAACCATCTCAAAGATCGAGTGATCTTAGTCACCGGTGCGGGCAGCGGCATCGGCCGCGCCTTGGCTCATGATCTCGCCCGCCAAGGGGCCACCGTCGGTCTGCTCGGTCGCCAATCCAAAAAACTGGAGCGCGTGTACGACGAGATCGTGACCCGGGGTGGGCCCACCCCGGCCTTACTGCCCTTCGATTTAGAAAATGCGCTCGCACCCCAATACGATGCATTGGCGGAAGCGCTACTGACGGAGTTTGGCAGGCTCGATGGCCTCGTCCACAACGCCGCCCTGTTAGGGGTGCGCTCACCGATTGCGCATTTTGATGTGCCGACGTGGTGTCGGGTGCTGCAGGTCAATCTCACGGCAGCATTTTGTTTGACTCAGGTGTGTCTGCCTTTGTTGGAAAAAAGTGCAGATGCATCGATCGTGTTCACCACCAGTGGCGTGGGCCACGTCGGACGCGCCTACTGGGGCGCATACGCGGTCTCTAAATTTGGGGTGGAGGGCTTAGCGCAAGTATTGGCCCACGAATACCAAGGCAATGATCGGCTGCGCATCAATGTCATCGACCCCGGCGCCACGCGCACCGATATGCGCGCGGTCGCTTATCCGGGTGAAGACCCGAAGACCTTAAAAACGCCTGCCGAGATCACCGCGGCCTACCTCTACCTACTGGGCCCCGACTCCCGCGGGGTGTCAGGGGAGCGCGTGCTCGCTCAGCCGCCGGTGCCGGCTTAAGCGCCACCCCAGGTGGGGGTAAGCCCACCGCCTGATAGAGCGCATCGCGCTCTTTGCCTTGCAATTCCCGGTGACGTCCGCGCGAGACGGTGCGATCCATCGACACCGGCCCAAAGCGGGTGCGCAAGATGCGTCCGACCTCTAAGCCCGCATCCATCACGATGCGTCGCAGATCCCGACCATGGCCGCGACGCACCTCAAACTCAATCCAACGATTACGACCGGCACCGGCTAACAGCATCGCCTGGGTGATCTCAAAGGCGGGCTCACCGGCTAAGGCGGCGGCCGCGAAGGACTCCACCAAGGCATCGGTCGGTTCACCGTGCACACGCACCGCATAGCGACAGGGAATCTCCGCAAAGCGCTTACTCGCCGCCGCGCGCAACTGACCATCGGTGGTGAAAATCTCAAGCCCCCCATCGAGTGGCGCTAAGGGGGACAACGGCAACCAGCGTCGGCCACGTACGGGCGGTAATCGATCGTAGGTAGAGGCCGCCGCCGCATCGCCTTCGGCATCGGCCGTTTTTAAGGATTCACCGGGTGAGCGGTGATAGATGAGAACCAAATCCGCAGGCGCTGCCCGATCCAAACGCAGCTTTCTGCCATCCACTGCGATGTCATCGTGCGCCTCGACCTTCAAACCCACCGTGGCCAAGCGACCATTGACGGTCACCCGTCCGGCCGCAATCCAAAGCTCCGCATCACGCCTCGAGGCCACTCCGGCACCGGCTAACACCTTTTGTAAGCGCTCAGCCACTCACAGCGCCCGATACCGCCACCGGCACTGCCTCATCCTCATCCGCCCCCATCATCTCCTGTAGCTCAGCCGCTTCAGGGATCGGCGCTGTGGAAAAATCCAACTGCACGCCTAAGGACTCAATGTCTTTTAATTCCGCCAAGGTCGGTAACGCATCCAGGGTCTTCAAACCAAAGTAATCCAGAAAATCTTTGGTCGTGGCCAACAACTCCGGTCGACCCGGCACTTCACGATGACCAATCACGCGCACCCAATTGCGCTCAAGGAGGGTGCGAATGATATTGGGATTCACCGCCACGCCGCGAATGTCTTCGATCTCACCGCGCGTGATCGGCTGTCGATAGGCAATCAAGGCCAAGGTCTCAAGCAAGGCTCGGGAATACTTCGCCGGTCGCTCACTCCACAGACGCGACACCGGTGTGGCAATGGCGTCTCTGATCTGGATCCGATAGCCACTGGCGACTTCACGCAACTCAATGCCCCGGTCCTGGTAGTCGCCAGCCAGCTCCGTCAGGGCCAGTTCAATCGAGGCACGCTCAGGCTTGGCGAACTCATCAAAAAGCTCAAACAACTCGGCCAGCGTCAGTGGGCGACCGGACGCCAGTAAAGCCGCCTCGACCACATTCTTCACATAGGGTTCACTCATCACGACTCCCACCGTCAGTTCGCCACATCGGTTGCATCATCGTTGGCTGCCGACCACTCCGGGCGCGGCGCCGCCTTGCACACATGCAAGGGCGCAAAAATTTCCGCTTGCACTAAGTCCAGAAGCCCCTCTCGCACCAACTCCAAAATCGCCACAAAGGTCACCGTGACCCCCATGCGTCCCTCTGAGACATCAAACAGCAGGGCGAATTCTAGAAACTCATCGCCTTGCAGCTTTGCCAAGATATCGGTCATGCGACCGCGCACCGACAGCCGCTCACGACTCACGTGGTGGGTGGCAAACATGGCGGCGCGCTGGATCACGTCTTTAAAGGCCAGCAGCATTTCTTTAAGGGCAATGTCTGGCAGGCTCGGAGCGAGCTTTCGCTCCACCAGCTCCGCCTCCGCCAGAAACACATCGCGCTCAAGCCGCGGCAAACCATCGATGTCCTCAGCCGCCCGCTTGAAGCGCTCATACACTTGCAGCCGTCTGACCAGCTCAGCGCGTGGATCTTCTTCTTCGCCATTCAGCTCAGAGGGTGGTCTGGGCAAGAGCATGCGGGATTTGATCTCAGCGAGCATAGCGGCCATCAGCAGGTACTCGCCGGCCAACTCCAGCTCCATGTCCTGCATCAAATCGATGTACTCGAGGTACTGACGGGTCACCTCGGCGATGGGGATGTTAAGAATATCGAGATTCTGGCGGCGGATCAGATAGAGCAACAGATCGAGCGGCCCCTCAAAGGCCTCCAAAAATACCTGCATCGCCTGCGGCGGGATATACAGATCGCGCGGGGGCTCACTGATGTGCTCCCCATCAACGATCGCAAAAGGGATCTCGCGCACCGGGGCCACCGGTAACACACTTAAATTCGCATCGGATTCAGGCACGCTCATCGGTACTCCAGTCCCATCGCGGCACGCACATCGGCCATGGTGTCACGCGCGGTCTCACGCGCCTTATCGGCGCCCTCACTCAAGATGCTTCGCACCGCGTCCCGATTCTCTTCGTATTCGCGCGCGCGCGCACGAATACTTTCAATCTCCACCACCACCGCATCGATCAGCGGTTTTTTACACTCAAGACAGCCAATGCCCGCGCTTTGACAGCCGGCACTTGCCCACTCGCGCGTCTCAGAACTTGAGTACACGCGATGCAAGTCAAACACCGGACACTTGGCGGGATCACCCGGATCGGTACGCCGCGCGCGCGCGGGATCCGTTTGCATGGCTTTTAGTTTTTTGACCACCTGATCGGGCTCTTCACGAAGACCGATGGTGTTGTGATAAGACTTTGACATCTTGCGACCATCAAGTCCCGGCACCTTAGGGGTGGCGGTCAACAGCACATCAGGCTCAGGCAAAATCATGCGTCCCGTACCCTCGAGATAACCCTGCAGACGCTCACGATCGGCGACCGTCAGACGGGCATTGCCTTCGAGTAAAGCAGCCGCGCGGGTGAGCGCATCGGCATCGCCGCTTTCTTGGTAGGCCTTGCGTAATTCTTTATAGAGTTCTGCGGATTTACCACCTAAGCGCTTGACCGCCTTTTCCGCCTTGTCCGCAAAATCTGTTTCCCGGCCATACAGGTGGTTAAAGCGTCGGGCGATTTCGCGGGTGATCTCCACATGCGCCACTTGATCCTCACCCACCGGCACATAGCCTGGGCGATACAGCAAGATATCGGCGCTTTGCAACAGCGGATAACCCAAGAAGCCGTAGGTGGCTAAGTCTTTCTCTTTGAGTTGTTCTTGCTGATCTTTATAGCTCGGTACGCGCTCAAGCCAACCGAGTGGGGTGATCATCGACAGCAATAAATGCAATTCCGCATGCTCCGGCACGCGCGATTGAATAAACATCGTGCAGGCTGACGGGTTAAGGCCTGCGCCTAACCAGTCGATCACCATCTGATAGGTGTTCTCTTCAATGGCCGAGGGATCGTCATAACCGGTTGTGAGCGCGTGCCAGTCGGCTACAAAAAAATAGCACTCGTACTGATACTGCAGATCAATCCAGTTTTTAAGTGCGCCATGGTAATTGCCCAGGTGCAGCTGCCCGGTGGGGCGCATGCCGGAGAGCACACGGGCATTCGATGCATGAGTAGCCAAAGCAGTCACAACTCCTCAACAATAATCTTCAATCACCTATCTTCAATCACCCTCCATCGCCACCGCGCCCATCGAGGCGACGTTAGGCGACCGTTAGGCGAATACGTGGGCAATCAGGGCACTTAACAGGCCTACCACCGGCGTTAATACGAACTCCAGCACATGCAAATACAGCAAACCCAACACGATCCACATGCCATAGGGCTCAAGCTTAGCGACTTTATAAGCGGCTGCGGGCGGCAATAAACCCACGAGCACCCGCCCCCCATCGAGCGGCGGGATCGGCAGCATGTTAAACACCGCGAGCAACACATTAGCCACCAAGCCCACGGTCGCCA
Source organism: uncultured Pseudomonadota bacterium (assembly GCA_903862885.1). GTDB lineage: Bacteria > Pseudomonadota > Gammaproteobacteria > Steroidobacterales > Steroidobacteraceae > CAIKZZ01. The sequence continues at coordinate 109,909 of CAIOZU010000016.1, forward strand.
TATTGAACAACCAATCGCTGGCTGCCCCGACACCAAACAGCCCATGGGCGGCCAGACCCCCGAGCACCGTCCAAAGACAAGCCATGACCAGATTAGACAGCGGTCCGGCCGCTGCCACCCAGGCCATATCACGGCGCGGATGCTTGAAATAGCGCGGGTCCACCGGCACGGGCTTTGCCCAACCAAACAAAAAAGGCGAGCCGATCAGCAATAAACCAATCGGTACCAAGACCGTACCGATCGGATCGACGTGTCGCAAAGGATTGAGCGAGAGCCGACCTTGCGCCAGCGCGGTGCGATCGCCAAACCGCAGCGCCACCCGCCCGTGCGCGACTTCGTGCAAGGTGATCGCACAAAGCACCGGAATGGCTGCGATAGAAATAGAATGCAGTGTCGAGTCTATGTTCATCTAATTATTGAGTTTTTTTAATATTAAGGTGGGATCGGCGATGGGCCACAGCGCTGACTATCTGACAATTATACCCTGTCAACGCGCGGTATCTGAGTCCACCGTCTCCGCCCCCCCTACACCGCCTACCCGTCACCCGCCCTCACCCGCCCTCACCCGCCCCGCCCGCCCCGCCCGCGCTCACCGAGTCTTTACCCACCGACTCGCGCAAGCGTCGGCGCGACTGACATACTGAAGTCAGCGCATCGCCCAACGACAGCGTGATGGGCGCGAGCGTTTGAGTAACCCACTGACTCTAACTGTTGAGGAGAGCAAGCCCATGCGCCGCACCGCACTGATCGCGATCGCCTTACTGTCTGTCTCCTCTGCGGTGTGCGCCGCGCCTGAGGCCACGATGACGCCACCCGCCATCAAAGATCCTATTCAGACACTGGTGAGCCGACTGGAGTTGGCACGCTTTAAAGCCACGCTCAAAGGCTTAACCCAATTCGGTGACCGCGAGCAGGGCACGAGTCGCAACCGCGCAGCGATCGATTGGATCGCAGCGCGCCTCAAAGCCGATGGCTGCACGCAGATCGAGCGACTCCGCTATGCCTATCACCCCACCGATCCTGAACGACCCAGCGGCCCGCCGATGGCGCACACACCGGATGCCACGGTGGGTGGCGGCCGCTACCGCGGCCTGCGCCAGCCCACCGGTGTGAACACGGACCTGATGCGCCAGCCCAATGAAAGACTGCGCGCGCTCAATGCGGAGCAGAGTACGCCGGGCCTCCGCGAGGAGGTGTATTGCACCAAGATTGGCACCACCCACCCCGAACAGATGTACATCGTGGGCGCCCACATGGATGGTATTGGTCTGGGCGAGGCGGCGAATGACGATGGCTCAGGCACCGCACTGGTCATGGAACTCGCTCGCGTCTTATCCTCACCCGACGTACAAACAGAGCGCTCGATCCGCTTCGTGCTTTGGAATAACGAAGAAACCGGGCTGGATGGTGCCTACGCCTACGTGGCGCAGCGGTATGCGCTACAAGGCCAGGAGGATCCGGTGGGATCAGGGCGCTATCCAGAGCCTCAGTGGCTTGGGATGATTCAGCACGACATGATGTTATTTGATCATGGGATGCCGCATCCGGATGGCCGCATCGCAGAGGAACAACGCCCTGAAGCCGACATCAATATTGAATTCCAGTCGCAGTCAATCTGGGCAAGCGCCTCAAACCAACTGGCCTTCGCCTTTCAGGCGGCGAACGAGACCTACGCCACCGACTATCCAGCGACCGTGGGCCCGCACATGACAAACACCGACAGCACGCCTTTCATGGATCTCACGCCATCAATCAGCCTGCGTGAAAACGAGCGAGGCCGAGACATAGGGGCCGGTTGGGATCCACACTGGCACCAACCGACGGACCTGTACGCGACATTCGGCGATAAGGATTTTAAGCTCGGGCTAAACGCCGCACAGACCACCTTAGGCGCCATCGCACGACTGAGTGGTGCCACGCTCACCACCCGCCCTCAGTGAGGGCGTATCACGGCACCTGGCAAACGATCATATAATATTCAATGGGTTATGGTTCTTTCACACGCCATCACTACAAGCCCACCAAAGCCAATTCGCCCTTACCCTGACGAATCAGTTTGGGTGTTTCCGACGACAGATCGACGATGGTGGTGGGTTCTAAACCGCAGTGCCCACCATCCAAGACACAAGCCACCTGATGGCCGATACGCTCAAAAATCTCAGCCGCATCCGTCAACGGATAAGGCTCCCCCGGCAGTAATAAGGTCGAGCTCATCAAAGGCTCGCCTAAGGCCTCTAACAGCAACCGCGGGATCGGATGATCGGGCACACGGATGCCAATGGTGCGCCGCTTTTCGTGCATCAAGCGTTTAGGCACCTCACGGGTGGCCTCCAAGATGAAGGTGTAAGCACCCGGTGTCGCCGCTTTGAGCAACCGATACTGGCTGTTCGACACTTTGGCGTACTTGGCGATCTCCGACAGATCTCGACACACGAGCGTGAAGTGATGGTGTTTATCCACCCCGCGAATCTTGGCTAGGCGCGCCATCGCCTCTTTATCACCGATGGCACAGCCTAGGGCGTAACACGAGTCGGTCGGATAGACGATGAGCTCACCCGCTTGCAATGCCTCCGCCGCCTTTCTTAAGAACTGCCGCTGCGGGTTTTGGGGATGCAGAACTAACAATTCACCCATGATGGCGTCAGGCTCACGTTAATGCGGGCGGCTGCCGCTTTCGCTATCATACCGGCCCCGCCCCTTCACAAAGCACTCATGCAGCCGCTCTACGACTTTCTGCCCATCTTGGCCTTTTTTGTGGCCTACAGCTTAAAGGGCATCTATGTGGCGACCGGCGTGCTGATTGCCGCCACCCTCGTGCAGGTGCTGGTGCAATGGGTGACCCATCGGCGCGTCCAGCCCATGACGCTCATCTCCGCGGGACTAGTGGGACTTCTCGGTGGACTCACCCTGTGGCTGCACAATGATCTGCTGATCATGTGGAAGCCCACGGTCCTCTACGTACTCTTTGCCCTCATTCTGGGCGTCAGCCAATTTACCGGCAAAGCCACTGTCGTTGAGCGGCTATTGGGTAAACAGCTCACCGCCGATGCCGCCACGTGGCGTCTCGCTAACGTAAGCTGGGTCGTGTTCTTTTTAGTGCTCGCCGCGGTCAATCTCTATTTTGTATATGCGACCAGCCGCGACACCTGGGTCAAGTGGAAGTTAGCCACCATAGGGATTGTGTTTGGATTTGCGATCCTGCAGGCCGTATGGCTGTCCAGACGCGCCCCGGCGCGTAGCGGCGATCGGTAATGTTCTACTGCCTCATTGGCCGCGATGGCCCCGACTCGCTCAGCAAGCGCCGTGCGGTACGCCCCGCGCATCTCGAGCGCCTCAAGCAACTGCAGGCAGCCGGACGGCTGCTGCTGGCAGGCCCCCTCCCGGCGATGGACTCCCCCGACCCGGGTCCGGCCGGCTTCACCGGCAGCCTGATCGTGGCCGAATTCGACTCGCTGGAGGCCGCTAAGGCCTGGATCGGCTTGGATCCGTACACCCAAAGCGGGGTCTTTGCCTCGGTCGAAGTCCTCCCCTTTATGAAGGTGCTACCATAAATACGCGGGTTGACCGAATCAGCGCCCTGTTACAGGCCCTGAACCCCACCGATCTCGAAGTGATCGATGACAGTGCCGCGCATGCAGGACATGCGGGCGCGTCGGGCGGGGCCGGGCACTTTCGGGTACGGATCGTGTCAGAACGATTTAGGGGGCTGGCGTTACTCGCTCGCCACCGCTTGGTGTACGACACCTTAGGGTCAATGATGCCTGAGGAGATCCATGCGCTGAGCATTGAGGCCAGAGCACCGAACTAGGGTCACTGGCACAAGGCTCGGCCACGTGTTTGTTTTTGTATGCGCGTTTTAATGTTTATTGATTTTTGACTTTTTAAAAGGATACCCATGACCAAGAAAATTTGGATCCCCGCGCTGATCGCCGTCACGGCCATCGGGCTCGTGGCCTGTAATCAGAAAAAAGCCGGTGATCACCCCGCTCCTAAACCTGCGGTCGCCACCGTCAATGGCAAAACCATTTCGGGTGAAGCCTTTGACATCTGGGTGAAAGCGCAGACAAACAAGAAGACCGAAGACGTCACGCCCGAGCAGCGCAAGAGCTTGCTCGAGAGCCTCGAGAACCTGTACGTCGCCGGTGCCGAAGCGGAAAAGCAAAAAGTCGGTAGCGATCCAGAAGTCGCTGCGCGCTTGGAGCTTGAGCGCCTGAACTTATTCGCGAACACCATGTTCGAGAAGTACGTCAAGAGCAAGCCACCAACGGAGACTGACCTGAAGGCTGAATACGACCGCCAAGTCGCTAGCCTGCCTAAGGAAGAGTTCCATGCCAGCCACATCTTAGTGAAGGAAGAAGCGACCGCCTTAGATGTGATTGCGCAGCTAGGCAAAGGCGCTAAATTCCCGGATCTAGCCAAGAAACTGTCCATTGACCCGGGTTCAGGGAAAATGGGTGGCGATCTCAACTGGTTCACCGCTGACAAGATGGTGCCTGCGTTCTCAGAAGCCGTCGCCAAGCTACAGAAAGGCGAATACACCAAGACGCCCGTGAAGACTCAGTTCGGCTATCACGTCATCCGTTTGGAAGACACGCGTCCAGTCACCCCACCCGCCTTTGAGCAGGTGAAAGACCGTCTGGCACCGATCCTCCAACAGAAGTTAGTGCATGACTACATCGACTCGCTGCGTAAGGCCGCGAAGGTCGAGGAAATTGCACCTAAGGCAGCAGCGCAAAAGCTTGATGACAAAGCCGCTGTAAAGACCGAGGCAGCACCAGCTGCTGCGGAAGAAAAGAAGAACTGATCCCGTCTGATCTTCGGATCAAACCAAAGGCCGGCTACGAAAGTGGCTGGCCTTTTTCTTTTCTGACCCGAAAGTACTTTGAATAATTATGGTTCATAGGTGAAATGATTGAATTATCAATGCGCGGACTAATGAACCGTCGCGTAACAGGAAAATACAACGGCAAAACAACTTGAGCCCTCAGCAGCTCCTTCTCAGCTGACGCCAATATCACGTACCGCTCCAGAGTCGAACGAGCCCGCGCAGAGCGGGCTATCAAATCATCAAAACCAGCATCCGAGTACCCCGAATCATTCTGATGACTTGATGAAGAAAACACGTCTAAAAAATTAACTGGGTCCTGAAAGTCTGCGTTCCACCCCTCCGAGATCACATCCCACCGCCCACCATCTGCCCGCGCCGCCAAATAGGATCGATAGTCTAGGTAAACAAGTTGCACGTTAACGCCTAGTACTTCGTGCCACATGGCACTGACGGCCACGGAAACCAAGCGCCGCCTCGAATCTGTGGGGCACATAAGCACCAGTGATAATGGCTTGTCTCTCGAATAGCCCGCTCGTCGATACATCGCCTTTGCAACCTCGACTTCAGCTTCATGGCGTCGCGGATTCGCATCAGAGGCGGGATCAATAGTTGGATATGCGCCCATACCCATCGGTACGAAAGAAAATGCTGGTTGTTCCCCGCCGCCAAGCACCTGCAAAGCAATTTTCGAACGGTCCACCGCCAGAATCAATGCTGTACGGAGTTCGGCGCTATCCTTTAGAGGCGACTTCCTCATGTTAAAAACGTAGTAGACAACAGATAGCTGTTGAGCTACTTGAATATCCGAACGAACTCCATGACCGGAACCAACGAATTCAGCGTCAGGAACTGAATCAGTTACATCAATAGCTCCGGACTTGAACCCTCGACTTTGCATAGCGGAATCAGCGATCGGCAGGTAAGTCACTTTCTCGAAAGATATAGCGCGGGACTCTCGATAAGTTGGGGATTTACTCAAAATAATTTTCGACCCCGGCACCCACTGCCTCAAAATATATGGCCCATTCGAGACAACTCCAGGCAGGCGGTCGTTATGCATGCTGGCTGGAAGTTCGTAACGAGGATACGCCACTGAATTTGATAACAGCATCAAGAAATAGGGCGTTGGTGACAATAGTTTAATAACAAGGTGATACGGCCCGACTTCATGTACGGCAAGAAAGGACCGCGGCTTTATACCGTCGAGAACTTCTTTCGCACCAGCAATTGATTTTAAGAAATCGGCTTGCGGACTAACAGTACTAGGGTCAACGGCGTGCTGCATCGCGCGCACGAAGTGGGCGGCTGTAACTAACTCGCCGTTAGACCATCGTCCATCGCGTCGTAAGAAGAAGTCATAGGTTAGTCCGTCCTCGCTAACTGTCCAGCTTTCAGCCGCGCCAGGAATTACCTCTCCTGACGGTGACTCTACGGTTAACCCCTCAAAAAGATCGCGCAGAACCTCAAAAGAGAACGTGTCTCCTGCACGTTGTGGGTCAAGCGACACAGGATCCCCGCCTATAGCTCTGACGAGCGCCTCCCGGCCCATGTCTTCCGTCGCCACATTACCCACCTTGCCAGAGCACGCCACAATTACCAAAATACATAGAAAACGCGACATTATTGCCAATATGCGACTTGCGCTGCAGCAAAGCGATCCTACAGGCAGCCGATATCTGCCCAAAAATCCTAAAAATGCAGCTATACAAAATTTCATTCGTAGTTGATTATTTAAGACGCGGCGGGCTAAAGGTCACCGCAGTCATGTGCCCGTAGCCAACATTAAACGCGCGAATAATTGATGAAATGCAGCCCCAATCACACACTTCATAGAGGACACCTCAGTGAAACTCCCAGCAAGACAAAAATGGACCGTTACCGTACTCGTTACCTTAGGTTGCTTTTTGCAGGCTACAACACAAGCGGCCCCCCACACTACAACGTCGGCCCCTCGACCCACATCAACTGCCCCAGCGATCGGCATATCCGGTAGTGGTCGTTCCGCTATAGGCATATCGGGCAGCGGCGTTGCAAAGCCAACACAAGGCGGTAAAACAACAGCACCTTCAACAGGCATATCTGGCAGCGGCTAAACGCTAGCTGTTTTTACCCAGATTTGCTTATCCAGGGTAGTTGAGTCACTACCGAGTTAATCTGGGTCTCAAACGCGAGTTACGCTACACTAAGCGAACACTCAGCAACAAGCACTAACGCGGCACGTCCCCATCTCCTAAAGCCCAGGGACCATAGTGGATCCATCTTCTAGATCAACGTCCCGCAGGTTAGTTTTTTCTTTCCTAAAGCGGCTCGCGTCAACCCTCATACCGATCGGCTATAGCCTCGGCGACTTTATCGTCGACGCAAAAGCGGCGTTCGTCGACGCGGCCGTAGATCACATTACAAATCGTGGCGATAGACCGTCAGATGCCCGCATCGCAATCCTAACGGGGCTATCACGCGCTGAGGTCCGAAAAATCCGCTCAATGACCGGCGGCGCACCATCAGCACTAAACACACAGCGCGCCGAACGAGTTATGCATGGTTGGTTTACAGATGCCCGCTTTGTTGACATGAAGGGCGCACCAAGCGCTCTACCCATAAAGGGCGAAATATCGTTTGAATCACTTGTTAAGGAGTATAGCGGTGACATGCCGTACAGAGCTGTACTTAACGAGTTGCTAGCAGGAGGAATGGCGTCAAAAACGGGGGCCCGTTACGTGCAAGCGCTGCGCCGTCATTACTTAACTCCGGCACACGATGCAAGGAGCGACCTACAGCTATTATCACTGGATGCGGAGGTCCTTCTGCAAAAAAAGTTAGAAGAGAATTCTGGCTCTGTCCGGCGGTTGGAAGTTGAATTTAGCTCAACGCTTCCATCATCAACAGTGCGCAATATAGATTTACGTATAGAGCGGTTTCTCGATGCTCTCAGCGATTACCTCCATGGCAGTTCCATAGAGACTAAGACTAATTTAGACAATAACGAGGAGCCCTCCTCCACATTTAGAATACTTATAGCCCACCGCGAGCTAGGCAACCGGAGGAGCAATGTCGCCAAAGAAGACTATGAAAACTAAAAATAAATCAGCAAGGGGAAAATCCGGCTTTGGTGACACACGGACGGTAAAGCCTGCGCGCGATCATCTTCTAGCTGAGATTGACCACCTAATCACTCAACTCACTGGTGTAGGCGAAAAAGTAAAGAAAACTGGACGCCCACTACTTAACAGAGAGCTCTCAGCATCCTACACCCGCATAATGCGGGCATCACTAGCGCTCAAGCAGTGGCATGAAAATGAAAATTTTGTTGGCAAGGATGGTTCGCCGAGGAGGCTAACTCAAAATGAGTTAGAAAAATTAGCCTACTTAGTATCTAGCAGCGATCCAGAGATCGGTTTGCTTATCGAAGATCTAATGATGTCTGGATTAGTTTCAGAGACAAAGGGAACCTATAGACCAGATGGAAGGTCAGCGATGGTGGAGTTAGAAAGCGAACTGGCTCTAGCCTACGCCACAGTCGCGATATCAAGACTAATCGAAACGATCGCAAAGAATCTGGACGGAACTTCAGAAAAACAATTTGAGCGCCAAGTAAGCGAGGTCAGAATTCGCGCAAAAGATTTTCCGATTTTTCTTAACTTTGTGAAAAATCAGGGCGAAGCGTTTATAGACACAATCGATGATTGGCTATCCAAGAGAGAAGTATCTACACCCCTGCATGGCGATATAAAAGTTGGTGCTGCGGCATTTGCATTTTCTACACCACCAGAAGAAAAAATGGCTTCTTTTAAGAAAGAAAAGCCATCAAGTCAGCCTGCGAAATTACGAGGACCTTAAGTTCCTCGGCCCGAGCAAGCTTCGACCCCGCATTCTCACCAGCCAACAGATAGTCTGTTTTCTTAGTAACGGAACTTGTAACCTTTCCACCTGCTTGCCGTATGAGCGCTTCCGCATCGGCTCGACTTAAGGTCGGCAGAGTACCGGTGAGTACGATCGTTTTGCCCGCCAGTGGCTGGTGGGCACTTCTCACCACCTCCATGGCGGGCCAATGCACGCCACCGGCGATCAGCGCTTCTATTTCTTGGCTATTTCTCGGCTCGTCAAAAAACGCCCGTATCGAAGCCGCGACCACAGGCCCCACATCAGGCACCGCCATGATCGCCTCGGCCGAGGCCGCTTGAATAGCCTCCAAACCTGCGAAATGCTGGGCGACGGCCAGGGCCGTCGCCTCCCCCACATTCGGGATGCCCAACGCAAACAAGAACCGCGGCAGCGTCGTTGCCCGACTGTGATCAATGGAGGCGATCAGGTTCGCAGCACTTTTAGCACCCAATCGATCGAGGGCTGCCAGTGGGTCAACAGTCAAACGATACAGGTCTGAGGCCCGGGCGATGAGCTCACTGTCAACTAACTGCTCCACCAGCTTGTCGCCCAAACCCTCAATGTCCATCGCACGGCGATGCGCAAAATGCTTAATGGCCTCTTTTCTTTGTGCGGGGCACAACCAACCACCGGTACAGCGCGCCACCGCTTCACCGTCCACACGCGCCACTGCTGAGCCACAGACCGGACAGACGCCGGGAAGCACACTAGGCACCGTGTGCGCGGGCCGTCGCTCGGGGATAACTCGAACGACTTCCGGAATGACATCGCCCGCCCGGCGCAGGATAACCGTGTCCCCAACGCGCACATCTTTACGGGTCAGCTCATCGACGTTATGCAAGGTGGCGTTACTGACCGTAACACCGCCCACAAACACCGGCTCTAAGCGCGCCACCGGTGTTAAGGCGCCGGTTCGCCCGACTTGCCACTCAATCTCCCGTACGGTGGTCATCTCCTCCTCAGCAGGGTATTTATGAGCCACCGCCCAGCGGGGCGCACGCGCTACAAAACCCAACTGCCGCTGACTCTCCAAGGAGTCGACCTTATAGACCACCCCATCGATCTGATAGGGCAATGAAGCGCGCTTCGCGCCGATCTCCGCGTAATAAGCGAGTAGGCCCTCAACGCCTTTGACTAAGCGGATCTCAGGGCAGGTTCGAAGCCCAAAAGCTCTCAGTGCCGCTAACACCTCGCCGTGCTGCTTAGGCAGTGCACCGCCCTCCACCCATCCCAGCCCGTAAAAAAAGATCTCAAGGGGCCGCTGGGCGGTGATGCGTGGATCGAGTTGGCGCAGACTGCCGGCGGCGGCGTTTCGTGGGTTCACAAACGCTTTGTCACCCCGCGCCAGTGCCTCGGCGTTTAAGCGCTCAAAACCCCGCTGGGTCATAAACACCTCACCGCGCACCTCAAGCACTGACGGTACGCCCTCGCCCCGCAATCTGAGCGGTACACCCGGTAGGGTGCGAAGATTCTGGGTGATGTCCTCACCGGTAGCCCCATCGCCGCGCGTGGCACCGACCGTCAACTCACCTTGCTCATAACGCAGCGTCACCGCGAGCCCATCGAGTTTGGGTTCACAGTGATACACGATGGGCTCATCGCGCTCTAAGCGCTCTCGCACCCGTCGATCAAAGCCACGCACCTCGTCATCAGCAAAGGCATTATCCAGTGACAACATCGGCACGCGATGGGTCACCTCACCAAAGGCTTTCAGCGGTGTGCCGCTGACTCGCTGGGTCGGCGAATCGGGTGTGACCAGCGTGGGATGTGCGGCTTCTAAGCGTTTGAGCGCATGAAGTGTGCGGTCATACTCGGCATCCGGAACTTCCGGGTCATCCAGCACGTAATAGCGGTGATCGTAGCGCGCGAGGGTGTCGCGCAAGGCCTTTACCTGGGCGGCCGCCTCCGTCATGGGTGTCTCAAGCGCCCGAACGCGACCGAGTCAATGACAACAGATGCTCAAAGCGCACCAACTCGTCGCGAAGCCCAAGCACTCTAGGGCCGGTTAAGCTCACGCCATGCTCGTCCTGCAAGACACCATCCCAACGATCCGCTAAGCGGCGCGCCGTCGACAGCAGATCATCAAAAGCCTCCGGTGCACTTAAGGGGCCTGGGAAGATCGCAAAAAATGAAATCCCCGGCACCTGGATCTCACCTAGGTTGTCCGGATCGAAGGTGCCGGGTTCGACCAGACTTGCCACGCTGAACACCGGCTTCGATTCCAGTAGTCGGTGAAAAATCGAATAGCGCCCAAACTCAAGGCCTTCCTCGTCAAAGGCGAGACGCAGCTCAAGCCCATCAATCAGCCGATCCGGTGGCGTGATCAAGCGAATGGCCACAATGCGTTGTTTTGGCGCGCCGGCCGGTGCGGCCTCTTGAACCGATGCCGTCACCCGCTCCGCACTCTCCTCATCACTGGGCGGTGTCTCTATCGAAGGAGGACTGCCCGCCTCGTGCGACTCCGCTTCGGATTCCGGCAAGGTATCAAATAATCCCTGCGCCGACATCACCTGTAAGTCAGGATCAGCGCGCTCAAAAGACGGTGGATCACGATCCACCGAGCGACCGTGTCGCGCCTCTGCGCGATCAACGCTTAAAAACACCTGGTCGGTGTCTTCTGGTAAATCATCAATGGTCAGAATCGGGGGGTCGTTGGAGGGGACGGGATGATCCTCCGACCAGCGTGTCGCGGCGGGTCGCGCGATCTCTGGCTCAAAGGCAGGCTCTCGACGACCGTCCCGTGATCCCGCCGACCCGCTCCATCCGCCCTCCGCCTCGAGCGGCACATCAAAGCGCTCCGGCGCCCGTGCGAGTGACGCATCTGAGGGTCTACTGGGTCGTCGTTGCTCCCACCACCACAGGCCGGCGATGAGCAACAGCCCAAGACCTAAGAGGATGAAACGGAGCTCATTGCCCATCGTGTTTAACCTGCTGCAGCCATCCGCAGTGCTTCGTCCACATCGACCGAGACCAGACGGGACACACCCGGCTCGTTCATGGTCACACCCAATAACTGACGTGCCAGCTCCATGGTGTTCTTGTTGTGGGTCACAAACAAGAACTGCACGCGCTCCGACATGTCTTTGACGATGTCACAGAAACGCCCGACGTTGTTCTCATCCAAAGGCGCGTCCACCTCATCGAGCAGACAAAACGGTGCCGGATTGAGCTCAAAGATAGAGAACACTAAGGCAACCGCGGTGAGTGCTTTCTCACCACCGGAGAGTTGACTGATGGTGGAGTTACGCTTGCCCGGTGGGCGCGCCATGATCGCGACCCCAGCCGCTAAGACATCGTCACTGGTGAGCTCAAGATAGGCGTTGCCACCCCCGAAGAGTCGCGGGAACTTCTCTTTAAGACCCGTGTTGACCCGATCAAAGGTGTCCTGAAAGCGCTCGCGCGTTTCCCGGTCGATCTTGCGAATCGCCTGTTCCAGGGTATTCAAGGCCTCGGTCAGATCGTTGAACTGCTGATCGATGTAATCCTTACGTTCCGACTGCTCTTTAAACTCATCGATCGCGGCAAGGTTCACCTGCCCTAAACGCTCGATCTTGCCTTCCACCTCGACCACCTGCGCTTCCCAGGTCGACACCACCGCATCGGTTGGCAAACCCTCGACCACCGCACTCAGCTCTAAACGAGTGAGCGCAAACTGTTCAAGCAAGGACTCGCGCCGCACGCGCGTCTCCTGCGCTGACAAGGCCGCACTGTTGGCGGCATAACGCTCCGCCTCCACCGCCGATTCGGCACCTAAGCGTTCGGCATCCACGGCCTTAAACTGCGACTCGGCAGCCTCGACCGCGACCCGCGCCACGGAGAGCTCACGCTCCGCCTCCATCTTGCGACTCAAGGCGATCTCAAGCTCACGCTGACTGGCGGCGAGTGGCGCCTCACCGGCCACTAACTCCTGCTGCAACTCGGTTCGACGCAGCGTCAGTTGCTCTAACTGCGCACACACCCGCTCCAGACTCGTGTTCAAAGACTGCAAGGTGGAGCGACGGCTGCCCACGGCAATGGCTGACTCTTGCGCCACACGGCGCGCCTCATCCGCTTGCGATCGAGCGACGGCCAGCGCGTCGCGGCGGGTCTCGCGGTTGGATTCAAACGCAGGGCGGCGATCTTCCACCACCTGCATCGCGGTCAATGCCTCTTCCAGTCGCATACGCGCTTGGCGGGTTTCGTCTTCAGCCGACTGGATCTCGGTGACCAGGGCGCTTGCCTGTGTGCTCAAGCGCTCGATACGCATTTGACTGTCCGTCTGGCGCGCTTTTAAGCTGCTCCACTGACCACTGATATCCACCCATGCGCGGTGCAGTTGATGAGCCGCCTCTTGCGCGGCATCTCGCCCGCTCTCAAAACCCTTGATGCGCTCACGCGCCGCCTGTAGTGACTGCTCTTGGGCCAGTAAGGCGGCCTCCGCCTGGGTCACTGCGACACGACGGGCGCCTAAGGCCTGCTCACGCTCCAACACCCCGGCGTGCTGATCCTGATCGCGACTGACCCGAAGCCAGGTCGCCCCAATCCACACCCCGTCGCGGGTGATGACCGACTCCCCCACGCCTAAGCGCGCACGGCGGCTTAAGGCCTCATCTAAATGCTCGACGATCTGCACACCGGCCATCAGTTGCTGAAGGGCTTGCGGTCCTTTGACCTTGGAGAGCAACTGACCGGCCGTCCCGCCACTGTGCTGGCCACCACCGCCCACAAAGCTCACTTGACCGACCGTCAGGCTGTCAACAAAAGCAGTGATGGCGTCAAGCCCCTCCACACACACCGCCTCCAAATACCCGCCCAACACCGTCTCAACCGCCCGACTCCATCCGGCCTCGACCTGAAGCGTTTGTCCGAGGCGCGGGCGATCCGCGAGCGCATGACCCGCGAGCCAGTCGACCACCTGACCCTTCACTTGACCTAAGGCTGCTTGCTGCAAGGCCTCAAGCGACACCACCTGACCGCGCGCGCGACTGAGTTCAGCACGCGCCGCATCGACGCCACTTTGCAAGGCGCGCTCCGCCTCGCGACTGGTGCGCAAATCCTCTAACACGTTTTTTAACTGTGCTTGGGCGCTCGCCTCCTGCGAGGCGGCCGTTGATACCGCTTCAGCCAGCTGAGCGAGTGTGGCTTCACTGTCTACCGTCTGTAACGCCTCAAGCTCCGCCTGCACGCGCTCTTGCGCCTGCAGGCTTTGTCTTAAGCGGGTGTCTAATTGTTCAATGCGCGCGCGCTCGACCATCGCCTTTTGGCTCGCCTCATTGCCCTCTCGGGTAAACGCTTCCCATTGGCTTTGCCAGGCTTGCATGGCGCGCTCCGCCTCTGCGAGGGTGGCACCGGCCTCACTCTCACGGGCGCGTGCACGGGCGAGCTCGGGCTCTAACTCGGCCAAGGCCTGAGTCAGTGACACCAGCTCCGCTTCATCCCGCGACAGCAGGCTCGCCGCCTCCGCATGACTGTTCTCCGACTGTTCAAGGTCACTGCGCTGTCTTGCGCGCAATTCTCGCGCATGCAAGATCGCCTGCTCCAGCCGAGTGGCTTCCGCCCCCATCTGAAACACCTTAGCCTGCACCGACGCCAAAGTCTCCGCTTCCTGCGCGTGGTGATTGCGGGCTTTTTCGATGGCCGCCTCCGCCGCGCGAAGCGCGGCGATGGCCGCCTCCAACGCCACTTCCCGTTCGCGTGCGGCCTGGGCACGAGACACCGACTCGACTTCTAAATCTTGCAGACGAAGGGCTAACAGCTCCGCTTTGAGCTTACGTTCTTCTTCCTTTAAGACCTGATAGCGGCGCGCGGTGGCCGCTTGCCGCTGCAGGCGTGTGATCTGCTTATCAAGCTCTTCACGAATATCATTTAAGCGATCGAGATTCTCGCGAGTGTGCGCAATGCGATTTTCTGTTTCCCGACGGCGCTCTTTGTATTTGGAGATACCCGCCGCCTCTTCTAAGAAGGCGCGCAAGTCATCCGGCTTGGCATCAATCAGACGCGAGATCATGCCCTGCTCAATGATGGCGTAACTGCGACTGCCGAGGCCGGTGCCTAAAAATAATTGCGTGATGTCCTTGCGTCGGCAGCGTGAGCCATTAATAAAGTAAGTCGACTGACCATCGCGCGACACTTGGCGCTTTAAGGAGACTTCAGCATAGCTCGCATAAGGCCCAGCCAAGGTCCCATCGGCATTATCAAAAATCAATTCAACGGAGGCAGTACCCACAGGCTTTCGACTGCCAGAGCCATTGAAGATGACATCGGTCATGTCATTGCCGCGCAGATGCTTGGCGGAGATTTCACCCATCACCCAGCGCACCGCATCGATGATGTTGGACTTGCCGCAGCCGTTCGGACCCACCACGCCGGTGAGGTTAGTCGGTAACAACACGGTAGTTGGATCCACGAAGGACTTAAAACCGGCCAACTTTAATTTCGATAAACGCATTCAAAAAAACCTAAGGTAGTGGGCCATCGCCCAACGCATCGACAGCCCAAAAAGGCCATGCCCCTGCGTGGTTCCTGACAAGCGCCTAGTGTAGAGTACGCCGCCGTCGAAGACGACCCGCTTAGATTAGGAGCTTTATGGCCACTGCACCGACCGCCCCGCAGACCTTCGTGGAGACTTTCCCCAACCCGAGGCCGGAGCGAGACTTCACCATCCGCATCCGATTGCCGGAATTCACCTGCCTGTGCCCAAAAACCGGCCAGCCGGATTTTGCCGAGCTATTGCTCGAGTACATCCCAGGTCCGCGCTGCGTGGAACTCAAGTCATTAAAGCTCTACATCTGGTCCTTTAGAGACCGCGGCTGCTTCCATGAAGCGGTCACCAATGAAATCTTGGACCAGCTCGCTCAAGCGACTGAGCCTAAATTCATGCGCTTAACGGGTATTTTTAATGTAAGAGGTGGTGTGTACACCTCGGTCGTGGCCGAGCATCGCGCGGTCGGTTTCACACCGGCTACCCCGGTGGTCTTGCCGGGCGATGAGAGTCTCTGAAAGCGTCATCCGGTCGGGATATACTTAAACGTTACCCTATTGCATCAGTTCGGGTCAGGGAGTCAGCGATGGCAGCAAAAAAGCCGGTCAAGCACAGTAAATCGGTGGCGAAAGCCCCGGTGAAAGCGAAGGGCGCCAAAGCACCCGCCGCCAAAGTGCCTGCCAAAAAGCCGGTCCCCGCCCTTAAATCCAAACACGCCCCACCGCCGGTGAAGGCCAAATCGAAGCCCGTGGCCAGTAAAACGGCCGCGAGCACTCAGTCCACGGTGAAACCCATTTCGAAAGCTGTCCAGAAAAAACCTGCGCCCGCGCCTGCTAAAAGCGCGAGCAAAACCCCACCGAAAGCGGTGGCCAAAGCGCCCATCAAAGCCCCCGTGAAGGCACTCGCAAAGCCCGTTGCTAAAGCGGTGCTTAAGCCGATCGCTAAAGCCCCACCCGCCAAACCCGCAGCCCCGGTGGCCAAAGTCGCCCCCAAGGTTGATGCCAAGGTGGACGCCAAGGGCGCGGCCAAAGCGGTAGCGGAGAAGGTCATTGCGCCACCGGTCGTAAAACCAGTCAAAGGCGCCAAAAAGCCCCCTGAAGGGCCGATTGTCACCACGGTGCGTCGCGGCATTATCCGTCCCCCGATGGATGATGAAGACAGTGACATGCCGAGGAATCTGTTGGCCGGCCCTCGCAACGTCACGCCCTACCACGCCAAAAAGGGCGAGGTGTACATGGGCAAGACGCAGATCCAGCACTTTCGCACCATCCTCACGAGCTGGAAGCGTGATCTGATGGAAGAAGTGGATCGCACCATGACCCACATGAAGGACGAAGCCGCTAATCCCCCCGATCCCAATGACCGGGCCACCTTGGAATCTGAATTTAGCCTGGAGCTTCGTACGCGCGATCGCGAGCGCAAGCTCATCCGCAAAATCGATGAAGCCATCTCGCGGGTCGATGATGGCTCTTATGGTTATTGCTTAGAGACCGGTGAAGAGATCGGCATCAAGCGCTTAGAGGCACGGCCCGTGGCCACGCTCTCCATCGAAGCGCAGGAACGTCGTGAACGCCGTGAAAAACAATACGGCGATCGGGATGATCGCTACCGCTGAGCCTCAACACAGGCGGGGGCGCTTCGCGCCCTCGCCATCGGGGTCTCTGCATCTGGGCTCACTGCTAACCGCCGTCGGCAGTTATCTGGATGCTAAGCATCAAGGGGCGTCGTGGCTGGTTCGTATCGAAGACATCGATCGAGCACGCTCCTCAGAAGCCTCTACCACAGAGATCCTCAAGGCCTTAGAAGCCTGTGGATTGCAGTGGGACGGTGCTGTCTTATATCAACACACACGACTGGCTGCCTATGAAGCGGCCTTTCATGCACTGAAAGCGCAAGGACATCTGTATCCCTGTCAGTGCTCCCGCGCGCGTTTAATCGCCACGGATGGCCGATATCCGGGCACTTGCAAAGCGCACACCCCGACCGATCACCTAGGCAATGATCGCTCAGGGAATGACCATGCATCACGCCATGCCGCGTGGCGCTTTGATACAGAATCTTATCCGCCAGTGACGATCAATGATCGACTACAAGGCACACTCACTCAGCCTGTGCATCAGACGGTCGGGGATTTTGTGGTCAGACGCCGCGATGGCGAATTCACCTATCAACTGGCCGTCGTAGTGGATGATGCGCATCAAGGCATCACCGATGTGGTGCGAGGCGCGGATTTATTCGACAACACCCCGAGGCAACGACTATTGCAGCGCGCCCTGGGATTATCGGAACCCACCCCCTTGCATCTGCCGGTGTTGGTGGAAGACAACGGTGCGAAATTATCCAAGTCACGACGCGCGCTGGCGCTCGATCCCACCCGCAGTCCTCATTTACTCAGTCAGGTGTTAGCGCACTTGGGGCATGCGCCACCCGCCGACCTGGTGGGGGCGCCGGTCCGGGAGCAGTTGAGCTGGGCGGTCACCGCCTGGCGAGTGGATCGCATCCCCGCACGGGCGACTGTTCTCGTCTCTTAAGGCCTCAGAGGGCTGATCCGAGGCCCCACTCAGTTGCATCGGATGTCATTGAAAGTCAGTCAAGTACGACGGGCTTAAAGCGGCCAATGAATCGGCTAATTAACGGAGGATAATTACTTATATTACTGATATTTAACAATTTATTTAAACATATCCACCGGACAATCCTCTGCACAAAGCACAGGCAAAAGACAGCGGTGAGCCCCCAGCTAAGAAAACGCATCGTCGTGCGCGAAGCCTCACACCACGGATCCGCTATCAAAACGCCTAAGCTAAACTGGGCATGCAACCTGCCCCTCACCCCGTTAACGGGCGCTCAGCGTTCGTTTTAAACCCCCGCCTGGCCACCACCGACTCTTATGTTGCTCTGCACCAAGACGCGCGTATGATGGGGTCATTAGGGGGAAAGTGGCCGAGGCCGCTTAGGATGGTCGATGGGCGACACACGCATCATCAAGAAATACCCAAACCGCCGTCTATACGACACGGTGGAGAGCCGCTATATCACCCTCGCCGATGTCAGGGCACTGGTCACCCAACACATGGCTTTTGTGGTGATCGATAAAAAAACCGATCAAGACATTACCCGCAGTATTTTACTGCAAGTGATCGCAGAGCTTGAGCACACCGCCAATCCGCTCATGAGCCAAGATTTTTTGAATCAACTGATCCGTGCCTATGGCGGGGCCATGCAGCGACTCACCGGTGATTACTTAGAACAAAGCCTCAAACTCTTCAGCGCCCAGCAAAGTCAGATTAGGGATCGGATGCGCTCGATGGTGGGTTTGGATCCGATTACCGCCATGGCGAACCTAGCCCAAGAGAACTTTGATCGCTTAAGGCAAGTGAGCGCACCCCACTCGACAGACCCGACCAGCCCTAAAACACGCCCAAGCCCCACAGACAGCCCCTCAAGCACCCCCGAAGCGACCCCGCGTCCGAGTGACCCCCCGGCTGGATAAAAGCGTACGGGCCGTAGAGAGGGCCAGAGAGAGGGCCAGAGAGAGGACGAGAAGGCAAGAGGCAAGGCTCATCGCGAAGCCAAGACCCCACGCTCGGCGATCTTAAAAAAAGGCCACTGCCCCAGCGCTGATCCGGCCTTAACGGGATCGCGCACCGATAGGCCCAAGACCCGTCCATCTGGCCAGTTAACTGCGACTGGGTCGCTGTTTCACCCAGAACCCGACCCTTAGAATGGCGGTCAGTGTGCCTTTACTTCACGTTGAGATCACAGCCTTGATTCTGATCACCGGCGGCGCGGGCTTTATTGGCAGCAACTTCGTGCTCGACTGGCTAGCGGCCAGCGATGAGCCTGTCATCAATCTCGATAAGCTCACCTATGCGGGCAATCTGCATAATTTGCAGGCCGCGGAGGCGGCCGGTGCACGCCACCGCTTTGTACGGGGTGATATCGCGGATGGCGCCTTAGTCAATCAGTTATTAACAGATCATCAAATCCGCGCCGTGGTCAATTTCGCGGCTGAGTCGCACGTGGATCGCTCCATCCATGGCCCTGAGGATTTTATTCAGACCAACATCGTTGGCACCTTCAGACTCTTAGAGGCCGTCCGGGCGCACTGCAAAACCTTAAGCCCAGAGGCCGCCAAGGCCTTTCGCTTTTTGCATGTCTCAACTGATGAGGTGTACGGGAGTTTAAGTAAAACCGATGCCGCGTTTAGCGAAGACAAGCGCTACGAACCCAATAGCCCCTATTCCGCCAGTAAAGCGGCCAGTGATCACTTGGTGCGCGCCTACCATCACACCTATGGTTTGCCGGTACTCACCACCAACTGCTCGAACAACTATGGTCCCTACCATTTCCCTGAAAAGCTCATTCCGCTGTGCATCTTAAATGCGTTGGCCGGTAAAGCCCTCCCCATCTACGGCGATGGCCAACAGATTAGGGATTGGTTGTATGTCAAAGACCACTGCAGTGCCATTCGGCGGGTGTTAGAGGCAGGCAAACTCGGTGAGGTTTACAACATCGGCGGTTGGAACGAAAAACCTAATCTCGACGTGGTACACACCCTGTGCGACATCTTGGATGAGTTCTCCCCCCGATCCGATGGACAGTCCTATCGCACCCAAATCACCTTTGTGAGCGATCGCCCCGGCCATGATCGTCGCTATGCGATTGATGCGAGCAAGCTTGAACGGGAGCTTGGCTGGAAGCCGGCTGAAACCTTTGAGACGGGGATCCGAAAGACCGTGCGCTGGTATTTGGATAACCAGCCGTGGGTGCAGAATGTCGCCAGTGGCGGCTACCGCGAGTGGGTCGATAAACAATACGGCCCCGCTTCGTAAGATACGCCTGATGAGACAGACCACGTGAAGCCAGCCACATGAAAATTCTCGTCACCGGCACCCATGGCCAAGTGGGCTTTGAGCTATTAGAGGCTTTAAAGCCACTCGGTCAAGTGATCGCCGTGGATCGCACACGCTGTGACTTACTGGATCAGAACGCGCTTCGCGCGTTGGTCCGCGAGAGCAAGCCCGATGTGATTGTGAACCCGGCGGCCTACACCGCAGTCGACAAAGCCCAGTCCGAGCCGGCACTCGCCTTTGGGGTGAATCACTTAGCCCCTAAGATCTTAGGTGAGGAAGCCGCCCGTTTAGGGGCTTTAGTGATCCACTACTCGACCGACTATGTCTTTGATGGAACAAAATCGGCTCCGTATAGCGAGCAGGACACCCCTAACCCACAAAGCATCTACGGCGAGAGCAAATGGCAGGGCGAGCAAGCGCTCGCCCTCGCCCATCCGAAGCATTTAATCCTGCGTACCAGCTGGGTGGTAGGCGCTCATGGCAACAACTTCGCCAAAACGATGTTAAGACTGGCCGCCGAACGCGACACATTAACGGTGGTGGCGGATCAGTGGGGTGCGCCCACCTCAGCGCGCCTATTGGCCACACACACGGCACAGCTCATTTCTCAGTACGCCGCCACACCCGACCGCTTTAAAGTCGGCACCTACCATTTAACCGCCGCCGGAGAAACAAACTGGTGCGAGTACGCGCGCTTTGTGGTCCGTGAGGCGACAAACGCCAGCCGCACACTTAAAGCGACCGCCCATTCTATTGCCCCGATCGCAACAAGCGACTACCCCACCCCAGCCAAGCGGCCGGCGAACTCAAGGCTATCGACCGCGCACTACCAAGATACCTTTCATCTGGTACCTGAGCCTTGGGAAGTCGGTGTGCGTGATGTCCTACACACTCTTTGGAATACCTAACCATGCGTAAGGGAATTATTTTAGCGGGCGGATCAGGAACGCGGCTTTATCCCGTGACCCAAGCGGTCTCAAAGCAACTGATGCCCGTCTATGACAAGCCGATGATTTATTACCCGTTAAGCACCTTGATGCTGGCGGGGATTAAGCAGGTGTTAATTATATCGACGCCTCAAGATACACCTCGCTTTGCCGAGCTGCTGGGTGATGGTAGTCAATGGGGCATGTCGATTCAATACGCCATACAGCCCTCCCCCGATGGACTGGCTCAGGCTTTTATTATCGGTAAAGAGTTCGTCGGAAAAGACCCTAGCACGCTGGTCTTAGGCGATAACATTTTCTACGGACATGATCTGGTTAAACAGCTGCAAGCGGCGGATCGCCGAGACACCGGTGCGTCCGTGTTTGCTTATCATGTGCAGGATCCGGAGCGTTATGGCGTGGTGGAGTTTGACGCGACACAGCGGGCTATCAGTATCGAAGAAAAACCGGTCAAACCGAAAAGCAATTACGCGGTGACGGGGCTTTATTTTTACGATAATCAAGTATGTGACATTGCCGCCCACATCAAACCCTCCCCACGCGGAGAACTCGAAATCACCGATGTGAACCGACACTACCTAAGCCAGGGCACTCTGTCGGTGGAAATAATGGGTCGAGGCTATGCCTGGTTAGATACGGGCACACACGATAGTCTCTTAGAGGCGGCAAGCTTCATTGCGACTCTTCAAAAACGTCAGGGCCTGATGGTGGCGTGTCCTGAAGAAATTGCTTTCAGCCAGCACTGGATCGATGCCGAACAAGTGGCACGTCTCGCGGCACCGCTTGCAAAAAATGGCTATGGTCAGTATCTCAAGCGTCTTCTCCCCTCAGCCTAACTTAAACACACCAGATACCCAGTATGAATATTTTACTCACCGGCGGTACAGGCTATATCGGTAGTCACACAGCGGCGGTGTTGGCCGCCGCCAACCATCAGGTCGTGTTATACGACAACCTGTGCAATAGCCAGGCGAGTGTGGCGGATCGCCTGCAAACCATTACCGGCAAGACACTGCCTCTGGTCATCGGTGATATTAGAAATACGTTACTCCTGACAGATACGCTCAAAACGCATCAGATTGAAGCGGTGATTCATTTTGCAGGATTAAAAGCGGTCGGGGATTCGGTTAGAGACCCGGTCACGTATTTTGATAACAATGTGGCCGGCACGCTGAGCTTGTTACAGGCTATGCAAGCGACTGCTGTTAAAACCTTGGTCTTTAGTAGCAGCGCCACCGTCTATGGAGAACCGCAATATCTCCCCTATGACGAAAAACACCCGACTCGAGCGATGAATCCCTACGGTCGCAGCAAGCTCCACATAGAAGAAATCCTTGCGGATCTGGCGACGGCCCATGCTGACTGGCGTATTGCCTGTCTTCGCTACTTCAACCCCGTCGGTGCGCATGAGAGTGGCTTGATTGGGGAGGACCCAGAAGGCATCCCCAACAATCTGATGCCTTTTGTGGCCCGAGTCGCCTCAGGCGCCCTGCCCCGCCTCACCATTTTTGGCAATGACTATGAGACCCCAGATGGCACGGGCGTCAGGGATTACGTGCATGTCATGGATCTAGCCGAAGGTCATCTGGCGGCCCTTGAATCGCTAGGCAAAGGCTCTGCCCCGATCCGTTATACCAACCTAGGTACGGGTATCGGCGTGAGTGTCTTAGAACTGGTACAGGCATTTAAAGACGCCAGTGGCCAAGATATCCCGTCTGTCGTATCCGATCGACGTCCTGGTGACCTACCTGCTTACTATGCGGATGCTACGAAAGCCAAACAGGAACTGGGTTGGTCAGCGACACGAACATTAGCTGATATGTGTCAAAGTACTTGGCACTTCCAAGTGTGCGCCAAACAACGCGCTAATTGATTGCACCTCACATTTTAATCATCAAGAGATCTACCGCTGATGCCATTTACCGTCACAGAAACTGATTTACCTGGTGTCCTGATATTGGAGCCGAAGGCATTTGGGGATGAGCGTGGTTTTTTTTATGAAAGCTTTAACGCGCGTGATTTTAAGGAAGCGACTGGCGTTGATACGACGTTTGTGCAAGATAATCACAGCCGCTCAGCCAAAGGAGTGCTTCGTGGGCTGCACTACCAGATTAAGCATCCTCAAGGAAAACTAGTGAGAGTGACAGAGGGTGAGGTATTTGACGTGGCTGTGGATCTACGGCGAAGCTCGTCGCATTTTGGCAAGTGGACTGGGGTGACGTTGTCAGCAAAAAATCGACGACAGCTTTGGATTCCACCTGGCTTCGCACATGGCTTTCTTGTAACGAGTGAGAGCGCGGAATTTCTATATAAAACTGATGATTACTGGCATCCAGACCACGAATGCTGCCTACTTTGGAATGACCTATCGGTCGATATTAAGTGGCCAGTAAACGGAAACCCGACGCTTTCCACAAAAGACATCCTCCACGCGACAAATTTCACTAGCGCCCGCACATTCAATTGACACACAGGTGGCACCTAAGCGAAGAGGAAATCTGTCTTAACGACCGGTACCACCTGTTCGGACCTATGCCCGCTAATAAATTTACATCGCCATATGTATTTTGCGTTGCCCGCCTCTCGGCAGACGGAATTGAGCATTAACAAAATTCATGCCATGTAAGATTTTACACATCATAGTTGACCTTGACGTAGGCGGCGCAGAGTCTATGCTCAAACGGTTGATTGAGTCGAACCCTGCGAATATCCCAGAAACTGTCGTTGTTTCCCTGACC
This sequence comes from uncultured Pseudomonadota bacterium, assembly GCA_903862885.1. Lineage (GTDB taxonomy): Bacteria > Pseudomonadota > Gammaproteobacteria > Steroidobacterales > Steroidobacteraceae > CAIKZZ01. The sequence continues at coordinate 133,620 of CAIOZU010000016.1, forward strand.
TCAATTGGCGTGATTGGTGAATCTTTGCGTGTTCGCGGTATATGCACACATACGTTAGGGATGTCATCGCCTCTGGATTTTCCTATTGCCCTTTGGCGGTTGATTCGCCTTATTCGCGAATATCGGCCCGCAATAGTGCAAACTTGGATGTACCATGCCGATTTTTTGGGAGGAGTAGCAGCGCGCCTAGCCGGCAACCGCAACATCATTTGGGGTATTCGCACCACGGACATAACGGTTGGTGGATC
>CAIOZU010000017.1 GCA_903862885.1 uncultured Pseudomonadota bacterium
CGCCCAAAGCGCGGTGGCTTTGGGATCCGGCGCGACCTTACGGCCTCTCCAGAGAGCCAAACAGTATAAACGGGTTTTGATGGCCGTCAACACCTTAAGCGCCTTTATTTGCACTTTCGACGCAGGTTTTTGGCCTGCGGCGAAGGTCTGGCGCCTACCCCTGAAGCTCGGCGGCTCAGTGAAGGGCCGCGCAGTATAGTCCTGCACTTTCCGATGTCAACGACCAATTTAGGCCGAAGGCCTTTGACACTATTTAAATAGGGGTTTTTGCAATGAGCGTGACCGCGGCAAACCCTCTTTTTCCGACCTGGAGCAGATAGGGTCCGCCCGGTGGCAAAGTGAGCTCGCGACTGCCGAGCCGCTCCCCATTGACCCGAACGCCCCCCTGGTCAATTAATCGGTTGGCGGCCGAGGCGCTCGCCGCCAATTGCGCCTCTTTGAGCACCGAGCCGATCTTGGCGCCCGCCGGGTCAATCTCGATGACCCGTTCAGGCACCTCGGTGGGCACAGCCCCTTCACTGAAGCGAGCCACAAACTCATCGCGTGCGCGCACACCCACTCCGTTGCCGTGGAAGCGATCGACAAGCTCAACACCTAATTCAAATTTAATATCACGGGGATTGCGGCCAGCGGTCATCGCTGCCTTCAGCGTGGCGATATCAGTCAGCGGCCTAAAGGACAGTAATTCAAAATAACGCCACATCAACGTATCACTGATAGACATCAATTTACCAAACATGTCATCAGGCGCATCAGCGATACCGATGTAATTCCCTAGAGATTTCGACATTTTCTGCACACCATCAAGACCCTCTAACAGGGGCATGGTGAGAACGACTTGCGGTTCTTGACCCGCCGTCTCTTGCAGCGTGCGCCCCACCAGTAGGTTAAATTTCTGATCAGTACCGCCCAACTCGACGTCTGCTTTTAAAGCGACCGAGTCGTAACCTTGCACGAGGGGATACAGAAATTCATGAATGGCGATAGGCTGGCCACCCTTATAACGCTTTGAAAAATCATCGCGCTCCAGGATGCGAGCCACGGTGTACTGCGAGGCCAAGCGAATCAGGCCACCGGCGCCCAGCTCGTTCATCCAGCGTGAGTTGAAATCAATCCGCGTGCGATCAGGATCGAGTATTTTAAAAATCTGGGTTTGGTACGTCTTTGCGTTGGCAGCCACCTCCTCCGGGGTCAGACGAGGTCGGGTGGCATTTTTGCCGGTTGGATCGCCAATCATCCCGGTAAAGTCACCAATCAAAAATACGACGTCATGCCCTAAGACCTGAAATTGCCGCATTTTATTGATCAACACGGTGTGACCTAGGTGCAAATCGGGGGCAGTGGGGTCAAAGCCCGCTTTCACCACCAGCGGTTTGCCGCGGCCTAATTTGCGCGCCAGATCAGCCTCTAGGAGGATTTCCTGCGCGCCACGCCGCAACTCCACCATCTGCTCAGCCGCACTCCGCATGCCCTTCTCCATCCCGCTATTAGACCCTCCAATGTAGGGGGCGCACGCCGAGAGCGCAAATGTCAGTGATCCTTGCAAACCTAACCACCCCACCCACCACGAAGGGGTGGCACCTCAACGGGAGAACCCAGGGCCCGCCGAAAAAGGGCCGCTGCGGCGCAGCACGGGCCCAGAGTGACGTCTGTCATATGGCTTTAAGGGGTTCCGGTGTAAGGTGAGAGCCACTCTGGATAGAGCCCCTATGGACGTCATCGACCTCAAAGCGCCTGCGTACTACAACAACCGTGAGCTGTCGTTTCTCGCATTTAACCAGCGCGTTCTTGATTTGGCTCAAGACGCCAGTGTGCCGCTGCTCGAGCGGCTGCAGTTTCTAGCGATCAGCTGCTCTAACCTCGACGAGTTTTTTGAAATCCGAGTCGCCGGCCTTAAAGAACGCCTAGAGCGCGGCATCTTAAGCCCAGGGCCCGATGGCGCCACCATCAATGAGCAATTAGTGGCCATCAATGAGCGCGCCCACGTACTGATCGCAGATCAATACCGCGTACTCAATGAACAGCTGATCCCGCTGCTTGATCAATCCGGCATCCATTTACTGCAGCCGCATACCATCACCGCCAAAGAGGCGAAGGCACTAGAGCGCTACTTTGAACGCGAAGTGGAACCGGTGATCTCACCCTTAGGGCTAGATCCCGCACGTCCCTTCCCCAGAATTCAGAACAAGAGCCTCAACTTCATCGTAAAACTGCAAGGCACCGATGCCTTCGGTCGCGACACGCAGCTGGCTATCTTGCAAGTGCCTCGTTCATTACCTCGGGTCGTCGATGTGCCCGTCCCTGCAGGCACAAGGCCTGGCGAAAGAAACTTAGTCTACTTATCGACGATCGTCGAACGCTTCGTGGGCAGACTGTTCGATGGCATGACGGTCGACGGTTGCTGGCAATTCAGAGTGACCCGCAACAGCGATCTGTTCGTCGATGAAGAAGAAGTGGACGATCTCAGGCGCGCCGTGGAGGGCGAGTTGGCTGAACGCCGCTACGGCGATGAAGTCCGTCTAGAGACGGCCCATGACTGTCCCGCCGATTTGCGTCAGTTTCTACTTAACCACTTTCAGCTGACCACTGCCGATCTTTACCAAGTCCCGGGACCCGTGAACCTAAACAGACTGGCGGCGGTGTATGACTTAGTTGATCGCCCCGACCTCAAATATCCCACATTCACACCCAGCATTCCTAATCGCATCACCGTCGGCACCGACCTATTCGCGGTGATTCGTGAAAAAGATCTGCTGCTCCACCATCCATTTCAATCGTTTGCACCGATCATTGATTTCGTTCGCCAAGCAGCGCGTGATCCTAACGTGCTGGCTATTAAGCAAACGCTGTACCGATCAGGCTCTGATTCAGCCATTGTCGATGCGTTAGTGGAGGCCGCCCGCAAGGGTAAAGATGTGACCGTCATTATTGAACTGATGGCCCGCTTTGATGAAGAGGCCAACATTGGCTTGGCCAGCCGACTGCAGGAAGCCGGCGCTCACGTGATGTATGGTGTCGTAGGCTATAAAACCCATGCCAAAATGATCATGGTGGTACGTCGTGAAGATGGCAAATTGCGCCGCTACTGCCATGTGGGCACCGGCAACTACCATGCCCGAACGGCACGCGGTTATACCGACTACGGGTTTTTCACCTGTGACACCGCCATCGGTGAGGACCTGCATTATTTATGCTTGCAGCTAACCAGCCTCACCCGCACGCCGAAACTCAGAAAATTATTGCAGTCACCGTTCACTTTGCATCAATCACTGATGGAGCGTATTGAGCGCGAAACAGAGCACGCCAAAGCGGGCAAACCGGCCCGCATTATTGCAAAAATGAATGCACTCGTTGAGCCGCAAATCATTCACGCACTCTATCAAGCATCGCAAGCAGGGGTGACCATCGACTTAATTGTCAGAAGCATCTGCGCTCTGACCCCAGGGGTGACTGGGGTATCCGACAACATCCGCGTGCGCTCTGTGGTGGGTCGCTTCCTTGAGCACTCGCGCGTCTATTATTTCTTGAACAATGGACAGCATGATTTGTGGTGCAGTAGCGCAGACTGGATGGAACGGAATTTTTTTAGACGCGTTGAAGTGGCTTTCCCAATCGAACGCAACCGTCTAAAGACGCGCATCATTGGCGATCTAGAGGCCTGGCTTGCTGACAACATGAACGCGTGGGAGCTTGGCGCGGATGGGCAGTACCAGCGCCTCACACCCGGCACTGAGAAGCCCTTCTCTGCGCAACAGGCGCTGATCGATAAATATTCAAATTGGTAAGTAGCGAGTCGCTCGCTACATAAAGCGCAGCTTAAAGCCAACCCCTCGCAGGAACTCCACTTCTTGCTCAAGGTCCGCATGGCTCAGCGGGTGCTCTTTAAGCCAGCCCCGCGGGAATCGCACTTCCAAGGTGCGATTAGCGGCATGCAATCTGAGCGGTGGCAAGGGCGAGCGCGAACGGCCTCGATGCAGCAAAACGGCCAGGCGCAACAACACAACGAGATGCAGGGCCTTCAGATGCCAAGGCGGCACGAGCTCCTCTGCCCCCTCTAAAGCCACCTTGCGACGATGCGAACCCACTAAGCACGCCAGCAATTTCTGCTCTTCTCGAGGGAATCCCGGCAAATCCGCATTCTCAACCAAATAAGCCGCGTGCTTATGGTGACCGGAGTGCGAGATATCAAGACCCGTTTCATGCAGCCAACTGGCCCAACGCAACACACTGCCAGCTAACGGATCCTCTAGATGCCAGGCGCCTGCTACCTGGGTTAAAAAATCGGCACTACTGGCTGCCACTCGTTCCGCCTGACTCGTCTCCACATGGAAACGGGCCATCATGGCGCGCACGCTACGCTCGCGCGCATCTTGATCGTTATATCGGCCGAGCATGTCGTACAACAATCCTTCACGTAAGGCGCCATCTGCCACCCGCATGGATTCAACGCCGAGCGCATTGAAAACCCCCGTCAAGATGGCCAGCCCTCCCGCAAATACGGGCCAACGATCTTCACCGATGGCGCTCAGGCCAGTCGCGCGAACATTGCCAGCACTCACCACACGCTCACGCAACTGCTCCAAGTCAGCACGGGAAATGACTTGTGCATTCGGATTCATTTCGCGAACCGCATCACTGATGGCACGAATGCTGCCACTCGATCCGACCGCGTGATCCCATCCAACGCCACGAAAAGGCACCTGAATAGGCTCGAGCTCTACCTCACAGGCCATGACTGCTTTAGCGAAACGCCGCTCCGATATGCGACCGTCTAGAAAGTATTCTTCTGACAGGGCCACACAACCCATGTACAAACTTTCCAGAATGCGTGGCTCATAGGCCTCACCGATTATGCATTCCGTACTGCCACCCCCAATATCCACCACCAATCGCCTCCCTAGCTCCGACGGCATGGTGTGCGTGACGCCGGCATAGATAAGGCGCGCCTCTTCGATACCGGAAATGATTTCGATGGGATGGCCGAGCGCCTCGCGAGCGCGTTCTAAAAAGCCAGCCTTGCGCCTGGCTTTACGCAGCGTATTGGTGCCGACCACGCGCACGCTCTTAGCCTGCATGTCATGAAGGCGCTGACCGAAACGGGACAGGCTGGCGAGCGCGCGGTCACAGGCGTCTTTGGACAGCCGACCCTGCTCATCGAGACCTGAGGCCAGCCGTACGCTCTCGCGGAGCCGGTCCACGATGGTGATCTGGCCATGCGAGTAACGAGCCACCACCATATGAAAGCTATTCGAGCCGAGATCCACCGCGGCGAGAACGTCCGGGACTTTAGTGAGCGGCGCCATCAGCGAGCCCGCGGCACATTAGCCGCTGTCATCCGGCCAGGGCCATCAAGACGAGAATGAAGAGCCGCAGCCGCAGGTGGTCTTCGCATTGGGATTGCGGATGACAAACTGAGCGCCATCCAAACCCTCTCGGTAATCGATCTCTGCACCCACTAGGTACTGGAAGCTCATGGGGTCGACCAGTAAAGTAACTCCCTGATTTTCAACAGTTAAATCACCCTCTTCGATGGCTTCATCAAAGGTGAATCCGTACTGAAAACCGGAGCATCCACCCCCTTGGACATACACCCGCAACTTAAGTGCCGGGTTGGACTCTTCTTGAATCAGCTGAGCGACTTTTTGGGCAGCTGCATCCGTAAACACCAACGGGGTAGGAGGTGCCAGCGGGGCATGGACAGACGTGTCTTGGGCAGCTAAATCAACATTCATGACGTCATCCTACGGGCATTGGATCGATAGTGTAGCCCCCCCCCTCGGGATGGTCAAAACCCCGAGCGCACCCCCCCAAACCACCCCGTGGCGCTAGGCCACCTCTAACTTCCAAATAAAGGACTGCCTGACCGGCCCCCCGCGCTGCGGGCCACGTACCTCGACCTGCACGCGCTGCGGGACAAAATCGACCGGCAACTCAATCTCCGTCTCCGCTTCTTCAAAATACCGAAAGGAAAACGTCAGCACGCGGCTCACCGTGCCAATTTTTGATAAAGGCAAGCTCACCGGGCGCCCGCCTTGCACTCCCATCACCACAAAATCGGCGTTTGCGGTGGCGGGCTTACTGTCTCGGCTTGCCTGCGACAGCACCAAGCGCACTCGATAATGCCGCGGCGCGAGACTGGGCAGGATCTGCAGACGCTGAATATGCACCCCAAAAATGCCGTTACCTGGACGAATGATGCTCCTATAAAAACTCAGCTCTTGTCGCTGCTCATCTAGCTGGGCTTGAATCTCAGCTTGCGAGCGCTCCACCTCAGCATAGGTCGCGCGATCCACCATCCGCGCTGTTTCTGCCGCCACCAATTGCGCCTCCACCTGATGTAACTGGGCGGTGAGCGCCGCGCTCTCTATACTCTGCGCTGAGCTCGCTTTAGCGGCATATCCCGACAAAACACGACCTGCCTGGAAAGCGCCAAACAGAGACGTCAACGCCAAGCCGGCGGCGAGCAGCGCAAGCCATGTCTTAGGACTCGGCCAAAACCGACGCCAACCGCTCACCCGATCGTTATCCTGCACTGGGTCAGTCATGGCTAGAATAGACTCCCTGAGTCGCCCTCACGAGAACGCCCATGCTGTATCTGTGGATAAAAGCCCTGCATGTCATTTTTGTGATCGCCTGGTTTGCTGGACTTTTCTATCTTCCGCGACTGTTTGTCTATCACGCCGATACCACCGATTCGCCCGGTGACGCTCGCTTTCAGATTATGGAGCGACGTCTGTATAAATTAATGAATCTGGCCGGCGTCATCGCTGTGCTTTTAGCCTGCCTCCTGCTGGCACTGGCACCCCAGTGGCTCAGCCAAAGTTGGCTGCAGGCCAAATTGGCGCTGGTGACTCTTTTGATCGCTTACCACGCGTGGTGTGGGCAGATCATAAAATCCTTCGCCGCGGGTCAGAATACACATTCGGGCACCTGGTACCGCTGGTTTAATGAGATACCAACCCTACTGCTATTTGGAATCGTGGTCCTCGTTGTTGTCAAACCGACCTAACGTGGTACAGAGCGACCCGACGGCCGCGGCCCTCGACGCATACCCCGCCGCTCTGCCTTAGGCCGGTCTGGACCGTGACTCTCCCACCACGCTGGGTAGGGCGGCAACCCCGCCGGGAAGACCTTCTGGCCGAGCTCGTGCAGCGCCTGGCGATAGACCATTTTCTTGAAGTACACCACTTCCCGAACCGGATCCCAAAAGTCAGCCCATCGGAATCGCTCAAATTCCGCCGGTTCGTCTGTCGAATCGAAGCGAAAGACGTCATCATCGGCCCGAAAGCGCAGCAGCGCCCACCGCTGTTTCTGCCCAATACAAGCCGGGATCGACTGTCGCCGCTGATACTGCGGCGGCAAACGATAGCGGAGCCAATCCTTGGTCTCCCCAAGCAACTCCACTTGGTCGGGTAAGACGCCAATCTCCTCCTGAAGCTCCCGATACAGCGCCTCAACGAATGGCTCGTTCTGCTGAATGCCACCCTGCGGAAATTGCCACCCGCGGTTACCGGTCCGACCTCCTAAGAATACCCGCCCGTCGTCGTGCATCAATATGATGCCCACGTTGGCCCGATACCCTTCTTCGTCAATCCAATCGGCCATCGGTCACTCGCTCAAAGCTATTACCAATTCTTTCACATGGCAGGGAGTGTGGTCACGCTTTCAATTGCATTTTGCTTGGCCGCTCTTCTAAAGCGGCGCGGTTGAAGTCTAGACTGTGTCCCCCACGGCAACCGTCCTGACGCAATCGCGCCCATCCGCCTTAGCGCGGTACAAAGCCGCATCCGCCTCGGCCAGTAAACGGTCCGCCAGCGCCTGCAGATCTTGAGCCGTGCGCGCCACACGAATGGATGCAACCCCAATGGAGAGCGTTACCATACGATCGCGCCCCGCCGGCAAGACAATCGGCTCAAGCAACGCTTTTCGAATCCGCTCGGCACGTTTAACAGCGCCGTCCAACGCCGCCTCCGGTAACAACAACAGAAACTCGTCGCCTCCAAAGCGAATCGCGGCATCACTGGCGCGAATCATTGTCTCAATCCGTGTCGCAACCTCGCGAAGCACCTGATCACCACCGGCATGCCCACAGCTGTCATTAATGGCTTTGAAATAATCTATATCAATCATTAAACACGCCACGTCACCACCCGAGCGGCGAGCGCGTGAGATTTCTTCTTTCAAACGCGACTCCAGGTAACGTCGGTTATGCCAACCGGTGAGATAATCAGACAGCCCGCTTTTTAGTACACGCTCACGGTTGCAGGCATTCTCAAGACAAATAGAGGCCATGCCAGCCAAATGCGCCAAAAAAGACGAGCCTAAGCGGTGATTAAAACGGTCTGGATCCGCACTCCCAAAACACAATACACCGGCCACCCTCCGCTGCCGAAGAAGCGGCAGCAGCGCAATCGTCTTTAGCGTCTCCTCAGCTGGAAATATTGGCGCATGATTGAATGCGACAAAAGCACCTAACCAAGGGCGTTGCAAATCGGCCAGCTGATGAGTGAGGTGACCTAAAGCCTCTACGAAAGTCACCCTCGGAAAATCCTCGAGACGCGCGCCGCTAGCTTGTAATAGATGCTGCACTTCGTGATTAGAATCTTCGAGCACCAAGCGCACTGACTCTAGATCGAACGATTTTTTTAACCCCGCTGTCAGAAAATTCAGCAAGTCAGGCAAGGTGTCTGCTCGCAGTAAATCCATCTGCCGCTCGAGCGTCCGCTGCCACTTCAACTCATTGGCGTGCGCTTCTTGGGTTATTTGCTTTAAAAGCGCACGGTATTCTTCCGCGCTCGGCGTACCGGCAGCGCGCCGACTATCACCGTCTACAGTCATCTACTTTCCTGCCCAGGCTGCGGCCGACTGTGGAGATAAGTGCGGCCGCGCTCCATCATTCCAGTAAATCCAACTGCATCGCCCGCCTTCACAACGGCATACAATTTTTCAACCGCCGACATCAGCGCAGCCAACGATTCAGTACCGTAGGCATTCAGCGCTTGAATCTCAAAATACAGCGCGGGCGACTCCTCTGCCACGCGACTGGCAATGTCTAGCTGCGCATCGAAGGTGGTACTCGACATGCGCGCCAAGCGTGGTGCTGCCTCACCACTGTCTGCTAACACAGTAAAAAACGCGATATTCAATGCATGTGACAGCCCTAACACGTACGCCATCAATCGATCGTGTTCATCAAGCCCCATCACCACCCGTTCGGCCATGGTCGGCTGAAATAACTCTTGAGCCTCGGCTAGGGCAACCGCATTACCTAGATCAATACAAATAACATGGCGGCCGGATAGTAAGTCGGTATCTGGACCAAACATGGGATGGAGCGAGGTGACCTTAAGACCCGCAGCCACTAGCGCGTCTAGCCCAGGTCGTAAAGGCGTCTTCACCGATGCAAGGTCAAAAATCAAACCTGTTGGCGCACGCACTGCCAGCGCGCGCAGCACGTCGACCGTGATGCCCAACGGCGTTGCAACCACAATCACATCATGTGATAACGCCGAGTCTTCCCAACGTGCTATATGCGCATAACCGGCGACAGGCCCGGAGGGATCGGCTACTTCCACATCGAAACCTTGAGAGGCTAAAAAATCAGCAAACCAGTGGCCCATTTTTCCAGCACCGCCAATAACGAGGGCGCGCTTACCAGAACCTTGGCCATCAGCTACCGCTCGCGCCCGTTCCTGAGTGGCCAAAGACGATCGAATCAGCAGGCGCAGAATCTGTTCCGCTGTATCTGCTGAAACACCAAACTGTTCGGCCTGTCGCCGGACGCCAAGAATCACGTCGCGCTCACGGCCATAGTCACGGGTCGCACGTCCCGTCGCCTGTTTGGCACGGGCCACTTCGCGAGCCACTTGCTGCCGCTCGGCGATCGCTTTAATCAAGTCGTGATCGATCTGTGTGATCCGACGTCGCAGATCATCAAGGCTTAACGGCTCAGACACGGTCAATCTCCCTAATCACGGACCCTGCAGGCCGCCGCCTATTTTGTCACGTCGCAGGCCAGCTGGGACAACGATGGACCCACCGACGCCCGACGACCTCACCAAGGGTTATAATGAGTATCCCATCGCAGCGCGGATGATTTGCATGAGTCCAGTCCCGTCCCAGTGCCTGCCCGAGACACTGCCAGAAAACCCGCTAGCGACGGTGGGCGCTTGGCTAGCAGAGGCCTACACCCTCCAATTGCAACCCAACCCGAACGCGATGACGCTTGCAACGGTAGGCCCTGAGGGTCATCCATCCGCCCGCATTGTGCTGCTGAAAGAGCTGAATCAAGCCGAAGGCTACCTATTATTTGTCACTAACTACCAGTCACGCAAAGGCGTGGAGTTGGCGGCTCATCCTCGCGCGGCGGTGGTGTTGCACTGGGATAGCTTGCATCGCCAGGTGCGCATTGAAGGGCATGCCATCCATTCGCCCATCGATGAAAGTGATCGCTATTTCGCCAATCGTCCGTGGCAAAGCCAGATCGGCGCGTGGGCTAGCGCCCAAAGCCAACCCGTGGCCAGTCGAGCGGAGCTTGTGAAGCAATGGCGCGCGGCAGGCCAGCGATTCAATAGTCCGCCGGTGGGCCCAGACGCCACAGACACCGATCCCCCGATGGGACAAGTGGTACCTAGACCGGCCCATTGGGGTGGCATCCGTCTGTGGATCGATGCAGTGGAACTGTGGGTCGAGGCCGATTACAGAATCCATGACCGAGCCCGTTGGCACCGATCACTCACCAAGCGCACCGATGCTCAGGGCTTTAACGGCAGCGTGTGGCGCGCCACACGCTTACAGCCCTAAGACTAAAAACCAGTCACGCCACATCGGTCGTCCAGTCCATTCCTTGACTTGGATTCTTAGCATGGCCAGTATGAGCAGCCTGTCGGATCGCTTTGCACACCCGCGCGCGATACGGCTTGACTCACGCCTGTTTGGAGCTTGTTATGGGAAATCGCCTCAGCCGGATCTATACCCGCACCGGCGATGACGGGAGCACCGGGCTCGGTGATGGCGAACGAGTCGCCAAAGATGCACCCCGCGTCGAAGCCTACGGCACCGTCGACGAAGCAAACAGCAGCTTAGGCGTCGTGCTGGCCATCGATGGCCTGCCAGAAGCTGTGCATCAGTGCTTGCTGGATGTCCAACACGATCTGTTTGATGTCGGCGCGGAGCTGTGTATCCCGGGGCATCGCGTCATCATGGACGCGCACGTCACTAAACTAGAAAATAGTCTCGATGCATTCAACGCAGATTTACCGCCGCTCAAAGAGTTTATTTTGCCCGGTGGCGGTCAGGCGGCAGCGGCCTGCCACTTAGCGCGGACCATTGTTCGGCGTGCCGAACGACGTGTGTGGACCTTGTCGCGCATTGACGCCGTAGCGCCAGAAGTGCCCCGCTATCTCAATCGCTTGTCCGATCTGTTGTTCGTTATTGCGCGCGTTTTAGCAAGGCAAAGTGCCGCAGGCGAAATCTTGTGGAGACGCTCAGCGACACCCCGTTAGCTCACGCCAAAGCACGCACTTTGGCCTGCAAGATCGTCCAATCGAAACCAGCACCCGGATCCGTCTTGCGACCCGGTGCGATCTCACTATGCCCCACCAAACCATCCGTCGTGAGTGTGGGATAGCTCGCACGCAAGGCCACAATCATCGCCGCCAGCTGGTCGTATTGAGCATCGGTGTAGGCCACCTCATCGGCACCTTCTAACTCAATCCCCACGGAAAAATCGTTACAGGCGACGCGATGCTGCCAAGAAGAAGCGCCGGCATGCCAGGCACGCGCGTGGAAGGGCACAAACTGAATGATTTCTCCATCACGACGAATAAAAGCGTGCGCAGACACTTTTAAGCCAGCGATCGTTGCAAAAAATGGATCGGCATCCACCGGCAAGCGATTCAAGAACAGCTGCTCCACCCAAGGCCCACCAAACTGTCCTGGCGGCAAGCCAATGCCATGCACCACGACCAGATCAATAGTCGCCCCCGGTGGCCTAGCATCTTGATTCGGCGAGATGACCTGACGCACCCCCAAAAGCTGGCCGGTGGATCGATCGATGGTCAGTGGCTGAAACAATCCCATAGGCTAAGCTTAAGGCACCCGCGCACGCCAAGGAACCCACAGCGACCCTGCCCTGTCATGAGTGGCCAAGTGCAGCCTTGCACGGTACGCTAGCTACCTCCGTGAGACCGATGCCCCCTGTCATGCCGCCAATCGACCCCCCCACTGGCTACCGCCCCCGCAGGCTGACCCATTCTTCGGCCCGCTCTGCCCTACTCCTATGCGGCTAATCCGCGTCTATACCGCGGGCTCTCTGGCAACGGGCGCTCGCCTCACCTTGAGCGTGCGTGCCAGTAACCATGTCGTCACCGTCCTGCGTCTACCGCGTGGCGCGACCCTGCACGTGTTTAATGGTCAAGGGCAAGAATACGAGGCCACCTTAACGCTCGGGCACCACCAACACGCCGAGGTGCTGCTGGCGAATGCCGTTCCGACGCTCACGGAGTCGCCCCTGCGGATCACCTTAGCGCAAGGAATATCCCGAGGCGATCGGATGGACTACGCCATCCAAAAAGCCACCGAACTGGGCGTCACCGAGATCGTGCCTTTGCTGTGTGAACGCAGCGTTGTGCGCCTAGATGCGTCCCAAGCCACCCGTAAACACGAGCACTGGACGGGTATTGCCATTGCCGCCGCTGAGCAATCCGGTCGCGCCTATGTCCCTCACATCTCGCTGGCTCAGCGCTATGCCGACTACGCGGGTCAGCCGGCCAACACCGCTCGCTGCCGACTGGTGCTTGATCCCGCCGCCACGGCCGGTCCGAGCGCGCTGTCGCCGGCGGGTCAACCCATTGATTTGCTGATTGGTCCTGAGGGTGGACTGACTGAGCAAGAGATTCGTATAGCCAAGTTAGGCGGGTTTAGTGCACTGAAACTCGGACCGCGTGTGTTGCGTACCGAAACGGCGGCAGCGGCTGCTGTGACGGCCCTGCAAACCCTGTACGGTGACTTAGGATGAGTAAATTAAAGAGCGGGTGGAACAAATTACCTAGTCTATCGCTGCGCGTTGCTTTGATCGTAGGCAGTCTGATCGCTTTGCTTGTCTTAGCCTTTTCCATTTGGGTGGTGTACCTCGATCAAGTGGTCACCAACGAATTCAAAGGCCGGCTGTGGTCCGTTCCCGCTCGCGTCTACGCGTCTCCTTTGGAGCTCTACGCAGGAGCCACCACCACCGCCGATGATCTTGAAGAAGAATTACACCGGCTCCACTATCAGTCGGGCGATCCAAGCACTGGCCCTGGATACTATCGACGCAAAAATGGTGACTTCGACTTAAATGCGCGACGCGCGCAATTCGTCGATGAGCTACGCCCCGTCACGCGCATTCAAATACACGCGAGTAGCGAAGGCATTATTGGCCTATCAGCACCGAACAGTATCGAAGTGCCATTATTTCGTCTAGATCCCTTAATGGTTGGTAGCGTCTTCCCAGTCCATGGCGAAGACCGCATCGTGCTCACCCCTGACGAAGTTTCTCCACAACTGCGAGCCGCTCTTAAGACGATTGAAGATCGACGCTTTGATGATCACCACGGTGTGGATCCGCGCAGCATCTTGCGTGCCATGTGGGCCAACTTGCGCGCAGGGCACATCACCCAAGGTGGCAGTACGCTCACCCAGCAGCTGGTAAAAAACTATTTTTTAGATGACACGCAGACCTTCGGTAGAAAAATAAAAGAAGCCGTTATGGCGATGCGCCTGGAAGCGCGCTACACCAAAGAAGAAATACTCGTTGCATATATCAATGAAGTATCGCTGGGTCAGGATGGACAAAGAGCGATCCACGGCTTCGGTCTAGGCAGTGAGTACTATTTTGGTAAGCCCGTGTCCGAGCTCGATATCAGTGAGCTATCTTTACTGATTGGTTTGGTACGTGGTCCCTCGTTTTATGATCCTATTCGCCACCCAGACAGAGCGCGCGCACGACGCAATTTAGTACTGAAAGAACTCGCTTCAGAAAAAGTAGTAACGCAGGAGATAGCGGAGCGCGCCCAAGCCAAACCCTTAGGCGTTCGATCACACGGCGGCGGTTATTTTCCGGCTTACATGGACCTCGTGCGACGCCATCTAAAACGAGATTACGCAGAAGCGGATTTATCTGCCGCCGGACTGTCTATTTACACCACGCTCGATCCGCGCGCCCAAGCATCAGCTGAGCGCTCACTGTCCCATGGCTTGGCACGCCTCAATGCGGCACGACATGACAAATCAGAACTACTTGAGGGCGCAGTCGTCGTCGCTGAGCCACAAAGCGGTGACGTACTTGCCGTGGTTGGTGGGCGCGAAGTGGGGCGGGAGGGCTTCAACCGCGCTTTAGATGCAAAGCGGCCGATCGGTTCACTGGTTAAGCCGGCGGTCTATTTGTCTGCCTTAGAGACCGGCCGATACACCGCGGCGAGTGTACTGCTGGATGCACCACTTGAATTAAAACTCGGCGATGGAACCATCTGGGCGCCGCAAAATTACACGCGCGAAGTATTTGGTAACGTGTCAATGGTGCATGCACTGGCTGAGTCTATGAACTTGGCGACCGTGCGCATGGGGTTGGATGTCGGTCTCGATCGAGTGGCCGACACGCTAGTTAAGTTAGGTATGGATCACCGTCCGACTCTCAACCCCTCGCTGCTGCTAGGCGCTATCGAGATGACGCCACTGGAGGTCGTGCAAATGTACACCTCTCTTGCCAACGGTGGCTTTCGCGCCAGGCTCCACACGGTACGGGCCGTGCTTGATGACGCAGGCAAACCACTCAAGAGCTTCAAAGTAGAACTGGAGGCGGTCGCCGCTCCTGAGTTGGTGTATCAAGTCGACCGAATGATGGCGCAAGTAACCCAACGAGGGACCGGGCGCGGCGTCGTCAGCAAATTAGGCCCGCATATCGTGGCGCCTGCCAAAACGGGCACGTCCCAAGACACCCGAGACAGTTGGTTTGCGGGTTTTACAGGGAGTCACATCGCGGTCGTATGGGTCGGATTTGATGACAACCGCATTACCGGCCTCACCGGGGCCTTAGGCGCGCTGCCGATTTGGGCAGACACGCTGAGCAGTCTGCGTCCGACTTCCTGGGAACCGGCACCCCCGCAGGAGGTAGAAGAACGTTGGATAGAATTCTCTACTGGCCTAGTTACCGCACCGGCCTGCAGTGCAGATGCCGTGCAGGTTGCGGTACCCAGAGGCGCTACACTACCGGTACGACCGGGCTGTCCGGCAGCCTTGATTCGATCTGCCAGTGAGTGAGTACATGATCGCCCGCATGCTGATGGTTCGTCCGCAATTAACAGTCGGTATGCTGCTCATCTTACTGAGCGGCTGTTCTCTACTGAATCCCCCGCGGCAAATACCGACAACAGCTAAGCCCGCGCCAGTCATCGTGCCGGAGCAACCCCGCGCCGCGCCACCGCCGGCCACCACCCCGCCACCGCCACCACCGCATGCCGTCCCGACAGCGCCGCCCGCCCCACCCGCGGCGACCCGTCAGTACCATTTAAGTCCGGCCACCCAGTCACTGGTTAATCAAGCGCATAGTCAGATGGCTCGTGGTGATCTCACCGGTGCTGCCACTACGCTGGATCGCGCACTCAGGATCGAGCCTCAGAATCCTCTATTGTGGATTGAACTGGCACATCTGCGATTGTCTGAGAAAGATGGTCGACAAGCAGAATCCTGTGCGCGCAAGGCGTTGTCCTTAGGGAGCAGCGACCCTGTCACGCGACTCACCGCTGGCCATGCGCTCATCGATGCACTGCGCACCCAACATAAAGAAGTAGAAGCGCAGACCGTTGAATCCCAATCTTGGATGAACTGAACCGATCGTTTACTCAGGCCTTAGGCGAGCGACGACGTCTCATCTGCAATCAACCGCTCTAAATAATCAAGATCGGGTATCAAAGCGGCCTCATTCAGTATTTGAATCGCCGTAAGAACCGGGCTCCAGTCAGGAAATGAGCGACGCCCATCCGTCGTCACGGTCTCCGCAGTCAAATGCACTAATTGCGGAAAACCCTGCGCCATAACTGCAAAATGTCGTGCAGACAACAACGTACCCAGACAGCGGATCACCACGACTCGCGTGCGAGCACTGGGATGCGGGCGCGGCTGTCCCAGCACAGCCTCAAAGGTGATCAGTGGCACCACGCGTGTATCCCACTGAACGCTGCCTAAGTACCAAGGTGGAGCGCCCACCATGGGCGTCGGATTATGCCAAGGCAACACCTCGGCCACGCAGCCCCGCGGTATCACTAACCGCTCCTGATGCAGTGGCACCAGCAGCCCATAAAAATCATCTGCCGTTGCCATCAATGGAACTCCGTGGGCCGACTCACCAACGGCGCAATGGCATCGAGCAACTGATGTTCCTGATAAGGCTTGCTGAGGTAATCATTTACCCCCATTTCGATTGCCCGCGCCTGGTGTTTTTCGCCGGCCCTTGAGGTGATCATAATGATTGGAATGTGCCGCAAACGCTCCGTGGCACGTACCTGGGCAGCCACCTCATAACCGTCCATTCTTGGCATCTCAATGTCGAGTAAAATAATATCGGGCAGATGCTCCGCAAGCAGCATCAATGCCTCGACGCCATCTTTCGCTGCCAAGACACGCATGCCATTCCGTTCTAGCACGCGCTGCGTCACACGCCGTACGGTAATGGAATCATCCACGACCAACACAAACGTGCGCCGATCGATTCTATCCCCCACTAACTCCGCGGGCGTCCGCGTACGCGACTCACCCCGAACCAGCGCAGGCATATCCAATATCACAACAATCCGCCCATCTCCGAGCACCGTAGCACCGGCAATTCCTCGAATGGAGCTCATCTGCGGGCCGATATTCTTAATCACAATTTCCCGGCAACCGATCACCTCGTCGGTCACTAGCGCGGTAGAGTGATCTCCTGAGCGGATCAGAAGAACAGTCACCGGCACCTCTTTTTTATCTGGCAAACGCGCTGGCAATCCGCCGACAAAAGTCCCCAAATACTGAAAGCGGTAGATCTGCTCGTTATAGGAAAACGTGGGTTTCCCCTCCGCCAAGTGACGTTCGATATCCTGGCGCGGCAAGCGAATCACGGCTTCGACCGAGGGCAACAGCAGCGCATAGACTTCTTCTGCGCTTCTCACAATCAGCGCTTGCGACACTGCCAGCGTAAATGGCAATCGAATAGTGAAGGTAGTGCCCTGCTCTGCCACCGAATCAATACGCAGCGTGCCGCCTAGCCGCTTGATCTCAGTTGCCACCACATCCATACCCACACCGCGACCGGCCGCAGCGGTGATCATTTTAGCTGTTGAAAATCCCGGCTCCAATGTCAGCTGCATCGCCTCTTGATCAGATAGGCTCTGCCGCGGATCAATAAATCCACCCATCACCGCTTTCTCGCGAATCGCTCTAAGATCCATCCCAGCGCCGTCGTCAGCCACCAGAATGACCATCTCTGCTCCCTCACGCTTCAGTGAGATCTCGACACGGCCGGTCACTGCCTTACCCGCTGCAGTCCGCCGAGATGCGCTTTCTATACCATGCACAACGGCATTTCTCAGCATGTGCTCGATCGGTGGCAGCAGCCGCTCAAATACTTGCCGATCAAGCTCTCCGCCTGCACCGTTCACCACCAGCTCTACTTGCCGCTCGTGCTCCCCCGATACCTGCCTGAGGGCGCGCGCTAAGCGAGGTACATAACGACTAAACGGCACCATGCGGCTGCGCATCAGTCCGTTCTGCACATCAGTAATCATTCGTGCCTGCTGAATCAGCAAGCTTTGCCCTTCGCGCAGTTGGGTCTCCAATAAGCCCTGTAGACTGCCGACGTCGCTACTCGACTCTGCTAGAGCGCGCGTGTATTGCTGCAGCATAGAAAAACGATCAAGCTCTAACGAATCAAAGGTATCCACATGTCGCTGCGCCTCGTTGCCATGCGCCATCTGGATCTCTGTTTCTAACTCCAACTTTCTCAGCTGTCCCCTTAAGCGCTGAACCACTCTTGATAGCTCGGCGAGATTAAAGTCCATGCTGGATAGTTGCTGCTCAAGACGAGCGCGGTAAATACTGACCTCACCCGCATCATTGAGCAGCTGCTCTAGAAGCTCGGCATCCACACGGGCCAAGTCCTGACGATCGTCTTTAGTCGTCACCTCGCCGGACACACTGCTCAGTGACTTCTGATGAGAAGCCATGTCATTGGCTTCACGCTGCTGCGGTGGGTCGTCGGAGGGAGCAGGGGAAGGACTAGCTAACAACCTCAGATCGGCCAGTAACTTGTCAGATGCTGGGGTAACGGTCGAACCTCGACACGCATCGCGCATGCGGTTTAAGTCATCGAAACTGGCTTGCAAGACGGCGAGCACTTTCGGCGAATCGAGTGCGTTAAGTACCGCGCGAGAACTCAGTGTGTTCTCGATCTCATGCGCTAGGTCGCTGACTTGAAACACGTGCGCCATACGCGCACTGCCTTTTAGTGTATGCAGCACCCGTTGCATCTCAACTAACCCGGCTTGCCTCAGAGTAGCCTCTGCCAGCATGGCGAGCGCGCGCTCGGCTGCATCTAGCAGTTCTGTCGCCTCGTCACTGAATACCTGACGTATTTCGTGATCAGAACTCTCTAGGTCTGCGAGAACGATCGCTCGCTGAGGCGTCACCGCATCATCAACGGCGCGCGCGGAATGCGCAACCACTGATGGGCGATGATCGGGGGTGTCAACGTCGCGTAAACGTCCAAGCCGCTCGATCAGTCCAGCCATATCAAAGTCATATTCGGCAACACCCCACAGCGTCGCAATCTCACTGAGGGCACGCGCGGTTGCCAGAAGCGTTGACAACGCTTCCAGTGGAACCTCTTGGCCTTGATCATGTAATGCGCCCATGTAGGCGTACAGCGGCTCCGCTAACGCAGTCGCCTGCCATACACCGGCCATACGTGACGCGCCAAGAAGCGTATGGACAGCGCGGTACAGCGGATCTGAGACCGACATCGGTGTGAACTGCGTTTCAAGGCGGCCTAGGAATTCCGTTATCACACCGATGTGGGCGCGCGCTTCCTGTTGATAAATGTTCGCCAACACGCGATCCGACGAGGCTGACGGGTCATGACCAGCGGATAAGTCAGGGAGACTGGCAATGGCGGCTTGTGACTCCTGATATCGGCCACGGGCTTGCCCTGATGCCAGGAGCCGAAGCTCCGCCATCACGCCGGCCGCTTGAGGGGCCTGCAGGGTAGGATGCTGTAGATGAGCAAGCAGCTCCGGTAGCAAGATCACCGCCAGACTGAGGGTACGCAGCACATCCGCGTTACGCTGACAGCTGCGATCGAGCAGCGCATTCAGCAGTTCCTCCGCCGCCCAGGCCAACTCAGCCAAGCTGGTTGCGCCTACCATGCGGCCACTGCCTTTCAACTTATGGCATGCGCGCCGCAACTGTTCTAACGACCCACGATCAGATCCGTCCTGCTCCCAGCGCCCAAACGATTGAGCGATAACAGAGATATCCTCTTGCGCCTCACCAGCAAACAGCGCGAGCAGCTCCGCATCATCAGTCATCACGACCGATTCCTCTGTGGGTTTCGTCGCACTGGGTTTCTTAGTACGCGGTGTCGACTCCACCATCGGAACGCTCACTCCCGAATCCCTCAGAGTCTCGTCGCTCGGATGAAGTACTGCAGGCACATAACGACCGGCTTGCCGCTCGGTCAAATAGAACTCTAGGGTGACCACCTGATCTGCTAAGCGCTCTGCATCCTGCAATGGCACTCCGCGACCCGAAGCGAGCACTCGGGTGGCTAAGGGGAACAATGCGCCCACCTTACTCACCGCAGCCATTTCATCGATCATCAGTAGGCCGGCATTCATTTCCTGAAGCAAGCCGACGACTAATCCTAGTCCGGTGACGGCGCCCCCTGCTAATGCTGCCGTGAGCGCCTCTTTAATAGTCTGTAAATTAACAAGACACTGGCTGAGGACGGCGCCACAAATGACCGAGTAATCACTGCCGGCGTCCGGCGACGCATCCCCATTCTGTTCTGAGATTTTATCTGACAAGAGGTCCACATGGCAGGCACTCTCTATCTCCAACAGCTCAGCGGCAATCTCGACCAACGCCTGGTCAGGCATTGAGCCATCAGTGACTGCTATCTCTTTTAGCTTATAGGCCTGCAGACGCACTCGATCACGAAATTCTTCGAGCCCTAAGCTACCGAGAGTGTCACCAATTTTGCGAAGTACCTCAACCTGCGAGACCAACTCCTCGCGTCTGCCACCCCCAAAGCGCACGAACTGGTCAAGCGCACTCTGCACACGAGCTACATCACGCTTCATATTGGCGACCAGCGTATCGAGCATTCCTGCACCGACATCATTGCTCGACTGACCTCTGAGCTCAGCCACCTGCCTACCCCCGCTCGGGTCTGCCTCGTCAGCCGCCAACCTTTGCGGCGATCCAGTCATCTCGCCCCATGCAATCACATCGGCTTCGGAAAGCGGCGCCTGTGCACAGCAGTGTCGCAACTCGTTAATGACCGTTATGGCCCAACGCACCGTGCCACGCGGGCACGTGCGAAAAAGCGGCAACTGCTCGGGCATCTGCACCAGTGTGCGCATGAGCGCATCAAGAGCGGCCGCGTGCTCAGCACCTTGGACGGGCAAGGCCCGAAGATGCTCGCCCAGTCGCTGCATCGCCTCTATCAATACCGATCCAAGCTCGCTCTCAACTAAAACAAAAACGCCATGCATATCCCGCAGACAAACCAAACACTCAAGCAAGGGTTGATGATCCGCCAGATCCTTCGCATAAGACTCTAACGCCCCGCGCGCGATGTCTATCTCGATCGCGAGCTGCTCATCAACAGCGATGCGCGCTTGGTTAGACAGGTCTGTCATCAGCCGGCTCATCTGACTCTGATATCAAAGAACGCGGATTAGTACCAACCACGGTGCTCGTACTAGACGCAGGCGGCAGCGTGAAGCCCGCCGCAGCACGTCGCAAATCGGCTGACAGCTCAGCGAGTTTGCCAATCGACAGCACAACACCGCCAGTGCCCTCCGCTGTCTGCGCGCTGATCTCGCTTAATACCTGCATGCTGCGCGTGATATCAGACGACACACCCGCCTGTTGACGTGCGCTCTCGGAGATCGTCTGCATGAGCGTGGTCAGCTGGCTTGACACCGTCTGGATTTCCTCAAGCGAAGCGCCAGCATTCTCAGCGAGCAGCGCGCCGCCGACGACATCCGTTGTCGTTCGCTCCATAGAAACAACGGCGGCATGCGTATCGCTTTGAATGGTCCGCACCAGCGCATCGATCTGACGAGTCGCATTGGCAGCGCGTTCCGATAGCCGCTGCACCTCATCGGCAACCACCGCAAAGCCGCGACCCGCCTCACCGGCAGTGGACGCTTGGATCGACGCATTCAGAGCTAATATATTGGTTTGTTCAGCGATATCATTTATAAGCCCAACAATATTACCTATTTCTTGCGAGCTTTCCCCTAACTGCTTAACGCGCTTAGATGTCTCTTGGATCGTCTGCCGGATGGCATTCATCCCATCAATCGTGCGCCTCACCGCCTCAGCGCCCTTTGAGGCGGCGTCGACTGAATGCCTAACAACGTCTGCGCACCGCTCCGCGTTACCTGATACTTTTTGTATCGAAACGGCCATCTCACTTACGGAGCCGGTGGTTTCAGCGATCTGCTGTGACTGTCGGCCAGCAGCTTTTTCAAGGTGCGCAGCACTCGCCTGGGTACCTTTGGTTGCAACATCCAGCGAAAGAGCCGATACATTTAAGGTGTCAACCAGATTCCTTAATGCGCCGATGGCGTAATTAATGGAATCAGCGATTGCGCCCGTAATCTCGGTCGTCACGGTTGCCTGGACAGACAAATCGCCGGTCGCCAAATTAGATAACTCGTCTAGCAACTGGAGAATGGCGGCTTCATTACGCGCACTGGCGTGATCTACAAGCATCGGTGCGTCAATACGTAAAGTGGAGCGCATGTGCTCCACTAAAGAAAAGGTCACGGCGAGCAGTGCAGCGATCGCACAGGCAGCAGCGCCCCACAGGGCCTCATAAGCCTCGAGCGTGCCCGACACCCCGAGCAAAGCCACCACAATGGCTAGCAGCACAAACCCCAGCGCGAAGCCAAGCGTCAGCGGAACGCGACTCACTAACTGGCTGTGTTCTCGTTGCAGTTTCATTTAACCAACACTCCGACAGATCGCAAGGTCAAATCGAGCAGCCATATCAAGAGGCCGCTTGTATAAAGTTAGGCGTTTCAATGATTTTCCTGAAGCTGAGAACCGGGCATAAATTGTCGCTGAATCGGTACGCACCGACCAAGTAGCGATCGCATCGTACCAAGGGCGGCGGTGTTGAATCTTGGAAGCTTGATGCCGTACAGCGCACGAAACCCGCGACCTCATCGACCATAAAACCTGACAGCATGTCCCGGTGACTCACCAATAGCACCCGAGTATTGCGAGTGGCAGGCGCGACCCCGCTGCCGAGGTACTGACGGATATCAATGATCGGCAATAACTGGCCGCGAACATTAGCCAACCCGCGCACCCAAGGTTTGGATCCGGGCACTCGGGCGAGATGCGCAGGCCACGCCAGCACCTCACGCACCTCCTCTCGGGAGACAAGAAACGTTTCTGTACCCATGCGGAAGGAGATCCCGACCCATGCGTCGTCATCGGCATCATCGCGGAGTCCTGCCGTTACATTCGCTCGACGCTCAATTTCTTGAAGTAGCGCCACCGGGGTATCGCGCAAACTCCGCAAGTTAGCCACAAGAGAAGAGGGCCTATTCACGAAGCCAGCACCAACTGAACTTTCGCCAATAGACTGTCTGCCGTAAAAGGCTTGTCGAGATAGTCAACCGCACCTTGGCGCATCGCCCACAGCTGATCTGATGGTTGCCCTTTATTAGTGACAATGACCACAGGAATCGCTTTGGTCAGCGCGTCATGTGACAGTAAGCGAGTGGCTTCAAAACCATTGAGGCCGGGCATCACAATATCCATTAAAATGAGATCGGGTGTCATGGTCTTTGCCATGCGGATGCCCTCTTCGCCACCGGAGGCAGAAGCGGTCTGATAGCCATGCCGCTCTAAGGTGCGACTCATGACATGCACCTCGGTGGGTGAGTCATCAACAATCAGGATAAGTGGCATTCGCATCGCTCGATTTAAAGCGTAACCGGCTGAATAGGTGCGGCATGTTGGTCAATCGCTGCCAACAACTCGTCGCGAGTGAAAGGCTTAGTTACATAATGTTCGGAGCCCACCAAGCGACCACGCGCCCGGTCAAACAACCCATCTTTTGATGAGAGCATGATGACCGGTATGGAACGAAAAATCTTGTTGTGCTTAATCAGAGAACACACCTGGTAGCCATCCAAACGCGGCATCATGATGTCCACAAAGACGATGTCCGGTGGGTGATGAACAATCTTTGAGAGCGCATCAAAGCCGTCAACTGCCGTACTGACCTCGCAACCTTCTTGGGCGAGCAAGCTCTCGGCCGCTCTACGAATGGTCTTGCTGTCATCCACGACCAGCACCTTGAGCCCGCTTAAGCGAGCTTTAAAAGCCGTAGAATCCACCTTTTCCATAGACATTCCTGCAGAAAAACATCGGTCACCGGTCATGCACCGGGACGCAGGTCGACTTCCGCCGATCGCGCCCACACCCTCTATCGACCTTCTTTACCCACTCTGGGCACGACAGTAGCATCCCGCAGCCGGTGTACTATGGCAAGCGTTAGGACATCGGCAACGACCGTCAAAAAATCAGCGCGCCGGTGTCTGTTTGCGGACCCGGCCACAGGGAGATCAAGATGGCTAAGACAATTCGTCTGGGGGTGGTGATGGACCCCATCAGCAGCGTCAAACCGGCCAAGGACTCAACCCTTGCAATGCTGGAGGCCGCTCAGTCTCGCGGCTGGGAGCTCTATTATATGGAGCAGCAGCACTTATCCCTGCTAAATGGTCAGGCGTTTGGGAACATGACGCCACTCACACTCACCCTCGGCAAAGAGCCGTGGTATGCACCGGGCCTGCCGGCGAAGCGTCCCCTGTCAGATCTCGATGTAATTCTCATGCGAAAGGATCCCCCTTTCGATACCGAATACATCTATACCACCTACATCCTCGAGCGCGCGGAGTTAGCTGGCACCCTCATCGTCAATCGCCCCCAAGGGCTGAGAGATATGAATGAGAAGGTCTATACCGCCTGGTTCCCCGAATGCTGCGCAACCACCCTCATTACTCGCGATATGGGGGATATGCAGGCTTTTTTGCAAGAATACGGCACCATTGTCTGCAAGCCCCTCAACGGGATGGGTGGGCGGTCCATTTTCGTGGTTGAAAAGAGCGACAAAAATGCCACGGTCGTCTTTGAGACGCTCACCGATTACGGGAGCCGCTACACCATCGTTCAACAGTACCTCCCGGAGATCATGACCAGCGGCGACTCACGCATTCTGCTCATCGACGGCATCCCGGCGCCCTATGCACTGGCTCGCATGCCGTCGGCCACGGACAACCGCGGCAATCTTGCCGCGGGCGCTACCGGGGTCGGTCGCCCCCTCAATGAACGCGACCAGTGGCTCTGTGAACGAATCGGGCCGGCGTTGCAGGCGCGCGGCATGCTATTTGTGGGTCTTGATGTGATCGGCGGTTTCGTCACCGAGATTAACGTCACCAGCCCAACCGGCATCCGAGAAATTGACAAAAAATTTAACACCCAGCTCGCTGATCTGCTGATGACGGCAATCGCGAAACGCCTCGATGCACGCTAGTCTGTCGCCTCAAAACGGCCGCCCCCCACCCATCAGCACGCTATACTGAGACGCGTGGCCGACACGATTGTTCTTGACGAGCTTCTAAGACGCGGCGAAGGCTGGCAGCCTGAGCGCAACCGCTTAATGGCTGCTCTGTGTGTCGCCACCGCCCTCCATTTAGCTTTGATCATTGGCATCACTTTTGATCATGTTTACAAGGGCTTAGCGGCACATAAGCCGATGCTGGAAATCCTGCTGATCCAAGCGCCTAGCACGAATCTTGACAACCCCAAGGCCGACTATCTGGCCGAATTCAACCAGCGCGGCGCAGGTAACGGGTCCGACGCCAGTACCGCCCGAGCGGTGGACGAAAGCGCCGACAGCCCGACCCCACCCCTGCCCCCGAGCGATGCGTGGGGCGCCCTTGGCAACCCAGAAGGGGACGAACTGATCCATGGCAAGAACCGCAAGCGCGTACCGCTCCCGAGCGATGCTCGGACACCCGCCACCTATGCGCCTCTGCCGACCTTTGCGCTCGCGGTCAGTTTAGAAGGCGCCCACAACGAATCCACTGATATCAATACGCTGCGTGGCGCAAAAAGCGACACCGACCCGCCCTCACCCAATACGCGGGCCTCGCCTGCCGCCATTTATCTAAACGCATGGCGCCAAAAAATTGAGCAAATTGGTACCACCAACTACCCTCTGACGGCAGTCCAACGAGCAGGCCTGACCGGCAATCCTGTTCTGGAAGTACAGATCCTGGCCAACGGACACCTCGGAGAAGTGCGCGTACAACGTAGCAGTGGCCATCCAGAACTGGATCAAGCCGCCTTGGGTATCCTGCATATGGCCGCCCCCTTCGATCCTTTCCCAAAAGAGTTAGCAGCCCAGAACCCCACCCTGCGACTGGCTTACGAATGGCAATTTCTGAGCGGCAGCCTTAAATAAGACCGTCCTACACAGCCCCTAACACGGGCGAGCGATCGCTTGTCGCCAACGGATTAGGGGCCGATACTAAGCGGGTGCCCAGCGCCTACCTCACCAACCAGCTGTTGATCGCCATGCCCTCGCTGGCGGACCCTAACTTCGCTCGTTCCGTAACGCTCATCTGTGAGCACAACGATCAAGGTGCGCTGGGCATTATGATTAATCGCCCCATGAATATGCTGCTGGGCGAAGTCTTTAGCCAGTTGTCTTTGAACCCCACCGACCCAAAACTTGCCCAACAGCCCATCTTGCGAGGGGGCCCTGTGCAGCTAGAGCGCGGCTTCGTCCTGCACCCACCCGACGCGGACGGCAGCACGCCGTGGGACTCGACACTGCGAGTATCCCCCACGCTCAGGGTCACCACCTCCCGCGACATCCTCACGGCCATGGCCCGGGGCGAAGGCCCAGAACACGCAGTCATCGCCCTAGGCTACGCCGGTTGGGATGCCGGCCAACTAGAAGAGGAGATTCGTTCTAACTCTTGGCTTAATGTGACCGCCGACGAAGGCATCTTATTCAGCACCCCCATCGAACAACGTTGGCATGCAGCCGCTAAATTGCTAGGTATTGATATTGAGAGACTCTCTAACCAGGCTGGACATGCCTGACAGCCCCACCGGCGCGACGACACAGCATCCTTGGGTGGCGCTGGGCTTTGATTTTGGTACCCGTCGAATCGGCGTGGCCGCCGGTGACAGCCTGACCAATGGCGCACGACCTATAGGCGTCGTGGCCGCTCATGCGGGAATCCCCGAATGGACCCCCCTAGAGCGATTCATTCGCGACTGGGCACCCCGCATTCTGATCGTGGGCGTCCCTTATAATATGGATGGTACTGAAGGCTCACTGACTGCGGCGGCCATCCACTTCGCAGCGGAACTTAAACAGCGTTTTGGCTTGCCTGTGATCCCGGTGGATGAGCGCCTGTCTTCGCGTGAGGCGGAAGCTATTCTTCGCTCACAACGCGCCAGCGGAGCCAGACCGCGCCGGGTACGCCACGAAGATGTCGATTCGGCTGCGGCTTGTGTACTCTTAGAGCAATGGCTGCGCGGCCGAGACTAGCTTAACGAGTAATGAGTATGTCGCCATTGAATCAATTCGATCCGCAGGGGCGCTTACGCCACCTGATCACTCTCGAGGGGCTCACGCCAGATCACATTCTGGATTTGCTCGACCGAGCACAGCGCCACGTCCGACCGATCCATGAGCGCCCGGCGACCGGTCAAAGCCTAGCGGGCCTGACCGTCGCCAATATTTTCACTGAACCGAGCACTCGTACTCGCGCCTCTTTCGAGCTCGCTGCTCGCCGGCTCGGCGCAGATGTCCTCAATCTCGAGATCATGCTGTCCTCGAGAGCCAAAGGAGAAACGGTCCTAGACACCATTCACACCTTACAAGCGATGTCGACGGACATCTTTGTCATCCGAGATGCGCAGCCTGGGGTCTGTCGTCTAGTGGCTGACCATGTCGCTGCACATGTCAGCGTACTGTCTGCCGGTGAAGCACATCTCTCGCATCCCACTCAGGGGCTATTGGATGCACTCACGATCAGACAAAGGAAGGGGGGGTTTGAAACGCTCACCCTCGCCATTGTGGGTGATGTCCGTCACTCTCGCGTCGCTCGATCTGCCTATCAAGTATTTTCCGCACTCGGCGTAGGCGAACTACGGATCGTAGCGCCCGCCGCGTTAATGCCAGAGCTCGGCGAAATGCCGCTGGCCCGTCGCTTTGACTCGATCGAAGCAGGCATCGCGCAAGCGGACGTCGTGATGATGTTGCGCATTCAAAAAGAACGCATGGTCCAGGCAGCCATCCCAGACGCCGATGACTACTTCATTCGTTGGGGGCTCACCGCCAAGCGACTCACCCTAGCAAAAAAAGATGCCCTCGTTATGCACCCGGGTCCAATGAATCGTGAAGTTGAAATTGCCAGTGAAGTCGCTGACGGTCCACAATCAGTTATCCGTCAGCAGGTCACTAACGGCGTCGCCGTGCGCATGGCGCTTCTGGAAACAGTGATCGCGCATCGCACCCTCAGGCAAGGACCTGTATGAGCGTGACGCACCCTGCCCACCGAGACTCTATTGCGCTGGAAGATGCCACGGTCATCGATCAGATCCAGTGGCCTGGCGATCAATATATTTTAAGACTGCACGCCCCCCGATGCGCAGCACGCGCCACGCCCGGCGCATTTGTACACCTCACCTGCGACCCGGACCGACCGATGCGTCGACCCTTGTCGATACAGCGAGCAGATCCAGAGACTGGGACCATCGAAATTCTCTACAAGATAGTGGGCGTTGGCCTCGAATCACTCTCACGCGTACGGCGCGGGGACACGCTCTCCTGCCTAGGCCCCATTGGCCGAGGCTTTAAAGCCGACGCCTCGCGACCCAAAGCGCTGTTGATCGGCGGTGGGGTGGGCATGCCACCCATGATTTTTTTGGCTGAACACTTAACTAAACACTCCCCCTCATCCTTTCAACCACTGGTCTTGCTGGGCTCGGAGATTCCTTTTCCATTCAGAGCGCGGCCTTCAACCCTCCTCCTCCAAGGCTTTCCTGCAGGCACCATTGCCGCACATCCAGAGCTCGAAGCCCGCGGTATACCCAGCCGATTGGCCAGCCGCACCGGCATCGCCGGCGCCTACTCAGGTTTCGTCACGGAACTGGCAGCCCATTGGCTACAGAGCCTTGACGACGCGACACGTCGCCAAGTGACCCTATACGCTTGCGGCCCCACACCGATGCTAAAGGCGTGCGCCCAATTGGCTCACCGCGTGGGTATTCCCGCGCAGATATCACTGGAAGAATTTATGGCCTGCGCAGTCGGCGGCTGCGCCGGGTGCACCATAGAGATCAGCACCCCGGAGGGACCGGCGATGAAGCGGGTGTGCGTGGATGGCCCCGTGTTTGACGCGGCCAGCGTATTCCCGCCTCAAACTCTGGCGCTAAATTAACTAACCGAAGCTGAGTCTTGCCTCGAGATGGCCGCGTGAATCCGCAAATGCCACGGCCTCGGCCTTTTCTACTTTGCCACTCTTAACGAGCGCCTCAAGCGCTGTATCAAAGCTCTGCATGCCGCGTTCGGCCGACTTCTGAATCGCTTCTTTCAGAGCACTAATATCGCCTTTCTTAACTAATTCCTGCACATAAGGGCTGTTAATCAGTACCTCAACGGCTGCCACTCGCCGCTTGTCGACACCACGCACTAAGCGCTGAGCAACCACCGCTCGCAGGTACTGAGACAAATCGAGGAGCACCTGATTGTTTTGATCGCGTGGAAACAAGTTGCATGCTCGCTCGATGGCCTCCGCCGAATTGTTCGCGTGTATAGAGGCAATACAAAGATGTCCCGTCGCCGCAAATAGCAAAGCCGCTTCCATCGTTTCCCGATCGCGTATTTCGCCAATGACTACCATGTTAGGCGCGGCCCGCATGGCATTTTTCAGAGCATGTTGATACGACTGAACGTCAGTGCCCACCTCACGCTGATTAACGATCGACTTCTTGTTGGTATGCAAGAACTCAATGGGGTCTTCAATCGTCAGAATATGATCAGCACAATGCTCATTACGATAATCCACCATGGCTGCCACCGTAGTGGACTTACCCACTCCATTGGCGCCCGCCACGAGTACCAAGCCTTGGCGTCCTAAGGCCAGCGTCTTCAAAACCGCCGGCATACCGATCTGATCAAGCGAGCGCAACTCAGGCGTCATATAACGCAGCACCAGCGCCGGGTTTCCGCGTTGGGAGAACACATTCACTCTAAACCGGCCCATGCCTGTCTCTGACCAGCCGTACTCCACTTCGCCTTCCTCACGGTAGGTTTTGAGTTGTGCGGGGGTCATCATCCCCAAAGCGACTTTCTCAATCGCCTTGGCAGACAGCACATCATTGTTAGCAGAAGACAGCTCTCCCTCAATTTTTATCTTCACAACCGAGTTGGGTGTAAAAAATAAATCCGAGGCATGCTTGTCCACCATCATCTTTAACAGTGGCCGCGCGAACACACCGGTCGACAGAAATTTTTCTGTCTGCTCAGTCGATATCACTTCCCGTTTGTCACGACTGCGAATATCAATACTCATGCCGTTTTCCTTGCGAGTCTTCGGCCATCTTTAAACTGACGGCATGTTCTTGACTAAGTCCCTCTTCTCGGCGGCTCTCTAACTTAATTCGAAGGCGAATTTCATTTTTTGAGTCGGCCGCTCGGAGCGCCTCTTCATAACTAATCTGATACGTGTCATATAAATCAAAGAGGGACTGATCAAAGGTCTTCATTCCCATACGATTCGATCGCGCCATTACTTCCTTGATCGCACCGACCTCACCCTTAAAAATCAAGTCGGATATCAACGGACTCTGCAGCATGATTTCCATCGCGGCAATACGCCCCGATTGATTATCACGCGGAATCAGGCGTTGCGAGATCAACGCTCTGATGTTGAGCGAGAGGTCCATCAACAATTGATCGCGACGATCTTCTGGGAAAAAGTTTATCACGCGATCTAAGGCTTGGTTGGCATTATTGGCGTGCAGCGTGGCAAGTACGAGATGTCCTGTTTCAGAGAACTGGATTGCGTACTCCATCGTCTCTCGATCACGGATCTCGCCAATGAGAATGACGTCAGGCGCTTGTCGTAATGCATTTTTTAATGCAGCATGCCAACTGTCAGTATCAACACCCACCTCGCGGTGGGTGATTACACAGCCCTTATGGGTGTGAACGTATTCGATCGGATCTTCAATTGTTACAATATGGCCCTGAGTGGTCGCATTGCGATGATCCATCATCGCGGCGAGTGTGGTCGATTTACCAGAGCCCGTACCGCCCGCCACCATCACCAAGCCGCGCCGAGTCGCGACGACTTCTTTTAGCACTTCTGGCAGTTCCAACAATTCAATGGTTGGGATTTTAGCGTTGATGGTGCGTATCACCGCACCCACGCATCCTTGCTGCACAAAGGCACTGACGCGAAAGCGGCCAATGCCGGGGGGTGCAATCGCAAACTGGCATTCCTTGGTGGCGTCAAACTCTTTGGTTTGACGATCATTCATGATCGTGCGGGTAATGGTCGCACTATCCTCGGCAGATAAGGGACGCTCACCTTGAGGAAGGATTTCACCATCGATTTTAATAGCCGGTGGAAAACCGGTCGTAATAAATAGGTCGGAACCGTTACGCTCCACCATATAGCGGAGCAGGCCTTGAATAATCGTTATAGCGGTATCGCGGTCCATAAGAGAGTAATAGGCCTTTAATCAGTCAATCACTGAATCGAGTCTTTGTTCTGCGCTTTGAGGCGCGCTTCTTCTTTAGAGACGATGCCGCGTGCACAGAGTTCCAGCAGGCACTGATCAAGGGTTTGCATACCATAGCCAGCGCCGGTCTGGATCGAGGAATACATCTGTGCGATCTTGCCTTCGCGAATCAGGTTACGGATCGCGGGTGTGCCGATCATAATTTCATGGGCGGCGATTCGACCCCCAGTGATGCGTTTCATTAGGGTCTGGGAGATCACAGCCCGTAAACTTTCTGAAAGCATGGAGCGAACCATCTCTTTTTCATCGCCGGGGAACACGTCGACGATACGATCAATGGTCTTGGCAGCGGAGCTGGTGTGGAGGGTGCCAAACACCAAATGTCCCGTTTCCGCGGCAGTGAGCGCCATGCGAATGGTTTCGAGATCGCGCATTTCGCCGACCAGGATGATGTCCGGATCCTCACGGAGGGCGGAACGGAGCGCTTCAGAGAAGCCCACGGTATCGCGGTGCACTTCGCGTTGGTTAATCAGCGAGCGACGCGACTCGTGTACAAACTCGATCGGATCTTCAATGGTGATGATGTGCGCAGCACGGCTATCATTACAATGATTCATCATAGCGGCCAGCGTCGTGGATTTACCCGAACCGGTCGGGCCAGTCACCAAAACGAGCCCGCGTGGCAGTGCACAGAGGTCCTGAAAGACCTTAGGCGCGCCCAAATCTTCTAGGCTGCTGACGACGGACGGGATGTTTCGAAACACAGCGCCCGCACCGCGACTTTGATTAAAAGCATTCACGCGAAAGCGCGCGAGCTTTGGGATCTCAAAGGAAAAATCGGTTTCAAAGAACTCTTCGTAGGCTTTTCGCTGCTTGTCATTCATGATGTCGTACACCATGCTATGCACTTCTTTATGGCCTAGCGCGGGCATATTGATACGACGCATGTCGCCGTCGACCCGGATCATTGGGGGCATGCCGGCGGATAAGTGAAGATCCGAGGCGTTGTTCTTCACCGCGAAGGCGAGTAGTTGTGCAATATCGACAGCCATGGAAAACCCCAGACGAGGGCTGCCTTGATGGCAGCAGAGGGGTCAGTATTCATGGGTCTATGGGTTCAATATGTTAACGGGTCCGCAATTTTTGCCAACCAGGCTCGAGAAGATACGAGCCCGTGTCGCCCAAACCGCCCTGGCTGCTGGCCGTCAGGGCACGGAGATCGTCTTAATTGCCGTGAGTAAGGGACAGCCTTTGGAGCGCTTGGCAGAGGCCCGCCGCTGCGGATTAAGCGATTTTGGAGAGAATTATCTTCAAGAGGCCCTGGCCAAAATGGATGCGATGCAAGATCCCGGGGTCACTTGGCACTTTATTGGACGGTTACAGTCCAATAAGACTCGATCGGTCGCGGAGCGCTTTGACTGGGTGCATACCGTCGATGAGCTAAAAATAGCCCAGCGGCTCGCGGCACAGCGTCCCAGCAGCGCACCCCCACTGAATGTCTGCTTGCAGGTGCGCTTGGCCGAGGAAGTGAGCAAAGGCGGCGTCTTGCCGGCGGATCTTCCTGCTCTAGCTCAAGCCGTCCATGCCTTACCGCGGCTTCGGCTTCGCGGCCTGATGTGTCTGCCCCCACCCAGCCCAGACCCCGCCATTCAGCGCGGTTATTTCGCCGAACTACGCACCCTTCACGACCGCATCAGCGGCAGCGGCATTCCTCTGGGCGCTCTGTCGATGGGGATGAGCGAGGATTTCGAATCTGCCATCTGGGAAGGGGCAACTCATATTAGAGTGGGTACTGCTTTATTTGGATCCAGAGGTCCCCGATCATGAATGACCCAACCGAGTGGCCATTACTGGCACTGATCGGCGGCGGCCAAATGGCCCGCGCCCTCATTGGGGGCTGGGTAGCGGGGGGTGCGATCGCGGAGCGCATTGTCGTCGTCGAACCCGCTGTAGACCAACGCGCCTGGTTGGCTGAACACTTTCCCGGCATTCGGCTACTGCCAGAAGCCAACGATGCGGTGAGCCAAGCCGCTGTCTGGGTGCTGGCTGTTAAGCCCCAGCTCATCGCCCCGATTGCGCGGAGCCTCAGCCGCTGGGTCACCACCCGCCAGCCGCTGGTCATCTCGATCGTGGCGGGCATTCGCCTAACAGATTTAAGTCGCTGGCTGGGAAACGCGCCACGCGTCGTCCGCTCAATGCCCAATCGCCCCGCACTGTTGGGCCTCGGTGCAACAGCGCTGTATGCAGGTAGTGACGTCACACCCACGGATCGCGCATTGGCCAGCCGCCTACTACACGCCGTGGGCAGCGTCGTCTGGGTCGATACGGAAGCACAGATCGATGCGGTGACCGCCGTCTCCGGCAGCGGGCCAGCCTATTTTTTCTTATTAATCGAGCTATTAGAGGCTGCCGGGGTCGCCCAAGGATTGCCGCCCGCCATCGCCAGGCAGCTCGCCATTGACACGGCGTACGGGGCCGCCTCATTGGCGCGGACTGCAACCGATGACCCAAAGACCTTGCGTCAGCAAGTCACCTCTGAAGGAGGCACCACCGCCGCTGCCTTAGCTATTTTCAGCGCAGCCCAGCTCGATCGAATCGTCGCCGACGCCGTGGCGGCGGCGGCGGCACGCGCACACCAGCTAGCCGATGAGTTCGGCCGGGACCCCTAAGCCAAGGCAGTCGCACTATGCATGAGTTACTGTTTATCCTACAAACACTCGGGGAACTGGTGGTCAGCGCATTCTTGCTCCGCTTACTTTTCCAAGTCATCCGTACCGATTTTCGAAACCCCCTGGTCCAAGCCATCGTGCGGCTGACCAATCCTGTGATTCTGCCGCTTCGCAAAGTGCTGCCGCCTATCGGCCCTTTGGATACCGCGAGCATCACCGCCGCAGGGGTAGCAGAGATGCTGTTGTGGGGCGCGCTGCATCTTTTGCTCACCGGCGCGATGCCTTCGATCGGACTGCTCTTAGCCAGCAGCGCAGTAGAGATGGCGCGCTCCACCCTCTCCATTTATCTTCTCGCCACCTTTGGCTACATTATTCTGAGTTGGGTAGCACCCAACGGCTATAGCCCCGCAGGCCAGGTGGTGGCTGATCTGACCAACCCCTTATTGCGTCGCCTACGCCGAGCCATTCCTGTGATCGGCGGCCTTGACCTGTCGCCAATGGCACTTATCTTATTGATTTACTTAGCACAAATGATATTAAGCGAGCGCATCAGGCCGTTACTCATCAGCCTCGAATGAGCGATGGGTGGCGCTGGGATGGCGATGCGTTAGTCCTGACTCTGCGCCTGCACCCACACGCACCCCGCGATCAGTGGGTTCTCGATGGCACGCAACTCAAAGTACGCATCACCACCCCGCCCGTCGATGGATTGGCGAATCAACACCTCTTGCGGTTCGCCGCCACCTCCTTTGGCGTGCCACTCCGTGCGGTCAGTTTGCTGCGTGGAAAAACCTCCCGACATAAAGTGATTCGTATCCTACACCCCACTCGACTTCCAAAGACGCTCGCTCTATCGATGCAACGTCCAGATGGAACAAAAAAAACAACGGCAAAACTAGTGGAATAATGTTTATCGTGTGCTATTGTCGATCTCGGATCATTACAGGGGCACCTTTTCACACTTATTTTTTAGACGTTTCGACGTCACCTCACTTGGGACAGCCCGGTGGGGATTGAAAATAAGACCGTAAAACAAAGGCCCGCAACGAATACCTACAGGAGAATCAAATGGCGAAAAAGAACGCAGCACCTACCAAGTCAGAAATTCTTACGCACATTGCAAAAGACACCGAGCTGTCGAAGAAGCAAGTCGGAGCAGTTTTTGAGTCGTTAAACGGTATGGTTCGTAAGAGCCTTCGTGGCTCAGGTCTGTTCACGATTCCAGGGCTTTTGAAGCTCCGCGTCGTGAAGAAGCCTGCCACCAAGACCCGCGAAGGCGTCAACCCTTTCACGGGCGAGAAAATGGTGTTCAAGGCAAAGCCGGCTTCAAAGAAAGTCCGCGCCGTTGCTCTGAAAGCACTGAAGTCGATGGTCAACTGAGTGACCTAGCGCGGGTCGATCAGACCCTCGCACTCATAAACCGGGGTTTAAGCCCCGGTTTTTTTATGCCCGTGATGTGCAGCTCTAGGACGGAGACGATCTAAAGATCCGCCTGAATGGCGTCTTTAAGCTCTTGCAGACGGCCATGAAAAAAGTGCTCGGCTCCTCGGATCAAACGCACCGTGGGCGCCGGACTCAGTTCATGGGCCCACGCCACGACCTGCTGGTGATTAACCAACTCATCCTGATCCCCTTGGATCACGGTCCACGGCGCTGACGGCGGCGCAGTGGCACCAAAATCAAAGCGCTGCACCGGTGGCGCGATCATCACTAAGCGCTCGATCGGGCGTCGCCCTGCCAGCTGATAAGCCACATAGGCACCAAATGAGAACCCCGCCAACGTGAAGACCGCCTGCGGCCACAAACGCTCGGCGTACGCACAGGCCGCCTCGGCATCGTCGGTTTCCCCCCGACCCCCATCAAAGGTGCCCTGACTGCGCTCTACCCCACGAAAGTTAAAGCGCAAGGTAGAAAATCCGCGCTCCTGAAAGGCGCGAGCGGTCATGTGCACTACTTTATTACGCATCGTGCCACCAAACAGTGGGTGAGGATGACACACCACCGCCGCCCGACGACCATCAAAACCAGCCGGCACTTCAATGAGTGCCTCTAGCTGACCAGCAGGCCCAGCGATCTCCACCCGCTCTGGCGCGGGCGGCTTGAACACGCCAGCTCCTGCCCCCTCATCCATCATGGCCTATCTCCGTCCACCCCAACCCCGGCCGTCACAGGACATGACGGACCTTTAGGCGCTTCACGGCGTCAGGGCCGGCAGAAAATCCAGCAATTCGATATCAAACACCAACGTGGCATTCGGCGGAATCACGCCTCCCCCGGCACCGCGGGTGCCATAGCCTAAGCCAGGAGGAATGACCAAGCGACGCGTGCCCCCAGTCTGCATACCCACGACCCCCTGCTCCCAGCCGCGAATGACCTGCTGCTTACCTACCTGAAAAACAAACGGCTCTTGACGCTGATGGGAACTATCGAACAGTCGTCCCTTGCCATCGACACCCGCGGCATCTTGCAACCAACCACTGTAATGCACCCGCACCCACGCACCCGCTGTCACTGCCGCGCCACTGCCCACGGTCAGATCGGTCACCCCCAGTTTTTCTGACGCGGCCGTCAACCCCGTGCCCTCAGCACCTGGACTGCCACAGGCCGCGCCACCCACCAAAGACAGCGCCGTTAAACACAGAACAGACACCCACCGCACTATTCGCATAACAAACGATTCCCCTGATAATTGAGACACACGGAGCGCCAATCCGACACCCCCTATGACTGTCGTAGCAATAAGCGATTCAGGCGACGCACAAAATCCGCTGGCTCCGCCAATTGCCCACCCTCAGCCAATGTCGCTTCATCGAACAAAAGCGTCGCCAAATCACTAAAGTCCTCACCGGCCGAAAGACTCTGAAGTCTGATCACCAACGGATGCTCCGGATTGATCTCAAGCGTAGGGCGCTGCGCGGGCACCTGCTGGCCTGCCGCTTCCATGAGCTTTCGCATTTGCACGCCCACCTCCTGCTCACCACGCACCAGACACGCCGCTGACTCCGCCAGCCGTTGCGTACCACGCACCGCTTCCACTCGTCCAGACAACGCCTCACGCAATCGCCCACACAGTGCCAATACCTCTTCGCTGTCAGTCGTTTTCTTTTCCTCGTCGGGCTGATCCGCCAACTCGCTTAACTCTAAGTCACCACGACTCACGTCCTTGAAGGACTTACCCTGGTATTCACCTAAATAAGACGTCATCCACTCATCGACCCGATCATGCAACAACACCACCTCCACACCGCGCTGGCGCAAGCGCTCCAAATGTGGACTTTGGCGAGCTGCATTCCACGTTTCACCGATCACATAATAAATATGCTTTTGGCCGGCCTTCATACGCTCAACGTATGCATCCAACGACTGGTCCTGTATCTCCAGTCCCGTGTGTGTAGTCGCAAATCGCAACAGCGTACAAATTCGTTCACGATTGCTTGTGTCTTCTGCCACGCCTTCTTTGAGAACTTGACCAAATTCCTTCCAAAATGCCGCGTATTTTTCCGGCTCCTCTTTTGCCAGCTTAGCCAACAAGTCCAACACACGTCGCGTAATGCCAGAGCGCATTGCCTCGATGTCTTCATCTTCCTGCAGGATTTCACGCGAGACATTGAGCGGCAAGTCGCTTGAATCCACCACGCCTTTCACAAAGCGCAAATACATGGGTAAGAACTGCTCGGCATCGTCCAGAATAAACACGCGCTTCACATACAACTTAAGGCCACGCACGCCCTCTCGGCTCCATAAATCAAAAGGCGCTTTGCCCGGCAGATAAAGAAGCGTGGTGTATTCGCGCTTACCTTCTACTCTGTTGTGAGCCCACGCGAGTGGTGCACTAAAATCGTGCGAAATATGCTTATAAAATTCCGCATACTCCTCATCAGATATCTCGCTGCGGGTGCGCGTCCATAGAGCTTGCGCAGCATTTATGGCCTCATATGAGTCAGCCGACTCTTTATCACTGCCGGCGGCTTTGGCCATCCGAACCGGAATGGCAATGTGGTCAGAGTAGCGTTTGACAAGACTGCGCAACTTCCATGCATCGGCAAACTCAACCGCATTGTCTTTTAGGTGAAGCACCACCCGTGTCCCCCGCTCAGGCACAGACCGCGTTTCAATAGTGAATTCACCGGAGCCATCGGACTGCCAATGGGCGCCCGCTTCGGCAGGCTCACCTGCTCGCCGAGTAAATACCTCCACCTGATCAGCAACAATGAACGCCGAGTAGAAGCCGACACCAAACTGACCAATCAGCTGGGCATCTTTTTGCTGATCACCCGATAGGTGCGATAAGAACTCCGCGGTACCTGACTTAGCAATCGTTCCTAAATGATCGATGACTTCTTGACGTGTCATCCCAATGCCACTGTCAGTGATAGTGAGCGTTTTGGCAGTCGGGTCAAAATCAATACGAATCGCAAGCTCAGGATGGCTGCCGAGCAAATCGGGGTCTGCCAAGGACTGAAAGCGCAGCTTGTCG
Source organism: uncultured Pseudomonadota bacterium (assembly GCA_903862885.1). Taxonomy (GTDB): domain Bacteria; phylum Pseudomonadota; class Gammaproteobacteria; order Steroidobacterales; family Steroidobacteraceae; genus CAIKZZ01. Next base: position 38,233 of record CAIOZU010000017.1, read on the forward strand.
CAGGCATCGGAGGCATTGGATATCAACTCGCGAAGAAAAATCTCGCGGTTGGAATACAAGGAATGGATCATGAGCTGAAGCAGTTGCTTCACCTCTGTTTGAAAACCACGCGTTTCGCGCTGAGCTGTATCCGCCATCTGTCATCCCTCATCCAGGTAAAAAAGTCTCGCGCCGCCGGTAGGGCGGCGAGACTCACACACTGGGGGGTGACGGGCCGAGATTCAAGGGGGCGGCTCGTTTTTATGCCGCCGGCCAACAGACGGGGACTGAGCTAATCCTTGCCGGCCCAACTACCACGCACTTTGTCGACCCAGACTTTGTAATCGGTCAGGCTACTGAATTTGCGATTGAGGCTGGGCCGCTCAACCGGCACGCTAGGATCCGCCGGCACCACGCTAGGATCCGCCGGCACCACGCTAGCTGGGCGTAAGGCAGCGGCAATACGATGGGCGCCGGTAGCCAAAAAAAACCGGTCCAAATAGCTGTCAGGGGCGTTCGGGTCACTCATAAATCGGTCTCAGTTCGTGAGTCGCTAAAATACCGCTGGCAGCGCCCACTCACCGGACTTGTATCACAACGTCCAGAGGGGCACTTTGAGTGTCAGCTCACGATTCGGTAAACCGGTCGGTAATCACCTGCCAGCTTCATGCGTCGCTGTGCCACGAAGGAGACCAAGAGCGTGTCAAGCGCCGCCAACAGACGGCGATCACCCCGAATTTCGAACGGTCCTTTCTCGGTAATTTGTCGCATCCCGTCTTCCTTGATATTGCCGGCGACAACTGCCGAAAAAATGCGTCGCAAGTTAGCGGCACGCTCATGGACCGGCTGATCAAAATTAAGCTCCAACGCCGCCACTGACTCATGCGTCGGCGCAAAGGGCTTTTGGAAATCCAGCGGAATTTTTAAGCCCCAATTAAAATTATAAGCATCCGAACCCTTGGTGCGTTGTTGACGCACCTGGTCCATGCCAACCAACATGCGCCGTGCCGCCTGCGCCGGATCGCCAAGAATTACCTGATAACGTGCCTGTGCGGCGGACCCCAGCGCCAGTCCAATGAAGTGGTGCACACTTTCAAACCACGATGCAGACGCCTGACCCCCTGCCAAAATCACTGGCATCACTTCGGCCGCATTCGCAGGGTCAGTCAGTATGCCCAGCAAATACAACAGCTCCTCGGCGGTTCCTGCACCCCCAGGGAATATCATGATGCCGTGACCTAAACGGACAAACGCCTCCAGTCTTTTCTCAATGTCTGGGAGGATGACCAACTGATTAACTAACGGATTAGGCGGCTCTGCCGCGACAATGCCTGGCTCCGTCAGGCCGATGTACCGACCCCCATAGATGCGCTGCTTAAGATGCCCAATGGTCGCGCCTTTCATGGGTCCCTTCATAGCCCCCGGGCCGCACCCGGTACAGACATTGAGTCCGCGAAGCCCGAGTTCATAACCAACTAACTTAGTGAACTCATACTCCTCTCGAGCAATCGAGTGGCCGCCCCAACACACCGCCAAATCCGGCCGCTCTCTCGGGTCAAGCAAACGGGCGTTTCTAATGATGTGAAAGACTGCGCCGGTGATGTCCGCTGAGCGGCTGAGGTCAAAGCGTCCGCTCTCAATAATGTCATCAGCGGTGTACACAATGTCACGAAGTACCGCAAACAAAAGCTCTTTAATGCCTTGAATCATCTGCTGATCAACAAAAGCCATCGCCGGCGCGTTCTGCAGCTCTAAGCGGATACCCCAAGCCTGGCGGATGATGCGCACATCAAAATTTTCATATTTCTTAAATAGTTCTGCTGGATTATCGCTATCGCTGCCAGCGTTTAGAACGGCCAGCGCGCATCGCCTGAATAAAGAATACAAACCGCCATGCCCCCGATCCTGCAGTCGAGCGGCCTCTTGCTGAGAGAGATTTTCTAGACTACCGCGGGGTCCTACACGAGCCGACACATGCTCCGTCGAATCTAAATCAATGGTGGTGGTGGTCATGGAAGGATCTCAATAGGAACGTCATTGTTCGTCAGTAGCCAAACCTCGACCATGTCGTCATTACTCAATGCAATACAACCATCCGTCCAATCAGTCTGATGGTAGTGCTTAGCGGGATGCTTAGGGACGTTAGGCATCCCGTGAATCATGATCGCGCCACCCGGCGACCAATGATGCTGCTGCGCACGAAGAACGTCACTGCTATTAGGATAGGATACGTGCAAAGACAGAAAGTAAGCGCTGGCAGGATTTCGACCATCAATGATGTAGCGACCTTCCGGTGTGCGCGTATCGCCTTCTCTCTCTTTGCGCCCAACGGGTTCGCGGCCAAGGGCGATCGGGTAACTACGATATCTAGCGCCCTCACGCAAAAGATACAGTCTGTGCTCGCTTTTGATGACCAGTACTTGATCAGCCATGACCAACGGATTGTTCGTGGCAATGGCCTGGACGGAGAATGACCAGGACATCAGACATAAACTCGCTAGGCTGAGCGCGGACGCTCGAAGACCCATACTAATTGCGATCCTCAATTTTCACTGAAGTGCATGCATGATTGCCGGCACCACTCTCAGGAACTAGCACATATCGATGACCCTGCTCGGCGATGACTATCAAGTGATAGCGAATAGTAGATGCACCCATCACGCAGTCGACCAACAAGGCGTGCTGTCCAGGCAGCACAGCAACACTCGAAGACTGCCACGACAGGACCCGATCATCTACTTTACGCAGGATGGGCGCCATCGGTAGTCCGGCGTTGACACGCGACGCTCCGACAATCAGCGCAGTCTGACCCGTCGGCTGCCTGGGCCCTTCGTACGCCACTTCAGTCGCACAGCCGAATAGAGACGCCATCATCAGCAAGACACACAGTCGCTTCATCTAAGGCTCTCCTGACGCCGGCACCGTCGTGTCACCCGCAGCAATCAAACGCTCTGTCACTTTTGGCATCACCACCTCACGCCCTAAGCGCAGCGCATTCAGGTCCAGATCTGGATTGTATTCTTTAAGCAACCAGACCGGCACATGGTATCGGTGGGTGATCGCCCACAAGGAATCGCCCACGCCGAGCTTAATAGTCTCACGAGACACCACCTGGTATTGGCGAAAAAATGCCTCTTGTAAGTCAAGGTGGTATTGAAGGCGGCGTTTCTCGAATGTGGCGACATCGACATTCGAAAAGTCCAGCCGTAGCCGATCGCCGAGATTCAGTGATTTACCGCGAGACAACTTGTTAAGTATTTCCAATCGTGCCGCACTCACACCCAACCAAGTCGCGAACTGAGCAAGCGTCTCGGTGGCTTGCACAATCACGGCATTGCCGGTCACGCTATAGTCGCTTGGATCGGCCGACGCGGCACCGCCCATACCCGGCGCGGGTCCTGGCTCCTGGTCACCCGACTCCTCCCGCCCGAGGCCTTTCGGTGGAGAGGGCTCACGCCGCACTGGAATGGCGGCCGGCACAGGGGAGCTATTGGCCACACTCTGCGCTGGCAAGGAAGGGGCAGCAATTGGCTGCGCTGGCGGTGGCGGTATTTTCAGAGTCGTCCCGACCTTAAGGTGAGACCCTCGCAACCGATTGTAGCTAGCGAGGTCCACGATGCTGACGTCATAAGCTAACGCGATTTTTTCGATCGTATCGCCAGTCCGCACACGATACACAGGATCACGTGGTTGACCAGAGAAGTGGTCTTTACCGGTGAGACGGGTCAGTAGCTGGTCGGTATTGATGTTGGCAGGCACTCGTAACTCGAAGCCTTTTGGTACATAGCGACGCCCACTCCATACGGGGGACAGCAATGCCAGGTTTAGGTTTTTTAACGCGTCATGTTCACCGCCGATCGCTCGAGACAGCGCCGGCATGGGAACAAAATAGGGCAAGCGGATGGTTTGGGTCGCCTCAGGTGAGCGTCGCTCAATGGGTCCAAAATATTGTTCTGCGTGCCGATCGATCTCTAGAGCAGCCAGAAAAGAGACGTAAAAGTTACGGGAGGCAAAGCCAAAGGTTTTACTCTGATAACCACGCAATATCGTGACAATGTCATCAGTGCCTAACTGCTCTTTGGCCCGGCGCATACCACTCGCGCCATGATTGTAAGCGGTGAGCGCTAACGGCCATGTGCCAAGCGATGCGTAGTTGCCTGCCAAGAATTGGGCAGCGGCAACCGTCGACTTATAAGGATCTAAGCGCTCGTCTACCACATTGTCAATGTGTAACCAGCGACCACCGGTCGGTCGCATGAATTGCCATAAACCAGCCGCTCCGACTTTTGAGTAGGCGCGCGGGTTAAAAGACGACTCCACATGTGGCAGCGCAGATAGTTCTCCTGGCAAACCTTCGCGGCGAAGCGTCTCTTCCACATGCCGCTCCCAGGTGCCCGAGCGGATGACACCTTCCCGAAATCGATCCGCCTGCCCAAGCTGAAAGCGCACGTGATCCAATGCCTCCAAAAAAGTAGCGGGAGTGGCATTGTCAGCAAAGAGAGCCCGGATACGACGGTCTTCATCGGTCCACTCCGTGAGTGGCCCGGTCGCTAACTTACGCAAGCTCGCCTGAATTTTACTGCGGGCCTCATCTACCCGCTCGACTCGGTCGTGAGTCGACGCCCCCGTCGGAAAGCTGACCTCGCTGTACACCACACCGAGGTAACGATCGTCGTGCAGCAAGCCGCCCTGAGTCGTGACTTTCGAGTAAATGCGCTGCCAAAAGAGCACGTCCGGCTCAAGCTGTACGGGTCGGGGAAACTGCGAAGGGACTGTCTCTGCTTGTAATTTCGCGGTTGCAACCAAAAAGCAGCCAACAACGGCCAAGGTCCACACCCAGTGTGTCGGCCAGCACCCAAGCTTATGCATCCCCTACTCCTGAGCGACGCAGCCCAACGCAGCGGCGCCATAGATCAATATCGGCTGAATTATACAACCGGACCTAGCTCACAGAACTAAAAGGCGCTGGACATTACGTCACTGTCATCCGGCGTCACAGCCGCCATTTGGTTGGTAACTAGATCACAGTTTAGAGAGCACAGAACGCACAACAGCGCCGCAAAGGTTTAACGTTCCACTGCTATCTGTGAGGAGTGTCTTATGCAAAAGCCGATCATTCCTGAAACCACCTCGGCGACTGCCCCCAAAAAGAAACGGGATGCATCGGGCCGCGTTCAGTTTGACAGCCGCGGCCAAGCAGTTTGGGCGTGGGAAGTCGGCACCGGCATATTTGATCTGAATGCCAGTACCGCCCGCGTGAAGTCACTCGCCGAACCAGCAAAAACATTGCGGGTGGATGCCACAAAAGCCAAGCCGACGGGCAGCAGCCTGCACGACCCACTGGCTGCCACCAAAAAGAAGCCTGTCATCGTCGCGCCGCCGCTGCGCATCGGCGAGGACCCGGGTGGCGACCCCTACGCCTCATCCCACAAAAGAAAGTAGGCCGCCAATGACCGATCCGGCGATGCCCGCATACCCGACTCAGCGCGCCGCACCGCCTGCGCGAGATGCTATCACTACTATGACGCGCTAAGTGGACGCTCCCACCGACATCGCGCAGATCGCGCACTCGATTCAACTGTCATTGGCTCCGGTTTTCCTGCTCTCGGGCATCGTCCAATTATTAGGAGTGCTGACCAACCGACTGGCCCGCGCCGTAGATCGCGCGCGAACACTCGAGGAACAACACCGACTTGCGACCCATGAGGACGCTCCAGATCTCGCCTACCAACTACAATTACTCGCCAAGCGCGCGCGACTTCTAAATGGCGCCATTACGTTAGGCACCCTCTCGGCACTCGTCATCGCTCTCATCGTGGCTCTACTGTTTGCGAGCGCGTTTATCCGTTTTACGCTGGCCTTGCCAGTTGCCGCTCTCTTCGTAGCCGCGATGCTCGCGCTGGTGATCGGGCTCATTTGTTTTTTAGTGGAGGTACGTGTAGCGACCTTCGCACTCCGAATCGGGCCGCGCGACCCCGCACCATAAAAAAAGCCGCTTCCTTTAAGAAGCGGCTTGATACGAGGCTAGCGGCCTAGTACTTGCTGACTCATCCGCACTTAGAGTCGCCGCAACTCAAACAGGTCATACAGCCATCCATCATGATGACCGCAGCGGTGCTGCACTTTGCACACAGCTGCGCACCCTCTGGATAATGGCCGCGTGAGAACGCATCCTGCTGCTTATTACGGGCCTCATATTCCTGGCGCTTCTCAGCCACCATTTTCACCCGATGGGGATCCATTTCTGGGATAGCAATCAGCCCAATAGTCTGCAAGTGCTTTTCAATAACATAGCCAAGCTCAGCAATGATCGATGGCATGAACTTACCACCGGGTTGCCAGTAGCCGCCACGCGGATCAAAAACGGCTTTAAGCTCGTCCACCAAGAAAGTCACGTCACCGCCCTTCCTAAACACCGCCGAAATGATGCGGGTCAGTGCCACAATCCACTGATAATGATCTAAGTTCTTAGAATTAATGAACACTTCAAATGGACGACGCTGCTCGTGCTCGGTCCCTTCATTCAGAATAAGGTCATTGATCGTCACATAGATTGCATGGTCCGAGACCGGAGTCTTTATCTTATAAGTAGACCCAATAAGGACCTCAGGACGCTCGAGCTTCTCGTGCATCCAAATAACTTTTCCGCCATCTTTCCGCAGCTCAGCAACGTCTGCCTTTCGCTCTTCAGCCGCCTTGACAGCGGCATCAGCTGGCTTGTCGACACGAAACTTAGAGATGCGTCTTTCAATCTTTATCATGTCAAAACTTCCCGTAATAACCTTCTTTTAACGCATCAAACAGGTTAGCGGCACTGTGCTGCTCGCCATCGTATTCAATCGTTTCATCACCACGCACCGTGACCTCACTGCCATCATCGAGCGTGAACACATAGCTGGTATTTTTGAGATCCTCTTCCTTAACCAACACGCCTTGAAATGCTTCCGGATTAAAGCGGAATGTCGTGCAGCCTTTCAGGCCCTGCTCATAGGCGTACAGATAGATGTTCTTAAAGTCTTCGTACTTAAAATCCGTTGGTACATTGGCGGTCTTCGAGATGCTCGAGTCAACCCACTTCTGCGCCGCCGCCTGAATATCCACATGCTGCTCAGGGCTCACTGAGTCGGATGTAATGAAGTAATCAGGCAATGCTTCATCTGCCTTAACACTGCCAGGCATCGCTTGCGGATTGATCAGCTCGCGGTAAGCCAATAGTTCGTAGGAATACACATCGATGCGCTCCTTGGTTTTGCGACCCTCACGAATAACATTCCTGAAATAGTGATGCGCAAAAGACGGTTCAATGCCATTGGATGCGTTGTTAGCTAATGACAGCGAGATGGTGCCGGTTGGGGCAATCGAGCTGTGATGAGTAAAGCGCGCTCCAGTGGTCGCTAACTGCTCAACCAATGCAGGCGCTACCTCGGCAATGCGCTGCATGTAACGACTGTAGCGCGCATGCAAAATTCGCCCCGGAACTTTTTGTCCGATCTTCCAGCCATCCGCGGCCATTTGAGGACGAAGCCTGAGCATTTTGGCGGTAACCACGAATTCTTCATTCATGATCGGCGCAGGCCCCTTCTCGCGAGCCAACTCTAAGGCCGATTCCCAGCCGGCGATCGCCATTTCACGAGACACGTCTTCAGTGAACTTCACTGATGCAGGCGAACCGTATTTCATGCCCAGCATCGTGATGCAAGAACCAAGACCGAGAAAACCCATGCCATGGCGGCGCTTGCTTAAAATCTCCTCGCGCTGCTTGGCCAACGGCAAGCCGTTAATTTCAACGACATTGTCTAGCATGCGCGTGAAAACGCGAACGACCTCGCGATACTCTTCCCAGTCAAATACGGCATCTGCCGTAAAAGGCTTGCTGACGAATCGAGTGAGATTCACGGAGCCTAACAGGCAAGAACCATACGGAGGTAGCGGCTGTTCGCCACACGGATTAGTCGCGCGGATATTCTCGCACCACCAGTTGTTATTCATTTCGTTGACACGATCGATCAACACAAAACCAGGCTCGGCAAAATCATAGGTCGATGCCATGATGACGTCCCACAGACGTCGCGCCGGAATGACCTTAGAGACCATGCAGCACACCAAGCCGTCGTCCCGAGTCACGTAGCCTTCGGTGGCGGGCCAGTCTCTCCAAATGAACTTACTGGTATCAGTGAGATCAAGCTGCTCGCTTTCCAATTCGCGAATGGAAAGTGGAAATGACAACTTCCAAGATGCGTCCGCTTTAACGGCCTCAAGGAACGCATCAGTGATCAACAGTGACAGATTGAATTGACGCAGGCGTCCATTCTCACGCTTCGCGCGCACGAACTCCATCACATCCGGATGACCGATATCGAAGGTACCCATCTGCGCGCCACGACGACCCCCTGCGGAGGACACCGTAAAACACATCTTGTCGTAGATATCCATGAACGACAGTGGACCTGACGTGTAAGCACCCGCACCCGACACATACGCGCCACGTGGCCGCAACGTAGAAAATTCATAGCCGATGCCGCAGCCCGCTTTTAAGGTCAGACCCGCTTCATGGACTTTATTTAAAATGTCGTTCATCGAATCGAGCACGGTGCCAGAGACCGTGCAGTTAATAGTCGAGGTCGCAGGCTTATGCTCTAGTGCACCCGCGTTCGAAGTGATGCGACCTGCTGGAATGGCGCCCTTACGAAGCGCCCACAAGAATCGCTCATGCCACTGCGCTCGCAGTGCGGGCGCTTCTACATCGGACAGCGCCACTGCAACGCGTCGATAGGTATCGTCCATCGACTGATCAACGGCCGTGCCATCTTTCGCAGTCAAACGGTACTTTTTGTCCCAAATATCGATGGATGCTTCTTGGAACGGAATTGCGTCGTCCTTAGGATCCATTTTGTAAGCCGTACTCATCTGTCGTTATGCCCCTTGAAATGAGCTCGATTTTTATAATGTCTGCCGAAGCGCCCGCTGCCGCGTACCTTAAACCACGCCAACCGCAGCACTTCTCCTAACAAATTCCTTTGCAACCGGATAGGCAACACAACATGTTGTACCCGAGCCCCTAAGTTATTTTTAGCAGCCTCTCGAGTCAAGCCCAATGTTTGCACCCACCCAATCACGTAAAAAACGTTATAAATCAGTGATTTATATGTTATTGCCTGACGAATTCAAGGCATGTCTTTTTGGCTTTTGATGTCAAGCCCAATCGTTCAGGCCTCACCAGATGTTGTATCCACCCATTCAACCCTGCTTACTAACAAGTTATACACAGGTTATTAAGGTTTGACAGGCGCTTGAACGCATGAGCTCGATCGCCGCGACCATTGAAAAGATAAAGACTCGACCTCAGCTCTGTGGATGAGCCACCTCGTGCGCCGCTCTTAACATAATCAGGTGCCCTGGCCACCCAGCAAGGCGTCTGTGGGCGGAACTTTTTTGATCTTTAAGGAGTCACTACCTTCAACCCACATTTGCTTCGCCGATGTTGAGCCGTACTCTACTCCACACCACTCATTCAACACTTATTCACCACTCACCACTCACCAACCAGTTATCGCGCACTGGCCGCGCGTTGAACCCTAGGCGACACACCACAAGGTAAATCATGCACCGTTCTTCTTACGTCAAAGCCCGCACCACACTCACCGCCACCACACTGTGTCTGCTGACACTGATCGGCACTGCCACACCCGTGTGGGCACAGCCTGCATCGGCAGAGGTGAACACGGCCTCCCTACCCTCACTCGCACCGATCGTTAAACGTGTGTCGCCTGCGGTCGTGAACGTCGCCACTCGGGGCACCGTCACAGAACAACAACAGAGAAACCCGTTACTCGAGGACCCCTTCTTCAATCGCTTTTTTGATATGCCAGAACAAGGCCCGCGGCAGAAACCCTTTCAAAGCGCAGGATCAGGCGTCGTCGTCGATGCCAAGGAAGGACTGATTTTAACCAACGCGCATGTTGTTGAGAATGCCAGCGAGATTACCGTCACTACGTTAGATGGTCATGACTACAAGGCCACCGTCATCGGCGCTGACGCACCGTCCGATATTGCCGTGATCAAAGTCAAAGACGCCAAACTGACCGATGTCACGCTGGGCGACTCAAGCAAAGCGGAAGTCGGCGATTACGTTCTCGCTATCGGTAATCCATTTGGACTCCAGCATACCGTCACCTTCGGCATCGTCAGCGCGCTGGGACGGTCCGGCATCAATCCAGATGGTTATGAAGATTTTATCCAAACCGATGCTTCCATTAATCCTGGCAACTCTGGCGGCGCACTGGTGAACTTGCGTGGCGAACTGATCGGCATTAACTCAGCGATCTTGTCACGCTCCGGAGGCAACATTGGCATCGGCTTCGCCATCCCATCCAACATGGCCCGAACCGTGATGGATCAGCTAATTAAGTACGGCGAAGTAAAGCGCGGCGTCCTTGGCGTTAATATCGTGACCGTCACGCCTGATGTGGCTGAAAACCTCGGCAGCAAAGATCTACAAGGCGCCTTAGTCTCGCAAGTGGTCAATGGATCGGCTGCTGATAAAGCCGGAATTAAAGCGGGTGATGTAGTCACCGCCGTCAACGGCGGCCCCGTGAAGTCATCCGCCGAACTGCGAAATCGTATTGGCCTCATGCGGGTCGGCGAAAACGTTAACCTCACGTTATTCCGTGATGGCAAAGAAAAACATATCACCGCGACTGTGCAAGGCAAGGCAGCCGGCAAAGACAGCAAGGAAAGCGAGGACGATGATAGCGCGGCACCTCTGCATCGTGCGCTGCGCGGCGCTGATCTAGCGGATGCTCCGGGGGGAGCGGGCGTCATCGTTCGCTCGATTGAGGCCAATAGTCCCGCGAGCCAAAGCCCACTGAAACCGAACGATCTGATTACGTCGGTCAACCGCAAAACAGTCACCCATATGAAAGACTTCACGGCGGCCGCTAAGGATCAACCTTCCTTGCTGCTCAACGTCAAGCGAGGCGCCAACTCGTTGGTCATTGTTTTACGGTAAAGGATGTCTGCGTCCCTCCACCGAGGGACGCAGGCCGCACGCCTAGGGATACGTCAGCAGGCGCTACCGCATAGTCGGTCAAAAAACTTTTGGCCTAGGCCTCTCGTGTGGGCGCTAACGGCGCTAGAATCCATCTATGGAAATCTACTTAGTGGGCGGTGCGGTACGCGATGCCATGCTCGGGCGCACAGTCACCGAACGGGACTGGGTAGTCGTGGGCGCCCACCCCGACGACTTAGAATCGCAGGGCTATCAACGGGTCGGCCGGGAGTTCCCGGTGTTCTTGCACCCAAAAACCCACGAGGAATATGCGCTCGCTCGGCTAGAACGCAAAACACGCCCAGGCTATCGCGGCTTCGACACAGAGTTTTCGCCGAGTGTCACGCTCGAAGACGATCTCAAACGACGCGACCTCACCATTAATGCCATGGCTCAAGATGCCCACGGCACGCTCATTGATCCCTACGGCGGCGTGCGTGACCTCAACAGCCGAATACTGCGCCATGTGTCCCCTGCCTTCGCCGAAGACCCGGTCCGCATTCTCAGGATCGCTCGGTTTGCAGCACGTTATGCGCCGCTTGGCTTCACCGTGGCACTCGAGACGCAACAGCTGATGCGCGCGATGGTTGATAGCGGTGAAGTCAACGCCCTGGTGGCCGAACGGGTGTGGGTCGAGACCGCTAAAGCACTGGCGGAACCGTCCCCACGGATGTTCTTCGAGGTATTAAGAGACTGCGGGGCCCTCGCTGTGATTTTTCCTGAGCTGGCACAGCTCGATGGCATCCCTCAACCAGAACGTTGGCACCCGGAAATTGATACCGGCTTACACGTGCGCATGGTCTTGGATGCTGCTGCACAGTTGTCATCCTCCGCACGCGTGCGCTTTGCCGCCCTCACTCACGATTTGGGCAAGGGCACAACACCACCCGCAGAATGGCCAAAGCACGTGGGCCATGAAGCGCGCGGTGCTCTGCTGATTGAGCAGTTAGTCGATCGGCTGCGCATCCCAAACGACTATCGAGAGTTAGCCCTCTTAGTCGCGCGACATCATGGAGTGTGTCATCGCGCACTGGAGCTGCGACCCGGCACGCTGCTCGAGTTACTAGAGCAGTGCGATGCGTTTCGACGGCCTGAACGGTTTGTTGAATTTCTGCTGGCTTGTGAGGCCGACATGCGGGGCCGTCTAGGATTTGAGGAGCGGCCCTACCCGCAAGCCACCCTTTGTCATGCAACACTCGCGGCAGCGCGAGCGGTTACCTTGTCTGATCAAGAACGCGCTGGCCTCGATGGCTTAGGCATTGGACATCTAATCAAGACGAAGCGCATTGCTGCGATTGCGACGATTACCACCGTCAGCATTTAGGGCGTCACAGCGTGTGAGTATCATCGCGCAGCGCAAAGCCCCGCAGCGACCGCTGCATGCCACGCGTCAAGCCTAAACATTTAAAACGCTCACCCATGTCCGTAGGCAGCACCAGACGCCGAGCTGCACGCACGCGATCTATTAAGTCATCAGGCGATGCCGTCTCACGAAAAGCAGTTAAATGCTTATCAAAATCATTCGCCAACAAAAAATGCGTCTGCGTCGTGAACCCAGCAATCTCTAAGCCTGCATCCAACGCCGCCTCCGCTACACGCGTGAAATCCACCCACGCGGTGAGATCCTGCAAGCCCACGCGAGTGAATGGATCATTGTGTTGTAGATGGCGGTAAAAACAGCTGAAGGTGCCGTCTTCTCGCGACGAATGGTAAAGCTCGCGGCGGCTACCGCCATAATCCATTAAAAGCAAAGCCCCGAATGATAAGGGAGCGGCTATCGCGCCGAGCCACGCACCAAGGCCCGGACAGTATTCACTGGTGATGACTCTATCCGACGCAAGTTCTAATGCGGCAATGGTTGCTTGCGCATGTGCATCGGCGGGCTTTGCACACCAGACAAAGCCTGATCCCTCCATCGACACCCCCATCGCCTCCGAACCGGACGCGCCCAACCTAAATCGGTCAATGGGTAAGGCATCTAACACTTCATTAGCAATAATGACGCCAGAAAATGACGCCTCTGGAATACGATCAAGCCATTCGATGGATGTGCCGAGCGCGCTGATCAGGGGTAATAAAAGGGTTTGCTGACGCGCCCTTAGATCGGGACTGGTTTCGAGAATACGGTAGCGTGTCGGCAAGCATCCTTGGCGCGCCAAGGCTTGCAATACCGCTTTAGCTAAAAGGCCCGTGCCCGCACCGACCTCTAAGATATCTCCAGTAGGGCATGCCGCCAGCACCTCGGCGCACTGGGTGGCTACGCAGTGACCAAAGACCGGGGACAGCTCGGGCGAGGTCACGAAATCGCCCCCCCGACCTAATTTATGGGCCCCCGCGGCGTAATACCCAAGGCCTGGGGCATACAAGGCTAGAGCCATGTACTGGGAAAACGGAATCCAGCCCCCCGCCCGGGCAATGCGCGCTCGAATCAAGGCCACCAGTCTTGCCTCATGGAGACGCTCATCAGGCGACAAGGGGGGTAACTCGATGCTCATTTGAGTGACGACGTGCGCCTCCTGCGGCCACAAGGTATTCTGCACCTATGCATACTGAATCGCCTCAATCTCTGCGAGACCAGACTGTCCTAATCACAGGGGCCGCCCGCCGGCTCGGTGCGGTCATGGCGCGTCATCTACACGCCGCCGGCGCAAACCTCGTGATCCACCATCGGCAATCCGACCGCGAAGCCGGTCTCCTCGCGGCCGAACTGAACGCCTTACGCACCTCATCAGCGGTCACTGTAAGTGCCGACCTGCTAGACATCAGCTCATTTCCCGGGCTCATTCAGACCGCCCTCGATTCGTTTGGACGATTGGATGCGCTCATTAACAACGCCTCCACTTTCTATCCGACCCCGGTTGGGGAAATCACGCCCCGTGCATTTGATGACTTAATCGGCACCAACTTACGTGCGCCTCTCTTTTTAAGTCAAGCGGCGGCACCCGAACTACGCAAGCGTCGTGGGCTTATTTTAAATTTAATTGATATCCATGCCTTTCGGCCATTAAAAAGTCATCCCACGTACTGCGCAGCCAAGGCCGGCTTAGTGATGCTGACCCAATCTCTCGCACGCGAACTAGGCCCAGACATTCGGGTGAATGGAATCGCGCCCGGCCCCGTGCTGTGGCCGGACGCTGCATTAGACCCCACTCAACAAGACAAAATCATTGACCGAACGGCGCTCAAGCGGATTGGCTCGCCACTCGATATTGCCAAAGCTGCACTGTTTTTCCTTGCCGATGCCCCGTACGTGACGGGGCAAATTTTACCCGTCGATGGTGGCCGCAGTATCAGCGGCTTTTGAGTTCACAGCCACGCAACCCAAAACGGCTGCCTTGATGGATCTGCATGGTGCGAGTAGCACCCCAATGATTTAATAGGCGCGACCTGACTGCCCCAAAGATCGCTCGTCTGCGGTGCCACGGATGCTACAGGGCGTCCTCAGTGCCAGCGAGCTGGCGAATGAGTGCCGGCATAAAGAAGAGCGGCCACACCAGCAGGGCCAGATTCGCGATATACCAATAGGGATTTAAATCGCCAAGAATCGTCCAGTACGCGATGGCCATAGCGCCCGCCGCCATGGTGAAGGACAACGAGAGCATCGCCAGCGGACGCCAACGAGCAAGCCCGCGTCGCGCAGCGGAAACCGCATATAACCCTAAAATAGAAAATGCCAAATCAAGGGGAAGAAAGGACCAATTCCAGGCCACAACCTGCGCCTGATTATAGTCTGTGTACAGCCATACCCTTGGAATAGGCAGCCACCCCAACTGTGCGAGCCCAGACAGTATCCAGTAGCAAAGCAGCAGCCAGTCCGTTATCAGCAGTGCCCACTTGAGAGATCGTGTCATGGCGATGCCCGCGCTTTTTATATGACTAAATACTAACCGAATTTATTTATCAACGTCTGCTGGCATCGCGAGGAAGGCTCATATGCGCCTGATCGATCAATCGGTAGCGCGACAAACCGCCACCCCGTAGTTGATGACGATCAGGATAGTCTATGTAGCCTGCCGAGCGACACCCATAAAATGTCGTGCGGTCATACACATTGAGAGGACTGCCGTCACGCAATCGATCAGGGAGATCGGGATTTGCTAAAAACCATCTCCCGAAGGCGATGAGGTCATAATGGCCCTCTGCAACGGCCTGCTCTGCTGTCATTGGAATAAAACCGCCGGCACCGATGAGACAGCCCTTAAAGAGCGCACGAAAACGACGGTTTCGGAGTGGCTGTTTAGTCGATTGATCTGCCTCGGGCGCCACCGATAATGCACCGACCCGCGGCTCAGTCAACATCAGATAAGCCAATGGAAAATCATTCAGGCCAGCAACAGCATAATCATAGAGCGCGTCAGGGTCAGACGTCGTCGCGCCAAAATAGGTCTGATAGTAATGACCTGTACTCGGGTCGACGCCCGCCGGCGACAACCGCACGCCCACGCGACCCGCACCCAACTCATCCACGAGCGCAGCCACAATGTCAAAAAACAGCCGACATCGGTTCTCAATCGAGCCGCCGTAATGATCGGTTCTCTGATTGATTCCATCACAGAAGAACTGCTCAATGAGGTAGCCATGCGCCGCATGCAGTTCTACACAATCAAAGCCAGCACGCTGCGCGTTACGCGCTGCGTGACGATAATCATCAATCAAACGAGTGATGTCCTTAATCGAAAGTGCGCGCGGCACAACCGCCGGCTGATCCCAGTTGTAGTCGCCCGCCTCCACATCCGGGCGAAGCGCCGTCGCCGACGACGATACCGGTGGCAAGGGTGCGTTCGTACCGATCACGAGCGGATGAAGCCCGATGCCCGGTTGAGCGACGCGCCCGGCATGCAACAGCTGGCAACTGATCAAAGCGCCCTTGCCATGAACGGCATCGCACACCGCGCGCCAGCAGTTCACTTGGGTATCGGTCCAAATACCCGGAACATGGCCGCCGTCGTCGCGCACGTTTTGATAAATCGTCCAGCTCGGCGTCGCCTCCGGCGAGATATGCGTTGCCTCACTAATCAATAAACCACCGAGCGATGCTCGCTGCGCATAGTACAGAACAGTCTGCTCACTGGGCGCGAGTGTGGTCGCGTCAGCGCGAGTACGGGTCATAGGCGCCAAAACGACCCGATGGCTCAGATGGTATGGGCCAAGCGTGTACGGATTAAACAGCGCGTGGAGTGACATATAAGCGATACGCCCAACACAGTGTCAAGATACCGATGACGGCTAGAACGAGTCAGTTAACCTTAAAATTATTTGCTTAAAAAGCATCCGTCGGATTCCACAAATCAATCGGCTGCAGGTGATGCCCCTGCATCTCAAAGCGCGCCCATAGATCACCAATGGTTTCATGCAATACCGGATGCATGACTTGAGGCGCGATCTGCGCCAACGGACCCAACATATAAGGACGCTTGAGTAAATCCGGGCGTGGCAGTGAAACGCCTGGGAATTCACCGACCACATCACCATACAGTAGAAGGTCAATATCCATGGTGCGCGGCGCCCATTTAGCATCCAATCGACTGCGCCCACAGAGCGCTTCAACTGCTTGAAACTCACTGATTAACTCGGGCAGGGAATACGTGGTGGTAAAACCCATCGCCAAATTAATAAAGTCATCTCCCACGAAGCCCACCGCCCCATTCCGATAAGCAGGCGACACACTCAGGTCTGGGAAACGCTCAGCCAATGCCGTCAACGCGCGCCGAAGATTTTCAGCCGGCGCAATGTTTGAGCCCGCCGCGGCATACACGGAGACGCGCGGAAGCGCCGACGCAAGGCTCGTCACGTGGCGAAGTCGGCTTGAGTACGTTCAATGGTAATACCGACCTCTCGACTGCCGCGAACGGCACCTAACTTGCTAATCGAGACCTTCACCCAAGGGATGTCAAAGCCACGCAAAATCAGCTCAGCCACCCGCTCAGCCAGGGTTTCAACTAACTGAAACTCACTCTTTTCAACAAAGGCGATCACCATCTTGGCAACCGACTTGTAGTTCAACGTGTCTTCAATGTGATCCGTCTGAGCAGCGCGGCGCGCATCGGCTGGAAACTCGAAGTCAAAACTAACCATCTGCCGGGTCGTTCGTTCCCAATCGAAGATGCCCACAATCGTTTCGATTTTAAGATCACTGAGATGAATTCGATCGCGCATGACGGAGACTGATCCTTATTTACAGAGTGGTGTTGATCGCGTGACTGGATGCGAACCCTAACAGCGCTTTACGGCGTCTGCACGATCATCTGGCCGGGGGGCTGGAGTTCGCTTAGAGGCCAGCGCGCGCGCGCGAGCACTCCAAGGGTCGCCTGCTCCCCTGCCACCAATCGCTCGTGCCCGGCGAGCGCAATCATGGCGGCATTATCGGTACAAAATTCGGCTCTGGGGTAGGCGGTGGTTGCCCCAAGAGAGGTCGCCATAGCGGTTAAGCGGTGTCGCAAGCGGGTATTCGCACCGACCCCGCCCGCCACCACCAACACGCGATGCCCGGTGGCCTTGAGGGCCCGCTGCGATTTGGTCACCAAGGTCTCAACCATGGCCTCCTCAAAGCCCCTTGCTAAGTCAGCGTGCAGCTCGGCCGATGGGCTAGCGGCTTTCAGCGCAAGCCAGGCGGCCGTCTTTAAGCCACTGAAACTGAAGTCAAATCCCGGCCTATCGAGCATCGGCCGAGGAAAGCGATAGATATCAGGACGCCCGGACTCGGCGAGCTTCGCGAGCTTCGCCCCCCCGGGGTAAGGGAGCCCCAATAGCTTCGCCGTCTTATCAAAAGCCTCCCCTGCCGCATCATCCAATGACTCCCCCAAGACCCGATAACGGCCGACCCCCTGCACATCCACCAACATGGTGTGCCCCCCAGACACCAAAAGCGCTAGGTAAGGGAAAGGCGGCGGCTGGGCCTCAAGACGCGGCGCCAATAAGTGCCCCTCCAGATGGTGCACCGCCACCGCCGGCACCCCCCACGCATAGGCCAAGCTGCGCCCAACGGTCGCACCGACCAGCAAAGCGCCGATCAAGCCCGGACCTGCGGTATAGGCGACCCCATCGATATCGCTCGGAATGAGCTGGAGGCTGCTTAAAGTGGCACGAATCATAGGCAGTAGACGCTGGACGTGATCCCTCGAGGCGAGCTCCGGCACCACCCCACCCCATACTTCATGCAGGTCGGTCTGGGTATACACCTGGTGCCCCATCAAGCCCAAGTGGCTGTCATACACGGCCACCGCGGTCTCATCACAGGAAGTCTCCAGAGCCAATACACGCATGAGGGGCGCCTTTTTCCGAGGAATCACCCGCTACAATAGCCTCTTGGAGCGGTGTTTTGATTTTCACTTAAAATATGCGTAAGCTTTCCGGCTCTCTGTCCCCCATGTGGTTGGACCGTCATCCTGATAGGAAGGTCGATTTCAATGCCGAGCGTACGAATCCGCGAGAACGAATATTTTGATGCCGCCCTGCGGCGCTTTAAGCGCGCCTGCGAGAAGGCCGGTGTTCTCACTGAACTGCGCCGCCGTGAATTCTACGAGAAGCCGACCCAAGAGCGGAAGCGCAAAAAGGCCGCTGCGGTCAAGCGGCACCTCAAAAAACTGTCTCGCGAAGGCGTGCGCGCGCCCCGCTAACCCGGTCCGCCGCGCCCTGATTTGCTCTCGATGACACTGCGCGAACGCATCACCCACGAGATGAAAGAGGCCATGCGTGCAGGCGAGAAAGAACGCCTGAGCGTCATTCGCATGCTGCAGGCTGCCATCAAGCAACGCGAAGTCGACGAGCGCATCACGTTGGATGATACCCAAACGCTGTCTGTGATCGAAAAGATGATCAAACAGCGCAAAGAGTCAGTCACACAATTTCAGGCCGGCGCACGTGAAGACCTCGCCGCCAAAGAAGTCGCTGAGATCGATATTCTGAACGCCTATCTTCCGCCGCAACTATCGGCAGAAGACCTAGATGCCCTGATTCGCGATGCCATCGGCGCCACGTCCGCGTCTACCATCAAGGATATGGGCAAAGTCATGAACATCTTAAAAGGTCAGGCGGCGGGCCGAGCCGACATGGGCGTGGTGGGCACGCGCATCAAGGCCCTGCTCGGCGGTTGATTGACTAAAGCGAGGTCCGCGCATGGCCGGCCGGATACCACGCGCCTTTATCGACGATTTGCTGGCTCGAACCGACATCATCGAGGTGATCGGCAGTCGCATACCGCTTAAGAAAGCAGGCCGCGAGTGGAAAGCGAATTGCCCTTTTCACGGCGAAAAAACACCCTCCTTCACGGTCAACCAACAAAAGCAGTTCTATCACTGCTTTGGCTGCGGCGTGCATGGCACAGCCCTCAGCTTTTTAATGGAGCACGATCGATTGGCTTTCCCGGAAGCCGTCGAAGATCTGGCCAACCGCGCGGGCCTTGAAGTCCCTCGTGAAGGGGGTCAAGCCGCTGATCCGCGTGATCGTCAGTTAGATGATCTGTATGGATTGATGACCCATGTTGATCAGCACTTCCGAGATGCGCTCAAGGAAAATGACCGCGCCAAAGACTATCTCAAGCAGCGCGGTTTGGTAGGCGAGACTGCAGCGCGCTATCACTTAGGTTATGCGCCAGCCGGCTGGGATATGGCCCTTAAGAAATTCGGCGCCACCGACGCAGGCCGCCAAGCCCTACTGACCGCCGGCCTGATCATTGAAAGAAATGCGGAACAAGAAAAAAGTTCAAGCCCGGGCTTCTACGATCGATTTCGTGATCGCATCATGTTTCCCATCCGCGATTCGCGTGGCCGTGTGGTGGGCTTTGGCGGCCGCGTCTTAGATCAGGGTGAGCCGAAATACTTAAACTCCCCGGAAACGCCGCTCTTCCATAAGGGCCGCGAACTGTATGGGCTTTTCGAAGTACGCCAAGAACTTCGCCATATTGAGCGCCTGCTGGTGGTCGAAGGCTACATGGATGTCGTCCGCTTAAGCCAAGCAGAGATTCACTACGCGGTGGCGACCTTAGGCACAGCGACCACCCCTGACCATCTGAACCGCATCTTTAGGGTGACCTCGGAAGTGGTCTTTGCTTTTGATGGGGATCGCGCCGGACGACAAGCGGCCTGGCGCGCGCTGGAGACCTGCCTCCCCTTTGCCAAGGAAGGCCGTCAGCTCAAATTCCTCTTTTTACCAGATGGCCATGACCCGGACACCTTAGTGGCACTGGAGGGCAAGGAAGCCTTCGAACGTCGACTAGAGGGGAGTCTGCCGCTGTCTGAATATCTGGTTAAACAGCTATCGACGGACATCAACTTAGCCAGTATTGATGGGCGCGCACGACTGGCGGAGCTGGCTAAACCATTGATTGCACGCGTGCCGGAGGGGATTTATCGTGAACTGCTGGTCGATCGATTAGCACGCGAAGTGCGCATGCCAGCGCCTCGACTGATGTCTTTATTGGGCGCCGGCGAACGCGCTGAGCCCAGAAGCCTGCCGCAAAGCCGCAACCACTCGGCTCGCCCCCGGCTCAGCAGCGGCCGAGGCTCCGTGCTTAAACAGACCTTGGCACGCCTGATTCAACAACCTGCGGTGGCACGGGTGATCAAAGACCCAGAGTCCTTACGCTTAACCGGTGATCGCGGGCTCGCTGTGTTGGCTGAACTGGTTGACATGCTGCACGTTGAACCCCACCTCAGTTCAGCGCAGATCATCGAGCGCTGGCGGGACCGGCCAGAACACGATCGCCTGTCCGAACTGGCGGCACTGGCCCTGCCAGACCTCGATGAAGCGGCGGCTGAACGTGAACTATTAGGCTGTATTCCTAGCCTACTTGCCGGGGCGGGTCCTGAACGCCGGGTCGATGAACTCATCGAAAAAGCAGAGCTTGAAGGGCTCACTGAGGAGGAAAAGCGCGAACTGGTGCGCCTGCAAAGTCGCCCTCGCACGTAAACAACACACGCCTTTAGGTAGTTTTTTACGTGTTTTTAACCATGTCGGCACGATTCTTGGCGCACGCATCTATTGCGCGGTAAAGCTTTGGGCAGGCACCCTAAGCATGTAAAATCCACGGTCCTGATGGGTCGGGTGAGGGATGACTACCGTGAGCGAAAAGAAAGCAGCAACAGGCGCCGGCGTCCCTGACGAACGTCAATCACAACTGAAACGTCTCATTGCCAAGGGTAAGGAACAAGGCTTCCTGACCTACGGTGAAGTGAACGATCATTTGCCGAGTGAGATCGTCGATCCTGAACAGATCGAAGACATCGTTAACATGATTAACGATATGGGCATCCCGGTGTATGAAAAAGCACCGGACGTAGAGTCACTGATCATGGCCGATGGCCCAGTGGCCACGGACGATGAGGCCGTTGAAGAAGCGGCGGCGGCATTGGCCACCGTCGATGCAGAGTTTGGTCGCACCACAGACCCCGTGCGCATGTATATGCGGGAAATGGGCACCGTTGAGCTGCTGACCCGCGAAGGTGAGATTCGCATTGCCAAACGAATCGAGGAAGGCCTCGATGCAGTCCGAAAAGCACTCGCTAACTTCCCCGGCACCTATCAATATATTCTCAACGCATATGAACCGGTTAAAGCAGGCCAGGGCCGCTTAGTCGACATCATCGTGGGCTTTATCGATCCGAACGCACCGGATGAAATTGCTCAGCCACAAAATCCAAAGCTGATGGCTTTAGAAAAAGTCGAAAGCGACACAGAGACAGAAGACGAGAGCACCGAGGAAGAAGAGGCGCTCGAAACGGGTCCTGATCCTATTGAGGCGGCTGCCCGCTTCGCGACCCTGAGCAAACTCCATCTACAGGTCATTAAGGCACTATCAGGCGCCGCAGCCAAAGACCCAAAAACTCAGAAATTACGCAAGAAAATAGCGGCTGAGTTCCTCGAGCTCAAACTGTCACCAAAGATGTTTGAGGCACTGATTGAGAATCTGCGGACACATATCGCAACCATCCGATCAGTCGAAAAAGAAATCATGCAGATCTGCATTAAGCAGGCTGGCATGCCACGCAAAGATTTCATCTCTGTATTTCCAAAGAACGAGACATCTACCGAGTGGATCGCTAAACAGATCAAGCTGAAGCGCAAGCACTCTGCGGCGCTGGCCAAACTCAAGCCCGACATTGAGGCTCGCCAGAAGGTCATCATGGATCTTGAGAGCGCCATGCACGTAGCGATTCAGGAACTCAAGGAGATCAACCGCGAAGTGGCGGTCGGCGAAGCACAGGCGCGCCGCGCTAAGAAAGAAATGGTCGAGGCCAACTTGCGACTCGTCATTTCCATTGCGAAGAAGTACACAAACCGCGGTCTGCAGTTCTTAGATCTCATTCAGGAAGGCAACATTGGCCTGATGAAAGCGGTGGATAAGTTTGAGTACCGTCGCGGCTACAAGTTTTCGACTTATGCCACTTGGTGGATTCGTCAAGCGATCACACGCTCAATCGCTGACCAGGCTCGCACCATTCGTATTCCAGTGCATATGATTGAGACCATCAATAAACTCAATCGCATCTCACGGCAAATGCTGCAGGAGATGGGCCGCGAAGCCACTCCTGAAGAACTGGCCGTGCGCATGGAAATGCCAGAGGACAAGGTCCGCAAGGTATTGAAGATCGCCAAAGAACCCATCTCCATGGAAACGCCCATCGGTGATGATGAGGACTCCCACTTAGGCGATTTCATCGAAGATACCGCGGTCCAGTCGCCGGTCGACTCGGCCACGATGGAGAGCCTTCGTGAAACCACCCACGCAGTACTTGCACAACTCACCCCCCGTGAGGCGAAAGTATTGCGGATGCGGTTTGGCATCGATTTGAATACCGACCACACCCTAGAGGAAGTGGGTAAGCAGTTTGATGTCACCCGGGAACGGATTCGACAGATCGAAGCAAAGGCGCTGCGAAAGCTACGACACCCCAGTCGCTCGGAGCAACTGCGCAGCTTCTTGATGGAAGAGTAGCCCGACAGAGTTGATTTAATCGATGTAGACACCGGCGCCCTTGGCGCCGGTGTCGTATGGAGATGTAGCTGTCAACTCTTAGCGAGTGCCGCTCAAGCAAAGAGGCGCAGTGCCGTGAGCACAAGCAGCCCCGCACTCATCGACCACACCATCGTACGTACGCGCCACATGACCAACGCGGCCACTAAGCCTGCGATCCAAAGATGATTTGAGAGCGCGAGATTCACGCCACTTGAGTCCACCACCAGAGCGGGCAGCACAATAGCAGACAGCGCGGCAGCGGGCGCATAACGCAGCGCACGCTCGATGATAGGCGAGAGCCGCAGACGCTCGCTCAGCAGTAAAAAGCTACAGCGCGTGCAGACCCCAGTCAGGGCAATGCCCATAATGGCAAGCCATAAGGCGGTGGTGTCACGCATCAGAGACTGCCTTTTTCTCTGCAAATACGGCGGCAGCGGTACCGGCGGCAATCGCACCAATCAATCCCAACTTGAAGGGCAGGTCCCGCAGACATACCGCTGTGATACCGGCCACCGCGCACGCCACCATCGCCGGTCGGCTCATCAACATAGGCACCAAGATCGCGACCAACGCCAGCGTACCGGCAAAGCTCAGGCCCCACGCTTCAGGGATCAGCGCACCCCCTAACAGCCCGACCAACGAAGCACAGTGCCAGATGACATAGTTCGCACAGCCAAGGCCTAAAAAGTAGTAGCCGCGTAGTGGGCTCTGCCGCCAGCGCGCCTCATGACGCATGTACATAATAAAGGCCATGTCGGATATGAGGCAGCCAAGTAAGCAACGCATGCCTAAGGGTTGCGATCGAAGGGATGGCCGCAAACCAGCGCTATAAATAATGAACCGCAAATTCACCATCAGCGCAGTCATCACCGACACCCAAATAGGCGCACCCACCACCAGCAGTGGCAAGGCAGCCAACTGAGCCGTCCCCGCATAGGCAAGCAATGAGTAGCTAATCGCTTGATGCAGTAATAGAGGCGACTTTGCCATCGCAATGCCAGTCACCAGTGACCAAGTCGCAATAGGCAATGCCACGGGGGCAATATCTGCACACCCTTTTAAGAAAAAGCTGCGTGCATTCATGGGCGTTATCACGGATTCCAATAGAACGCCTCGGGGCTATAAGATGGGACAGCAGGCTAGCACTGTCTGGCTATCAAAACGAAGTGCAGCCGGTTGATGCCGGTTGGAACATGCCTCACAAGAGCACTTAGCCGGTAACGACTAATGAGGCACAGGGGGCGGTGGCCCATCCGTCCCCATCACCCACTCCTCAGGCGTCGCCCGTCGATACACCGCATGAATCGATAGCGTTTTTATATTACGGGCTTTAAAAGTCACATGAGAGTCTAGACGATCATCCGTGAGGCGACTAAAACGCTCGCTCACATCCAAGCGCTGACCGTCTTGACTTAAGATCACGAACGCACGCCCCTCCCAGCCCGCACGAACTTTTCGTGAGCCATAGCGATCCGTCATACTAAACGGCGCCTCATCGCCAGGCGTGAGGTCACGGCGCCTCGCATCCCCTATGACTGTCACCTTGTTCAGTGTCTGCAAAAAATCAACGCGACTGGGTGGCGCAACAAAAGCCGCTACGAAATCGTAAGGCCGGATCTTGCCCCAGGCGGTGGGTCGATTATCCATTGACATTGAATTGCTGCTATCGGCATCACTGCTCGCGCGGCCGCCGCGACGGCCACCCTCACCGCCTTGTCGGCTATCGCTCGATGGAACCAGGGTCGGCGAATCACCGGTCGCCGTACTCGGCCGGAATGCCCGTGGCACAGGCAGCGCTTTGCGGATCATCGAACTGGCGTCGTCACTCGCGAGGGGATCTAAGAGCCAGTGGCCCGACAGATCAATGACAGGCGATGGCGTAGAGTCCAATCGGGTCGCGGCACAGCCGGCCAAAAAAAACCCAAGGACGACGACCCCAAAGACCAGGAAGGCCGCTGTCCGATGGCCATCACCAACAGCCTGACTCACAGTCACTTGACGCTGTATCCCCGTCCCGTCAAACAAGCCGTCATCGCACGGTAGTAGTTCTCACGCTGAGCGCCCGCTTCTGTCGCGGTCACTGTCTGATCCACCCGAGTGGGATCAAAGCCTGTTTTCCCATTGGCCCACCGGTGGCATTCATAACGATCGGTCGCAAGCTGTTCATCTGACTGCCGCTGACTGGGATAAACATATAACTCAGGTTCGGGTATGCCTTGCGATGCGGGCGTTGCTTGCTCCCTGACCACCCACTTCACAGGCGGCGCACTCAACCACAGACCGCTTGAATCGTAATAAGGCCCCCAGCCCCACGGGGAACACGCCGTCGGACCCCATGACCAATCCCAGCCTGAGCCGCAACCATTCCAGAAGCCCACGCTGTAAAAACCGTGGAAACCCGAATGACCGTAACCGCCCCGATAGTAACTCGGGTAGTAACCTGCTCCGTGACCTACTGGATACACTTGTGCATGTGAGACGGCATGGGGAGCACTGACCGCATGACCCGGCTGTGCTTTAACTGATAAAGCAATCAGCATGGCACTCGCCACAAAAACCCATGAACTGAATCGATGAGCCGATCGCATGATTGCTCTCCCGATCTTACTTAACGGTGTAGCCACGCCCTTCAAGGCAGGCACTGATTGCCCGACGATAATTACTGGCGCGATCATGTATCGATGCATTGTCTGCCGCGACCTGCGCATCGACGCGATCCCGCGCTTGACGATTGGCCTCATTCTGCGACTCATCCGCCACGGCGCCTAATGTGGCGCCGGCCACCGCACCAACCAAAGCGCCGACCCCTGCGCTATTGGGATTAGAGACTGTCGCCCCCAACATGGCGCCGATCACTCCGCCCGCCAATACATTCGAACCAGGCGGCGGACCTGCCTGAATCACGTGCACCCGATATTGCGGCGCAAGGCCCGGCCGGCTCGGATCAAAACCTGTTTGCTTGACCGCCCAGTTATGACACTCATAGCGATCCCGATCACTTTGCTCAGCCGTCTGGCCTTGCGCAGGATAAGCCACTAACTCGGCAGGTGCCGGTGCGGGCGCAGGTGGGGCTTGACGCACGATCACCCGCGTCGGACTCACGCACGCCGACAAACACAATGCCGCAGCCACTGCAGACAAACGAATTACAGCACGCATCAACTGTCTCCCAAAAAAAACCAACGCACTCACCAAACGCCGATGACCACCGATCGTTGACCTTCAACGCAAGCGACCCATGACCGCTTTGGCATTAGAGCCCGAGAATAGACTTAGGTTCCATTGTTTTACAGTTCTTAACCTGAACCTCGTCCTTCAAAACACCGTACAGGACCGTCACCATCACCGCATCAGTCTTCATCACTATAGAACGGCAATCAGTCTAGAATCCTCAAAATAATACGAATTTAGGTGTTTTTGTGCATCTTTCAGTCAATAGCCCCTTCCCACACCCTTTAGATCACCGATTTTTCGGGGGCCCCCATGGCTGATCACTCCTCTGATAGGCCAAAAGCGCGCTCTTTGGCCCCCTTAGCGGCCTTAAAACCCTTCGCTCGCCCTTACCGCGCAAGAGTCATCGGGGCGCTTGCCGCACTGATCGTCGCCGCGGCCGCCATGCTGGCCCTTCCCCTAGCCTTGAGGCAGCTGATCGACCATGGATTGGCCGCCAACAGTGCCGCCACCATCGATCAGTATTTTTGGGGGTTCCTGGCGGCTGCTGTGGCCTTCGGCGGATTTGCGGCACTGCGCTTTTATCACGTGACCTGGGTGGGCGAGCGCATCGTCGCCGATGTGCGCGCAGCCGTGTATGCCCGGGTCATCCGCATGGACCCCACTTTCTTTGAAGTAACCCGCACGGGCGAAGTGCTCTCTCGCCTCACCACCGACACGACGCTGGTTCAAACCATTGCCGGCTCATCACTCTCCATCGCATTGCGCTCGGTGTTAAGCCTCGCCGGCGCGCTGGTATTGTTGGCCCTCACCAGTCCCAAACTCACCGGTGCGCTCGCCATCATGCTGCCGCTGGTGATCGTGCCGCTGATTGTGGTGGGTCGACGTGTCCGCGCGCTATCGCGCGCCTCCCAAGATCGCATTGCTGATGCCAGCGGGCTGGCCGGTGAAACCCTCAACGCCATTCAAACGGTACAGGCAT
Organism: uncultured Pseudomonadota bacterium; assembly: GCA_903862885.1. GTDB lineage: Bacteria > Pseudomonadota > Gammaproteobacteria > Steroidobacterales > Steroidobacteraceae > CAIKZZ01. The sequence continues at coordinate 65,365 of CAIOZU010000017.1, forward strand.
ATACGCTTGAAGCACTACAAAGCGCGCGCTTCAACAAAGCCGTAGAAGACAGCTTTAACACGGGCATTGCACGCACCAAGGTGCGCGCACTGCTCACCGCACTCGGCACGATGCTGGTATTTGGCGCGATGACGGCGGTGTTATGGCTGGGGGCGCATGAGGTGTTGGCGGGGCGGATGACCGGTGGCGCGCTCAGTCAGTTTCTCCTGTATGCCGTCTATGTCGGCAGTGCCTCTGCCATGCTCTCCGAGACTTTTGGTGAGATCCAGCGCGGCGCAGGCGCGATGGAGCGTTTATCTGAATTGCTGGCCGCCACGCCAGCCATTCGTGAGCCACACACACCGGCCGCCTTCCCGCTGCGCGCTCAAGGTCGCATCCAATTAGACAATGTCTCATTCCGCTATCCATCCAGACCTGACACCCCGGCACTCGATCAAGTGACGATCGATATCGCCCCCGGCGAAACGGTGGCCTTAGTCGGGCCATCGGGCGCAGGCAAAAGCACACTGTTTCAGTTGCTGCTGCGTTTTTATGATCCCTCCGTGGGCTCCGTGCGCGTCGATGGCATCGATATCTCAGCGGTCGCCCCGGAGACCTTGCGCCGCCAAATTGGACTCGTGCCCCAAGACACCGTGCTGTTTGGCGCCACTGCCCGAGAGAACATCGGTTACGGACGCCCGGGGGCCAGCGATCATGACATTACCCAGGCCGCGCACGCGGCAGCGGCTGATGAGTTCTTAAGCAAATTACCGCAAGGCTATGACAGCTTCTTAGGTGAGCGAGGACTCAGGCTATCCGGCGGTCAACGTCAACGCCTCGCGATTGCTCGAGCCGTGCTTAAGGATCCACCGATCCTGCTATTGGATGAAGCCACCAGTGCGTTAGATGCAGAAAGCGAGCGTCTCGTACAAGAGGCGCTTGAGAAACTGATGAAAAACCGCACCACCATCATCATTGCGCATCGCTTAGCGACCGTGCAAAAAGCAGATCGCATCTTGGTCATGGATCAGGGGAAAATCGTCGGGCAGGGGACACACGCTGAACTCATCAACAGTAACCCGCTGTATGCGCGCTTAGCGGCTTTGCAATTACAAGCGGCCAGCCCGCAACTCGCACCCAGTCACACGCTGGCTTAGACGATTACTTAGGTAATCGTCAAGCTCACGGTCGCTGTCTTGGAGAGCGATCTACTAGTGCCATTCAGCGTGACGGTCACCGGAGAGCGAATGGTTTTTGCGTTAGATGACGCCTTAAAGGTCACCGTCGAACTGCCGGCACCACTCATCGAGCTCGGGCTAAAGCTTGCCGTCAAGCGACTTGGCAGACCGCTCGCTGACAAATTCACCTCTGAGTTAAACTTATTAACGGCGACAGTCGAGAACGTCACCGTTCCCGTGTTACCACTTAGCCCATGCTTCACAGAGAGCATTGATGGCGAAACGGACACCGTAAAAAAAGGTGTCACAACTACGTTGACCGTAATCGAAAAAGCGTAGGTCAATCCGCCACCAGTAGCCACCAGCTGTGGACTGTAAGACCCAACAACGGCGCTGGCTGATGCAGAGAAGGTCACAGTGCTCTTTCCAGAGCCCGGCGATGGAATCGAGCTCGAAGAAAATTGAGCTGTCACGCCACTAGGTAAGTTAGTAGCAGATAAAGCAACCGCTGCAGAAAAACCAAAGTGGCCATCCTCCGGACGACTGGAATCAACTACTGGCAGAGGCGCGTACCGAGAGCGACCGACTTGAGCGCATCGCGGCAGGGGTCGCGCAGGTGCAGCCCTGAATTGGGAACGCGCTTGCCTTCCATGGCGAACAGAGAGACCGCCAACGTGCAAAAGCTGGTGCGGTAGCGCAGGTGCCGCGCGCGAGGCAATGACCGAAAACCGCGCCAACACTGGGGCTTCGGGCAAAAAAAATCCCAACCGATAAGAGTTGGGATTTCACATTTTGGTGGGCCCGCAGGGACTCGAACCCTGAACCAAGGGATTCACTGTTCCCCACGATTTCCCGTGGGAGTGGACTATCTCTTCACCCTCGCCGTTTTTTAAAACGACGGTCGGGTGCGGGACGCTCCTGCCTGTTATTAAGAGCATGTGGGGCCAAACCCCAGCTCTCAGGTAGTCTCTGCACCTTCCGGCGGTTCACCGCCGGCTTGGCTCAGGGTTGCCATCGGACCTAGTCCGGTCAGGGTTCCCTGAATTCATCCCGTCCACTTCACGCGTTACCCCGTGAAGGCACCTTCCCGACTGTTCGAGTCGATGAGTCCCCTGCTCTAACCGTTGAGCTACAGGCCCATTGCCAGTCTAGCAAGAGCGGCGGCCTCCCGCGCGTCTACGCGGGCAACAAGGCCATACCCTAAGTGTCGCGTCGGCCTTACACTCTGACCCCTATGAACACTCTTTTACTGGTGGGTCTGGGTGCACTCGCAATAGGCACCCTCGTGGGGTTTTTAGTGGGCGGGAATCGCCGAGCCGCTCAATTTGAGCAACGCCTGCTCGATGAAACGCGCTTGAGAAGTGCGGCGGAGGCGGCCCTATTGCAACTGGATCGACTCAAAGAAGACCTCGCCCGCCGCGATCAAGAGCTATCCACGGTGCGAACCGAGGCCCGAACCCTCAGTGAAAACAGCCATACGCTAGCGGCCCAATATGCCGCCCAAAGTGCCGCCCTCGCCGATGAACGAAAGCTCTTAGAAAGCGCCCAAGCACAGCTCACCGATGTCTTTAAATCCCTCGCCGCTGACACACTCAAGGCCAACAACCAGCAATTCATGGATTTAGCGAAATCCCAGTTTGAGACCCTACAAAAATCAGCCCAAGGCGATCTCGAAAGCCGCCAACAAAGCTTTGCCCAGCTGGTCCAGCCGGTGCGGGAGTCGCTTGAAAAGGTACAAACCAAGATAGGCGAGATCGAAAAAGACCGCGTGGGCGCTTACAGCGCCCTGCTGACACAGGTCGAACATTTGGCGGTCGGCCAGTCGGACTTGAAACGCGAAACCGGCAACCTGGTCGGTGCCCTGCGTCGACCCACCGTCCGCGGCCGCTGGGGCGAATTGCAACTTCGCCGGGTAGTGGAACTGGCCGGCATGCTGGGCGAAGTGGATTTTGTGGAACAGGAAAATGTCTCCACTGAAAACGGCGATTTGCGGCCGGATCTGGTGGTGAAGCTGCCCGGTGGTAAAAGCCTCATTGTCGACGCCAAAGCCCCGCTAGAAGCCTATCTGGACTCCCTAGAGCTCACCGATGAAACCGCACGTTCGGCGAAATTAGCTGATCATGCACGCCAAATTCGCGATCATATAAACAAATTGTCGCAAAAACAGTACTGGGGCCAGTTCGCCAACAGCCCAGAGTTTGTGGTGTTGTTTATCCCTGGGGAGGTGTTTTACAGCGCCGCCTTAGAGCAAGACCCGACTCTCATTGAGGCCGGGATCAACAAAAAGGTGATTTTGGCGACACCAACCACACTGATCGCTTTACTGCGTACCGTGGCCTACGGCTGGCGACAAGAAGCCTTGGCTGACAATGCCCAGAAGATCGCAGACCTCGGCCAAGAACTGTATGAGCGCTTGCAGGTGATGGCCAGTCACTGGAACAGCATGGGGGCGGGTCTTAAGAAAGCGGTAAGCGCCTATAACGATGCGGTCGGCTCATTGGAGTCGCGGGTACTACCGACGGCGCGCCGCTTTCGCGATCTGAATGTCGGTCGAGAGGCGAAAGAGATTGAGCTGGCCTCCCCCTTGGATGCGCTCCCTCGGGACGTGCAAGCAGAGGAGATGCGCACTCTACCCGGCCCCTCTGGACACGATCCCACCCGCAACTGACCCCCTAACCCGTCTAGGCGCCTGCCCCCTGAGATAGCGAGACCCGACCCCGCTGTGAGAAGGTAGGCGACCCAGACTCGGAAGCACGCTATCCTTCGCCGCCGATGGCCACCTTAAAACTGCGACTCTCCGCGATCCTCATCGCGATCGTTTTTGCGATCGTGACCATCGGTACGTGGGCGTGGCTGAACCGACCGGAAACGGAACCCGAGTGGCCGCGAGAAGTGTGGGGCTTTGCCCTCTCCCCCTATCACCCAGGACAAAGCGCACTCAAAGGCGACTTCCCTACGCGTGAACAGATCATCGCGGATCTGGATCTGCTGAAAGGCAAGACCAAAGCCATTCGCACCTACACGGTCGAAGACAGCATTGGCCTGATCCCCGAACTGGCTGAGGAGCGCGGCCTCAATGTCGCCATGGGCGCCTGGATCGATGCCCGACGCGATCACAATGAAGAAGAACTGAAACGCACCATTGAGTTAGCCGCCAAAAATCGCAATGTCGTTCGCGTCATCATTGGTAATGAATCCATCTTGCGCGGCGACCTACCGCTCACCGAGTTCTACGACTTACTCGATCGCGCCAACAAATCCATCGGACAGCCGATCAGCACCGCCGAACCTTGGCACGTGTGGTTGAAGCACCCAGAACTGGCTGATCACGTCGATTACATTACGATCCATCTGCTGCCTTATTGGGAAGGCATCAATGTCGAACAGTCGGTGGGCTACTCCATCGATATTTATCACAAGATACAAGCGCGCTTCCCCAACAAACCCGTTGTCATCGGCGAAGTGGGCTGGCCCTCGAATGGTCGCACCCGAGAAAAAGCGGTGGCCTCCCCGGGCAACGAAGCGCTTTTCTTGCGGCGCTTTTTATCGTGGGCCGAAAAAGAAAATGCCCCTTACTACATTATGGAAGCCTTCGATCAGCCTTGGAAAGCCGAAGAAGAAGGTGCCGTAGGCGCGTATTGGGGTGTATATGACGCTAACCGCCATGCAAAATTTGAGCTATTAAAGCCCATCACGCGCATGCCTCAGTGGCAGATGTTAGCAGCCGTGTCCGTGGTGCTGGCCGCCTCCATGCTCTTCTGGTTCTATCGCCACAGTGGCACTCTCAAAAATCGAGGCCGTAGTTTTCTGGCTGTGATCGTCTACGCCACCAGCGCACTCACCACATGGGTGATCTACAGTTACACCCAGCAATACTTAACGGTGACTAGTATCACGGTCGGGGTGTGCTTATTTATTGGTATGTTGGGTGTCATTGCGGTGCTGTTAGCAGAGGCGCATGAGTGGGCCGAGGCGCACTGGGTCTGGTTGCGTCGTCGACTGCTGGTAGGGCCTGCCGCTGAGGGGTCAGATACGACTTATCGACCCAAAGTATCCATTCATGTGCCAGCCTATAACGAACCGCCGGACATGCTCATTGAAACCCTCGACGCCCTCAGCCGACTCGACTATCCAAACTTTGAAGTCTTGGTGATCGACAACAACACGGTCGATGAGGCGGTTTGGCGTCCAGTCGAAGCGCACTGTCAGGTATTAGGTGATCGTTTTCGGTTTTTCCATGTCAGCCCCTTAGCGGGCTTTAAGGCGGGTGCGCTCAACTACGCGTTACGCCAAACCGATCCAACGGTCGGCATTATTGCGGTGATTGATAGTGACTACTGCGTGTCATCTAACTGGCTAAAAGACTTAGTGCCGGTCTTCAGCGCAGAAAAAATTGCGATCGTGCAGGCACCTCAAGATTATCGTGACGAGAACCAGACGGCCTTTAAAGCCATGTGTCACGCCGAGTACCGTGGATTTTTTCACATCGGCATGGTGACTCGTAACGAACGCAACGCCATCATTCAGCACGGCACCATGACCATGGTGCGCCATCAGGTACTTAAAGACCTCAATGGGTGGGCAGAGTGGTGCATCACTGAAGACGCAGAGCTCGGACTGCGCGTTTTCGAACAAGGTTATGAGGCCACTTATATACCGCACAGCTATGGTCAGGGCTTAATGCCGGACACCTTCATCGACTTTAAGAAGCAACGCTTTCGATGGGCTTATGGCGCGATGCAGATCTTGCGCGCACACAAGGCACAGCTTTTTGGCACGAAGCCCATGCAATTAACGGCGGGGCAACGCTATCACTTCCTGGCGGGCTGGCTACCTTGGCTGGCCGATGGGCTCAATGTTATTTTTAACGTATCGGCACTCATTTGGTCGGCTCTCATGGTGCTGTTTCCGTCCAAGATCGATCCTCCCTTGGCTATCTTCTCGGTGCTGCCGTTGTCATTGTTTGTGTTTAAGCTCGCGAAGCTCATGCATCTTTACAAGGTGCGCGTAGGCGCAGGCGTGCGACAAACCATCGCTGCCTCGATCGCAGGCTTAGGACTCGCCCACACCATTGGCATCGCCGTCCTCAAAGGACTCTTTACCCACAATGAGCCCTTCTTTCGCACCCCCAAACAAGCCGATTCGCATACGCTGATGGGTGCACTACAGGCCTGTCGTATCGAGGCGGTGATGGCCGCGGGCTTACTGGCCAGTGGTGTCGCCGTCACGTATCACCTATCCAGTACCAGCTTAGATCGGATGCGCATGGACAGTCCCGATCTTCGTGCCTGGGTGTTGGTCATGGTGGTCCAATCCATCCCCTACCTATCAGCGGTCGCCGCCTCTTTTGCCAGTGCGTTGAAAATCCCAGCCAACTGGATCGGCGTAGGCTACATCCATCCGGAGTCTGATGAAGACTACGCGACCATCGTCGATGCACCGGCAGTGCCCTTCCATCACCCCGCGAGCCCGAAAGACCCCGTGTGAGTCGGATCAAGACTCGACACCGCACGCCTGCCTCTCGTGAGCAAGGCGGAGAGCACGTGACGATAAATACCTACCTGAATGACCAGACAAGCGCTGACAGCAGTATTAAACTGTCCGCGCTTGGCATAACCCTGTGCTGAGTGATTTCACTGTTTAAATCCCCGAGGAGTGAACTGATGTTTGAACAGAAAATAGGTCGCCGCCGTCTACTCACGGGCGCCCTGGCGGGACTCGCTGCCATTCCAGTCGTGGGTATGAGTATGCGAGCGGACGCAGCCAACGCCCCCTTAGATCCCAATGATCCTCAGGCCAAGGCCTTAGGCTATGTCGCCGACAGTTCAAAAGTCGATGACAAGACCAACCCAAGCCATAAGCCTGAGCAGAAGTGCAATAACTGCGTCCAGTACAAAGGGGTAGCGACCGACGCCAGTGGCGCCTGCAACCTGTTTGCCGGCAAATCAGTGGCATCGAATGGCTGGTGCAAGGTTTACACCAAAAAACCCGCTTGATGACCCTTCACTCGAGGGTCGTTGGACCCTCGAGTGAATGTCTCTCTGACCGTACCCACCAAGGCCACACCCGGTAGAACGCATCCTTAGGAACCGAGGTGCCCCGCTACAGTGGCATAGTGGTGATCCCGCCCGTTGACTCGTTCGGCGGATCTTTGCAGGAGTCCCCATGCCCAAACCCATGCCGCTCATCGCCCTATTGGCAACCCTCTGGTCATTACCTCATCTCAGCCATGCAGCCACCATTGGCGAATTTGGACTAGATTTAGAGGGTCGTGACCTCAGCATTCGGCCAGGTGACGATTTTTTTAAATACGCCAATGGCCAGTGGCTAGCGCACACCGAACTCCCCGCTGATCGGACAAGTTACGGCACTTTCGTGCAGCTACTGGAGCGCTCGCAGTTACAAGTGCGCAGCATTTTAGAAGACGCAGCGACGCACACCCAAGCATCCGTCGACAGCCCCGAGCGAAAAATTGGGGACTACTACACAAGCTTCCTAGATCTCGCCGCAATTGAAACCAAAGGCCTCGCGCCCGCACGCGCAGGCCTTGCCCGCATCCATGCCGCCAAGACCCATCAAGCGATTGCTCAACTGCTTGCCGAATCTGATCTTGGCCTTCCAGCACCCATTGATTTTGGTATTAGCCTAGACCAAAAAAATCCTGATCGCTATGTCGTGGTGATTCACCAAGGCGGCTTAGCCCTGCCAGATCGCGACTTTTACCTGCGAGACGATGCGCAGTTCCAAACGCTCCGCCAGCAATACCAAGCACATATCGAGAGATTCCTGACACTCGCTGGTCAGCCCCATGCGACTGACAGCGCGAAAAAAATTCTCGCGCTTGAGATAGAGATCGCCAAACGCCACTGGCCGAAGGCCGAGCGCCGCGATCGCGACAAAATGTATAACGCAAAAACGCGCGCGGAACTCGCAGCCCTTGCCCCACTCTATCCATGGGATGCGGGATTCAACGCAGCCCACCTCGGCCAGATCACTGATGTCGTGGTGTCGGAAGTGACGGCCATGCAGCCACTCAGCCAGTTATTTATCCAAACGTCGGTCGATACCTGGAAACGCTATGCCACCTTTCACTACCTACGCACTCGCGCCGCCGTCTTACCGGCAGCCCTTGATGCGGAAAATTTCGCATTTTTCGGTAAGGTACTGTCCGGTCAACCCGAACAGCGGGTGCGCTGGAAGCGGGCCGTAGAAAGCACCAACAGCGTACTCGGCGAAGCCGTCGGTCAGCTCTACGTGGCACGTCACTTCCCGCCGACCGCCAAAATGCAAATGCTGGCCCTCGTCGAGAATCTGCGCCGTGCTTACGGCGAACGAATTGCTCAGGCCGATTGGCTGAGCGCAGACACCAAACGGGCCGCTGCCGAGAAACTGGCGACATTCAGACCAAAAATTGGCTACCCAGATCACTGGCGTGACTACACCGCCTTATCCATCGATCGCGCAGACGCTTTTGGCAACCAAACGCGCGGCCAGCGTGTTGAGTGGGAGCGCCAAGTGGCGCGACTCAACCAGCCCACCGATCGCGAAGAGTGGTCCATGGCGCCACAGACGGTGAACGCCTATTACAACTCGTCCTTCAATGAAATTGTCTTCCCCGCCGCCATTTTGCAGCCGCCGTTTTTTGATCCAACGGCGGATGCCGCGGTCAACTACGGAGGCATCGGTGGTGTCATCGGCCATGAGATGGGACATGGCTTTGATGATCAGGGTGCCAAATCCGATGCGCACGGTGTGCTGCAGGCTTGGTGGAAGGAGGCCGATGTCGCCGCTTTCAAAGCCCTCGGGGATCGACTGGCGGATCAGTACAGTCAGTTTGAGCCACTCCCACACATCCAGGTCAATGGTCGACTCACGTTGGGCGAGAACATCGGCGACTTGGGCGGACTCACCGTGGGCTATCGGGCGTATCAACTGTCCTTGGGTGAGCTACCCGCACCCACCTTGGCAGGTATCACCGCAGACCAGCGATTTTTCTTAAGTTGGGCGCAGGTGTGGCGCACGCTGTATCGGGATGAGAGCTTACGCAATCAAGTGCTGTCCGATCCACACAGTCCCGCGATGTATCGGGTCAATGGCGTCGTTCGAAACGTAGACGCCTGGTATCGCGCCTTCGAGATTGCTCCCACCGATGCACTGTACTTAGCACCGAGCGATCGCGTGCATATTTGGTAAACGCTTCATGGGCTTAGCCAAAGGGATAGTCTGAGGCACAAAAAAACCCCGCAAGACGAGGCCTTACGGGGTTTTTTCATCGATCGAATCGATAAGAGCAGGCGCTTACTTACCGGCGTCCGCGGCAGCGTCTTTCTTCTTCTTGGCATGCGATTTATGAGCATGCTTGGCTTTCTTGCTATGTTTCGCAGGCGCCGTCGAAGTAGCAGGATCAGCAGCACCGGCACCGCCCGTCTGTGCGAAGACCGGCATAGCGAGTGTCAAAGCAGCAATCAGCAGAGCGATCTTCTTAATCATGGCAGTAACCTCCAAAGTTCAGTGTCTAGCGTTTCGCCTTCAGTGGCGTCGCGTCGTAATGTTGCGACGAAGTGAGCTCATCTTCACAAGTATGAAGCACACTTAATTATGGTTTAGAGGCCAGCTCACGCGTGTTTCCTCCGACGAACCACCCCGACGGTGCGAGACGGATGCACCTAGGCGCCATCGGCTTGCAGCAAATGGGGGGGCTTAGTAAACGACGGACGTGCTCAACGCCGGTCGCCCCTATAAACTGCTCTACTGGCGTGAACCCTGACCGAACGTCACCCGAAGCCGCCGTCCGGAGACCCTGTTGAAAATCCCAGATGCCAAGCTATACAACAGTTACGCCGATTTATCTGCAGCCCAACGACGCGGCCATGACTATGACATCCAGATCCGACGTCGTCGTCACTCCCCCATTGCCATTATCGCTCCGCATGGTGGAAACATTGAGGACGGCACCTCCGAAGTGGCCAAGGACATCGCCGGAGATGACTTTAACCTCTATCTGTTTGAGGGTATTCGCTCTTGGCATAACTACACCGCACTGCACCTAACCAGCCACCGATTTGATGAACCCGAGTGTTTAGCCCTGATCTCCAACTGCACCCATGTCGTCGCCATTCATGGCTGCGGGGGCGAAGAGCCATCCGTTTTACTAGGCGGCCTTGACGTTGAACTGAAAAATCAAATCGCCACAGCACTCAGAGAACGGCAGGTCGTGGCGCATGCGGCAGGCCATCGATTTCCAGCGACTCATCCTAACAATATCGTCAATCGGGGAGCGCGAGATCGCGGCGTGCAACTAGAGATTGCTCATCCGCTACGACGATCCACTGAGGTGACGCAGGTCGTTCAGGCGGTGAGGTCTATTTTATTGCCACTGCACGCGGCACATCCGCCACAGGCCCGCCGTCAACAGGTCAAGCACCGGGCAGACGCCCGCCGCCCGCAAAGCCTAAGATAAAATAGGGCGAACTGAGCTTAGCGCGAGTCACTGTTTTGCCGGTCGCTGGCGCATGAATAAACTCGCCATTACCCAAATAAATCCCAACGTGATCAACGGACGTGTAAAAGAAAACGAGATCGCCGGGTCGCAGCTGATCACCAGGAATAGACCGGGCGGCCGCGTGTTGCTGAGCGGCAGTCCGTGGTACCGAGACACCCAGCTCGCGATACACGAACCAGACCAAGCCACTACAGTCAAAACCGTCAGGTGACTGCCCCCCCAATCGATAGGGCACGCCCACGTAGCGAGTGGCCAACAAAGCGGCGCGCGCGCCGACTGAATCCGCCTTGCCAACGGACGGCACAGCAGGAGACGGGCGAGGTGGCGGGCCACTAGAGCACCCCGCCAGCAGCATTAAAAAAACCAAACCCAGTCCTAGACAACGCATCGGCCCAGTCTAACGGACACCGTCATCCAGAGCACCCCCTAGGCAACCTAGGGAGAGACGCGCATACCGGTTGCTTACCATAGGACCTGCGACACGCACAAAGCTTTCCAAGCACACCTGCTATTCTTTGTGGGATCCCATGCGGCTGAGTCCCCTACCATGACTAAAAGCACAGAAAGCCGGCTACGCGTGATTGACTCGCACACCGGTGGCGAGCCAACCCGCCTCATTGTTGCTGGAGGGCCTGTGTTGGCAGGCTCGTTCCACGAGCAGGTGACTGCCTTCAAAACACAGCATGACCGACTACGGGTCGCGCTTTGTACGGAGCCTCGGGCGTCTGACATCTGTGTGGGTGGTCTCTTGTTGCCACCCACAGAGGCCACACTAGCGGCTGGCATTTTGTTCTTTAATAACGTGGGGTACCTAGGGATGTGTGGCCACGGCACCATCGGCTTAGTGACCACCCTCGCGTGGCTGGGACGGCTTTCTCCTGGCGTGCATCGCATTGAGACCCCAGTGGGCATCGTCACGGCCGAACTGCATCCTCACGGACCGGTGTCTGTCACCAATGTGGCCAGCTATCGATACGCCTACCGCGTGCAGGTTCACATGCCGGGCCATGGCCTAGTCACCGGTGATATCGCTTGGGGCGGAAACTGGTTTTTTATCTGTGAAGATCATCATCAAATGCTTCACATCGATCACATTGACCGCTTAGTGGGTTTCAGCACTGATCTTCATCAGGCACTGATTGCATCCGGGATTACTGGGGCACACGGCGCAGCCATCGATCACATCGAATTATTGGGTCCTGCCGATGTAGGCTTTGACGCAAAAAACTTTGTACTCTGCCCTGGCAAAGTATATGACCGATCAGCCTGTGGCACCGGCACCAGCGCTCGGCTGGCATGCCTCGTTGCCGACGGCCGATGGGTCGAAGGACAACGCTATCGCGTGCAAAGCATCATCGGCAGCGTGTTGGAAGGCACCGTAGAACTGATTAATGGCGAGGTCATTCCCACCCTCACGGGACAAGCGTGGGTAACGGCTGACAGCACAGTGATCCTAGACCCCGATGACCCTTATTGCTTTGGGCTGAAGTGAACGTGCCGCTCATAAGGCCTACTCGGCATCGCCTGTGATCTTAGTCCCCCAGCTACCAGATTTACCGATCTGCGAACTGCTGCCCGCGCTCACGCACGCTTTAGATAACACACAGGCAGTGGTCCTCGAAGCGCCCCCAGGTGCGGGCAAGAGCACCGTGATTCCGTTGGCTTTACTCAGCGCCTCGTGGCGAGCACATCGAAAAATTCTGATGCTTGAGCCGAGACGCTTAGCCGCACGCGCCGTCGCGCAACGCTTAGCTGCCACTTTAGGCGAGCGCGTGGGGCAAACGGTCGGCTATCGAATGCGCCTTGATACCCAAGTGAGTGCTGCCACACGGATTGAGGTCATTACCGACGGAATATTAATTCGTTTGCTGGAGTCTGATCCCGCACTGGAAGACACGGCCATCGTTATTTTTGATGAGTTTCATGAACGTAGTTTATCGGCTGATATGGGCTTAGCGCTGTGCCGTGACGCACAACAGACCCTGCGGCCTGATCTTCGTCTCTTAGTGATGTCGGCCACCTTAGATGGTGCTGCGATCGCTCAATTACTTGATCAGGCTCCCCGCATCACGAGCGCCGGGCGGAGCTTCCCTGTGGAGATTCGCTACGCATCAAGGACGCCTGATCACTTAGAGCGAGAAGTGGCTATCACGATACGGCGTGCGCTCGCAGAAGAGCCAGGGGATGCTTTAGTCTTTTTGCCCGGTACCGCTGAAATCCGCCGACTTACCGAACAACTGAGCCGGGGCGATTTGCCTGAAAACACAGACCTCCTACCGCTGTACGGCGAGTTATCGGCCGAGCAGCAAGACCGAGCCTTAATCCCCTCTGTGCCGGGGCGACGCAAGGTGGTTTTAGCCACCAGCATCGCGGAGACCTCCCTGACCATTGAAGGAATTCGGATCGTGATTGATGCAGGGCTTGCGCGCCGTAGTCAGTTTGATCCGGGCAGTGGTATGAGTCGCTTAGAAACGATGCCGGTATCCAAGGCAGCAGCCGAGCAACGTCGTGGACGTGCCGGCCGAACACAACCGGGGGTGTGCTTTCGCGTCTACACCGAAGCGCAGCATCGACGATTTCAAGCACACACGCCTCCCGAAATCATAGAAGCCGACTTGTCAGGCCTGGCGCTCGACCTGAGTGTCTGGGGCACCGAAGCCGGCGCGCTGCTTTGGCTCGACCCACCCCCACCAGCCCACTTGGCACAAGCGCGTGACTTACTCACCCGCTTAGGTGCACTGGCGGCAGATCGCATCACGCCCGTGGGTCGTGCGATGGCGCAACTCGGCGTACACCCACGCCTTGCGCGCATGCTGCTGGCGGCACGTGGGACAGTAACGATTCGAATGGCCTGCGATCTGGCTGCACTACTGACCGAACGTGATTTCGTCAGAATGCCACCCCATGAGCGCGATAGCAGCTTAGAGAAGCGCCTTGAGCTATTGGCAGGTCGATCGGTCATCGGCCTAGAGGCGGATCGGGGCGCCCTCCATCGCATTCGACGGCTCAGCGATCTGTGGCAAGCAGCGCTGCGACGACGCCCAGAAAAAACGGCTGGCGCCAGCTACACAGAAGACGCCGACGCTGGACAATTACTGGCCTTCGCTTATCCCGACCGCATTGCACGTCGGCGTGGTGAGGGCGCGCGCTACCTGATGAGTAACGGCCGCGGCGCTTTGTTCGCAGGACCGGACGGACTCTCACAGCACGAGTTTTTAGTGATCGCGGATCTGGATGGCGCCGAACGGGAAGCGAGAATTTATCGTGCCGCACCACTGAGTCGCTCTTGCTTACTTCACTTATTCGAAAAACAGGTCACTACTTCGGAGCGAATTGAGTGGAATGCCAAAGATGAGCTTGTTACTGCATTAAAAGAGTGGCGCCTCGATGCGTTACCGCTTATGGAAGAGCCCCTCAAGGCATTAACCGCCGAGGCTACTCACAACGCGATGCTGGCCGGTATCCGAGCCTTAGGTTTGTACGCACTGCCTTGGACCCCCGCTGCGCGCAACCTGCAGGCGCGCATCCTATTTTTACGAGCCGTCTTGCCCCCCGAGGAACGCATCGCGTGGCCTGACGTATCTGATGAGGCCTTAATGGCGGACCTTGAACGATGGCTAGGACCTTTTCTTGATGGCATCACTCGCCGCGATCACTTGGCACGACTTGATATGACCATGATGCTAGGCCAGTGTTTGTCATACCCCCTGACGCAGGCACTTGCCACACTCGCACCCACGCATCTACTTGTGCCGAGTGGCTCCAGTATCCCCATCGACTATGCCAAAGACCCACCACGCATCTCGGTGAGATTGCAGGAAGTCTTTGGCTTGCTCAAAACACCCAGAGTCGCAAACCAGCGCGTCTCCTTAGCAATTGAATTGCTATCGCCCGCACGAAGACCGGTACAAATCACGCGGGATTTAGAGAGTTTCTGGTCTAAAGGCTATGAGGAGGTGCGACGCGAACTCAAGGGTCGTTACCCAAAACACTTCTGGCCTGATGACCCAAAGCAAGCGCTGGCGACCGCACGCGCGAAGCCGCGCACTTAAGCCGACCATCTATTGGCATCAGTGGCGGCGCATGGGCCGATAGACGAAGACACCATAAAGAATGCCTAAGGCCACTAACCCACCCGCACACCATAAAGTGATGCGATGGACATCTCCCGCAAGCAGAGCTGCGTCCTGCCCCGCCGTCACTCCGATCCAACACAGCACAACAGACCACAGCAGCGCACCCAGTACGGTTGCCAAACTGAACCAACCATAATGCATTCGCAGGATCCCTACCGGAATGCCAATGAGATGGCGAATCACCGGTAACAAACGGGCCGCAAATACGCCATAAGGGCCGACCTGCGCGGTCCAACGCTCTGCAGCCGCTAATTTGGCTTCCGTCAGAAAAAAGAATCGCCCAAAGCGTAGCAGCAGCGGCCGTCCCAGATAACGCGCGAGCCCATACATCACACTCGCACCGATCCAAGACCCGACGGTGCCCGCGATCACTACCCCCAGCAAGGTCATTTTCCCGGTGGTGATAGCCAAGTAAGCAGCGGGTGGAATCACGACCTCAGAAGGCAACGGGACAATAGAGCTTTCTACTGCCATCAGTAGCGCCACCAGCGCATAGCCACCGGTATCTAAGGCCTGTAAATACCAGTTAACAAATGAGGTCAGCATTCATACCCCCTAACCGCCGTGCAAAATGGCACCATGGTGTGGCGTTATTATAGATCAGACTGACCCACATCCCCGTGTCTCCCCATGCGAGTCCGACTCATGCAGCATCGACCGACTGACTGGTGGCTAGCGGCATTGACCGTCTTCTACATAACTGTCGCACGGGGGCAGGCTTCGCCAGGCGCCGATGCTATTTTTGAGCAAACCAATGCGGTCGACTGGCGCGCCACCAGCAGCGCCGTCGAACCCGTATCAGTTCATCTGGTCGGCTTCAATGACTTGCATGGCCGTCTGTCTCAGCCTCCCGGCACGACCAGCAAAAAACCAGCCCATGTCAGTGGCGGTGCGGCGGTACTTGCCGCGTACCTTGAGACCGAACGAGAGGCACTTCCCAAGCGAACATTAACGTTGATTGCTGGCGACTCTTGGGGTGCTAGTACACTCATGTCGAGTGCGCTACATGAGGAACCGACTCTATCAGTCCTCAATGCACTGGCGGATGGCGATTGCCCCACCTTACAACCCTATAGTCCGCCGGCTGCCACATTTGCCGTGACGCGTTGCCGGATAATCGCTACCTTAGGTGAACATGAATTAGAGGGAGGCTCTACCGAGCTTGCGCGCCTGCTCTATGGGGCGGTGGACAAAAAAAATTCGTCGCCCACCTCTGTCTGGGGCGGCGCTCATGTCCCTTTTATCAGCGCCAATATTCTGCACGCTGACACCCTTGAGTTATTACTCCCGGCAGCCATCATCGTGGATCTGGATGGCATCCGTATCGGGGTCATCGGCGCTATCACCGAAGACGCGCCGACTCTCTTAAGCCCGGGCCGTATCGCTGATTTGGCCATTACCACCGCAGCCACCGCCGTCAATACCGCCGTCCAAGCGCTACACGCGCAAGGCGTCAACGTCATTGTGCTGGTTATCCATGAGGGGCTTACCGATCCGATCACTCTACAAACGATTCCTCGTCAGCTCAATCAAGTCCATGGTGGACTAAAACAGGTATTGGAAGGTATCCACGGCGGCGTCGATGTGGTGATCGCCGGTCACACGCACGCACTCAATGCCGTCCTATTGCCTCTAGCGGATGGCAGCATGACGCTGGTCACTCAGGCACGAATGGGGGGCTCTGCTCTGAGCTCCATCGATCTGACTATTGATCGACGTACCGGCAAGGTCACTGCCAAATCCGCTCGTCTCATTACGACCTGGGCGGATGATAGGCCTGGACAAAAACCCGTCAAAAAGATCGCTCACCTAGTGGCGGCGGCAGAGCAGGCAACGGCTGCGACCAGCGCGAGCGTACTCAATCACAATCCCATGATGTTACTACGTGGAAAACCCTCTGACGCCGCCTCATCCTTGGGCTTTCTATTAGCCGATGCGGCTCGCACCATCGCTGGCACCGACTTTGCTTTTGTGGACGCTAATGACATCCGTGACGACCTGCTGGCTGGCCCCATTACCAAGGGGTCGCTTTTTGCGGTGCAGCCATCGAATCATCAACTGATCAAAATAACCCTCGATGGCGAGCAGATCTATCGACTGTTAGAGCAGCAGTGGCATGGCAATGAGCGCATCGCTGAATTCTTACGTGTGTCTGGCCTCACTTTTACTTATGACAACTTACGCCTCGCCGGTCACCATGTGGACAGCATCAAAACGGCATCCGGCGATATGCTCGAGCGCACACGGACCTATACGGTGGCTGCATCCGATGTATTGAGTGCGCAGGGCAGTCGCTATGGCGTGCTCAGCGAAGGAAAAAATCGCTCCGTGGTTGCGATCGACCTCGCAGCCACTGAGCAATACATACGTCAATTAGCAGATCCGATCGCTCCCCCCGCCGAATCACGCGCCCACCTGTCTACAGAAAGACCGGATTAGGTGTGCCGATCCATAATCTCGGGTGAACTGATAGCATTACGCTGTGCAATGAACCCTCACCCGCATGCCTTGAAAATAGATCGCATGGAGTACCGATGAATCCAAAAACAGTCCTGTACGTGATCTTCAGCTGCATTTTGATCACTCTTGTCTCAGTGACTCTCTGGGCCTCCACCCAACAGCCGGTCTGGGCGTGGACCGGCCTTATCGTCTCACCGAATCGCGCTTGGACCATTGCCACACTAGCCGATGCCTACGGTGGGTTTCTGACTTTCTACACCTGGGTTTTTTACAAGGAGCGTGTCAGCGGTCGCATCCTATGGTTTTTTCTGATCATGGCACTCGGCAATATCGCGATGGCTACATTTATGCTGCGGGAGATCCGTCGCCTGCCGGCCGGGGCGCCCGTGAGTGATCTGTTGAAGCGAGCCAAGTAAGCTCACTTCACTCGCGACCCAATCGACTTTGCGTCTTATAATGCACTGATGAGCTCACCCTTAATGAACACGCCAGAGAGTCCGCCACGATCGTCTCTCCTCGACCAGTTACTGGAACGAGATCTCGTTCCGGATGCGCTTATTAGAATCGGTATTCGTCGTCTTCTTAGAGAGCGTTTATCGGAAGAAAATAAGGGCGACCCGGAGTCACAACAGGCGCATCTGATGCGCCTTATCGAACAACTTAAAGCGAGCCCAATTGCTGTCCACACGGCTGAAGCCAACGAGCAGCACTATGAACTGCCAGCGGCCTTTTTCGGCTTTATACTCGGTAAACACCGCAAGTATTCCTGCGGCTATTATCGTTTAGATAGTGCCCCAACCGAGCGCGCAACAGCGGGGGGGCATCACTTAGATGAAGCCGAAGAGGCCATGCTGTCTCTAACCTGCCAACGCGCCCGTCTGGTTGATGGAGACCGGATTCTCGAACTCGGATGTGGCTGGGGTAGCCTCACTTTATATATGGCAGCTCGCTATCCAGCAGCGCGTATTGTTGCGGTATCAAACTCACGATCGCAGCGCGAATATATTGAGAACGAAGCCAAAAAGCGTGGCTTAAGCAACATACGAGTCATCACCTGCGACATGAACGCACTGACATTCCCCGCAGGAACTTCGTTTGATCGAGTCGTGTCGGTAGAAATGTTTGAGCATATGCGTAACTACGAGCTACTGCTGAGTCGCATTGCAACGTGGTTGGCAGATACCGGCACACTGTTTGTGCACATATTTTCTCATCGAGATTTTGCTTATCCTTTTGAGACGCAAAGTAATAATGATTGGATGGCACGACATTTTTTTACAGGTGGCATTATGCCGAGTGATGACCTGTTTTTCTATTTTCAGAAGCATCTGACCATTTGTGATCATTGGCATATTGATGGTCGCCACTATCAGCGGACCGCTGAAGACTGGCTGAAGAAGATGGATCAGCATCGTATTGAGATTGAGCCATTACTCGCAGAAACCTACGGTGAGACAGATATGCGCCGGTGGTGGGTGCGTTGGCGCGTCTTTTTTATGGCTTGTGCTGAACTTTGGGGCTTTCGTCGTGGCCAAGAGTGGATCGTGTCGCACTATCTCTTCGAAAAGACGCGACCGAGCTCATTCCCGCCTAAGGAGACGGCGCAAGGCTGACGTCGCTACTGCGCTGAGCCCATTGGCCGTCCCGCAAAGAGTCGTTTAGACAACGGAATGACCCCAGGGGCCCAAAATGGGCGCCGAGGCACCCAAAATCGCCGTCATGGCAGCGACCATAGACCAATGCCGGACGGTCATTCAGCGATGCCGGCTAGTTTTGCTCACTCAAGGGCTCTTGCACCGACCCTTTGTCTACCCGACGAGACCGGTTATTGACCGACTCGGAGCGAGTGGGCCAACTCACTCCGCGACAATATCTTCGGCTACGGGGTGTTAGCTGACAGGCCAAATGTGGCAGACTGCGTCGCGTCCCCAGACTCCAGAGCCACCTTTATTAGTACCCCCCGCCGCCATGCCTCAGACCACCACCGCTTGGAGCACAGGAAGCCGCGGCGCGCCATCGCGCTTTGATCTTATTGCCATTCTATTGGTGGTTGGTTTCCTTGCGTTTTTAGGCGCAGCCAGTCGTGGGGTGCTGGCACCGATCACCACTTTAGATGCAAGCCCCGTCTCTCTTGAGCCCGCGTTTCTCCCGGGCTATGTCGCTCGTACCACGTTACGAATGTTCGCGGCCCTGGGTCTATCGCTCTTATTTACTTTTACCTACGCCACCTGGGCGGCCAAAAGCCCGCGCGCTGAGCGCATATTGGTGCCGATTCTAGACATTCTGCAGTCCGTGCCCATTCTCGGCTTCATTTCGGTCACCATCCTGTTTTTTCTATCCTTGGCACCTGGTCGGGTGCTTGGCGCTGAATTTGCCGCGGTGTTCGCCATCTTCACGAGTCAAGCGTGGAACATGGCCTTCAGCTTTTACCAGAGCCTGCGTACCGTGCCCACTGAACTGACCGAGGCCGCGCGCAGCTTCCGGCTGTCTGGCTGGGCACGCTTTTGGCGACTTGAAGTGCCGTTTGCCATGCCTCCACTTATCTGGAACATGATGATGTCGATGTCCGGCGGCTGGTTCTTCGTCGTGGCCTCAGAAGCGTTCAGTGTCGGCTCGACCACGGTCACCCTACCAGGCGTCGGCGCCTACATTGCCTTAGCCATTGCGCAAAAGGATTTGCGCGCAGTGGCCTATGCGATCGCCGCCATGTTTGCAGTCATTCTGCTATACGACCAACTCTTCTTTAGACCCTTAGTCGCTTGGGCGGATCGCTTTCGATTCGAACAAGAGGTCAACGCCAAGCCACCTACCTCCTGGGTATTTGATGTACTGAGCCGGTCGGCCTGGGTAGCCCGCTTTCGACGACAGTTACGTCGTGGCTGGGCAAACACTGCGGCTATCGTGAAATCAGCACCCAAAGCCATACGCTTCGAAAGCCGTGAGCACACGCGCAGACTTGATTTGCTGGCGACCCTTTTTGTACTGACCGTGGTCATCGTGTCGGTGTGGAAGACCGCGGTCTTTCTAGCACCAGAGCTCACTTGGCATGATATCGGCACCACCTTTGGTCAGGGGGCGATCACCATGGTGAGAGTCTTCGTTCTTATTTTAATCGCTAGCCTTTTCTGGGTGCCCATTGGAGTCTACGTCGGCTTGCGTCCAGAAGTGGCACGGGTGGTACAACCCGTCGCGCAGTTCATGGCCGCCTTCCCTACTAACCTGCTGTTCCCAGTTGCCGTCATGGGGATCGTCACCTGGAAACTTAATCCTAATATTTGGTTAAGTCCGCTCATGATATTAGGTACGCAGTGGTACATCTTATTTAATGTTATCGCGGGCGCTTCAGCCATCCCTGGCGAAATGCGTGCCGTCGGCACTAATTTGCGCGTTCGCGGCTGGCTGTGGTGGAAGCGTATTGCTCTGCCTGCCGTATTTCCGTACTACGTGACTGGCGCGTTGACCGCTTCCGGCGGTTCATGGAATGCGAGTATCGCCGCAGAAGTCGCCACTTGGGGAGAGGACCACGTAAAAGCCAGTGGTCTAGGCGCCTACATCACGGATGCAACTGTGGCAGGCGACTTTCATCGCATTGTACTGGGCGTGGTCACCATGAGCCTGTATGTGTTAATTATTAATCGGTTGCTTTGGCGTCCCCTTTACTACTACGCGGAACGAAAGTTTCGTCTGGCATAACAGCATGAATACTCAACTGAATCTGCAGCATAGTGGTGGCATGTTGCTTGATGTGAAGCACATCCAAAAAACGTTTCCGCGCGGTGATGGCAACGAACTATTAGTCCTTGATGATGTCAACCTGAGTCTGAAATCTGGAGAAATTGTGGGGCTGCTCGGCCGCTCCGGCTCTGGGAAGTCAACGTTGCTGCGCCTAATCGCTGGTCTTGCCGATCCGACCGGCGGCAATATTAATTACCTAGGCAAGGCAATCGATGGCCCGGCTGCTGGCATCTCGATGGTATTTCAAAGTTTTGCGCTATTCCCGTGGCTCACGGTCTATGAAAACGTCACCCTAGGTCTCGAGGCGTTGGAGTTACCACGTGATGAAATTCGGCGCCGGTCTCTGGCGGCGATCGACCTCATTGGTCTGGACGGATTTGAGTCTGCCTACCCACGCGAGCTTTCGGGCGGTATGCGTCAGCGAGTGGGCGTTGCCCGCGCCATCGTCGTACATCCCAACATTTTGTTAATGGATGAACCGTTCTCGGCGCTAGATGTGCTCACCGCTGAAACGTTACGTACCGACTTTCTAGACTTGTGGTCCGAAGGGAAAATGCCCATCAAGGGCGTTGTGCTGGTCACCCACAATATTGAAGAGGCCGTACAGATGTGCGATCGCATCTTGGTGTTTGCAACCAACCCTGGGCGTATTGTCTCTAGTATTGAAGTCACTATTCCCAGACCCCGCGACCGACTCGACCCGGCATTCGCTGCCATGGTCGAGCGCATTTACGTCGAGATGACGGCAAAGCCAGGACGCGGTAGTACACCGCGATTTGAGCGTGTGCTAGGGTCTGGCATTGATACATTCCTACCTCACGTATCAACCAACCTCATCTCTGGATTAATAGAGACCGTGGCGGCAGCGCCTTTCTTAGGCAAAGCCGATCTTCCGGAGATCGCCTCCGAACTGTCACTCGAAATCGACGACCTATTCCCGGTGGTTGAAACCTTACAGATGATGCGCTTAGCTGATGTGGAAGGTGGCGACCTTCGACTCACACAAGAGGGCATGGCATTTGCAGATTCGGCAGTCGATGAGCGCAAGCGAATGTTCTCGCGACTGCTTCTGACGCATGTGCCTTTAGCGGCTCACATCCGACGCATATTGGATGAGCGTACAAGCCACTCTGCGCCTAAAAGTCGCTTCCTCGATGAACTGGAGGACCACATGTCACCGGCTTCCGCAGAGGAGACGCTGCGTGCCATCATCAGTTGGGCGCGTTACGCAGAGGCATTCGCGTATGACGATGCGGCAACGTCCTTTAGCCTTGAGAACCCAGCCTAGCGCCCCGCGCTTGATCCGCTGGGCGCTGGAAACCGATCCATGTGACGGAGTGTCGGGAAGAACCGCGCCCATAATCCAGCAATGGCCATCGTCGCAGCCCCACCCACAACCACTGCCGGCACAATTCCCCACCACGCAGCGGTGGCGCCGGACTCAAATTCGCCCAGCTCATTTGACGCGCCGATGAACATAGCGCTCACGGCGCCGACGCGGCCTCGCATGTCATCAGGCGTATCAAGCTGAACCAGCAGCTGCCGGACAAACACACTGATCATGTCAGCACCACCCAAGACGACAAGGGCCACCAAGGACAGCCAAAAGCTATGTGATAGCCCGAAAAAAATCGTTGCGGCTCCAAACACGGCGACGCTTGAAAACAGCACCCAGCCCACATCCCGAGCCAAGGGTCGGTACGCCAAAACAACGGCCATCAAAGCCGCTCCGATGCCTGGCGCTGCACGTAACCAGCCAAGTCCCTGTGGACCGACAAATAAGATGTCAGTTGCATACGCAGGCAATAGTGCGGTGGCGCCACCGAACAGAACCGCGAACAAATCCAAGGAGGTGGCACCAAGCAAAATCGGACGTCGAAACACAAACTGCACGCCATGCAGTAGAGTGCGCCAAGTGGCTTGACCCACCGGCGCTAACTGTGGGGGCGAGGCCATACGAGTGAGCGCCACAATGGATAAGGTCGTTAAACCGATCACACACCCATAGACATAGAGTGGCCCGTACAAACCGTACACGAGCCCCCCCACTGCAGGACCGGCAATGGTAGCGATTTGCCAAGTAGAGGAATTCACCACAATAGCTTTTCGAAACAAGGAGCGCGGAATAAGATTAGGCGCAAGCGCCTGGCTGGCTGGCATCACTGACGCACGTGCCGCGCCAAACACGCACATTACAACAAAGACTGGCCACACCTGTGGTATCCGCCAGTAAGTAAGAAGGCAGAGTGTCGCTGCGCACAGCCACTGCACGATGAAACAACCCAGCACAATATATTTCCGTGTCCAGCGATCGGCTGCCTGTCCTGCAAAAAGAATAAACAAGAGAAAAGGCGCAAACTGGGACAGGCCCACCCACCCCAAGTCCAACGGATCGTGTGTCTGGCTATACACCTGCAAACCCACTGCGACGGTCTGCATTTGGATGCCAATCGCAGAGAGAAATCGCGCAGTCAGAAAACGCCGGAAAGACACTTCTGCCAATAGCGCTTTGAGCGAGTTGTCATCAGCACTAGGTAGCTCAGACATGACGGGCAGCCAGTCGCACAAAAAGTGAAGCCATTATAACGACAGGCAGCGCGCCCGCTGTGAAAGTTCACTAAACCACAGCGCGCTCTAAGAACTAATGAATGTATCAATCAGCTCAGCGACCGCCTCTGGCTGCTCGTGATGCATCATATGCCCCGCGTCTTTTAAGGTCTGTAATTGAACTTGTGGGAATAGCGAGCGAAAGTACTCATCCACAACGGCCCCACCAAAGGCGGCGCGTTCCAGTGAGTCTTCACCAAATACGCAGAGGACAGGGGCCGTGACTCGTCGGCAGCACGCCTCCGCTTCAGCACGCCGATAAAGGACAGGGTTGATCCACTTATGAGCGGGATCTGCATTCACCGTATAGCGGCCATCAGGCAGTGCTCGGGACCAACAGCCAGCGATGTACTCTGCTCGCTCAGCGGTCAATCGCCGATTCTTGCGCCGCAAGACCTCAGCAAACCGCTCAACCGATTCAAAAATAGCGAAGCTCGGTACCTCGGCTAACCCATTTAACCACTGACGATAGCGATCTGGGGCGCTTTCTGGCTCCATATTTTTGGAACCCAATCCCTCCAAATTGATCAGTCGACTCACTCGCTCTGGGCGTACGCCTGCGTACAGGCACGCCACATTGCCTCCCATACTGTGGCCGATCAGCGTCACCGGCGCGGAGGGCGACACCGCGTCCAACAATGCGTCAAGGTCGGCCAAGTAGTCTGGAAACCAATAAGGTGACTGCTGCCACTGACTGCGGCCGAAACCACGCCAATCAGGTGCCACGATCACGCGCTCGCCCTGCAGCGCATCGACTACAAATTGAAAAGTAGCCCCCGTATCCACCCAACCATGTAGTAGTACAACCGGCGCTGACTCGCCTGAACCCCACCAGGTCAAATGCATTTCCATATCTCGCAACAAGCGACGCTCATATCGAGGGGTTCGCTTAGGAACATAGCTCATGGAAAAGATCTCAAATAAGGCAACCGTGCCGTGGGACGACTACTAAGCGTCGGGGTTTCCAAGGAAAATTCGGTACGCTGGATTGTCTGTCTCTTCAATGTAGTTGAAGCCGAGCTCATCAAGATGAGCACGAAACTCATTGCTGCCCTCTGTCGGCACCTGAATGCCCGCAAGCACACGCCCATAGTCTGACCCATGGTTGCGGTAGTGGAATAAGCTGATATTCCATCGATTACCGACCGCCGTTAGAAAGCGCAGCAGAGCACCTGGACGCTCCGGAAACTCAAACCGAAATAGTCGCTCGTCTTTTAAGGAACGCCCCGGACCACCCACCATGTACCTTACATGGAGTTTAGCGACCTCGTTGTCTGTCAAATCAACAACCGAACAACCCGTTGCCGATATGGCAGTACGCACCTGCTCACGCTCTATTGCGCCATTTGTTAAAGCAAGGCCAACAAATATCTTCGCACGCTGTTTATCCGCATACCGATAATTAAATTCAGTCACGCTGCGATTACCAATCGTTTTGCAGAAAGCCAGGAAGCTGCCAGGCGCTTCGTCGATTTCAACTGCAAATAGGGCTTCGCGGCTTTGTCCTATGTCAGCACGCTCCGCCACGTGCCGCAATCGATCAAAGTTCATATTTGCACCGCAATTGAGTGTAACCAAGGACTTCCCCGTTACCTTCTCGCGAGCGACCCACTTTTTAAGACCGGCCACTGCTAGGGCGCCCGCCGGCTCTACAATGGCGCGGGTATCTTCAAAGATGTCTTGAATCGCTGCACAGGCTTCGTCAGTGGACACCAAGATAATCTCATCGACATAGGCCTTCGCCAGCTTAAACGTCTCCTCGCCGACACGTTTCACAGCGACGCCGTCCGCAAATATTCCGACACGCTCTAGCGTGACGCGCTCACCCGCCTGTAGAGAAGCATGCATACTGGCCGCGTCGATCGGCTCGACACCAATGATGCGCGTGGTCGGACTGACGGCTTTAAAGTAGCAAGCAATGCCCGCAATCAGTCCACCACCGCCGATCGGCACGAAGACGGCGTCTATAGGCGATGGATGCTGCTTAATGATTTCGATCGCAACAGTACCTTGCCCTGCGATCACTTCAGGATCATCAAATGGGTGGACGAAAGTGAGTGCGTGCTGCCGACCGTAGCTCACAGCGTATTCATAGGCAGCATCAAAGTCGTCGCCGACTAACTCAATGTGGCCACCTAAATCACGGACCGCCTCTACCTTGATCGGTGGCGTATTGCGCGGCATAACGATGTAAGCGGGTATTCCACGTGTGCGGGCCGCAAGGGCAACGCCCTGAGCATGATTGCCCGCAGATGCACAGATGACACCCTTAGCCGCTTCTGCGTCTGACAAATTGATAATTTTATTGTAAGCGCCACGCAGTTTGAAAGAGAAGATCGGCTGTAAGTCTTCTCTTTTAAAGAAGACGCTATTGTCTAAGCGACGCGACAGCCGCTTGGCAGGCTCAAGGGGCGTTTCAATGGCAACGTCATAGACGCGTGCAGCCCGGATGCGCTCTAAGTATTTCGATTTCATACGGTCATCTTGAGGGCATTAGGTACGAGATCGCAACTAAATCATTGATTTTTTTCAAGGAGACGCTTTATTCGTCTGACCCACCGTTGGGTGGAAAACGCTCACCAGTGGTGCAGGCCGATCAGCGATCTAAGAACCGTCGCAAGGAGGCATCGAGCGCACCCGGCGTCAGTCCTGACAGGCCGCGACTAAGGGTTGGCAACTCCTCGGTCAGCGCCCCCATAGGCAACGCTGTTTGCTTTACATCAGCCAACTCGTTAGTTGCGCCTAAGACTAAAGTAGCTGCTTTAACGGTACTTAGCCGACCTGATCGTACCCACGCGGCCATCGCGGTGAGCGCTCGATCACCTTCGAGGCCTGCATGCAGTTCATCGGCCAGCCCAGAAGTTAGGCTGTCGGGTGACTCTGCCGAACCACGACCCACCGTACTTCGATACCAAAGTTTCAGTAAATGACTGCCATCCGCTTTCGCATTCAGCCAACGATAGTCGTCACCTGCTTGGTTCATTGGCGGATGAATCATGACCAGACGACGCACAGAACTTGCCTCTACTAGAGCGAGCTCGGCCGCGATCGCAGCACCCATACCCACACCGAGCACATCGACCGTTCGCAGTCTGAGACCGCGAATGAGATCGTCAATCGCACTCGCATAGTTCTCTATTGAGATCGTGCCCTGTAATGGGTCGCTCTCACCAAAACCAGGTATGTCGCACGCGTAAATAGATCGATTAGCCGACAGATTATTTATAAAGGGCAGGAAACTACGGCTCGAGCGCGGCATTTCGTGCAAACAAATAAGCGGGGGTTGCTCATCAAAGCCACCTGTCGAGGGGAAAGCCGTGCGCACATGCAGCTGCCCATGACGGCAGGAAAAGTAGACGCGGCGGAGATTGCGAGTCGTCACTTCAGCTAGGAGGCTCATCTGGCGAGCCTACGATGTTCAGACGCAGACGCAACACATACGCCCTAAAGTCGCGACTCAGTTCTCACTTTGCCAGGTTAAGGGGTGTCCGATGGCTCGAATCGTAAAACCACCCCATTGATGCAATAACGAAGCCCACTGGGGGCTGGTCCATCTGGAAATACGTGGCCTAAGTGCCCCTGACACCGTGCGCACTGTACTTCGGTGCGGCGCATGCCGTAGCTGTCATCGGGCACATTGATAATTGCATCCGGTATGGGTTGGAAGAAACTGGGCCAGCCTGTACCGCTATTAAATTTGGTGCTTGATTCAAAAAGCGTCAGCCCGCACCCTACGCAATGATATTGACCCGAACGATATTCTTTATCCAACGGACTAGAACGAGGTGGCTCAGTTCCATGCTCTCGGAGGACACGCTGCTGCTCAGGACTCAATGTCCCGCAAAATGCCCCGAGAGGCGGAGAACGATGATCGCTAGAATGACTCACTCACAAACTCCTTGGTTGTCTCCTCCATGAGATTAAACCATCGACAGGCAGGACGATACACAGGTATTGCTGTTGGCGGTGCTGCGCGGCCAAGACACGAAACCGGCAGGTCCTCTTGGATACGTGGGGTTTGGCTCAGCGTGATCGGGCTAACCGTCGCAGGCGGCGCGCTAGGGTATGCCGAAAATCTGCCCATGCCCTCGGCGGTGCCGGGTGGGGTCGACATCATTGATCTGGGTAGCAACACACCGGACCCTCCCACCGTGCTGAGCGGCTCCATTCCTGTCCTTGTCCGACAGATGGCCTCCCGCTGGGTCGCGATCATCGGCATTCCACTCAGCGCCACGCCTGGGCCTGCCCGAGTTCAGGTCCAAGAAGGAGCCGCCAACCGCTTAGTCGAATACACGATTGCTACTAAGGTATACCGATCCCAAGCGCTCACGGTGTCCCCAAAGCACGTGGACCTGTCTGCCCGTGATGTTGCGCGCTACGAACGCGAACGTGTCGAGCTACAAAACGCATGGCTGACCTACAGCACCACACCACCCAACAGCCTACGATTAGTTGCCCCCGTCGGCGGAAAGCAATCAGATTCCTTTGGTGCTCGGCGAACCTTTAATGGCGAGGCGCGACAGCCTCATACAGGAATGGACATCACCGCACACATTGGCGACCCGGTGTACTCCGCTGCAGATGGCCACGTGCTCTTAACGGGCAATTACTTTTTTAACGGCAACACAGTAATCGTTGATCACGGTCAGGGGTTTCTAACGCTCTACTGCCACTTACTAGATATGTCTGTGCGCCCGGGTGATGCAGTAAAATCTAGTCAGATGTTAGGTCACGTTGGTCTATCCGGCCGATCCACCGGACCGCACTTACACTTCGCTGTCATGCTGAATCAGACTTGGGTGGATCCGGCCTTGTTTTTAAACCAAGCAAAGATTAGCCCAAGTACGCGCACTCACCAGTGAGCGTACTAAAGGGCATGATTCAAGACATCGGCGAGTCGCAAGCTTGCCCTAAGTAACTGTTTTTTGATGACCGCTGTGGCAGTTTTCATGTACTGAGATGGCAAAGCAATTCTCGTTGGCGAATCGACTGAGCACGCAAATCCTGGCAATTGGCCATAGGCTACCGACCGCGACAAATCATGAGACTCCATTAACCAGCTCTTGATATCTCCCCGCTCGATCTCATCAACATCGGCATTGGTCTGGGCCAACCATTCCTCAGCGACTTGATGAAGTGGTCTGCCGTTAGTTAAGACTTTTACGAATTCGGTATCCCACGCAGAATGTAACGACCCGGATCGACCACTGGACCCCCATCGCACTGAAATTTCGTTACCACCACGATCTGCGTGATCTGCGGCGTGTAAGGGCTGATGAATATCTTCTAAAACATGCACCACGACACGCAACGCATTTAGACGAATCACCGGAGGCGCTTCACTATCACGCAAGATGATCAGTGATCGGGCATAAGCCTGCGACGCGCAATTGCCATCTTGGCAGTACGCTACGGGAGAGTCATCTACCTCGCAGACTGGCCAATTATCATAGTGCCAGCGCTCGGAACCAGGATGCTGTCGACGCAAAGTCAGCCGCTCTTCGTCTAGCCACACGCTGACATCAGCCAGAGACTGCTCACCGATCAGCGCGCGCAAAACCTGCTGGCTGTGAGCGGTGAGTCGCTGCTCAGCCATGTCGCCGATCAGCCGGTGCCCTAACGCGCCCCAGGCACCCGCTTCGGCGGACAGTAACAGCAGGCAAAAAATAGCAGCGGGTTTCGAAACACGACGTCTCACACCTAACCCCTATCACTGCCTGCCTACTTCGTCACCACTCCCCAACATTGGGCATCGATTGCCATGGCTCGGCAGGGGCTTTCGCTGGCCCTCTTTGCAGCAACTCAATTGACACTCGATCCGGTGAACGCACAAATGCCATATGCCCATCTCTGGGGGGGCGATTAATGACGACGCCACTTTTCATCAAGCGATCACACAAAGCGTAAATGTCCTCTACCTCGTAGGCCAGATGCCCGAACGCTCGACCCATCGTATAGGGCTCAGGATCCCAGTTATGGGTAAGCTCTAACTGGACGTCCGGATTGTCCGGAGCACCCAAATACACCAACGTAAAGCGACCGCGCTCGTAATCCTTGCGCCCGCTAAGGACCAAACCGAGCTGCTCACAGTAAAAATACAGGGATGCCTCAAGGTCAGTCACCCGAACCATGGTATGCAAAAATTTCATGAAATTAGACCTCCGCGGGTAGCGCCTATAATGCCTCGTTCTGCAGCCCATTTCACGTCGGCATTTGCCATTGTGGTAATCTCTTCAAATCTGGATTAAAAGCCAGTGGTCATCAGCGGAGCGAACGTGAGAAAATTGAGTTTCCTCATCACGGTCAGCGTGTTTTATCTCTTGGGATGTACAACACAACCTGGCATATCGGGAATGAGCGCATCACAGGGAGAGACTATTCTTGCGGAACTACGTGATCTCAAGCGGCTCATCATTGAACAGCAATCGGCGCCTAAGCCGACAGCTGAGGCCGCGCCCGTCAAGCTAAGCGACTCGGGTAACTTCAGTTTGGGAGCGGCTGATGCACCCGTGACCTTGTTTGAATTCGCAGATTATCAGTGCCCATTCTGCAAGAGATTCCATGAAAGCAGCTTTCCGGAACTAAAAACCAAGTACATTGATACGGGCAAAGTCCGCTATGTGGTGCGCGATATGCCACTGAGCTTTCATGATAAGGCGATGCCTGCAGCCATCGCCACGCGATGTGCAGGCGCTCAAGGCAAGTTTTGGCCGGTATTTAATGCGCTCTTTGCGGCACAAGCCTTGTCAGCCGAACTGACTCATCAAGTAGCGATACAAGCAGGTGTCAATGAAAAGCTATTTGAGGCGTGCCTGACTAACCCAAGCATTAGTAAATCCATTGAAGCAGATATTGCCGAAGCGGAACGCTTAGGCGTCACTGGCACACCCGGATTTATCATTGCTGAGCGCCAAGGATCAGAATTTGTGGGCAGTGTGCTCTTAGGTGCCCAGCCGGTGAGTGTTTTTATCGATAAAATTAACTCATTATTAGAAGCGCATAAATAGACTCATTGACTCTATTTGCCTCAGACAACCGGATGCGGTGTCCAAGAGCCTTCTCGTGATGTCTGGATGGCTTGTACTCTTGCGGTCAGCACCGCTCTCAGAACATCCCCGAGGTGGACGGCGGCTCGCTAGGGCCGATAGCGCGCGAAGCGATCCAGTCACCGGTGATCATTTCTTCATATGACTGGCCGGGACCCACCATTGGGTAGACCCCAGCGTCGGGATCAATCAACACTTCAAGAAAAGCGGGTCCATTAAAAGCGATGAATTCGGCGATGACAGCCGGCACATCTTCCTTTCGATCCAATCGGCGTACCCAAGGGAACTGGTCGGCTTCGGCGGCTTTTACGAAGTCTTTCTTATGCAATGACTTATCACTGGCAGACAAGCGGCCTTTAAAAAATAACTTCTGCCACTGCTTCACCATGCCATCGCCAAAATTATTAAGAACGACGACTTTCACAGGCAAGTCATAGGTCGTCACGGTTTCCAGTTCTCCTAAGTTCATGCGAATACTGGCATCGCCGTCGATATCTATAACCAGGCGTTTTGGATGAGCAAATTGCGCTCCTATAGCGGCGGGCAACCCAAATCCCATGGTGCCCATACTCCCGGAGGTAAGCCACAAACGAGGGCTCTTAAAATCAAAATACTGGGCAGCCCACATCTGATGCTGCCCGACGCCTGTAGAGATAATAGCCTCTCCTTTGGTGAGTCGATTGATTTCCTCCAACACATAATAAGGCTGAATAAGATCGCTATTTCGATCATAGTTCATGGCATACGTATGCTTAAGTTCTGCGCAATGAGCATGCCAAGGCCGCCAATCGCGCTTAAATGCCTTAGTCTTTCCGTAGGCAGTTAACTGAGACAGTGCGTCAGCCATGACACCCACATGACTCCAGTGCACTGCTTTAACCTTGCCAATCTCAGACACGTCAACATCAAGATGAGCGATATGCTTAGCGCCTGGCGCAAACCGAGGTGGCACAGCGGCGACGCGATCATCAAAGCGCGCGCCAACTGCTAAAAGAAAATCACAGTCATCCACAGCATAGTTCGCAAAAGCGGCACCATGCATACCTAACATTCTCATACAACGCGCATCGGTTGTATCCACCGATCCAAGACCCATCAGGGTGGTCACAACGGGTATCTGAAAAGTGTCTGCGAAATCCCGTAAAGCCGCTGTCGCCTCGCCGGCGATTACGCCGCCACCCGCATAGATCAATGGCCGCTCACTCTGTGCCAGCATCGCAAAGAACGCTCCCAGCGCTGCCTCATCCAGACGCCGTGCAGAAACTGCCCGCAGCCGATTTCGGTAGCCCGGTAAAGACAAGTTGCCTTGGCCTTTGAAAACGCCTGACCAGTTCTGGACGTCTTTCGGGATATCGAGCACCACCGGACCAGGACGGCCAGTACGGGCGATTTCAAACGCAGTGCGGACGGTTTGCTCCAGACGAGTGGGATCGGTAATCAAAAAGACGTGTTTGGCCACCGATCCCATAATCGCTGAGACGGGAGCCTCCTGGAAGGCGTCCGTGCCAATGGCGGCGGTCGGCACCTGACCGCAGATGACCACCATCGGAATGGAGTCAGCCATGGAGTCCCGGATCGGCGTAACCGTATTGGTCGCTCCAGGGCCGGAGGTGACCATACAGACCCCCACCCGACCACTGGCCCGGGCGTAACCCGCCGCCATAAACCCAGCTCCTTGCTCATTAGCCGGCACAATCAGCGGAATGGGCCGCTTTTTGGCGTCGGAATTGTGTACAAAAATTGCATCATAGGTGGGCAGAATAGCCCCACCGGAATACCCAAACACCACATCGACACCCTCATCAGCGAGGATTTGCACAATCATCTCGGCCCCAGTCAATTGCTGGCCAGCCCGCGGGTGTTCCGTCGTCGTCACTACACTATTCCCCTATTCTCAACACTATGTTTTGCCCGTTTCTACGAGAGAGTAGCAATCAGGCGCGTCGGCGTCTATGCACCGCAAAATGAACCGCGGTATGCTGCTCGGCGAAACCTCGAACTACCGGTCATTTCATGCGTCACATCATCACTATTTTGCTGCAAAACGAAGCAGGCGCCCTCAGCCGAGTCGCCAATCTTTTTTCTACACGGGCCTATAACATAGAGTCATTGGCAGTCGCCCCCACCCTAGATGGGGCTGTTTCTAAAGTGACCTTGGTTACTACCGGAGATGACCTCGTCATAAGTCAATTAATCAGCCAACTCCGAAAGCTCGTGGATGTGGTATCGGTTGAAGACATCACACAAACTCGTCATGCAGAACGTGAGTTGTTGTTAATTAAGCTACGCGCCACCTCAACTAATGTCGCTGCTGTCAAAAAACTAATCGGCCAAACAGATGGCCATATTTTGTCAACATCCGATACGCAACTGGTTGCCGAAGTGATCGGCGATGAAGCGAGCATTTCTACTTTTTTAACTAATGTATCCGCTCTGGCCGATATTGTTGACGCCGTTCGAAGCGGAACACTCGCGATCTAGGCGTCATTCACATACAGCGACGCATATCTTAAGGTCAGGGAAAATATCAGAGCGTCAAAACGGTCTGGCCAGTTGTCACCCTCGCCTCTAAATCACGGTGAGCTTGTGCTGCATTTGATAGCGCATAACGTTGGCCAATTTGGATCTTAACTACACCGCGCTCAACGATATCAAATAGCTCCCTTGAAGCGCGATTGAGTTCTGCCCGGGAGGCGATGTAGTCAAACAAGCTGGGTCGCGTGACAAATAATGATCCGCGCTTGGCCAGTTCAGATACAGAAAAAGGCGTGACCGGACCCGACGCATTGCCATAACTGACCATTACACCTAAGCGACGAAGGCAATCTAGTGATTGGAAAAACGTGTCTTTACCGACTGCATCATAAACAATCGAGACCCCCTTCCCTCGCGTTAGCTCACGTACGCGACTCACTAAATCCTCACGTGGAGTCACAATCACTTCATGGGCACCATCAGCTCGCGCTAACGCAGCCTTAGCATCGCTACTGACAACGCCAATTACCTCTGCACCCAGCGCACTCGCCCATTGACACAACAGCAGCCCAACTCCGCCCGCAGCTGCATGCACTAAGATCTGATCACCCTTCCGAACCTTGCTCGTCCTGCGCAATAAATACTGGGCAGTTAAGCCTTTCAGCATCATCGCGGCACCTTGCTCGTCCGTGATACTTGCTGGCAATTTAACTAATTTTTCCGCGGGAACGTGCCGCACTTCAGCATATGAGCCGGGTGATGCGAGAACGTAAGCCACGCGCTCCCCCACCACCACGGAGGTCACTCCACTGCCCACCTCTTCAACCACCCCCGCAGCCTCACGACCCAGACCCGAAGGCAACGGTCGCGAATAAAGACCGGTGCGATCGTAAACATCAATGTAGTTGACACCCACCACTGTATGCCGCACACGCACTTCATTCCGTTTCAGACGGGGCAATGAAATCTCAGACCACTGAAGCACCTCTGGGCCACCGGTCGTCAGCATGACGATGCCATGAGTCATTGTCTTCTACCTCACCACAATTCGCTGTTAACCCTGTCTATCGACCGTCATAGCGCTATGGGTCGAGCGGACTATGACCAATCTGCAAATCTTTGACCGGTTGGCCACCGATTAGATGTTCTTCAATGATGCGCTCAAGATTGTCCGGCGTGCAGGTGCCATACCAAATGCCCTCTGGATACACCACAGCGACCGGTCCACGCCGGCAAATTCTTAAGCAACCCACTTTCGTTCTAAGTACAGCGCCCACCACATCCACTAATTGCCGATCTCTCAGGCGTTTTTTCAGGTACATCCAGCTCGTTTGACAGGCTTCTAGCGGCGCACACTTACCCTCTCCGACACACAAGAATATGTGTCGCTTAGCGGAGTCAAGGCATAGGCCATCAACAACTCGAGCGAGCGCCTCGTCGTCCATCTCC
This sequence comes from uncultured Pseudomonadota bacterium, assembly GCA_903862885.1. Classification (GTDB taxonomy): domain Bacteria; phylum Pseudomonadota; class Gammaproteobacteria; order Steroidobacterales; family Steroidobacteraceae; genus CAIKZZ01. The sequence goes on from CAIOZU010000017.1 coordinate 99,932, forward strand.
ATGGGAGGCGCGCTGTTCAAATGAGATCAGAGCGCTTGTTCGTCAGACTCACCCGTACGGATTCGTATAACGCGACTGATATCAGAAACGAAAATCTTGCCATCACCCACTTTGCCGGTGCGCGCAGCGGTCACAATGGCCTCAACCACTTGGTCAAGGAGTTCGTTTTTTACGGCAACCTCTACACGGGTCTTAGGAACAAAGTCGACAACGTATTCAGCTCCCCGATATAACTCGGTGTGACCCCGCTGCCGACCGAAGCCCTTGACCTCGGTGACGGTCATACCGGAGATACCAATCTCCGACAGCGCCGCGCGGACATCGTCCAACTTGAATGGCTTAATAATGGCAGTTACGAGTTTCATGGCTAGCCCCTCTCTAATGGCTCTACTTTAGCGAAAATACGCTTCGTCTGCCTGACCTTGCAGTTTTCGTGCCGTCTATTATATATAATAAAATCAATGAGTTGAACTTTGTCCGCAGAGGTTTTGCACCCAAGCGGCGCACGCTGGCGCCATCCTGCCCGAGTTTAGTGCCAAACCATGACGGGATGAGGCAAAACAGGCTGCCACTGGTAAAGTGCGCCATCAGCTAGGAAATGACATGACAGACACGATTGCGATCGTCGGCGCCGGACAAGCGGCCTTGCAGACCGCTGAGAGCCTACGCCGCGGTGGCTTTGCCGGACACCTGGTGATGGTCAGCGACGAGCCGCATCCCGCTTATCAACGTCCACCTCTATCAAAAAAGTATCTGGCAGGTGAATTACCCTTAGAAAGGATGTGGCTTAAGCCAGCAGCCTTTTACGAGAGCCATCAGGTAGATCTGAGGCTCAACGTCCGCGCCACCGCCATCCATCGTGACCGCCAGCAGCTCGAGCTGTCACAGGGTGAGCCCATACAATATTCCCAGCTGCTACTCGCCACGGGCGCTTCTCCGCGTCAATCAACGGCTCCCGGTGTTTCTCTTCAGGGCATTCATGCCCTGAGATCCATTAGCGATGCCGATCTCATCCGCGCTCGATTAAAGCCAGGCAGTCGCGTAGTCATCGTCGGTGGCGGTTATATGGGCCTTGAGGTTGCTGCCACCTGTCGCGGCCTAGGCTGCCAAGTGGACGTACTTGAAATGGGTGCGCGGGTAATGAATCGCGTAGTTGCCCCAGTGATTTCAGACTTTTTCACGGCAGAACACCGTCGGGCAGGCGTCAGCATTCACCTTGGCACGACGGTCACTGGGTTTCTGGCGGCCGCCTCTGACCCGACGCGCGTCGCTACGGTACTGGCATCCGATGGCAAAGAATACCCAGCCGATGAGGTCATTATTGCGATGGGCGTTCAACCCAATATAGATCTAGCCACACGCGCCGGCCTTGATTGCGAGAACGGCATCGCCGTGGACGAAACCTGCCGAACCAACGACCCACTTATCTTTTCTGCAGGTGACTGCTGTAGTCAGGTGAATCATCGCTATGCAAAGCGCATCCGCTTAGAGTCAGTGGATAACGCCTTTGAGCAGGCTAAAACCGTCGCGTCCAATATGCTGGGTACGCGCACCGTCCATGACAAACTGCCTTGGTTCTGGTCAGACCAATATGACCTTAAAATACTCATCGTCGGACTCAATATTGACTATGACCAAGTGGTACTACGCGGCACCCCCGACAGTCGCAGCTTCTCTTGCGCGTATCTACGCGATGCGCGCCTCATTGCAATGGACTGTATTAACAACGCTAAAGATTATATGGCCGCTAAAAAACTCATCGCGGATAAACCACTCTGTGATCTGTCGCGATTAGCTGACCCGACGATACCCCTAAAAGATACCGTCGCTTAAGCCATTCTGCAAACCATGGCCGCCAAACACAGGCGCGCCAATAATTACTTCATGATCATCAAGAGGTCTTTAGCATCCACCTGCTGGCCAGGAACGATCAAGACTGACGAAACGACTGAGTCTTGCTCAGCCCGCACCGCCGTTTCCATTTTCATCGCCTCAATGGTCACTAATGTATCGCCGCACGCCACCTTCTGACCTTCCACAGCATTGACTGTAATCACATGCCCGGGCATCGGAGCGCCAATTTGCTTCGGATCAGAAATGTCCGCTTTGCGCGTCGGCGGCTTAGTAGCGACGTGGCTGCGGTCTGCCACTCGCACCGATCGCGGCTGTCCATTTAACTCAAAAAATACGGTGCGTGACCCGTCATCAGCCACCTCACTGGCGGCAATAAAACGGATGATCAAACTTTTGCCTCGCTCCAAATCAACCGTGATTTCATCACCCACCTGCATTCCATAAAAGAATGCTCCGGTCGGTAGCGCAGCCACATTGCCAAATCTCAGCCTATCCTTGGCATATTCAACAAACACCTTGGGATACATTAAGTAAGAGGCCAACTCCGCATCCGTCACATCGCGACCGACTAATCTTTGCGCAGTAGCTTTTTGCAGACCCAGATCCAAAGCTGCCAACGCATCGCCTGGGCGACCCACCAGAGGCTGCCGACCTCTTAAAACCTTGCGCTGCAACGCTTCTGGAAAACCACCATAAGGCTGACCAATATCGCCATGCAAAAACTGCACAACCGACTCCGGGAACGCCACCTCAACACTAGGATCCTCAACCTGCGCTCTCGTTAAGCCGCTTGTGACCATCTTGATCGCTAGGTCACCGACCATTTTAGAGCTCGGTGTCACCTTAATCAGGTCGCCAAACATATCGTTCACTTCAGCATAAGCGCGCGCCACTTCAGGCCAACGATAGTCGGGTATGCCAAGTGCACGAGCCTGCTCACGCAGGTTGGTGTACTGGCCGCCTGGCATACCATGCAGATACACCTCACTCGTACCCGCGCGGATATCGCTTTCAAATGCGATATATCCATGCCGCACTTGTTCCCAGTAACCAGAGATCATCCGTATTTGGTCAGCGTCTAATTCCGTGTCAGTCGGCCCATAGCGTAAAGCCTCAACGACAGAGCCCAAATTAGGCTGCGATGTCAGCCCACTCATAGCGTCCATCGCGGTATCCACGGCATGACAGCCGGCCGCTACCGCTGCGAGCACGCTCGCACTTCCGATCCCACTCGTATCATGAGTATGAAAATGCAACGGCAGGCCCACTTCCTCTCTTAAGGCGGCAATTAAGGTGCTCGCTGCTTGTGGACGGCATAGTCCGGCCATATCTTTTATGCAAAGCACATGCGCGCCTGCTCTCTCGAGTTCCTTGGCGAGTGACACATAATATTTCAGGTTGTACTTTGTCTCGTTTGGGTTCGCCAGATTGCCCGTATAGCAGATAGCCGCCTCTATCACCTTGCCTGATGAACCCACCGCATCGATCGCCACCCGCATATTTTCGACCCAGTTCAAAGGGTCAAATACTCTAAAAATGTCTACTCCGGCGGCGGCCGCCTGTTCAATAAAATAACGAACTACATTGTCAGGATAGTTTGTATAGCCAACGGCATTCGCTGAGCGGAAAAGCATCTGGAGAAGCAAGTTAGGCATGGCCGTTCGCAACGCCGCCAGTCGCTCCCATGGATCCTCCTTTAAAAATCGCATCGCCACGTCAAAAGTGGCGCCACCCCAGCATTCCACTGAGAACAATTCAGGTAAGCAGCTTGCGTAGTAAGGAGCAATGGCAACCATGTCGCGCGAACGCATACGGGTAGCCAGCAAGGATTGATGCGCATCGCGCATCGTGGTGTCAGTAATTAACGTTCGCTTCGACGCCAGCATCCAGTCGGCCAGCCCCTTCGGACCGACTCTATCGAGCACTTGCTTGGAGCCCTCAGGCAGCGGCTTCACTAAGGTGAGTTTTGGCAAGCGTACATCCGTCATGCGACTCGGTCGTTGGCGGCCACGCACCTCAGCATTGCCGTTTACAATGATGTCACCGATAAAGTTCAGCAAGCGCGTCGCGCGATCACGACGTTTTGGAAAATTAAATAGCTCGGGGGTCGTGTCTATGAAACGGGTCGTATAGTCGCCACTTTGAAACTGAGGATGAGAGATCACTTGATCAAGAAAGCGCAAGTTGGTCATCACTCCCCGAATTCTAAATTCCCATAACGCGCGATGCATACGACGCTGCGTCTCTTCTGCAGTGGGGGCCCATGCAGTGACTTTTACAAGCAGCGAATCATACGATCGGCCAATAAAGGCGCCCGCGTAGGCGGTTCCTGCATCGAGACGAATACCAAATCCGGCAGGGCTGCGGTACGCAGTAATCTGGCCATAGTCAGGGCTGAATCCACTCTCGGGGTCTTCCGTAGTGACTCTGCACTGCAAGGCATGTCCGGAGACTCTTATGTCTGCCTGTGCTGGTACGCCGGACTCCAGCGTCCCAATATGATGGCCTTCCGCAATGCGGATCTGCGCCTTCACAATGTCGATACCAGTGACTTCTTCGGTGACCGTATGCTCTACTTGAATACGCGGATTGACTTCAATGAAATAAAGCTTCCGAGTCTCTGCATCCTGCAGAAACTCAACCGTACCTGCGTTCTGATATTCTGCCGCTTGGCCGATGCGCACACCTAGATCGCACAGTTGTTGTCGCTCAGCGTCACTCATAAAAACGGCGGGCGCTCTCTCAACTACTTTCTGATTGCGGCGCTGTACGGTGCAATCACGCTCCCACAAGTGCACTAAGTTTCCGTGCCGATCACCTAGCAACTGCACCTCAACATGGCGCGCGCGACGAATGAGCTTCTCAAGGTAAACCTCATCATTGCCGAATGCTGATTTCGCCTCTCGCCGAGCGGCCGGCACAAGATCTGCAAGCTCTGATTCAGTCTCAATCGTGCGCATACCACGACCGCCACCACCCCAGCTAGCCTTCAACATCAAGGGGTAGCCAACCTCGGCCGCAAGCTTCGCTACCTGCTTCATATCTGAAGGGAGCGGGCCAGTCGCCGGCATCACGGGAACGCCTGCTCGAACAGCGAGCTCGCGCGCTGACACTTTATTACCGAGGAGTCGCATCCTGTCTGGCGATGGACCTATAAAGATAATACCTGCTACAGCACACGCATCGGCGAAGTCAGGGTTCTCAGCGAGAAACCCATATCCTGGGTGTATGGCCTGGCATTGGGATTCAACTGCAATACGGATAACGTCGTCTATATCTAAGTAGGCTTCAATCGGTCCTTTGCCAATACCGACTTGGTAACTCTCATCCGCTTTTGCACGATGTAATGAGAAACGATCCTCTTGTGAGTAGATCGCAATCGTACTAATGCCTAACTCGTTTGCCGCGCGCATGACGCGAATAGCGATCTCACCTCGGTTAGCGATGAGCAGGCGGCGGATGGGGGTCGCCACCGGTAATTGACTTGACATGACTTAGCCTCTCGAGAACACAGCCGCAAATGGCGGGACTCGAATTCCTGCCCAGTGGCAGCGGCATAATATCAGCGACTGTGCCTTATCGTGAGCCCAAGCGGGACTTTAGGCGCACCGCCAGCATAAACGCCGGCTTCACGCTCTACGGTTAATCCTAAAGATGCCCGTTTTCAGGGAGTCGTAGGCCGTATTATTCGACACGGAACGGTCTCGGCCCTCTTCTTTGGCTTGGTATAGAGACTGGTCTGCCAACTGCACGAATCCTTGCGCGCTTCTGTGAAGCGAAGGCACGACATGAGCGATACCAATACTCACCGTCACTCGCTTAGCCGCCTGCGAGTTGCCATGTGGTAACGCCAATGCTGCAATATTTTTATGAATTTGTGCGGCCGTATCGGTGACGTACGCACGGCTCGCATTGTACAAGATGACAGCGAATTCCTCGCCGCCATATCGGGCAGTGAAGTCCAACGGCCGACGCGCGGCATCACGCATAGCAGCGGCGACTTTCTGGATACACTCATCGCCTGCTTGGTGCCCGTACCAATCGTTGTAAGCCTTAAAGAAATCAATATCGACTAACAATAGCGCCAGCGGCACACCATCTCGTTGCGCCAATGGCCAAACTGTACTCAAGTGTTCGTCGAATCGGCGCCGATTATTAAGTGCTGTTAAACCGTCTCTACTCGCTGTCGCTACCAATAAGCGTCGCTCCATAAAGTGAGCGCGCTGCTCGCGCTCAATGTGGAAGCACAATGTCGCGCCCACCGCGTTGACTAGGGCGAGGGCAAATAAGGTGGTTGCCAGTGCACCGACGGACAAGCCAGCGTGATAGCCGATCACGCCACAACACAGGAAAATGATTGCATTTGCCCGGACCGCCTGCCAGAAGCGCAGACCCAGCAGATGATAGCTATACAGCACCACCAGCATGACCCGCGTCATGGTCACAGGCCCTGAAATGGCACCAGCAAACAGCTCGCCTAGCGCAGCGACCAAACCAAGACCGATCGCCATGGCTTCCGCTATCTTTAAATAGTGCGTCAAGCCGTCGCGCCTTTGCGTCACAGCAATCGCGGCACCGAGAATGGCCATAATCAGGAGGACACTGGCATTTGCCCATACGGCGCCAGCAAACGAGGTGACCGCGCTGACATCAAGAATGCCGAAGCCGATGGCCATCAGCAAGCCTAAGCAGAGTGTCAAGCGAACTCTAGTCAGCCGCTTCTCACCACTGTGGAGCTCAAACTCACGCTCTAAGTCATCACCAAAGCGGAGCCGCAAGGCCGACGCGTGCTTGGCGTCGTTTGGTACCGCCTCGCTTGGGAACAGGATGATGGGTGATTTGGAATTCAAAGTGCGTACGACCCTAAGGGGGAGGCCTCGTGTGAGCACCACCGGATGATTAGTACACATGGAACTAGACAAATAATCTGCGCGACTGCGCACGAAATTAGGCGGGCGCGCTAGGGCCTAGCGTAGAAAATCGTGACCTCGCTCACACATTGTCGGTTACCCCCTAACTGACGACTATCTGCTATTTTTTTAGATAGTGTTGCAAGTAGTCAGCAAAGGATTGCTTATCAGAGCCCTCTAGACGAGCTTGCGCCTCTATGGACTCGCTCGCCTCGTTTGTAAACTCACCTAGGCGCGTACCTTCCAACTCAGTCAGCGCTGTAAAATATGATTGATAAGACGTTGACAGCCGCATGCCCATTTCAAAAAACGACTCGCCAGTGTCCGCCATGTCTTTAAGAATACGCGCTGACGGCGTCGCACTCACGTCAATAAGTTTTTGTTTTTGAAGAGCGAGCGCCTCTGAATAGGGCCGCTTTAAGTCGCCCTGATCAAGCAACTCACAGGTGCCCTCCATAGCATCCAAAATTTCGCGGCCCCACGTCAGCATATCTGTATCGCGCCCGTCAAAGCGTAATTGAAGACCCGGTTCGCGGCCGCGACGCGCGACGGCGACGTGATTCGAATCGAACTCCCGTTGCTCGCTATAAGTAATCGGCTCACTCGGAGCAACCGCGCAAAAGGCAGCGAAGCTCTCTAAGAAGCGCAACTTGTTCTGATTGACGCCAACAGGATCGAGTGGACTGACGTCCAACGAGCGCATCTCTACGTACTCAACACCTGCTCTACGCAATGCTTTTGATGGTCTTTCGCCTGAGCGAGCGACTCGCTTGGGTCGGATAAATGCGTAGTACTCATTTTCTATTTGTAGGCGATTGGCATTTAACTGACGCCATTCACCATCGACATGTACCCCCAACTGCTCGTACTCGGCACTAGGGCTATAGACGGCATTTTCCATATCACGCAGGTAATCGTCTAGAGAATTGACGGAAATAGAGAAATCGGCTTGTTGCTTATTCCGATAGCCAAGATCACTCATTCTCAGAGACGTGGCGTAAGGACCGATGAGCGTCCCCCGGCCTCCGTCGACTAGGCCATGATCCTCATTACCATCAACAAACGATCGACAAACAGCTGGCGATACGCCAAAAAGATAATGAATAATCCATCCATGCCGATGGTAGTTCCGAAGCAGTGAGAAATACGTTTCAGAAATGAGCCCTTGGCCTATATCCGAGCGCTTTAAAACGTCTCCGAGGATCGGCCAGAACTGCTCTGGAAATGAGTAATTAAAGTGCACACCCGAAATCGCCTGCATGATTCGGCCGTAGCGCAAACTCAAGCCATTGCGATAAATGGTTTTCATTCGTCCAATATTTGAGGATCCATATTGGGCAATGGGAATGCTGGCATCCCCTTTCAGGCGGCATGGCATGCTGGCACACCAGAGCAGCTCTTCGTCGAGGTGGCTATAAACAAACTGATGAAGGTCAGTGAGATACTGCAGCAGCTCCCAACTGGTGGTGAACGTCGGCGTCACTAACTCCAGCAAAGCTTCCGAGTAGTCAGTGGTTAGGTGAGGATGGGTCAAAGCGGAACCGAGCGCACGGGGGTGCTCACGGCGGGAGATCAAACCGTCAAGAGTGACGCGAAGTGATTCCTTTTCCACGCCCTTCTGGCCGCCAAGCAATACCCTGCGTTCGCCGGAGTTGATTAATCCAGCGAGACGTTTCTCATAGCGGCGGTCGATGCGAAGTGAGGACACGGCGGACACCCTCCGAGGGGCCGACATTGTAGTAGAACGGCGCAGTCATCTCGTAGCGTTCGCGCGGGACGCACCCACACAGCCCGCGGCGACCGTCTGCGGTGCCCACGGTTCTCCGCAGAAGGATTGCCCGCTTAGGAGGCGATATTTATACAACTCTCTGATAAGATTGACTATTATTTTAGTTCGGGGGCACTCTGGGGGCGACCTCAAGTGATCCGCCGGACCCATGAAGGAATGCCATGCCGAACTTACTCACGGAGACCATTCAGCTGAAAGCCGCTGATGGACATCATCTTGGCGCGTACCGTGCAACCCCGCTGCAACCCGCACGACGGGCCATGGTGGTATTACAAGAGGCAATGGGTGTCAATGCACATGTCCAGTCAGTTGTACGGCAGTACGCAGCGGAGGGTTACCTTGCCATCGCGCCCGCATTATTTGATCGAATCACTCCTGGTGTAGATGTGCCTTACTCTGACATCGAACGGGCTATCGGACTCATTCGGAAGATGACTGATCCGCAAAGCCTCTTAGACATAGAGGCCGCGGTTAAGGCGGTGTCGCACGTCGGTCCGGTGGGGCTTGTTGGCTATTGTTTAGGAGGAACGTTAGCTTATTTGGCAGCGGCTCACTTACCTATCAGTGCGGCCGCATCATATTACGGTGGGCGCATCTGCCAATATCTACAGCATCAACCTCAGTGTCCTATGATTTTTCACTTTGGCGAAAGAGACGTGTACATCTCACCAGCCGACATTGACCAAATTAAGGCCGCCTACCCAGCCGGTCAGTACCACCTATACTCTGCCGATCACGGGTTTAATTGCCCCGATCGGCCCGCGTATGATGAGCACAGTGCATCCTTGGCTTTCAAGCGTACCTTAAGTTTTTTTAACACCTACCTACCTTGAATAGCTTGCCCTACAACACATTCCAGAGACCTCAACATGCCATTGCCACTCAAACTCACCGACCCGTCTTTGCTCAAAAACCACTGTTTTGTGAATGGTAAATGGGTAGATGCTGAGAATGGCAGCACGTTCGATATCACTAACCCCGCCAATGGCGCGGTACTAGGAACCGCTCCTAACTGCGGCGCAACGGAGACCCGTCGAGCCATCGCGGCAGCAAAAGAGGCATTCCCAGCATGGGCAGCCACGCCGGCGAAAGAACGCGGAAAAATGTTGAGGAAACTCGCCGATTTGATGTTAGAAAATGCAGAAGACTTAGCGCGCCTGATGACCGCAGAGCAAGGTAAGCCGCTCGCTGAAGCACGTGGCGAAGTGAATTATGCCGCCTCTTTTTATGAATGGTTTGCGGAAGAAGGGCGTCGGCTATACGGCGATATTATTCCCTCAGGTCAAAGAGACAAGCGCATCCTGGTCATGCGCCAGCCCGTCGGCGTTGTCGGTGCCATCACGCCGTGGAATTTCCCCGCCGCTATGATTACCCGCAAAGCGGGCGCCGCCTTAGCGGCAGGCTGTACGTTTATTGTAAAACCCGCTGAATCCACGCCGTTCTCCGCGCTCGCACAAGCAGAGCTGGCCCATCGCGCTGGCTTCCCACCTGGCGTATTTAACGTCATCACCGGTAAGGCACGCGCCATCGGCGGGGAAATGACCTCCAATCCATTGGTCGCCAAAATCACTTTTACGGGATCGACGGAAGTCGGCAAGCTGCTGATGTCGCAGTGTGCGAGTACCGTTAAGAAAATATCTCTGGAACTCGGTGGCAATGCGCCATTCATTGTATTCGACGACGCAAACTTGGACGCTGCGGTCGCGGGAGCGATGGCGAGCAAGTATCGAAATGCTGGACAAACTTGCGTTTGCGCGAACCGTTTATTAGTACAAGCAGGCGTTCATGACGCCTTCGTTGCGAAAATTATCGAAGCCACCAAGAAACTGCGCGTTGGAGATGGGCTACAAGGCATCACCGATCAAGGCCCGCTAATCGATGCGCAGGCAGTTAATAAAGTGGCTGAACACATTGCTGACGCGCTCAGTAAGGGCGCAACGTTGGCATTAGGCGGTAAACCGCATGCACTGGGCGGCACTTTTTTCGAACCGACAGTGCTCACGGGCGTGACGCCTGCGATGAAGGTGGCGCGTGAAGAGACTTTTGGTCCCGTCGCACCCATTTTTAAATTCAGCACAGAAGCGGAAGCCATCCAGATGGCTAATGACACAGAGTTTGGCTTAGCAGCGTACTTTTACACCCGAGACCTCGCTCGGTCGTGGCGCGTCTCCGAAGCGCTTGAGTATGGGATCGTTGGTTTGAACACCGGCATCATCTCAACAGAAGAAGCGCCCTTTGGTGGCTGGAAAGAATCGGGTACGGGCCGCGAGGGATCCAAGTACGGCATTCTGGATTACACAGAGCTCAAATACCTGTGTATCGGTGGCATGGACACTTGAACCAGCAGCCGCGGTCCGAACGCGCTCTCATCATCTTATTGGCGGCGATCACGGCAGTTGGCCCTGTCGCCTTAAATATTTATGCGCCCGCCGTGCCACTGGCGAGAGCCGCGTTCGGAGTAAGCGTCGCGGCCGCGAGCACGACCGTCAGCGCGCCACTGATCGCTTTTGCCATCGGACTTTTTTTCTATGGGCCTTTGTCAGATCACTTTGGGCGGCGCCCAGTGATCTTAACTGGCCTAAGCATATATATTATCGGCACGACGCTCGCATTTTTTTCTACCACTATTCATATGCTGATTATTGGTCGAGTGATTACCGCCCTCGGTGCGGGTGCAGGTGTCACTATCGCCAGAGCAATACTTGGTGATCTCTATACTGCCGAGCGGATGACGAAAACACTCGCCTCTTTGACGATGGTCATGGTAATCACGAATGCGACTGCGCCGGTAACTGGCGGCTTGCTGGCTGAGGCATTTGGCTGGCGCTCTGTCTTTGTTGTGCTTTTCGCTCTTGGCTCTGTTGCATTAGCCGTTGCGTGGCGGTTTCTACCCGAAACACGAATTATAAATCCGCAGCGGTACTTCAAACAGATCGCGCTTGCCACTTGGAATTTGCTAAAAACACCACGCTTTTTCGATTACGCGCTGCAGTGTGCAGTGGTTTACTCCGCTTTCTTTGTCTTCGTCGCTTTGATGCCACACGTTCTAACACACCTCGGTCGCTCTACAGCTGAATACGGATTTTGGTATCTCAGCATCTCGCTCGGCTACTTCATTGGCAATTGGGTGGTCACTCGATCACCGGATCGACATAACCTTCGCCGATTGTTGACGCGTGGCATTTTGATTCAAGCTATAGGAGGCTGCTTAGGGCTCGCAGCTGCGCTCCTCGGATGGTGGCACCCGTTCTGGATTTTCGCGCCTTGGGCCATTATGGCTTTCGGTCAAGGCTATATTCTGCCAACGGTCACAGCCAATGTCGTTGCGCTTGCACCTGCCTTTGCAGGCGCCGCCTCTGGCCTGCTAGGCTTTAGCCAACAGATGGCCGGAGCACTGGCCGTTCAATTAATGGCTTCTACTTCGACCGCAACACCAATACCGGTGACTGCATTTGTGGCCTCTGTGACCGCACTTGGCTGGCTTGCCTTTCGACTGCGTCGTTATCACGTCGCCAGCTAGTTGCCTCAAGAGAGCACCTACGTATCGAAACCGGCCCTTACCTCGGTCAATAGTAAGTGGCTACTGCTTTTGATATGCGATCAGCCTGATGGCGGAGCATTGGACCAAACCCAGCGCGATCATAAAACAAGGCAAGGTCCTCCCTAAGAACAGGTTGGCACCGCAGGCGATTTTCGCTGACTAGCAGTGGCATATCGCAGGCAATGCGCGTGAGCTCGCGAGCAAGGTAAGCAGCATCGCGGTGCTCTGCGAGCTTCGCGCCGAGGCTACGCGCGCCACGAATAGAAAGCTCTGACACGAGAGAGAGGTCGCCATAGAGCTCATCAAGCGATGCAAAGCGCGTAAGCAGTGCGGCCGCAGTTTTTTTACCGACACCTGGCACCCCCGGAATGTTATCTACGGGGTCCCCCGTGAGCGCTAAGAAATCGGCCATCCGCTCCGGCCGCACGCCGAAACGCGTCGCAATATCTGCATATGCAATGCGTTCATCGGCCATGTAATCCCAAAATTCGTCGCCCACATGAACGAGTTGCGCCAGGTCCTTATCACGGGTGACGATAGTCGATACGAATCCGGTGGCACGCATACGAGTAGCTATTGTGCCGATGATGTCATCGGCTTCGTACTCGGCACTGCTGAAGGTCGCGAGACCAAGGCAGTTACATAACTCGCGGCAGCGAGAAAATTGTTCCTTAAGCTCTGGCGGAGGCGGATCGCGATTGGCCTTGTACGGCGGATAGAGACGATTTCGAAATGAGCTCGACAGACTTTCGTCGAATGCCATCGCCAAGTGTGTCGGTCGTTCACGCTCTAATAGGTCAGAAAGAAATCTCGCGAATCCATATACCGCATTCACGGGCCGGCCGTCGCTATCGACCATGTGATTAGGAATGGAATAATAGGCGCGGAATATGAAGAAACTGGCATCGACGAGATGAACCGCCGGCATTGCGTTAGTGAGCCCAACTATGCAGTCGAGCGTGCAAAGGACTTGAGCGGGGGAAGTGGGCGAGCAGATACTCCATTTGGTCAGTCAGCACGCGCCGCCCTTTTAAGTAAATATACTCAGCAAAAGTCGGTATGAATGGCACCGCCCGCAAATGCATGCCTGCCTCTTCAGGCGTACGTGACGCTTTTGCATTGTTACATCGACGACATGCAGTGATGACATTAGCCCAGGTGTCCTGACCACCCCGAGAAAACGGTTTAATGTGGTCGCGGGATAGTAAATGCGAAGGGAATCGTGCCCCGCAGTACATGCACAGATACCCATCGCGCTTGAATAGCGTCTCATTATTCAGAGGGGGCAAGTAGGCTCCACGCCGGGCGCCCGGACTGTGAGTATGCCCAACGGTCGCGATGATGGAATTTACATCCACCTGGGTTTGTAGACCGGTACGCGCGTTGGTGCCGCCGAACAGACGGTAAAGCGCACTTCCACAGGTATAAGCCACTTGGCCGGTATGATAAAGCCTGACCGCCTCGCGATAGTCGATCCACTCGAGAGGCATGCCAGAGATATCCGTGCGAAGCAGCTGTTGGCTAAGACGGGACACAGGAACTGCCCCATCAGCACCAACGGGCGCCTCCGCTTGTGGCTGTGATGCGTGGACTGAGTGAGGCGACGTATCCATATAATATGAGTATAAGATACGAAACCCCTGAGAGATAATCAAATGGCAGGGTAGACGTACCGGGTCGTTTACCATGAACTGTGCTCAGCACATGATCAGCCAAGAGCCCGCGCCCAGAACGTTTTCAGCAAGAGGTCGAACATGTCTGAAATGCCCACTGCGAACTCGGGATTTGTTATCGGAGTCGCCCGGGAGACCCAGGCCGGAGAGCACCGCGTCGCCTTAGTGCCCGAGGTGGCTAATAAGCTGCTTGCCGCCGGCGCGACCATTGTGATGGAGCGCGGCGCCGGCGTCGCCGCGCAGTTCCCGGACAACCTGTTCAAGAATGTTCGGTTCGTTGACTCCGCAGCTGAGGTATACGCCCAGGCGCAACTGCTGCTTAAAGTCCAGCCTCTCACACCAACAGAAGCTCGCATGCTCAATGTAGGAGCCACTCATTGCGGATTCATGCAGCCACACAATAATCTGGAAGCTGTCACCATTCTGAAGGAAAGGCAGATCACTAGCTTCGCTATGGAATTGGTGCCACGCATTTCCCGCGCCCAATCTATGGATGCGTTGTCGTCTCAGGCGTCTATCGCCGGATACAAGGCCGTCCTCATCGGTGCCAACGCATTAGATCGCTTTCTGCCCATGTTGACTACCGCAGCAGGCACGATCCGACCCGCACAGGTACTCGTGATCGGGGTCGGGGTTGCTGGCCTTCAAGCGATCGCAACTGCCAAGCGCCTAGGCGCTATCGTTGAGGCATATGACGTCCGTAGCGCGACACGCGACCAAGTAAAGTCGCTAGGCGCCAAATTTATTGAAACCGGCGTAACGGCAGAAGGCACCGGAGGGTACGCGCGCGAACTCACTGCAGAAGAGAAAGACAAACAAAAAGCGGTGCTCGATGCGCGAATTGTGGTGGCAGACATTGTCATTACCACGGCCGGCGTGCCGGGTCGCACCGCCCCTAAAATAATTTCACGCTCAACAGTCGAGAAAATGAAAACTGGCTCAGTGATTGTCGATATCTTAGCCGAGAACGGCGGTAACTGTGAACTCAGTGTCGCCGGCGAGACCATTCAACATGGCGCCGTTCGTATCATTGGCCCAATCAACTTGCCTGCGCAACTCGCCTATCATGCCAGCGAAATGTATGCGCGCAACTTGTTCAATCTATTAAATCCAGCTATCAAGGCAGGCGCGCTCAGCATCGACTGGGCGGACGAAGTGTTTTCCGGGACTGTGCTAACGCATGCGGGCCAGATCAAGCACGAGCCCACTGCCAAGCTACTCGCACACGCTTAAAGGAACCCATCATGATCGACGGATTCATAGCAATTTATATTTTTATGCTGGCGGCGTTTACAGGCTATGAGGTCATCTCACGCGTGCCTGTTATTTTGCACACGCCCCTGATGTCAGGCAGTAATTTCGTGCACGGTATCGTTTTAGTCGGAGCGATGTACGCTTTGTTTCATGCTAATTCAACCCTAGAACAAGTCATCGGTTTTATCGGCGTGGTGCTGGCAGCCGGCAACGCGGTAGGTGGTTACGTAGTAACAGAAAGAATGCTTGAGATGTTTAAATCAAGCGGCCAGAAAAAACGCGCTGGAGGCCACCACTAATGGGCACATTATCCCCTGAGCTCGCTAAGTGGGTCGTTGATGCCGCCTATATCCTAGTGGCGTTCCTATTTATTAGTGGGCTCAAGAAAATGAGCTCCCCAGTCAGTGCACGTGGCGGCATTGTGTGGGCGGGCATCGGCATGATTATCGCCACGTTGGTGACGTTTCTCGCGCCAGCCTCCGAACACACTCTCCCGACATATCTCGCCACCAATTTTGGGCTAGTCATTATCGCCATTATTCTAGGCGGGACCCTCGCCTGGTGGTCCGGACGGCGAGTTGCCATGACCGACATGCCGCAAATGATTGCGCTTTACAATGGTATGGGCGGCGGTGCGGCGGCTGCGATCGCCGCGGTCGAACTATACGCCGGAAAATCCCACAGCCTGGTATTCACCACGCTGGCAGTCATCGGCGCACTCATCGGTGCCATATCGTTCTCTGGATCTGGCATTGCTTTTGGGAAATTGCAGGGCCTGATTAAGAAGTCCTTCCGCTTTCGGGGTCAACAGGTTTTTAATTTATTACTTTTGGCAAGCGTCGTGGTCATTGGGATTGCGCTGGTCAGTGGTTTCAATGCGACGCCAACCGCAGTCACGCTGTTTTTTGTAGTGGCACTAATTTTAGGCATCACCATGACCGTACCTATTGGCGGTGCTGACATGCCGGTAGTGATCTCGCTGTACAACGCACTCACCGGCTTGGCAGTCGCTTTTGAAGGTCTCGTCTTACAGAATCCAGCGATGATTATCGCGGGTACTGTCGTTGGGTCTGCCGGCACATTACTGACTCAGTTAATGGCGAAAGCTATGAATCGTTCTTTGGCCAACGTCTTGTTTGCTGGCTTCGGCGAGTCCAGTGGCGCAGCGAGTGGTCCAGTGACTGGCACACAAAAACCGATCGAAGCCAGTGATGCCGGGGTCATGATGGCTTTCGGCCAGAAGGTCATCATCGTGCCGGGCTATGGTTTAGCGGTAGCCCAAGCTCAGCACAAAGTGTGGGAGTTAGCACAGCTACTGCAGAGTCGGGGCGTAACAGTCAAGTTTGCAATCCATCCGGTCGCCGGTCGCATGCCAGGACATATGAACGTACTCTTAGCCGAGGCAGGTGTACCTTACGATCTGATCGCCGATCTTGAAGAAATAAACGCCGAATTTGAGACAGCAGACGTCGCGCTGATTATTGGCGCGAACGATGTTGTCAACCCGGTTGCGAGAACCGACAAGTCGAGCCCCATTTACGGCATGCCGATTCTGAACGCTGACAAGGCAAATAACGTGATCGTCATCAAGCGCGGTCAGGGCCAGGGATTTTCAGGCATTGAGAATGGTCTTTTTTATCTCGACAATACACGCATGCTGTATGGCGATGCGCAGGGAGCAGTTAACCAGCTCATTCAGGCTGTGAAGTCAGTCGGCTGAGCGACGTGCGACGCCTCAGTCGAACGCTGTACTTCTGGGTACTCATCGCGGTCATCGGTGGCGCTGTGCTCGGTGTGCTGTTACCGAGCACAGCAGTCGCTTTAAAGCCATTGGGTGATGGTTTCATTAAGCTCATCAGAATGGTGGTTGCGCCGATCGTTTTTTGTACGATAGTCACAGGCATCGCTCAGGTGCGGGATTTGCCCCGCGTGGGTCGCGTCGGGCTAAAGGCGCTGATTTACTTCGAAGTAACATCCACTTTGGCGTTGGCTCTTGGCCTGTTGGTCGCTAATCTGGCACGACCCGGCGATGGTTTCCACATTGACCCGGCGGGACTCGATGCCACCGCGGTCAGCCAATATGCGAGTGCGGCCCATGACCACTCACTGGTTGAGTTCCTGCTGAATATCATCCCCAACACGGCCGGTGCCGCGCTGAGCTCGGGCGAGATACTGCAGGTATTGCTACTTGCATTACTCACGGGTTTTGGGGTCGCCCTTACTGGATCCAAGGGCGAGCCTTTTGTCGCGTTCATCGACGCCACGTTGCAAGTCCTTTATAAAGTGGTCGGCTTTATCATGTGGTTAGCACCGATTGGCGCATTCGGCGCCATGGCATTCACGATCGGCAAGTTTGGTTGGGCAAGCCTCGGCCCGCTGGCTCGGTTTATGGGCCTTTTCTACTTCACTTGTGTCGTTTTTGTCTTTGGCATTCTTGGGCTAGTAAGCAAATGTGCTGGCTTCAGCATCTTCCGACTCGCCAACTATTTAAAGACAGAGCTATTTACTGTTCTTGGCACGTCCTCTTCGGAAAGCGTACTCGCGCAGCTGATTGAGCGTCTGGAACGATTAGGCTGCCGACGCACCACCGTGGGTCTTGTCGTGCCCACCGGTTATTCTTTCAATCTGGATGGTACTGCCATCTATATGTCTCTGGCTGCCATTTTCTTGGCACAAGCCATCGATGCGCCGCTCACCGCGGGGCAGCAACTCGCTGTGCTGCTCGTTGCAATGGTCAGCTCAAAAGGCGCCGCGACCGTGACCGGCGGTGGCTTTATCACCCTGGCCGCCACACTCGCCGTAATCCCGAGCGTGCCTGTTGCGGCACTTGCGATTATTTTAGGCATTGACCGATTTATGAGCGAGGCGCGTTCGCTGACTAATCTGATGGGCAACGCCGTGGCTACCTTAGTCGTGTCTCGACTTGAAGGCGAAGTGACCGGCGAGCAGCTGAAAACGGCGCTTTCCCTAGGTGAGCCGTCGACCTCCTAACGCGGTAGCCTAGAGACTGCTTTTTCACCATGCTCAACATGCTCGCGAATCGGCAGCGGGACGTTGCAAACATCAATGCGGCCCACTGACGTTTTATACCATTCGTCTTTCCGATTTCGCCTCAGCTCTATCAGCTGCTCAAAGGTTGCCGTATCTGTTCTCATCACGTCGTAGTTTTTGCGCTCAGCCAGCGGCACATCGGAGGCCAAGCGGATAGCCTGAATAGGCTCGCGCTGTTCTGGCTGCTCATAAAACCCAAGCTCCCCGGTCCCTCTTGGTAGAGAAGACAAGTGCTCCATACCCATCACTACGCGACCAACCACAGCGATATTTCGATCTAACTGGCGTGGAGAGTGGCCAATCACCACATAGAGCTCCGTGCCAATCGCGGTGGCTGGGTCATTGTCACGACCGACACCTAATGTCCCGTAACAATGCACCGGCCAGGCCTCACCATCAGCGGAATTTCGCGCGGCCGGTAAGCCACCCGCGAACCCTACTTGCGGCGCGTACGTATCAACATCTTTTAAGCGTGTAAACGGCAAGCCAGCCGCGCTGCGAACGAACTCCGCCGGCAAGTGCTTTTCTCCGATTTCTGGCTTGGAATTTAGCGGGTCTCCCCACTGTGCCACGAAGTTATCCTGTAATCGGGTGATCGCCAAGCCATCATACCAGTGCGCATGAGCGAGCTTTTCTATGTTAGCAACATGGCGCGGCGCAAATGCCGGCGCGAGCTCAATGACTACACGACCGGTTGCGAGTTCTAAGTACAGCGTATGTGCTGGATCTAAGAGACGCCAGTCCTCAGGCTTTGAGGCGGCGATTAACTCTCGAATGGTCGTCGGCTGGGCAAAGCGCTTGGGTGGTGTCTGGGCATTGACTGCAAGACTAGCAAAAACAGCGAGAGAAACTAACCAGCGGCGATGCAACATGAGAACGGCCTTCTTACACTAACGTGTGAAATACTTTTTGGACATCATCGTCCTGTTCCAGCTTGTCAATCAGCTCAAGCACTTCTTTGGCTTGTTCATCGAGCAGTTCGGTAGGCGTATTGCATACAAACTCTCTTTCTGCGGACAAAGGCGCGATGCCGCGATCTTCGAGCGCTTTTTGCATGATGCCGAAGTGAGGCAACACACAGCGAATCACTAACTGGGGCTCACCGCTCTCACCAGTGCTCTCACCCATTTCTTCTAGACCGTGGTCTATCAAATAGAGTTCTAGGTCATCGACATTGAGCCCCTCTGGCTTCAGACGGAACACGCCCATCTCGTTAAATTGGAAGCTGACGCTACCCGAGGTACCCATGTGGCCTCCGCCTTTTGAAAAGATATGCCTCACATTGCCAATGGTGCGGGTCGGATTATCTGTTGCGGTCTCAACCAGAATGGCTACGCCATGTGGCGCGTAGCCCTCATAAATGGCTAATTGAAAATTAGTCGCATCCTTGCCACTCGCACGCTTAATGGCGGCATCCACTTTATCTTTTGGCATGTTGATCGCACGGGCATTTTGAATGCATCGACGCAACACGGGATTTGCGGCCGGGTCACTGCCGCCCGATTTGACCGCGATACTGATGTCTTTAGCGATGCGATGGAATTGCTTCGCCATGCGATTCCAGCGAGCAAACATCGCATGCTTGCGGACTTCAAATATACGACCCATAAACAGCGCGATCCTAGAAGGGAGTGAGCCCACGTATGGACATGAACGCCTAGTTTAATCGGTCTGGGGGTCCGCCGTCGCCCCCTATAGCCAGACGCCTTGGTCGTGGGCGACCCTTTCCTTCACGTTGGCGGGTCGGGCGTCTATTACTGTTCAGCACCGTCGGGGGCCGGCGTCCTGCGTAGCTCGGCCTGTGCGCCACGCCTCTGGTCTGGCGTCAGGGCATGCCACCGTGCTTTGAGACGCTGCCGCTGCTCGGCGGAGAGATGGGAGAAGCGCTGAAAGTGGGCGCGTATCTGCTCTTGAGCCTGCGGCGGTAGTGACCGAAACTCACGCACGCGGTCTCGAATTTGAGTGCGCTGCTCAGGTGGCAAAGCATGCCAGTGCGCCAACTGCTGTTGGGAGCGAGCGCGCTCGTCAGGGGTCATGGCTAACCAGTGCTGTGCGCCGTTTGCTAAATTCATCTGGCGATCGGGTGGCAACTGACTCCAACGTGCCTCAAAACGCTTTAGAAAATCCTGCTGCGGCGGCGTGAGGGTCGCCCACTCAATGCCTGACGATGCGGGCAGCTCTCCCGCAAAAGCAACTGGCCCAGTCAAGCAGCTAATAAGCACCAACGTCCACAGGTAGGTAGGACTGATTTTGAAACGCATACGGGCCCTCAATCCAGAGGTGCAAACATGCGGTTTCGCCGTGACTAAAGACACGCGCGAGTTACTCAATTAGCCTCCTGAGTTATTCTCAGCATTTACCCACTCATAAAAAGCCGCATCCTCATTATAAAGATCAGGCTCCTCATTTGAGGCGAGCACTTCTGCGTCTTCCATTGCATTCATGTCGGCGGGACCATAACCCACTGACG
The DNA here is from genome assembly GCA_903862885.1 of uncultured Pseudomonadota bacterium. Lineage (GTDB taxonomy): Bacteria > Pseudomonadota > Gammaproteobacteria > Steroidobacterales > Steroidobacteraceae > CAIKZZ01. Next base: position 120,474 of record CAIOZU010000017.1, read on the forward strand.
TTGAAGGTCTGACAATCCATACCGCAACAGCCAGTGCCACCGATGCGACCAGTACACCCATCGGCAACCAAGCACTGGGCACGCGAAACACCGGGGCAGAGAGACGGGAACGATGGCTGGCAAGAGCTTCCTGACGTGCCATCGCGAGCCGTCGGCGCACAACGGGCGCTATAGCCTCTTCATCGGTCAACAACGCACGAGCCCGCCGCTCAATCTGAGCGAGTTGAAAGTCTTCCGTATCCAAGGGACTGTGCCGCGTCATAACCAATGCTCACCTAGTTTTTCCCGGAGTGCTTTGAGTGCTCGGAAGTAATGCGTTTTCACACTGCCATCAGAACATCCCATCACTGCTGCGGTGTCGGCCACATTCATTCCCTCTAATAAGCGCAAACAAAATACTTCGCGCTGTCGGTGTGGTAGCTCGCGCAGCGCCTGACTGAGTGCCGCCATCGCTTGCTCATTTTCTAGTCTCTGCGCTGGGCCTGTATCCGGCGAGGGCGCCTCATCGACAACACTTGCGAATGTGCCTTCGTCATCCGCTGAACCCATCGGCCACCAAGCGATTACTTTTGAGCGAGTCCGACGGCGACGCTGACAGTCACGAATTCTGTTTTTCAGAATTCTGTAAAACAAGGGCTTCCATTCTAACGGGGGGCGCGCCACATATTTCGTTGCTAACTGGATCATTGCGTCTTGAACCACATCAAGCGCATCCTGCGAATCACGCAACGCGATGTCAGCCATCCGAAATGCACGCCCCTCGACCGCTTTTAAAAACACCTGTAGTTCATACGCCGCGTCCAGAATGTCCTCCTGCGCACAGCCAAAGGACCGCTTTGGCCAACACGTCAATCATGGTGCGGCAGCGTAACAGAGCACTCCGTGCGGGCGCCTAGGCATCAGGCCCGCAGCCCGTTTTTGCACAGGGCCACCGACAATACTGGCAGCCTACGCCCTCGCCGGTATAACGTGGCGTGCGCGCCGCCGTTGACGACCCCGTGTGACAAACGGGCTGCAGGCAGCCGTCGTATTACAGGATTACCATTTTAAGTTGTTGATTTTAAATAAATAATGGATCTTTTTCCCCTTATTGCTGAGCCGGTCTTCAGAGTGGCCCTCGATGCGCCTTTACGGCGGCTTTTTGATTACTTAGCGCCCGCCGACACAGACCCCACGCAGATCCGGCCAGGCTTTCGAGTACGGGTTCCCTTTGGAAAGCAGTCCATCGTGGGTGTGGTCGCGGACATCGTCGTCACCTCCAGCGTGCCCGCAAACCGCTTAAAGCGTGCTCATGCCGTATTGGATAGCGAGTCAGCGCTAGATCCCGTCACCTTGGCGCTGGTGAGGTGGGCGGCTGACTATTATCACCATCCGATAGGCGAAGCCTTTGCGGCGGCTCTCCCGTCTGCACTGCGTGCGGGGGCCCCTTTGAGGGCGACGGAGACCCGCTGGCACTTACTGGCCGATGCGGCGGCCGCTATGGCCCAGACCCCGCGCCTTGGACCCAAGCAGCGAGCGTTATTGGCGATTCTGCAAGCACAAGAGTCCATCGGTGAGGCGGAACTTGCGGCCGACGGCACAGGGTATCGGGATACGTTGCGCGGTTTGAGTGCTCGCGGTTGGGTCAGTCAATTTCAGCGCGAGTTGCCGCCTCTGGCCGCCGCCCTTGCCACGGTTGCACAAGGGCACGTATTAACCGCCGCTCAAACGCTGGCGGTCGATGACATCCGCGCTCACTTGGGCGAATTTTCTCCCCACCTTTTGCATGGAGTGACCGGCAGCGGCAAGACAGAAGTCTATTTACGGGTCATCGAGGCCGTGCTGGCACGGAACGAACAAGCTTTAGTATTAGTCCCTGAGATTGCTTTAACACCCCAAGCCATTGAGCGCTTTCAAGCGCGTTTCTCTGTTCCGCTGGCTGTTTTGCATTCCGGCATGAGCGATACCGAGCGCCTTGCCATGTGGCGCGCCGCTCGATCCGGTGCTGCACCCGTGATTATTGGCACGCGCTCAGCCATCTTTGTCCCACTGGCCCGCCCAGGTATTTTAATCGTCGACGAAGAGCACGACAGCTCCTACAAACAGCAGGAAGGGTTCCGCTACTCGGCCCGTGATCTCGCCTTACGCCGCGCACAGCAGCATGGCATTCCGGTGATTCTAGGCTCTGCCACGCCCGCTCTAGAGAGCTTGCACCAAGCCAATATAGGCCGCTACCGGCGCATCAGTCTCCCAGAACGGACCGGTGCAGCCGGGGCACCGAAGCTTTCCCTTGTTGATCTTCGTGTCCATGAAGAACGCCACGGCATGGCGACCCCCAGCGTTGCTGCCATCACGCGCCACCTGAACGACGGCAATCAGGTGCTTTTATATATTAACCGTCGTGGTTACGCGCCCACCTTGTTTTGCCCCGGTTGCCGCTGGAGTGCGCCCTGCAAAGCCTGCGACGCTCGCATGACCGTCCATCTCAAACACCATCAGCTGGTGTGTCATCACTGCGGCGCGCAACAACCCGTTCCCTATGCGTGCCCCCTTTGCGCGACTGAAGTGCGCCCCGTCGGGCAAGGCACCGAGCGTATTGAAGATGGTCTAGACGAGCTCTTTCCACGAATCCCTGTGGTGCGGATCGACCGCGACACTATTCATACCCGCGGCCAAATCGAAGCAGCGCTTGCACGGGTACACAGCAAAGAGGCCAGGCTATTAGTTGGCACGCAAATGCTGACCAAGGGGCATGATTTTCCTGATGTGACGTTGGTAGTAATACTCAATGCCGACCAAGGCCTATTTGGCACCGACTTCCGAGCCGCTGAGCGGCTGGCACAGAGCATTGTCCAAGTCGCCGGTCGTGCAGGGCGTGCGGACAAACCAGGCGAAGTGCTGATTCAGACCGCCTGTCCCGATCACCCGCTGTTACAACGGTTACTGGAGTCCGGATACACAGGCTTTGCAGACGCGGCGCTAGCAGAACGGGCGGCCGCTGGCTGGCCACCGTTTAGCCATCTCGCCGTCCTCCGAGCAGAGGCCGCCACCCGCGAGCAAGCCCTGCTGTTCTTAACGGAAGCGCGCGATCAAACTCCTCTGTCAGATCGGGGTCAGGTCCGCCTACTAGGACCTGCCCCCGCCGTCATGGAACGTCGCGCCGGCCGGTTTCGGGCACAGCTTCTTGTGGAATGTGCCCAGCGAGCACCTTTGCATCAGCTGCTAGCCCGCTGGCTACCCCTCGTTGAAGCACTTCCCAGTGCCCGACGGGTTCGCTGGACCTTGGACGTAGATCCGCTGGAAGTCTCCTAGTCGGGCACGCCCGAACCTTGGATGAATAGGCGAACCACACTGAGAATCCGGTAAACTTTACGCTTCTTTTTTACTCGGCATCAGCCGGCGGATTGTCGCTTGAGATCGACACTAGAAACATTAGTCAGTCAGGCGTTGGCCGCTTTACCAGCAGGCCTACTGAGCGACGAACTGCGTAGCCTCCCCCCTGAACTGGAGCGCACCCGAGATCTGAGCCATGGCGACTATGCCACGAATGTGGCACTGCGGCACGCGAAAGCCGCTCGCCAAAATCCACGTCAACTGGCGAGCATGATCGTGGCATTACTGCCCGCCGACCCCGCAGTCGCCAAAGTCGACATTGCAGGTCCGGGCTTTATTAATTTTCACCTCACCCCAGCGGCTTATCACGCAGAGCTCGAATCGCTACTCGATCTAGCAGCCAACTACGGTCGAAAAGCGGCTCATAGCGGCGAAAAAATTCTCCTTGAGTTCGTATCGGCTAACCCCACTGGGCCCTTACACGTCGGACATGGTCGCCATGCCGCCTATGGTGCTGCACTAGCCAACTTACTGGTCGCTGCCGGACACACGGTGAGTCGTGAGTTTTATATCAACGATGCGGGCCGTCAGGTCGATATTCTGGCGGTCAGCATTTGGATTCGTTACCTTGAGCGTCTCGAAGAATTAGTGCCTTTCCCCACTAACGGCTATCGAGGCGAGTATCTGCTCCCCATCGCAGCCTCCTTAGAAGCGTCAGTCCATCACGCCTTACGCCACCCCGCCGCTGCCGTACTCATAGGTCTTCCGCCTGACGAGCCGCAGGGTGGTAATAAAGACACCTACATCGACGCGCTCATTCTGCGTGCCCGTGAGTTACTCGGCGTCGATGGCTTCGAACAGGTAATCAAGCATTCGCTTGCCGGGATGTTATCTGATATCAGAGAAGACCTTGCTGAGATGGGCGTGACCTTCGATCGTTGGTATTCAGAGAAGGCACTCACAACCACTGGTGCGATCGATGAAGCACTGCGTCGATTAGACACCCATCATCACACCTATCGCAAAGATGGCGCGCTTTGGTTTCGCGCTCAATCTTTCGGGGACGACGAGGACCGCGTGGTGGAGCGCGAAAATGGCGCACGCACTTACTTTGCATCTGACATCGCCTATCATCTCGATAAGCGCCTGCGCGGATTTGACCAACTTATCGATGTCCTTGGCGCCGATCATCACGGCTATGTCGCACGCGTTCGTGCGGGCTTGCAAGCAATGGGTGAACCGCCTGATTGCCTCGAAGTGGTGCTGCTTCAGTTGGTCAATCTACACCGAGGCGGCGAGAAGATTGCCATGGGGAAGCGCGAAGGCAACTTTGTGACCCTGCGCCAGCTACGCCACGAAGTCGGTAACGATGCGTGCCGCTTCTACTACGTGATGCGATCACACGATCAACAGCTAGACTTTGACCTGGAACTTGCCAAGACTCGGAGTGCCGAGAATCCGGTATTTTATATCCAATATGCGCATGCTCGGGTTGCTAGCATCCTCCGTCAACTGGCCGACCGAGGCCTAAGCTACGACGCCACTGTTGGCCGACGATCGCTGCCTCTACTGATTGAGGCCCACGAACGCAGACTCATTGTTGCTATTACGCGATACCCCGAGGTGCTCGAACTCGCTGCTGCGACGCGTGCGCCACACGCGCTAGTAAACTATCTACGCGAGTTAGCCACTGACTTTCATGGGGCTTATGCAGCTGGCAATGAAAACCCAGCGTATCGCACCATTATCGATGATGAGGCATTGCGCAATGGGCGCATAACACTCGCTCTGGCAGCACAGCAAGTGCTGCGAAATGGACTGTCCATGTTGGGCGTCTCGGCACCTGAGACGATGTGAATATGCGCGACTATAGAAAAACCCCCGTTCGCCGCAGCCGAAGTGCCGGCAGCATGCCTGGATGGCTAGGTCTATTAGTTGGTTTAGCCATTGGCTTGTCGGTTGCTGGCGGTGTATGGCTGCACAAACCCAAAGTGTCGAGTGAGGTCGTCGCTGCTGCGCCTAAAAAACCCGCACCGCAATCAGCGCGCGACGAGTCCAGTGACCAGCAAAACCCAAATGCGACTGAATACACCTTTTACAAAGCCTTAAAGAACTTTGAAGTCATCATTCCGGAAAAAGAAAAAGACGTCCATCGGGACATTAAGCCAGCGCCGGAGACGCGCCCCGGCGCTTACATACTGCAGGCAGGGTCTTTCAAAAGCGTTGCTGAGGCGGATCAGCGGCGCGCCAAACTGGCGCTCTTAGGCATCGAATCAAAGATTCAGCAAGTGACTTTAGACACAGACACTTGGGAGCGCGTTCGCATCGGCCCTATGTCTAACTTAGATGAACTCAATCGCATCCGCACGCGCCTGCGCCAAGCAGACGTGGATGCGTTAGTGATAAGAGTTGCCGACTAAACCGCACTTAGTCATCGCTGCCGTGCCGGAAGTCAATACCTAAGGCCCTGAGCTTGCGATAAAGATGCGTTCTTTCCATCCCCACACGCTTGGCTAACAAGCCGACTTTCCCATTACATAAAAGTAGCTGCTGCTGTAGGTAAGCCCGCTCAAAGGCCTCACGCGCCTCGCGCAGCGGCAGAGCAAGTAAATCTTGTTTAACAAGCGCTTCTTGGCTTTGCCCTTGCTTTGACAACTCGCCTTCTAACTCTTGGAGACTGATCTCTGGTTCGCCGCCGGCCACTAGCAGGCGATGCACGAGATTGCGGAGCTCTCGAACGTTGGCAGGCCACGGGTAGTTACGTAGCCTATTCTGAGCCGCCACACTAAAGCGACGAAGCGACAGACGATACTCATCTGCCAGCCGATCAACGTAATACCTTAGCAAATCGGGAACGTCCTCCGCATAGTCGCGAAGCGGTGGCACATGGATCGTTACTAAATTGAGGTAGATGGCGAGGTCTCGTACGAACTGTTGGGCGCCGTCCCCTAAGCCACTCTGTGCGCTACACACCAAGCGAACCGTCAACGGTCGCGGCCGTGTACTATTCACCGGCGTATAGGCGCCCGCTTTCATATCCGCGAGCAGCATCCGCTGCACTTCGGCTGAAAAGCTTCCAATGTCATTAAGAAATAAAGTGCCATCAGCGGCTTGTTCATACAAGCCAAGCTCCAGTTCGCCACTCCGCTCAATGCCGCGCAACCGAGCCGAGGCATGGCTGTCATCTAGGGAGCCTCCCGCCACCGATACGAATACGGCTGTATTCAGTGGGCTTAAAGAATGTAGATAGCGAGCATAAGCATCTCGACCGCTACCCACTTCACCAATGAATAGCACCCCCGATTGCGTTGCAGCCACTTGGCTCATCCGGGCACGCATCTGTTGCATCACCTGACTCTTGCCAACGGGAGCTACCTCTACACGACTGGGCCCAAGCCTTGAGCCCCGTTGCCCCAGTGAAGACTTTAGTGCGCGTTCAACCACACTCAGAAGCTTTGCGAGTGACAGTGGCTTCTCTACGAAATCAAACGCTCCTAGTCTCGTGGCTTCTACGGCCGTCTCGACCGTACCGTGGCCTGACATCATAATCACTGGGCAGTTCAGAGCCCCCTGCGCCTGCCACTCACGAAGCAGCGTGATGCCATCGACATCGGGCATCCAAATATCAAGAAAAATTATATCGGGAGTCGTTGTTGCCCGAACTGTGCGCGCTGCCGCCGCATCAGCGGCCACATCAACGACATAGCCTTCATCGGTTAATACCTGACGCAGGGTTTGGCGAATATCGGCCTCGTCGTCAATCACCAGAATGCGGGGAGTACTCATATATGATTTCTCCTAAGCTCCGTTCGTCGCATCTCGCGCAAGCTGGATGCGGCTATTTTGTTTCGCCCAAGCTCATTACAAGGTAGCCAGACGCGCACCTGCGCTCCACCTGACGATAAATTATCTGCTTCTATTCGACCGCCATGTTCATCGACGATTTTTTTAACGATCGCCAAGCCGAGCCCCGTACCCTTGGCCTTACTAGTGACATACGGATCAAATGCTGCGCCAATGAGAGTGGCGGAGAATCCAGGGCCGTTGTCGGTAACTATTAATTCAGCCGCTGAGTGCTCATCGAGCTCCACGAGACGAGTCTCAATAGTGATAGAGGCTTGCATCTTTCCGTCAAGCGCCTCAAATGCGTTGGTCAGTAAATTGTTCAATATTTGTCTTACGCGGCTTCGATCGGCAGACACGAGGCTAATCGCGGAATCGAGCGTCAGTTCGACTTGAATGATATGCGACGAGTCGGCCGATAGCCCCTGCGCACGATGCAGTTCGGCTACCTCTTGTATCAACTGGTTAAAATCGAAGGCAGTCACATCCATCGAGGGCGCCCGAGCGTACTCAGAAAACGCGTTAACCATTTGACGCATGGATTCAACTTGATGAACGATCGTATTAGTGGCGCTTTCTAGTATCTCAGTATCATGTGGATTAAGTTGGCCAATCAGCCGGCGACGCATTCGGTCAGCAGAGAGCTGGATCGGCGTGAGAGGATTCTTGATTTCGTGGGCAAGTCGTCGCGCGACTTCGCCCCATGCGGCGTCACGCTGAGCCTTCAGCAGTTCGGTCACATCGTCAAACACCACAACCAATCCAGCGACGGAACCCTCGGTCGCTGGTAATTCGGTGCAGGCAACCATCAATTCACGACGGCCCGAGTCAGTACTGAGCTGGATGGGCTCACGCCAGTCGGTGTGACCAGTGTCCACCTGGTGTCGACACGCACTTATGAACTGCTCAATCAATGACCCCGGCTGGGCAAGCGTATCTAGTGACGCCCCAGTGGCAGTCACAAGTGGCACGCCTAGGATATGGGAGGCAGCGGCATTTGCAGTGCGCAGCGTGAAGTCCCGATCAATGGAGATAACGCCGGTGGAGATGCGGGCCAGAATAACCGCAAGACGAGCGCGTTCCTGATCGACCGCTGTCCGATTGCCCTCAGCATCCGAACGAGCGCGCGCCAGACGTTGGGTCATGTCATTAAATGAGTGCACCAGAAAGCCCATCTCGTCATCAGACCCTCTATCAAGCGTGAGATCTAAGTCACCCGAACCGACCGCGCGCGTTCCCTCGATAAGGTCTTGCACGGGCTTTGCAAGTCTTGCTGCCCAGTAGAAGGCTCCGTAGACTACCCCGAGAGCTGACAGCAACAGCACGATGGTTAACGTTAATACGAACGTCGACTTGAGATAAGGCCGCTGATAGGTGCGCTGTCCATACTGCGCGTACGCGTTTTGCACCCCATCTGCAAGCAACCCCAGTTGCTCCGGAACACTGTAACTGGCCACCAGAACACGGGGCTCGTGCGCCGCATCGGTCCCTGCAGTGATCGCGGTCAGCACCCGATAGCCACCGCCTTGAAGTGGGTCTAAGCTCAAATAGGTCCGGCCCTGCTGCGCTTGCAGCAGAACCTCTTGAGGCGGCAACACAGGAATGGAAGCCGTGGCGAAATCGGTGCTGGCCGCGATAATGCGACCTCGATCGCCCACTACCATGATTTCTGATGCGCCAGCTACCCGCCGGTATCGATCCAAGGTGGCCACCAAGTCTAAGTCAGACGTGCTGGATAGATCGGTTGCAAGCGCCTTCGTATGCGCACTGAATTCTCGAGTACGTAGCGACAGGGCGGCGCGAGAAAGCGCTAAGGCGTCATCAAGACCAGCGCCAATATTGACGTCAAACCAACTATCGATGCCGCGGTTTATCGCGTTCACTGAAAATAAGTACACAACCAGTATGGGTGCAAGCGCGAGCAAAGTGAACATACGCACGGCGCGAGCGTTCATCCGTGAGCCCGGCACTTGATCACGGTAATCGCGTATCAAGACATAGAGCTTTCGGCTAATAAGAAAAATCAATACGCAAGCAGCAAGAATGTTGAAAATCAGCAGCAGTGGCTGCAACTCTTTTATAAAGTGAGCGTCTTGCGCAGAAGCAGTTAGCAGCGCCAGTGAGACAAGCGCCGCGAAAGCACCGAGCCCCAACAGCACCGTGAAGGCGAGGCGACGACTGCCCCCTGATTGTGTCACCGGACGAGGCTTTGCAAGTGCCGCGGGGTGACGAGCGGTCATGGACGCACAGTCCAGGTGCACCAATCACTGGTACGGCGCCAATCTACCCAAAACATGAGGTACTTCAAGGTGGCAGGAAGCCCTCCATCGACGGTTGTCATAATGCGTAAGGAGGCTTCATAGCGATTGCCTTTCTGCATCAGAGATTCATCTAAGATGGGCAACCCCTGAATCACAGTCAGCTCTGCGATGGCAGATTGCAGGGTGGCATGCGAGCTCTGTTGACTGGAATTTAAATTTTGCACGAGATATCGCTCAGACAGCGCGTCGTAATGTACTTGCCATCGCTGAACAAGCGACCCGATCTGCACGTCGGGCAGATAGCGACGATTACGTGAAATATTTAAGTCAAGCTCAATGGTCACAGGAACGCCATCATTCAAAGCGCGAATGGCGGAAGTTGATAAGGAGAGATCTAGAGTGGCATTGAGTTGGTAGACATGCTCATGCGGCTCAATAAATGCAGAGCGAACATCGAAGGGCGCACCGACATCAATTGTGGGCATGTCCTCAGCGAATACAGGGCAAACAAACAATACGATTGCCCACGCGCACAAGCAGCGCATCACGCGAGAGACAGACGAGCACACGCGGGCTTGCCTGTGACTCGCTGGTTTGGCTATTCGATTAGTCATCGCGGCGCTCAAGACACGCATAGTAAAACCCGTCCATCCCATTCATCCCAGGAAGCAAGGCGGTCCCCGGACCATCGACCGGTCCCGTATGCGAGATGGCTCCAAGGACAAGGCTAGCAGATTCGGTGACATCCACCGCATCTGGGAACTTCCTAAAGAACGCGCGAATCACTTGGCGGTTCTCGGCTTTTAGGACAGAGCAGGTTGCATACACCAAGCGTCCACCAGGAGACAATAACGGCCATAAGGCAACAAGCAACGCCAGTTGTCGATCAGCAAGAGCCTGCACATCACCCGGTCGACGCAGCCATTTGATGTCCGGGTGCCTACGAATTACGCCTGTACCAGAACAAGGAGCATCTACCAAGATGCGATCAAACCGTTGACCCGACATTAAAGTCGGATCAGTCGCATCCCCGACTCGCATAGTCGCCTCAAGACCGAGACGGGTGAGATTGTCACGGATCCGATTGAGGCGGCCCGCGTCAATATCTAAAGCGACCACTTCCGCAAGGCCGGGCGTGGTCTCCAATAAATGACTGGTCTTACCGCCTGGTGCCGCACAGGCATCCAGCACGCGCATACCGGACCGGGCAGCCAGCAAGGGCACAGCGCATTGCGCTGCAGCGTCTTGAACCGAGCAACGACCTTCGATAAAAGCCGGCAACAAGCGAACATCAAGAGGACGTTCTAAAATTAATGCTTCAGGCGCGCCCGGCACTGGCTGAGTGACATGCCCATCGGCAGCAAGCTCCGCGGCTAATGCGGCAACACTGGTCCGCATGACATTAACGCGCAGCGTCAGCGGCGGATGTTCATTGGCTGCCACTAGCATCGGCACTGCCTGACTAGGCCAATCTCGTTGATAGGCGTCCACGAGCCATATGGGATGAGAAGTGCGGCCTGCTAAGGTCTCATCCGCCACATCCAGCAAATGCGCACGCTCTCGTTGATAACGCCGCAAACAAGCGTTCACCATACCAGCGGCTTTCTGTTCACCCACCAATCGTGCTGCGGCCACTGTGGTACTGACCGCAGCATGTGGGGGCGTTCCGCTGTACTCCAGCTGGTAAAGCCCAATCAAAATCAATGCCCTCAGCTCAGCTGTCTGTGACTCCCAAGAACGGCTGACCAACGCGGTAGCGACGCGCGTCAGTCGATGGCCAAAACGCAAGGCACCAAACGCCAGTGATTGCACCATAGCGCGATCCGCTGGCGACGGACGAGCAGCCAGCAGCGCAGCCTCAAGCGTTTGCCCACGCCCGACGACAGCCGCTATAACACGTACCGCTGCGACCCGACTGGCGACACCCTCTGTCATGAAACGAGGCCTGTGAATGTCTCACCGATTAAAGACCCACGCTTCAGCTCAGCCGAGGCGAACTCATGTGCAGAAACCACTGTACGGCCGGCCAGTTGAACACGCTGCAAGCACAGGCGCCCATCGCCAGTCGCCACTTCGATGCCCTGCGCACCGATCGCTAAGATCTCGCCAGGCCTACTCGACACATCGCCAGAAACTGGCATAGCCGAGTGGACGCGCAACTGCACGCCGCGCCAACGCGTCTCGGAGATGGGCCAGGGGACAAATGCTCGAATCTGCTGATCAATCTGTTGCGCCACTTCATTCCAATTTATCAGCGCTTCACTTTTATTGAGCTTACGTGCATAGGTGACGCCTTCTGTCGCTTGCGGTTGACTGACTACCCGAGCTGCGACTAGGTCATCTAATGTGGTGAGTAACGCTTCCGCACCTAAGACCGCAAGCCGCGCGGTAAGTTCCCCAGAAGTCTCACGAGCGCCAATTTGAATAGACCGACGACTCAAGACGGCGCCGGTATCCAGACCTTCATCCATGTGCATGATCGATACACCCGTATGGGTATCACCCGATAAAATGGCTCGCTGAATGGGCGCTGCACCCCGCCAGCGTGGCAGCACCGAGGCGTGTATGTTCAGACAGCCCAAAAGAGGAAGGGCCAAGATCGATGGTGGCAGCATCAGTCCGTAGGCCGCAACCACGATGACATCTGGCGCACTCGCCGATAATTCTGCATAGACCGTTGCATCCCGCAGGGTCGGTGGTTGTCGAATCACTAAGCCGTGTCTCAGCGCCCGAGTCTTAACTGCAGAGGCACTTAGTACTCGGCCCCGACCCGCGGGGCGGTCCGGCTGAGTGTATACCGCCACCAACTGATGGCCCGCTGCCACCAAAGCGTCGAGCGCGGGCACTGCGAACTCTGGGGTGCCCGCGTAGATAATCTTAAGTGGCACGCCTTATAACGCCGGCGAGCGCGACGGTTTAGGTGTGGCGCGCTGCCGCTGCTCTTTTTCCAGCTTCTTACGGATCCGTGACCGCTTAAGCTCAGTTAAATAATCCACAAATAATTTACCGTCTAAATGATCCATCTCATGTTGAATGCAGACCGCCAATAATCCCTCTGCCTGCATTTCAAACGGCTTGCCCAAGCGATCCAGTGCGCTCACTTTGATTTCATGGGAGCGATCTACGTCTTCAAAAAATCCTGGCACTGACAGGCAACCCTCACGCATCGTGCCTGGCACCGAGCGGGTTAAGATGTTTGGATTAATCAACACCAATGGATCGTTGTTATTATCAGACACATCAACAACCAGCAGACGAATCGGCGCATCGACCTGCGGCGCTGCTAGCCCGACACCGGGCGCGTCGTACATGGTTTCAAACATGTCGTCGATTAACCGGCGGTGGTGATCCTCTACCCGCGCCACAGGGACCGCCATGCGGCGCAGACGCGGATCCGGATATTCAAGAATTGTGAGACGCGTCATGATATTAGCTAAGGACTTTACTCAAACGGGCGCAATAATGCGGCAGGAGCCTGACACATTCGTTGTAGATGAACCAGACGTCGTGCACAGAATCCTGACCTCTTAATTATAGGATGCAAGGCCCCTCTGGTCTTTATGCAGAATCTGTTTTGCAAAGCCCCTAGCTGGACCCGTAACTGTATGAAAAAACAAGTATTTTTTGCAACTTTTCTCACATGGGCCGCGCTAACCGCTAGCCCCATCGCGGCAACAGCCACTCCTACACCCCCCGCTGGACGCAGCACCTCGGTGCCTTTAGCGCCCGACGCGCCGTCGGAGTACACGGTCAAACGGGGCGATACTCTGTGGGCCATCGCCGGCAAATTTCTAAGCCAGCCGTGGTATTGGCCGGAAATTTGGTACCTGAACACCGAAATCAAGAACCCACACCTGATTTACCCGGGCGACATCATCCGACTCGTGTATGACGCGGCGGGCAAGCCGCACCTGGTGCTCGAGCGCGGCGACCACGACAAAGTCGTCCATTTGAGCCCGCAAATCCACACCAGCAACCTCAGCAGCGCGATTCCAGCCATTCCCTACGATATCGTCGCGGCTTTCATGTCGAAGCCCAGTGTGATTTCAAAGGAAGAAGCGGAAAATCTTCCCTACATCACCGCACTGAACGACGATCACGTGGCCGGTGGGGTCACCGACAAGATTTATGTGCGCGACCTGCCGACCCAACCGATCGGCACCCGTTTCAATGTCGTCCACTTGGGCCGCGCCCTAAAAGACCCTGATTCTGGTGAATTTCTGGGCTACGAAGGCATTTATACCGGAAGTGCGCGACTGGATCGCGCGGCGGCGAACACCGAAGACCATAAAGATTTCGCCCGTTTAACCATCATGGAATCGGGACGCGAAACCCTGCCTGGCGACCGCGTCTTGCTGCCCCCGAGTGAAATTGCCTTAGATTTCATGCCCCATGCGCCGAGCAGGCCGGTGGCAGGACAAATCATTGCCGTCATGGACGGCATTAATATCGTCGGAGAGTATGAGGCCGTTGCCATCAATCGGGGCTCCTCCGATGGCTTAGAGCCCGGACATATTCTCGAAATCTTCGCCCATGGATACACGGCCAAAGATCGCGGCCATGGCGGGATCACAGGATCTCAGGAGTTCACCGGACTGCTGATACCCACTGTCGCGTTACCCGCAGAAATCTCAGGCACCTTCATGGTCTTCAAGACCTACGAACACATGAGCTTTGGGCTGATATTGACGCTGCATGGCCCTTCCCATGTCGGCGACGCGGTCAAAAGCCCCTGAAGAAAGGGTCGCTGCGATCCCGCCCGCAGGGCGGGATGTTTCTAGCTGTCTACTCTGCAACGACTGAGGAGGCGCCAAGCCCTTGGTATGCCTCAGGAATACCGTCACAGCCCTTCATCCCCGAATAACAGTTGGTTGGACAAGCCTGTCGAAATGCTGTTAGATGCCTGCGGCGTTGAGTCGGCCAATCACTCAAGGGTCCCCACACCGCTCCTTGCGGCACGTGCCACCCCGAAAGGGTCGAGCCTCGCCTGTGATCATGGGATGGCGGGTAAACCCCCACCCCGCCCGACAGAACCTGATGCGCCCGATGGGGACGCTCGAGACGGCAGGCTGATGAACGATAACGTGCTCGACATACTGATTTACCTATTCGAGAACTATCTCGACTCCGATGCTATTCCGCAAGCCAATCGGGATGCGCTGCGCGAGGAACTGGAGCACGCGGGGTTTGCCGAAAGCGGGATCAGCCGCGCGTTGGAATGGCTCGAAGGGCTGTCCGTCGATACGACGGTTGTTGCTGATGCGCATAGGCGATCGTTCCGTGTATTCAGTGGTCACGAGCAGGTGCGACTGACTGCCGATGTGCGCGGATACCTACTGCAGCTTGAGAACATCGGTATTCTGTCACCGCAACAACGTGAGTTAGTGGTCGACCGCCTACTGGCGTTAAATGCAGAAGAAGTGGATATCGAACAAGTTAAATGGGTCGTCCTGATGGTGCTATTTAGCCAACCGGGACAAGAATTGGCTTACCAGCGCATGGAAGATCTGGTGTTTGAAGGGCAGTCGGACGCCTTACACTAGCTTCAGGATGCCGGGCGGCCTGCACGCTTACATACACGAATACAGAACTGCGCGCCGCTAAGCGCTCAGTTCGATCTTGGGAACCATGAGTCAAAACCTCGTCATCGTTGAATCACCGGCAAAAGCCAAAACCATTAAGAAGTACCTAGGTAAGGACTTCGAAGTGCTCGCCTCGTACGGCCACGTCAGAGATTTAGTTCCCAAAGAGGGTGCCATCGATACTGAGCATGGATTTACCATGCGCTATGCCCTCATCGAACGAAATGAGCGCCACGTCGATGCCATAGAGCGGGCGATGAGGAAAGCCCAATGTCTATATCTGGCCACTGACCCGGACCGTGAGGGCGAGGCAATCAGCTGGCACCTGTATGAGATCCTAAAAGAACGCGGCGTTTTGAAGGATAAAGAAGTTCATCGCGCAAAATTCTTTGAAATCACCAAGAAAGAAATCCAAAAAGCGGTAGCGGCACCCGAAAGACTCTCCGTGGCTTTGGTGAATGCGCAGCAAGCACGGCGCGCACTCGACTATTTAGTCGGCTTCAATCTTTCACCCCTTCTTTGGAAAAAGATCATGCCTGGCCTATCGGCCGGCCGCGTCCAAAGCGTCGCGCTGCGACTGATCTGCGACCGAGAAGCGGAAATCGTGGCGTTTATCCGTCAAGAGTACTGGACGCTAGAGATAGAAGCAGACAAAAGTGGTCAATCCTTTCGCGCTCGTGTGATCGAAGTAGATGGCAAAAAAATAGAAGCGGACGTTGCTAAAAGTCGCTTTAGCCTCACTTCAGAAACGGCTGCGCGAGCGGCTGAAAAACACTTGCTCACGGCCTGCGCCGGCAATCTGCGCGTTGCCCAAGTAGAATCAAAGCCACGCTCACGCAGCCCGCAAGCGCCATTTAGGACTTCCACGCTTCAGCAAGCGGCCGCTAATCGCTTAGGGTTTAGCGCACGTCGCACGATGCAACTGGCACAAAAGCTGTACGAAGGCGTTGATTTTGGTGAGGGCCCCGTCGGCCTCATTACTTATATGCGAACCGACTCAACCTCGCTATCCGCTGATGCAATCACCAATATTCGCGAAGTGATTAGTCAACTGTATGGCGCGGATGTAGTTCCTGAAACGCCGCGCAGTTACGTCAATAAACAAAAAAATGCGCAAGAGGCACACGAAGGCATTCGTCCGACTGCCGCAAGCGTTGTACCGGAGAAGTTACGCGGCCAAATCGATGATGACATGCTGCGGCTGTACGATTTAATTTGGAAACGCACCGTCGCCTCACAGATGACGAACGCACTATTTGAGCAAGTCGCCGTCACCTTGCATCCAGCAGGTTCGCCAGCAAGCGCTACCAGCACACCAGCCGGCATTATTCGAGCGACGGGCTCGACGCTGATTAAGCCGGGCTATCTGGCTGCTTATGAAGTCGATCGTAATGATGATGAAGACAGTGAGGAGGGCGGCAGCAGGCTGCCACCCCTAACGGTCGGCGACATCACTACCCTAGTGGCACTGACCCCAGAGCAACATACAACCGAGCCGCCACCGCGATATACCGAGGCCTCCTTAGTGAAGGCCCTAGAAGAGCGCGGCATTGGCCGCCCGTCAACTTACGCAGCGATCATCGAAACGCTACGTGCCCGAAAATATGTTGAAGACGAACGCCGAAACTTCCTACCCACCGATACGGGCAAGATCGTCAGTAACTTCCTAGTGCGGTTTTTTCCACAGTACGTCGACTATGAGTTTACGGCACGCCTGGAAGACAGCCTCGACGATATCTCTCGGGGTGACAAGGACTGGGTCCCGGTGATGCAAGAGTTCTGGCAGCCCTTCATCAACCGAGTACGAGATATTGAGAAGACGGTCTCTCGTGAAGAGGTCGCTCAGTCCCGTCAGTTAGGGGTGGATCCAGTGAGCGGTCGACCGGTCAGCGTACGCATCGGTCAGTACGGTCCATTTGTGCAGATCGGCACCAAAGACGATGTCGAAAAACCAAGATTCGCGGGCTTACGACCCGGTCAAAAAATGGATTTGATCGATTTTGAAGAGGCGCTCAAGTTATTCACTCTGCCAAAGGCGTTGGGTGAGTTACCTGATGGCGATAAGGTATCGGTTGGTATCGGCCGCTTCGGCCCCTTTGTGAAGTTCGGATCGAAGTACGTATCTGTAAAAACCGACGACCCCTACACGTTAGAGTTCCCGCGCGCACTCGAACTGATTGAAGAGAAAAGACAGACAGATGCCGCGCGACTGATTCGCGATTATGGCGTCGACGATATTCAAGTATTGAATGGGCGATTTGGGGCTTACCTGACAGACGGAAAGCGCAATGCGCGCATTCCCAAGGAGCGTGACCCTGCTAGCCTGACTTTAGAAGAGTGTCGTGCGCTGTTAGCTGATGCGCCACTGCGCGGTACCACTCGATTCGGGCGACGCAAAGGCGCGACCAAAGCGGCAGCTAACAAGGCAACCGAGAAGGCGGCGGCTAAGGCAGCTGAGAAGGCGGCAAAAGACGCAGCCAAAAAAACCGCTGCACCTCAGCCAAAGAAAACGGCTACCAAGAAATCTGTCAAAAAGAAGGCCTCTGCCAAGAAAAAGGTCGCGAAGGCAGTCGCCCGGCCTAAGACAGCTAAATAGCTGGCTTGCGCGTGAGTGATCCGGATCACAAGAGCGCTGTGAAGGCTGAAAAGGCAAGAGTCTGGTCTTATCTGAGTTCACTCCAAGAGCGCATCACCACCGCCATGGAGGCGCTCAACGGTGGCACACGCTTTGGTCGTGATGTGTGGACGCGTCCTGGTGGCGGTGGCGGTGACAGTCGTGTCCTGCGCAATGGCACCCTTCTAGAACAGGGTGGCGTCGGCTTCTCTCATGTGTTTGGCGACCACTTGCCACCGGCGGCGACGCTGGCTCGACCGGAGCTTGCCGGCGCTTCTTTCGAAGCCATGGGGGTCTCTTTGGTATTCCATCCTCACAACCCTTATGTGCCAACAACGCACATGAATGTGCGTTTTTTTGTCGCTGAAAAGCCCGGTGAGGAGCCTGTTTGGTGGTTTGGCGGCGGCTTTGATCTAACTCCTTACTATGCCTTCGACGAGGACATCCGCCATTGGCACCAGATCGCACAGAGCGCCTGTGTGCCATTTGGGGAGACTGTCTACCCTCAATATAAAGACTGGTGTGACCAATACTTCTACCTTAAGCACCGCAGCGAGACCCGCGGCGTGGGCGGTCTTTTTTTTGATGACTTAAGTACCGGTGGTTTCGAGCGCTGCTTCGCACTACTGCAATCTGTCGGTAACGCGTTTTTAACGGCTTACCTTCCGATCGTTGATCGCAGGCGCCATGAAGCTTTTGGCGAGCGCGAACGACAATTCCAGCTGTATCGCCGTGGGCGATATGTGGAATTTAACTTAGTCTTCGACAGAGGCACCCTATTTGGGCTGCAGTCTGGCGGGCGCACCGAGTCCATCTTGATGTCCTTACCTCCTTTGGTGCGTTGGGACTATGGATATGAACCAACTCCCGGCTCAGCCGAGGCTCGTCTCAGTGACTATCTACGTCCCCGGAATTGGTTAAGCGAGCTAGCGTGAGACTGCAGCCACTACAAATTAATCCACTTCGCTGCAACACCCCGCGTAAAGTCCCTGCATGAACTACCGCCACGCCTATCACGCCGGCAATCTTGGAGACGTCTTCAAACATGTCGTCCTAGTGACCGCACTGGACCATCTTTCAAAAAAACCGGCACCTTATTTCTATCTCGACACGCACAGTGGCCGTGGGAATTACCCTTTAGGTGAGCCCGAGGCACAGCGAGCGGGTGAGTTTCGAACAGGCATCGCACTTGCCCTGCAGTCTCCGGCACCGCCCCCAATCATTGAGCGATACCTATCGCTGATTAGAACGTTGGGCTTTGAGGGCGATACGCTGACCTCTTATCCAGGCTCACCCAAACTGGCACTGTCGGTGTTACGCGCTCAAGACCGTGCTGCCTTTTGTGAACTCGAACCGCGGGAAGCCGAGGTGCTACGGTATGGGTCGCACTATGATGCGCGCGCAGCGGTGCACACCCGAGATGGCTATGAGGCACTCAGTGCCCTCTTGCCGCCTAAGGAAAAACGCGGTTTGGTTTTAATCGATCCTCCCTACGAAGAGCCAGATGAATTTGAGCGGCTACTACAAGGCCTGCCGCAAGCAGTCGCGCGCTGGCAGACAGGCATGTTTGCGATTTGGTATCCAATCAAGCATGGCGAAGCCAGCAGCCGTTTTTTAAGCCGCATGCAAGCCTGCGGCGTTCGCAAGCAACTCGTCATCGAACTCACCGTCGAACACGATGATTCCCCGGGAGGACTCAATGGTTCAGGGATATTATTCATTAACCCGCCATGGCAACTCGATGAGCAGCTCAGAGGTGCCTTGCCGTGGCTACATCAGACACTTGCCCCCACCGGCCGCGGCCGCTGGCGGGTAGACTGGCTCGTGCCGGAATAAGCCCGTATAAAAACTCGTGGCATCCTACCAACACATATGATGAGATCATCTTAACGTCCCTACGGCTTGGAGACCTCCATGCGCCCTATCCTCGGTTCTTTCCCTAGCGTCCGTATGCGTCGCATGCGCAAGGACACATTCTCGCGTCGGCTCATGCAGGAGAATGTACTAACACCCAGTGACCTCATCTACCCGATGTTTGTCATCGAGGGAACTGAGCAACGCACACCCATCGTATCGATGCCAGGTATCGAGCGACTCAGTATCGACGAGTTACTTAAAGAAGCGCACGAAGTCTATGCCTTAGGTATTCCGGCGATCGCCTTGTTCCCGGTGCCTGATTCAGCCAAAAAATCCTTGGATGGCCGTGAGGCCTGGAATGCAGAGGGCCTCGTACAACGTACCGTGCGCGCTGTCAAAGCGGCACTCCCTGAGCTCGGCATCATCACTGACGTCGCCCTTGATCCCTATACCACGCATGGTCAGGATGGCATTCTTGATGAAAATCACTACGTCATCAATGATCGAACGATCGACGCACTCGTAGAGCAAGCCCTCTCTCACGCGCAAGCGGGGGCCGATATCGTCGCACCGTCTGACATGATGGACGGGCGTATCGGAAAAATCCGTGATGCTCTCGAAGTAAGAGGGCATATTCATACCCGCATTTTGGCCTACTCCGCCAAATATGCATCCAGTTTCTATGGTCCATTTCGCGATGCTGTTGGCTCCGCAGCCAGTCTAGGTAAAGCGGATAAGACAACCTATCAGATGGATCCGGCCAACTCTGATGAGGCTTTATATGAGGTCGGCTTAGATCTCGACGAAGGCGCTGATATGGTGATGATTAAGCCGGGCATGCCGTATTTAGACGTCGTTAGGCGTGTCAAAGATCAGTTTGGGGCACCCACATTTGTGTATCAAGTGAGCGGCGAGTACGCGATGTTAAAAGCAGCGGCGGACCATGGCTGGCTAAACGAAAAAGCGGCCGTATTGGAATCTTTGCTCTCTATGAAACGTGCCGGTGCAGATGGAATCTTGACTTACTTCGCAAAGTCAGCGGCCCGCTGGTTGGCTGAGTAACACGCTGTGACTACGCAAGCTACCGATCGATACGCGGTGGTGGGGCACCCGATCAGTCACAGTCGGTCTCCTTGGATTCATCAAGAGTTCGCCAAGGCAACACATCAATTATTAGAGTATGACCGGTACGATGTCAGCGCCGCCGATTTGACATCCTTTCTTGACAGTTTTTTTGCGAGTGGCGGTAAAGGTCTTAACATCACTCTACCGCACAAGGGGAGCGCCGCCGCCGCGGTGCAGCAGCTCACGCCCCGGGCTACGCTGGCGGGCGCCGTTAACACCATCTGGATGCAAGCTACCGGCGTCCTCGTGGGAGACAATACGGATGGTGTTGGTCTGCTCAGTGACCTGACCCATAACCTCGGCATGACCCTCAAGGGTCGGCGTATTTTGTTGGTCGGCGCGGGTGGAGCGGCCCGCGGTGTCGTGGCGCCATTACTTGAGCAAGCCCCGGCTTCCCTGGTCATTTCTAATCGGACGGCGAGTCGAGCTCAATCACTGGTGGCCTTGTTTGAGCATCTAGGTCCCGTCAGCGCACGCTCATTCTCAGCGCTTGGTGATACGGCTTTTGACCTCGTAATCAACGCGACGGCCGCGAGCTTAACGGACGAGGTGCCCGCCATCCCGCGCCAGGCCATTAGCCCTGCAACCGTGTGCTATGACATGGCATATGGCAAGGGCGATACGCCATTTACTTTGTTTTGCAAGGTACACGGCGCGCGCGCAACCCACACGGGGCTAGGCATGCTGGTTGAACAGGCAGCCGAATCATTTTTTCTGTGGCGGGGCATCAAACCAAAGACTGCGACGGTGCTTCGCGAGCTGCAGTCTTTGACTAGGGCCTCTTAAGCCAGCACTGCTTTAAGATAGCGATCTTTAACAGACACGTAGTGCGTCGCTAAGTAAAGATTAAGCCTAATCTCATCTGCAGTGGCCAATCTCACCTCTCGCGCGGGCGTGCCCATCCACACCGTACGTGATGGCAAGTGCTTTCCAGGGGGCACGACAGCCCCCGCGCCCACAACAACCTCATCTCCAATGGTCACTCCATCCATGATGATCGAGCCCATGCCGATTAAACAGCGTTGACCGATCGTGCAACCATGCACCATGGCGCGATGGCTAATGGTGGTATCTGAACCAATCCATAGGGCTCGACCCCCCGGCGCGTGCGGCCCATTGTGTGATACGTGAAGAACGGCACCGTCTTGCACATTGACCCGGTCAGCCAATGTGATCGCTTCCATATCGCCTCGCAAGACGGCCATTGGCCAGATGGATACATCATCACCCAACGTCACACGACCAATGACGCATGCTTGTGGGTCCACATAGACGCGCTCCCCCAAGACGGGGCTCATGCCATCAAAAGAACGAATGGGCCACATACCCCTCCTCCTATCGCATAGTCACAAATTCTTCAGCGATGGTTGGATGAATCGCTAGGGTATCGTCAAAATCGCGTTTTCGAGCGCCCATTTTCACAGCGACCGCAAAACCCTGCAGCATCTCATCCGCCGCATGTCCTACCATATGAAGACCAACGATCACTTCATCAGCGCCTTGGCAAACCAGTTTCATCTCAACACGCGCCTTGCGTTCCGTCAGCGCATGATACATGGGCACAAAACTGGCGACGTACACTTTAACCGTGTCTCCAAATGAGCTACGTGCTTCGGCTTCTGTCAGTCCGATGGTCCCAATGGGTGGATGCGAAAAAACTACGGTTGGAATCAGCGAGTAATCAAGGGCCCGATCGGGCTGATGGCCAAATAGACGATCGGCCAAACGTCGGCCTGCCGCGATGGCCACCGGCGTCAGCGCCTCCCGACCCGTGACGTCACCGACGGCATATACGTTCGGAATAGTCGTATTCTGGAAACGATCGGTATGAATAAACCCTTGCGCCGATACTTCAATACCCGCGCTCAGTAATGACAAGCCCTCTGTCATTGGATATCGACCAATCGCCCACAGTACGCTATCTAATTCTGTAAAACGGCGTCCATCTTCTACGAGCAGGGTGTGCAAGTCTCCAGCTCGCTCGATCGCCAGTGGTACCGCGCCGGTGACAAGCTCAATCCCGCTGGCTGCCATTTCGCGCGCAAGGCCTGCTGACAACATCGTATCAAAGTAACGGAGCACACGATCTTTGCGGACGAGCAAGGTCACGTGACTACCCAGCGAAGCGAGCACCCCCGCTAACTCGACGGCAATATAGCCACTGCCCACCACAGCCACCCGTCGCGGTAGGTGTGTCAGATCAAAAAAGCCATCCGACGTGATCCCCCAGTGCGCACCTGGAATAGCAGGAACGGCCGGATGACCACCGGTTGCAATCACAATATGTGACGCTGTGATCTGCTGGTCTGCAACCATGACGGTATGCGAGTTAACAAAGCGCGCATGCCCTTTGATCCAGTCAATATCTTTTTTGGACAAATTTGACTCGTATATGCCGTTCAGCTTAAGCACATACGCATCCCGTGCCCGCTTAAGAGCCCCAAAGTCATGCGTCGGATGAGGCACCTGGAAACCATAGCCTGCCGCATCCTCCATGGCATGCGCTAGGCTACCGGCAGTCCACATGAGCTTCTTAGGAACGCAGCCGACATTAACGCAGGTGCCGCCTAGGCGCTGCGACTCAATGACGGCCACCCGCGCGCCGTACTCCGCCGCGCGCTGTGCCGTGGCTAAGCCACCGCTCCCGCCACCAATTACCAGATAGTCATAGTGAGCCGTCATGAGATTGCCAATAGCCTATAGAAAAATCGGATAACAGCATCATATACGGTCATGCGCACGCCTCTGCTACGATTACCCCTTCACTTCAACGGATTTTCAATGACCAACCCTTTATTGGCAAGCAGTGGGCTTCCGGATTACACCTCTATCCAGCCGGCGCATGCGGAGGTGGCTGTTCGCTACCAGATAGACGAAAACCGACGAGTGCTCCACGAACTACTGGCGGCTCCGACACGCAGTTTCGAATCGTTTATTATCCCATTTGAGATCCAGCAGCATCGCCTCAACCGGGTATTTGCTCCCATTGCGCATCTCAACTCGGTTGTGAGTTCCGAGCCACTTCGTGGCGCCTATAACAGCTGTCTGTCGCTGCTCACGGAATATCAAACAGAGCTTGCCCAAAATACTCAGCTTGCCGCTGCCTACGCAGCGATTCTTAGTCAGGAGGCGTCCACGCTGTCGGCCGCTCAGCGGCGCGTCATCGAGCACGCACTGCGTGAATTTCACTTGGCAGGCGTGAGCTTGCCTGATACTCAGAAGGCTCGCTTCAAAGAGATCATGCAAGAACTCACGGCATTACAGGCAAGCTTTGAAGAGCACGTACTCGATGCCACCCAGGCCTGGTCGCTTCACATTGAAAATAAAGAAGAGCTTGCAGGCGTTCCTGCTCATGTACAAGAGCGTGCGAGCACTATCGCTCGCGAGCGCAACCTGACAGGCTGGGTGCTGACACTAGATCAGCCAACGTATTTGGCGGTTGTCACCTACGGTGAATCCCGTTGGCTGCGCGAACAGCTGTACATGGCTTGGGTAACACGCGCTTCTGATCAAACACCCAGCACGCCAGAATTTAACAATACTGAGGTCATACTAAAAATTCTAAAACGTCGGCAAGAAGCCGCCGAGTTACTAGGATTTAGCCACTATGCTGACGTGTCACTCGCGACAAAAATGGCCCCCGATGCGGCGTCAGTACTCACGTTTTTAAAAGACTTGAGTGCGCACTATGTGCCTGCAGCTCGCGCTGAATTTGCAGCACTCGAGCAGTTTGCCGAAGGACCGCTGTCAGCTTGGGATGTTAGCTATTACGCAGAAAAGAAGCTGCAAAAGGAACACTCCGTATCGGAAGAGGCATTACGTCCATGGTTTCCATTGAGTACGGTATTGAATGGGTTATTTGAGATTGCCAATCGCTTATTTGGCATTACCGTAACGGAAAAGTTAGGTGTGCCCATGTGGCATGCAGATGCACGCTACTATGAAGTCTATGCCGCTGATCAGAGTTTGATCGGTGGCTTTTACACCGACCTACATGCGCGCGAGAACAAGCGCGGCGGTGCGTGGATGAGTGATCTGATTGGGCGATTGAACTTGGGCGGCCAGCACGCCTATCCAGTGGCGCACTTAGTGTGCAACTTTTCGCCCCCCTCGCCGCCGGCAGTGAGTTTACTCACGCACCGCGATGTCGTGACGTTATTCCATGAATTTGGGCACACCCTACACCATTTGCTAACGCAGGTGGATTTCCCGAGTCTGGCAGGCATTAGCGGCGTGGCTTGGGACGCGGTGGAACTACCGAGCCAGCTCATGGAAAATTGGGCGTGGCATGCTCGCACACTCCCGCTGATTTCCAGTCACGTGGAAACAGGTGAGCCACTGCCAGCGGATCGGTTAAAGGCGCTGTTAGGTAGCCGGACTTTCCATGCGGGACTCGCGGCGGTGCGTCAGCTGGAATTCGCCATGATGGATTTTGAGTTGCATGCGCGCAGCGCACCCGAGCAGGGAGCTGAGCTCCAGCAACTAATCGAGGTCGTACGGACGCGAGTGAGCGCGATCCGCCCCCCAGCCTATAACCGACAAGCGCATAGCTTTACGCACATCTTCGCGGGTGGCTATGCGGCTGGGTACTACAGTTATAAGTGGGCAGAGGTACTCGCTGCCGATGCGTTCGCCGCGTTTACGGCAGCCGGCGTATTCGATCGGCCTGTCGCGGAACGCTTTCAAAGGGAAGTACTGTCTCAGGGCGGGGTGGTCGATCAGATGAACGCATTCGTCGCCTTTAGAGGACGAAAACCTGAGGTCGCTGCGTTGCTACGCCAAGAGGGGATCGCCGCATGAGCGAAGAGACGTTTTCCATTGCCACCTGGAATGTCAATTCGCTGAAGGTGCGGGTGAGCCACCTGGAGCAATGGCTGGCCAGTCGATTGATTCATGCGGTGGCGTTGCAGGAAACCAAAACACAGGATGAGGCTTTTCCAACGAGTGATATCCATCGACTGGGCTTAGGCGGTGACTGGCATGGGCAACGCACCTACAACGGGGTCGCTCTACTGGCACGCGAGCCACTGACCGACGTCGTCAAGGGCATCCCCGGCTATGACGACCCGCAGGCACGGGTCATCGCCGGGACAGTCCGTGGCATCCGAATACTTAATGTCTATGTGCCTAATGGCCAATCAGTCGATTCGGATAAATATCGCTACAAGCTTGAGTGGTTAGCGCGCTTGCAGGACTATGTTCACGCGGAACTCGGCCGACACCCCCGATTGGCGGTCGTCGGCGACTTCAACATCGCCCCGACAGACCAAGACGTTCATGACCCCAAGGCATGGGAGGGGCAAGTATTGGTCAGTGGCCCGGAACGAGCTGCCCTGTCAAACCTTGAGCGCTTAGGCTTAGTCGATGTGTTTCGCCGCTTTGATCAAGCCCCTAACAGCTTCAGCTGGTGGGATTACCGAGCTGCTGGGTTTCGGCGGAATGCCGGTCTACGGATTGACCTCATTCTGGCCAGTGAAACCCTTGCAAAACAGTGCATTCGCTGTGAAATCGAGAAAGGCCCGCGGCACTGGGAGCGACCGTCCGATCACGCCCCCGTGGTGGCCTCTTTCGACTTAACTTAATCCACCTGAATGAACGACAAAAGCGCGCTCCAAAGTTGTGACGTACGCCGCTATCGGGGATCTGTGTTTTACCAATAGACTCACCCGATGAGCTCCGGTCACCCCACCCAAAACCCCCTCCACCGGCGCAGTGACTACGACGTCACCAACACCGTCCAAGTGAGCTCGACGGCAGCGGTCTGCGAAGCGGTGCGCCAGTTATTCGCGGCACAGTGGCCGGGCCACTCCTTTTTACCCATAGAGACTGCCTTTCGAACCTTCGGTGATTTAGTGGGTGGCTTGCTGCCCGGCTATACGGGGATCGACACTGTCTACCATGACCGCCAACACACGCTAGATGCCTCGTTGGCCATGGCTCGCCTACTGATCGGCTATGAGCGTGGTGCGGCCCCTGATGATCGCTTGGGCTTTGACCGCGCGGCTATGGGACTGATCACCGCGATTTTTCATGATGCCGGATACTTGAGAAAACTCACCGATACGCAGCGCAATGGCGCTGAATACACCAGCTGTCACGTCAGTCGATCAGCCCAATTCTTAGGTGAGTTCATGCCGACTGTCGGTATGGCCCATTGGGCAGCGATTGCCAAGAAAGTGGTGCATTTCAGTGGTTATGAAATCGCTTTCGATGCTATTGATCTTAACGACCCTAAAGACATCAAAATTGGTCACCTGTTGGGAACGGCAGATCTCATCGCGCAGATGTCAGATCGCTGTTATTTAGAGAAGTGCCGCGATCGTCTTTATCCTGAATTTGTATTAGGTGGCGTGGCGGTTAATCGCGATGCGACGGGGACCATGCGCATATTGTATGGCTCTGAATTTGACCTTCTCAAGAAGACACCGGCGTTTATTGACTCAGCCATTAAAAATCGACTGGATGGTCGCTTTGGTGGTGCATATCGCCACTTGGAAAACGTTTTTAATGGCACGAATCCGTATCTACATGCCATGCAACAGCATCGCGCTTATTTAGAAAGCGTGTTGCAAGGTGAGCAGTGGTCAATGCTGCGACGTCAGCCGCCGCTATTCACTCAAGATCCAAGCTCAATGAAAACTGTCCAACAGCTCATGGTGAGCCATCTACAAGCCGTCTAAGATCTCTTAGTGCGCAGCTCGCGCGGCGGCTTGTCAATCGATCGTACATAGCGCTCATACACGCGCGGCAATGCCTTAAGCAATGCTGACTTCCCTTGCACCTCAGAATTTTTGATCGCCGTTCTGAGCGTCGCCAATCGAAATCGCCGCTGGGCATCAACCGCCGTCGGCCAATGACTGATGTGCCATGGCTCAGGCTGCACGCCACCCCGGTCAGTGACATAAGGCCGATAAAATCCGTACCGCCCCATGTGCTTATCTAGCCACCCGCTGAGGCTCTCAAAGGGCCCCCCCACGGCATACTCCGCCGGCACCAACTGCAAAGATTGCCCTTTTTTCAAAGCAGTCCGATCAAATACATCGAGTTCAGTGCCCCAATGATGGCGACTCGCCCCCGGTGGTGCAGACCACAACAAAATCGCAGCAACCCGCGCAGCCGGCGTTAAAGCACTGGCTTTCAGGGGTCGACTGTCGCGGTTGAGCAGCGGACGCAAGCCAGTCCACTTCTCATTCCATATTCTGACCTGCGTATCAAAGTCCCGGAAAGATGACGCGGGCACCAAATCAAAGCCGGCACGCGAAGCGGCGCGGCGCAACCGCAAAAAGGCATGCGCCACAGCGGGATGCAGTACACACCGAGGATGGTCCAATTCCACGACATGCGCACGCGACCGACCCGTGAGTTCCTGGGAACCAAAAATCGGTCGAGTGGTAGAAGAGTCGTGCATACCGACTAGGCTACCCGACCTGGCCTCGGGCGCACAGACCCAAAGAGCAGGTACCATGCACGGCCGCTAGGATCATTGCCATGCTCACCTTTCTTAATGTTGCCCTTCGACGGGGGCCCCGTGCTTTATTTACCCGGGCATCCTTCAGTCTCTTTATCGGAGACAAGGTAGGCCTTGTCGGACCTAATGGGGCTGGCAAATCAAGTCTTTTCGCGCTGCTCACCGGCGACTTGCAGGCTGATGAGGGTGCAGTCAGCGTGCAGCCTGGTTTCGTCATTGCAAGCGTCGCCCAAGAGATGCCCGCTGACGAGCGCGCAGCCGTTGAGTGCGTATTAGACGGCGATCGAGAGCTTAGGCGGATCGAAGCGGCATTGGTTGCCGCAGAGGCCGCCGGGGATGGGGCTCGAACGGGCGCCTTGCATGCCAGTCTGGAATCGATTGGCGGCTATGCAGCCCGCGCGCGTGCCGCCCGCCTGTTGGCTGGACTTGGCTTCAGCGCCCAAGCCATCGAGCGCCCCGTCTCTGAGTTCTCGGGTGGCTGGCAAAGGCGCATCGCCCTCGCACAGGCCCTCATGGCTCGCTCTGATGTGCTGCTGCTCGATGAGCCAACCAACCATCTGGATTTGGATGCGGTCTTATGGCTAGAAGAATGGCTCAGCAACTACCCAGGTCTTTTGGTGGTCATTGCGCATGACCGAGAGTTTCTGGATCGTGTAATCAACCGAGTACTTAGTATTGAAAATGCCGAGGTAGTTGCCTACAGCGGACACTACTCCGACTTTGAAAATAAGCGCGCCGAGCGTTTGGCGCAGCAGGCCAACGCCCACACGCGTCAGCAGCGCGAAATCCAGCACATGATGGATTTTGTTGAGCGATTTAAAGCAAAAGCATCAAAGGCGCGACAAGCACAAAGCCGTCTCAAAGCATTAGAGCGTATGCAGCGCATCATTCCTTCACATGCAGACTCGCCGTTTTCCTTTAGTTTTTATGTGCCAGCCAAGCTACCTAGGCCCCTACTCGCCATTGAACAAGGTGCTGTGGGCTATGACCAAACCGTCATTGTTAATCGCGTACAGATGAGTATTTCGCCGGGAGATCGTATCGGCTTGCTCGGCCGCAATGGAGCAGGCAAATCCACACTCACTCGCGTTTTAGCCGGCGTACGGCCGCTGCTGAGCGGCCAGCGATACGGCGCACAAGATCTGTCCATCGGCTACTTCGCTCAGCACCAACTAGAACAGCTTGAGCCTAGCGCCTCCCCTCTGATGCACCTGAGGCGGCACGGCGGGTCTGCCATTGCTCAGGCTTTGGAAGAAGAGCAACGTGCATTTCTAGGAAGTTTTGGTTTTAGTGGTGATCGCGTATTTGAGTCGGTCGCCCCTTTTTCGGGTGGCGAAAAGGCCCGTCTAGTACTCGCCTTATTGGTGTCCCACCGACCCAACCTCCTATTGCTCGATGAGCCAACCAATCATCTGGATTTAGAAATGCGCCATGCACTCGGCATGGCGCTACAGGACTTCCCCGGAGCGATTGTGTTGGTGTCGCATGATCGGCATTTGCTCCGGCTAGTCACCGATGAACTGTGGTTGGTCGCAGACGGCTTGGCAAAGCCCTTTGACGGTGACTTGGATGATTACGCCACCTGGCTTAAAACCGCCCAGTCACTAGGGGAGGCCGTGGCCATTCGTCCTGCGGTCACTGAGAGAGATCGCAAGCGTTTGGCAGCCGAGAAGCGCCAAAAGGTGGCCCCATTGCGCGCGGCACTGGCGCAACAGGAAAGTCGCTTGAGCGCCCTGACGGAGGCATTGGCGGCCGTGGAACTACGCCTAACCGACCAGGATTTGTATAGCCATGAAAGTAAAGTGGCGTTAAATGAACTCTTACAGAAAAGCGCTGCGCTTAAAAAAGAGTTGGTAGCGATTGAAGCGGCGTGGCTACACGCCGCGGAAGCACTCGAAGCCAGTAACTATATTGATTAATATCAGTATTTTATTTAAATAGTAGGCACTTGCTACTGCCTCAGTCCTCACTTTTACTGTATATAGGTACATGTGCTATACACACGAGCGCCTCATTTAGTGCGATGATGGCGGACAGTAACAGAGACTGTGGCTTGATGATGTCAAGCATTTGTATAAGCTGACAAGGATGACGGTGGTGTACACAATCAAAGCGGTGTCAATGGCGACGGGTGTCAGCATTGAGACCTTACGGGCCTGGGAAAGGCGCTATGGCGTGGTCCAGCCCAAACGCGATGCGAGCGGCCGGCGCGCCTATGAGCCTGCGGATGTGCTGCGACTCAAAAAGCTGCGAGAAGCGACCGAAAACGGGCACGCCATTTCAAAACTGGCCAAACTGTCCGATGAGCAACTGAACAGCACCGCGTTGATGGCGCAAAGCGCGACTGCGCTAGAACACAACGCGCCCGCTTTTGCGCAACGCATGCTTAAAGCGGCAGAAAACTATCAGCCAGATCAATGCGATCACGCACTGTCCATGGCCATGGCTCTTTTGCCTTTACTAGAAGTCATTAAGCAGGTCATATCGCCCGTTTTAAAAACCGTTGGCGAACGCTGGCACCAAGGCTCGTTAACGATCGGGCAAGAAAGGATTATCAGCCAATCGATAGAAAAACACGTCACGATTGCTTTAGATAACTACAATCGCATCACTGCAGGGTCCCCCATAGTATTCGCCATAGTCGGTTCGGAGCGACATGAGTTTGGTATCTTAATGTCTGCTTTGCTGGCCGCCTCACACGGCTTTCGCTGCGTCTATATTGGGCCTGAAATTCCAGCAGAAGATTTGGCAGTGCTCGTCACCCGCGTCAATGCCCGCGCGTTGGTTATGTCGTTTGTTTTTAGCAAAACAGCCAGCAATAAGAACGAGTTGAGAAAATTACTGGGTCTTTGCCCTAGCTGGCTACCGATTTGGGTGGGCGGCAGTGACTCGGCCTCATTGACGGCAGGCATCACCGATTCTCGCCTAATCGTCATTGATAATTTTGAGCGCTATGAGCAGGAACTCGACCTGCTGGCTATAAAAAATCAGTAGCAACAAACGGATGGCGGCGCGCCCACGCGCTCACCCTCCCGCTGGCATCAGAATGCCTCTTACAGTGTCCGATGCGTCCCATCGCACAAAGGCGCTTTGCTGGTGTGCTTGCAACCACAAAAGTACACCTTGCCCGCTTCCGTTGGCTTGTACTCCATCGGTAAAAAGCTCGTGCCCTTATGAGAACCATCACAGAAGGGCTGCTTCTTTGATTGTCCACAGCTGCACCACCAGTACGATTTACCGGCTTCGACTTCAACGGCCGCAGGCGTTTTACTTGCGATCACAGGCTTATCCATTTTCAATCCTCCTCGATATTCGATGGTGGCACGCTATAGGTAACATCGTCAGAATATCAAAAAAGACAGCCGCTTGCCGATGGTTGACCCGTACTGCAGTGGCAGGGCATGCACGACGACTAGTTACCACGCTCAATGTCCATCTGCTGCAAATGGCGCTCATAGCGATCTGAGGTAGGCGTCACAGGCTATATCGGCAAAACATGAGCGGATGTAGAGCGACAAACCCTGCCTTGGGCAGCGAGTTTCGCTAGAATATGGGGATACAGACCATCCGGAGTGAATGATGAAGCAGCCGATCAATGTCACCATCACGGGCGCTGCAGGCCAAATCGGCTACGCCCTCGCTTTTCGAGTCGCTTCTGGTGCGATGCTCGGACCCGATCAGCCGATCAATTTGCATTTGTTAGAAATCACCCCGGCTCTTGCGCAATTACAGGGTGTGGTCATGGAACTGGATGACTGTGCCTTTCCGACACTGAATAAAGTCATTGCCACCGATGACCCGCAGGTCGCATTTCGCGATTGTGGAGCAGCACTATTGGTCGGCGCGCGCCCACGTGGCCCAGGCATGGAGCGTAAGGACCTGCTCCTTGCGAATGCTCAGATTTTTTCAGCCCAAGGCAAGGCGCTCAACGCCGTTGCGCATCCGCAAGTCAAAGTGCTGGTGGTTGGCAATCCAGCCAATACCAATGCGCTGATCGCCAGCAAAAATGCCCCAAACATTGATCCTCGTCATTTCACTGCTATGACCCGCCTCGACCACAATCGAGCCATGGCATTGTTAGCAGCGAAGACGGAACATCATGTGAATGATGTGAAACAGATGATCATCTGGGGCAACCACTCCGCGACTCAATATCCCGATCTGCACCATGCCACGGTCAAGGGGACACCCGCGCTGAACCTCGTTGACCCGCAGTGGTATCGAGACACCTTTATCCCGACCGTGCAGCAGCGGGGCGCAGCCATTATTAAGGCGCGCGGTGCATCATCAGCCGCCTCGGCTGCTTCCGCCGCTATTGATCATATCCGCACCTGGATGCAAGGCACACCGGCTGGCGAGTGGGTCAGCATGGCAGTGCCTTCTGACGGAAGCTACGGCATTGCGGAGGGCATTATCTATTCCTATCCAGTGACCACCGCCCAGGGTGTCTATACGATTGTTCAGGGGCTCGACATCAGTGAGTTCAGTCGGTCGCGGATGGCCGCGACTGAGCAAGAACTTCGCGAAGAAAGGGATGGAGTCAAGGATCTCATTTGAGAACTTTTTTACTTGCCTTTACAGCATTTTTCTCGATTGTTAACCCACTCTCCAGTGCGTTTATCTTCTTTGGGGCGACGCAAGGCCTCGAGCCAAAAATGCGTAAGCAAGTGTCGCGCTGGGTGGCGATTTACTCATTTGCGATCGTCGCCTTCTCTCTGTATGTCGGCGCCTACGTTTTAAGTTTTTTCGGAATCACACTGCCGGTCCTGCGAGTGGCCGGTGGCGTGATCATTTCGATGTCTGGTTGGCGCATGCTGACCGCACCCGATGTCACCGAGCAGCGGCGCAGTGAAGGCCCCTCTGCACTACCCGCCCACGTACCAGCCAGCCGGCTCGCGTTCTATCCGCTGACGATGCCCCTGACCACAGGGCCTGGCACCATCTCAGTCGCTATCTCCATCGGTGCCAATCGGCCGAACGGCTTTGGACTCGGGTTATTGCAGTTCGTCGGCCAGACCTTGCTGGCCGCTGGCCTACTGAGCCTGCTGATCTTCGTCTCATACCGTCACTCGGCCCGTCTGGCCCGCGCCGTGGGCCTCACCGGTACGACCATCGTGGTCAGGCTGTCTGCCTTCTTGCTCTTTTGTATCGGCATCCAAATCTTCTGGATGGGCGCCTCGGAGCTGCTGAGTAGCTTGCCCATCGCATTACCCACAACAAATTAAAACGATCGGTCGGTTTTTTAATAGTCGGCCGTACGCTAAATTCTTTAGATAAGCTATACTCATAATGAGCATAGTTTTTTAACCCCCTCATGAGCACATCGGGCCACCCACCAAGCCCTCCGCAGACCACCGCCTCGTTCGGTTACTTACTCACCGACGTGCTGCGCTTACTGCGGCGCGACTTCCATACACGAAGTCGCGGCCTAGGCCTCACCCCTGCACTCGCCCGGCTGCTTTATTACGTCTACCGCCGCCCAGGCTCCCGGCAAGCCGATTTGGCCGCGTTACTCGATGTCACACCTGTCACGCTCGGTCGCATGATTGACCGGCTGATGCGCCAACATTACGTTCGCCGCGAAGCGGATCAAAGCGACCGCCGCGTGATTCGCATCTACGTTGACAGCCAAGGCGAGCCCATCGTCACCAAGATGGCCCAAATCAGCGTGCTCACACAAAACCGCGCGATGACGGGCCTTTCGGTCGAACAACGCGAACAACTGCACAGCTTGTTAGCCCAAGTACAACTTAACCTGACCGGACCTTTATGAACGCCCCCGCCGCACCCCGCCCACTGGCCCGTCGCATCCTGTTATGGGTCGTTCCTGCCCTCATCACGGCCGCCAGTCTTTATTTTTATGGATCCTCTGGTCGCTTTGTATCCACCGACAACGCCTATCTGCAGCGCGATCACATCGATGTGACCCCGCAGGTGTCTGGAGATGTCCGCGAGGTCTTAGTCGCTGAAAACCAGCACGTGTCAATCGGTCAGACCCTAGTGATCATCGATGACACACTGCTCCAGATCGCATCACGCCAAGCCGCCTCTCGCTTAATCGCTGCGCGCGAAGAGGTCGAGGCTTTAAAAGCAGGCTTCCGAGAAAAGAACGGGGAAATAGACGTCGCCAAACGGGCCGCGCAATATGCCAACCGGGATCTTGAACGCCAACAAGAGCTGATGAGCAAAAAACTAACCGCCGTCTCGCAAGTCGACAGCGCGCGTCGCTCCACTGATCTGGCCAACGGCGCCGTATCCGTGTTGGAACTACAAAGAGCTCAAATCGCAGCCCGCTTAGGTGATGACCCGGCGCTTCCGACCGATCAGTTTGCGATCGTAAAAACCGCGGCTGCAGAAATGGATCGAGTGCAGTTCGATCTGGCGCACACGCACATCGTCGCGCCACAAGCTGGCATTGTCAGTCACCTCCCCAAAGTGGGTAATCGACTGGAGCTGGGTCGACCAGCCATGGCGATTGTCAGTGAACACAGTGTTTGGATAGAAGCGAACTTTAAAGAAACAGACCTAGAGTGGGTACAAGCGGGTCAATCTGTTCAGATTGCTGTCGACACATACCCCAATCACATCTGGCATGGTCACGTGGAAAGTCTGTCAGCGGCCACGGGCGCCCAGTTCTCTTTACTTCCACCCCAGAACGCGTCCGGTAACTGGGTCAAGGTCGTGCAGCGCATTCCCGTTCGTATCGTCGTTGAATCCAACGCGAAGGATCCGCCCCTCAGAGATGGCATGAGCGCGTCGATTGAAATCGACACGGGAGCTCACAGTCACTTTGATAGCTGGTTCGGCCGTGGTCGCTGAGCCCGTCGACGCCTAAGTCACAGCTGGTGAATACTCGTCCACTTTGGCTTCTAGGGCTCGGTACGATCCTAGCTACCATGATGTATACGATCGACTCGACGATCGTCAATGTCGCTCTGCCTCACATCCAAGGTTCCTTACAAGCGACCCAAGACCAGGCTGGGTGGATAGTCACCTCCTACATCGTGATCAGCGCTATCGCCACTCCTCTCGGCGGCTGGCTGGGTACGCGCTTTGGCTTGCGACGCATCTTATCCATCGCCATTGCCGGCTTCACCGCAAGCTCAATGCTCTGTGGACTGGCTACGAGCCTTGATGAAATGATTGCCTTCCGTGCCATTCAGGGTGCGTTTGGCGCCTCGCTCGTCCCTCTCTCGCAAGTCGCACTACTACAAAACTTCCCCCGCACCCAGCATGCCAAGGTCATGGCCTTGTGGGGCATGGGCGTCATGGTCGGTCCGGTGATTGGCCCCACCCTCGGTGGCTGGCTGACTGACAGCTGGTCATGGCGATGGGCTTTTTACATTAATGCGCCTGTCGGCATCATTGCCTGGATATCAATGATGGCGGCGATACCGAAAAGCGAAGCCGATGGCACGAGGCCTTTCGACGGCACCGGATTCGCGCTGCTGTCACTCGCCGTCGGCCTTTTCCAGCTGATGATTGATCGTGGAGAAACCAAAGACTGGTTTGAATCCACCGAAATTATTGTTGAGGCATTTTGCGCCGTCACGTTCTTCTACATGTACATCGTTCATTCATTTACCAGTCGGCATCCGTTCGTTGATATTCATCTCTTTAAAGACCGAAACTTCTCGGTGTCCCTCGTTGTCATGTTCGCGATCGGCCTGACGATGATTTCAACTAGCGTGTTGATGCCTGGTTTCCTTCAGCAACTACAGGGCTTAACGCCGACGCAAGCTGGCATTCTAATGGCTGCACGTGGGGCAGCGGCAATCGTTGCGATGGTCATCGGCGCGCGACTACAAAGTACCATCGGTCCGCGCGCAACCACGGCTATCGGCATTATTATTTCAGCTCTCTCACTCGTGATGATGGGGCGCTTTAGCGTTGACACCCCGCAATTCATGATTGTCATCACTGGGATTATTCAAGGCACCGGCACGCCACTGGCATTTATGCCTCTATCTCTACTTGCGTTTGCGACACTCACTGATCGAATGCGAACGGAGGCCGGAGCCATTCTAACGTTAGTTCGAAATATTGGTGCATCCATCGGTGTGTCAGCAACCATTGCTTTATTGACGCGTAGCGCACAAATTAACCAGAGCTACCTTTCTGAGCACTTCACTGCCTACTCAACCCATCGCTGGATGTTAAGTGGCGTGATGCCTGGGCCTAATACAGGCACCGCCTTGCTAGTCGGAGAATTGGGCCGACAGTCACTCGGCATTGCCTACGCTAATGATTTTTTTATTCTGGCCATTTGTACGTTTCTACCTCTCCCTCTGATGGCATTTTTAAAGCGCAGTCAAACGTCACCGACAGCGGAGAAGCCAGCGACATCTGCCACAACCACGCGCTGAGCGGACATTCAAAGTCAAACTGCGCTCTATGATGAGTCGCCGCTCAGTGTGAGGCTAGGATTTTAGTGCCTGTTAATGAGACACAGCGCTCTTAACAGAGCGCGACCAGAACAAATAAAATGGCAGCCCAGCTAGCATAGCCAATAAGCCGATCAAAGCCAGACGCGGCGTGGCGATAAATGTATTAAAAATGAGCCCGACAGTGGCCAGCAGGAAAAGCGCTGGCACAATAGGATAACCAAAAGCGCGATGGGGCCGATGGGCGTCGGGCATTGTTTGGCGGAAGACAAATAGAGACGCTACGCTTAAGCCGTAAAATAGCCATGAGGCGAAGATCACTGAGTCGGTAAGCGTGTCGTAAGACCCTGTCAAGGCGAGCACACTCGCCCATGCAGCTTGGGCCATGATGGCGCGGGTTGGAACATGCGTGTTAGGCGAGACGCGGGCCAGCGATTTGAAGAATAAACCCTCTCGCGCCATCGCGAAGGGTATTCGTGAGTTGGCGAGCACCGAGGCGTGCAACGCGCCAAGCGAGGAAATCATCAGCGCGACCGCAATGAGCCGGGTCGCCATTGGACCGAGGAAATAGTGTGCAACCTCCGTGGCGACTGAGGAGGCAGGCGAGATGCTACCGATCTGTGTGGGCGTCATGACGTAAAAGTAAGCTAGGTTAGCCAACAGGTAGAGAGCGCCCACCACGATCATTCCCCCAAAAAACGCTCGTGGTAAATTGCGATCGGGGTTTTTAATTTCACCCGCGAGTGGTGCCACGTTGTTCCAGCCGTCATAGGCCCATAGGGCGCCTAGCATCGCCGCCCCAAAGCCCGCGATGCCGCCACGGGCAGTAGATGCGACCCCCTCACAAGTGGCGCCGCTGGCCACTTCAGTCAGGTGCTCCCAATGTCCCGTTGACAGAATAAATGCGCCGAGACCAAGGCCTGCAAGGAACAGCACTTTGATGAGCGTCATAAGCACTGCCGCACGCCCACCCGTGTGTACTGGCCGACAGTTAATCAGTGCAACCGCCCACAGAGTGACCAGCGCAACTAAGGTGAGGGCAGATAAGCGCAGATGCACACCGAAAGAGTCAGCGCTCCAAGACGATTGGTCTAGGGCGCCAGCGAGTGCAACGTTTAAAAAGATAGCAAACCCGACTGCAAGGGCAGCTTGGGCACCGGTGCGCGCAACCGCAAAGAAAGTCCATCCGTAAAGAAAGCCAATGAGCTTTCCATAGGCGCGGCGCAAGAACACATAGTCTCCACCCGCTTCTGGAATCATCGCGGAGACTTCGGCGTAAGAGAAGGTGCCGGCAAGTGACAGCAGTCCAGCTGCAACCCACACAAACAACACCATGGAGGCACTGCCGACATTGCAAGTCATGACACGCGTTTTCAAGAAAACGCCTGCACCAATCATATTCGCAACATTGACTGAAATCGCGGACCAAAGCCCTAAGCCGCGACGCAAGTCAGGAGGGGAACGAAGCTGACGAGTCATTCAGTCCGTCCCCCGCTACTTAAGGTTTAGAACAATCCAATGACTTTACCCTGATCATCGATATCGATCTTGTCGGCTGATGGGATCTTAGGCAGGCCCGGCATGGTCATCACATCGCCACACACCATCACCACAAACTCAGCACCCGCCGCCAATCGTACTTCACGAATGTTGACCGTATGACCCGACGGCGCTCCCCGCAGGCTCGGATCCGTTGAAAACGAATACTGGGTCTTCGCCACGCACACCGGATAATGGCCGTAGCCTGAGTCCTGCAGCAACTTGATCTGACCACGAATCTTGGCATCCGCGCTGATATCCGCTGCGCCATAGATCTTGGTGGCAATGGTCTTCATCTTGTCCCACAACGGCATCGACTCTTCATACACAAAGGTCGCCTTCGCCGTGTTCTTCTCCACAATCTCCACCACCGCACGTGCCACATCCGCCGCCCCCGCGCCGCCCTCGGCCCAGTGACGCGCCAAAATGACCGGGGCATTGTGCTTGGCCATCTTCTCTTTCAACAGGGCCACTTCCGCATCCGTATCAAAGGTAAAGTGGTTGATCGAAATCACGCACGGTAGGCCGTAGTGGTTACGCACGTTGCTCACATGCCGTTCCAAGTTCGCTACCCCCTTCTCAAGAGCCGCCAAGTTCTCCGTATTCAATGACTTAACGTCTACTCCCCCATGAAACTTCAGCGCCCGAATGGTCGCCACAATCACCACCGCCGCCGGGTTTAAGCCCGCCTTGCGGCACTTGATGTCAATAAACTTCTCAGCCCCTAAGTCCGCTCCAAAGCCCGCCTCCGTCACCACATAGTCCGCCAGCTTCAAGGCCGTCTTCGTCGCCAGTACCGAGTTACAGCCGTGGGCGATGTTGGCAAAGGGGCCGCCATGGATAAAGGCGGGGTTGTTCTCGAGTGTCTGTACCAAATTCGGCTTCAGGGCGTCCTTCAACAGCACCGTCATCGCACCCTGGGCATTCAAATCACGCGCCAGTACCGGCTTCTGGTCACGGGTGTAGCCAATCACGATGTTGCCTAAGCGGTTCTTTAGATCCGCTATCGAGGTCGCAAGACAGAAAATCGCCATCACTTCCGAGGCCACCACAATGTCAAAGCCATCTTGGCGGGGGTAGCCGTTGCCTGGGCCACCGAGCGACACCGTGATGTCTCTCAGCGCACGATCGTTCATGTCCATCACCCGCTTCCATGCGATCCGACGCACATCAATCCCCAGCTCATTGCCGTGATGAATGTGGTTATCAATCAACGCCGACAGCAGGTTATTGGCAAGCGCAATCGCGTTAAAGTCACCAGTAAAGTGCAGGTTGATGTCCTCCATCGGCACCACCTGGGCGTAGCCGCCACCCGCAGCCCCTCCCTTCATGCCAAATACCGGGCCTAAACTCGGCTCACGCAGGCAAATCACCGCCTTCTTGCCAATCTTGTTCAGCGCATCGCCCAAGCCCACTGTGGTCGTGGTCTTGCCTTCACCGGCAGGCGTCGGGCTGATCGCAGTCACTAAAATCAGCTTGCCATCCGGTCGTGACTTCAGGCTCTCTAAAAAATCAAAACCAATCTTCGCCTTGTAGTGCCCGTAGCTCTCAAGACTCGATAACGGTATACCAATCTTCGCCGCAATCTCCGTAATCGGCTTTAATGTCGCTTTCTGCGCAATCTCAATATCTGAAGGCA
>CAIOZU010000018.1 GCA_903862885.1 uncultured Pseudomonadota bacterium
CACTTGCCGCAGACCTGAGTCGCTAACCGTTTGATATCGCTTAAAGAAATGGTGGCCAGGGAGGGAATTGAACCCCCGACACGCGGATTTTCAGTCCGCTGCTCTACCAACTGAGCTACCTGGCCACAGCGCGCGCGCCCAAACAGCAACGCGGCTGCGTATTAGATCGGTCAACCCTGCGGGCGTCAAGGAACTCTCGCCGGCGCGATGCAAACAGGCCCTAACGGGCATGCCGACGCGAGCGATCAACCAAGAGAAAGCGAACCGCCATCTGCCTCAACAGTGGGGCGCCAAACAGACAACTTAGCTATTCGGGCGTATCGGCTTTTCCAGTGCTCGGCTCCAAGAAGCCCTCTGGCCGAGTCGCGCCCGCTCCAAATAGAAATTTCTCCATCTCCGCCACCAAAAACTGCCGCGCCTTCGGCTCAATCGGGGTCAACCGATACTCATTAATCAA
This sequence comes from uncultured Pseudomonadota bacterium, assembly GCA_903862885.1. Taxonomy (GTDB): domain Bacteria; phylum Pseudomonadota; class Gammaproteobacteria; order Steroidobacterales; family Steroidobacteraceae; genus CAIKZZ01. The sequence goes on from CAIOZU010000018.1 coordinate 458, forward strand.
CATCGTTTGATGATCAACCCAGCGCTGCCAGCCCTGCTTTGAGACCTGCTCATAAATACGCTGTCCAAGGGCGCCTGGATAAGGGGCGTAGTCCATGCCCTCTAACGGCTCCCCCAGCACCACACACTGCACCACACGCGACATAAAATCTCCTAAAGTCGATCAGCGGATCGACTCGCCAGACAGCTGATGAAGAATGAGACCCGAGACAGGAGCGGCGAGCCCAATTTTCTGCTCACGACCCAACGAATACCAACGCTCTTCAGGTAGCTTAACCCCTCGCGTAGATGCTTGGCGAAGATCGCACACGATGGGCTGAATCTTCAGTTCAAAATGCGTAAAAACATGCGTCATTTCAGGCAAGGACTGCAACGAACGCGGATCGAATGCCGGCGCGCGCGTCGCGACCGCAGCCTGCAAGGCGCTGAGCTCAGAAAATTCGGGGAAACCCCATAAGCCACCCCACACACCGCGTTCAGGTCGCTGCATGAGCAGCAGTCCGAGGCGCGCGCGAATGACCAACCAAAAAACAGGCCGTACCGGCCTCACCCGAGCCCGCTTCGGCGCAGGGAAATCCCCTATCCGACCTAAGGCGCGCGCGAGGCAGCCTTGCGCCACCGGGCAGCGCTCGCACTGTGGTCGGCTTCGCGTACACAGCGTCGCGCCCAAATCCATGATTGCCTGAGTGAACTGCGCGGCCTGTCGAGCGGGCGTTACCTGCTCACTGAAGGACCACAGCTGACGCATGACCGCTGCACTGTTGGCGGCTCCCCCAACGGCGAACCATCGAGCCAGCACCCGCTTCACATTCCCATCTAAAATTGGATGACGCTCATCTAAAGCTAAGGCCAAAATGGCGCCAGCCGTCGACCGGCCAATGCCAGGCAGCGCCATCAACGCCTCTTGAGTGACCGGAAAATGACCGCCCCCCTCGCCACTCATCCACTGCGCGGCACGATGCAGATGACGAGCCCGCGCGTAATAACCCAGACCAGACCAGTGATGTAGCACCTCATCCAAAGACGCCGCTGCCAGCGTGCTCACCTGAGGAAAGCGCTGCATGAATCGTTCGAAGTAAGGAATGACCGTCACCACCTGTGTCTGCTGCAGCATGATTTCAGACACCCACACACGATAGGGTGTGCGATTGAGCTGCCAAGGCAATTGATGACGGCCGTGACTTTTGAACCACCTCAGCAGTGCGGGCGCAAAGTGAGCGGGATCAGGCCGTTGGCTACGCACTGGCGTCGCTCATCGCCGCAACGGCTGCGCTACAGTCGCCGGCACCGACGGAGTCGCTATCAGGGTCAAATGGACGATCACATCTACCTGATGGCCCACCACCGTCGCATCCACCCACTCGCCTGAACCGAGACCAAAATCAAGCCGATTCAAACGGACGCGCGCATCTAAGGTGGCACCATGGACGGTCTGAGCCCATACAAAAGGGAATGCTATTCGCTTGGTGCGACCTTTGATCGTCAAATCTGCATCGCCCACTGGTCCGTTGACGGTCTGTCGTATGGCCACCGTCCGAAAAGTGGCATCTGGAAATTGACTAATAGCAAACCAATCTGCAGTCGCCAATGCCTGATCACGCTCCGAACTACGCGTATCGAGCGATCGCAGATGAATCACCACGTCTAACAAAGAACCCGCCAGATCAGAAGCGGCATATCGGACAGTCGCGACAAAATCCTTGATGACTCCCGTGAACTGCTCTCCCTGTTGGACACCCACGAATGACAGCGTGCTTTGGTCTTTAATGACCCGATACGTCGGCGCCAAGGCGTGGGCAGATGATCCCGTTGCGACGGCCATGATCCATCCCACCACGACCGCGCGACTCAGATGGTGGCGCATAGAGTGACTCCTAAAGAAAAGGCGCCATGCGCTGCCAGGTGCCATCGCGATCAATCCAATGGCGCTTACCGGCGGCAGCCACATGTACGCATAACAAGCACATCAATACATACACGGCGCCCACATGCACGTCCTTAGCCAATATTTTGATGTGTGGATTCGACTCCACGAGAGCGGGCAGATGGATATAGCCAAACCACTGCAGCGGGAAACCGGCGGCTGAGTTGTATAGCCAACCCGACAAAGGCATTACCCACATGACTATGTAGAACGCCACCCTCACGATCCGAGCCGCCACGCGTTGCCACCGGGAACTCACTACACTGATTGGGGCTGCGTCAATCAAGCGCCACAGGGACCGCACACCAATCAGCACCAGCAAGCTGATGCCGAGGGATTTATGTAACGTATAAGCGCGATACTTGGCGAACCCGAGCGGCAAGTCCACCATATAAAACCCCAGTGAGATGCTAGCGCCATACAAAAGAAGCATCCCCCAATGAAGCCACCGCGCCCCTACGCCCCAGCGGTCTACGGATGAACGCAAGCGTTGCACCTTAGGCCTTAGGCACAAAGGCCTCAATTTCAACCCGAATCTGAACGTCATCGCCCACAGCACCCAAAGACGATTGCATACCAAAGTCCGAACGATGGATGATCGTGGTTCCCGTGAACCCTACGGCGGGTGCTTTTTTCATTGGATGCTCGCCTAATTTATTGAGCTTGACATCAAGGACGACGGGCTGAGTGACCCCTTTTAAGGTGAGTTCGCCATAGAGCTTACCGCCACCATGGCCATCGCTCTCTACCTTCTTGCCCACAAATCGCATCTGTGGAAACTGCGCCGCATCTAACCACTGCGCACTCAGCATATGAGCATTCCAAGTGGCATCGCCTAATTCAAGACTGCTGACCGGAATGGACACGTCAACAGTCGATTGCGACCAAGCCTCATTATCAAAAACAAAACGACCCTCAGCCACTTTAAATAGACCGATAGACGTGGAGAACCCCAAGTGATTGATATAAAAAGAAACGCGTGAGTGCGCCGTATCCAACGTGTACACCACCGGTGCGGCATTGACGGCGCAGGCCAGCGTACTCCATAAAAAGGCCATCACCACGGCTAGCCGTCGACTCATCATTCTCTCCATAACAAAAAGTGTCTCCTAAGATACCCCACACCCGCTCGCCGGCAGCGCCCGCGATCGGCATAACATTGTCTCCCATCACACGACTCGCCGCGACCCCTACCCGCCTAAAATGCAGGATTAATGAGGCCATGGGCTCTAGCTGGTCACATCGCGGGCGGATCGTGCGGATCGCCCACGCACGTTAAGACCTTGCTGCGCTCAAGGCATTGCGCTGACTGCAAAGACCGGCCATCCTGTCGCCCATGGGCAAACGCTTCACCCTCTATGTCGTTTTGGCGATGCTGCTAGGCATCGCGGCGGGCAGCATCTGCCATGCACTGATTGACAGCGAGATAGCACGTGCGAGCCTCAGCGGTCACTTTTCGCTTGTCACCGACGCCTTTCTGCGTCTCATCAAGATGATCATCGCCCCCCTGGTTTTCTCCACACTCTCAGTGGGTATTGCGCGCATGCAAGATACCCGCAGCCTGGGCCGCGTGGGACTGCGGTCCATGCTCTGGTTTATGGTCGCTTCGCTGGTCTCGCTGAGTCTTGGGCTTGTGATGGTGAATCTCATCGCCCCAGGCAGCGGCCTCCACCTGCCACTGCCACCCGCTGATGCCGCCAGCGCCGCCTCCGCCACCACACTGAGCGTGCACGATTTTATGATCCACCTGGTCCCACGCTCTTTTGCTGAAGCCATGGCAAACAATGAGATCTTGCAGATCGTGGTGTTTTCTGTATTTTTTGGCGTCGCCTTGGGTCAGTTGGGCCAACGGGCGGCTCATCTCACCGATCTGATCGAGCAGCTGTCGCACGTCATGCTCAAGGTCACCGGCTTCGTGATGCTCGCAGCACCGGTCGCTGTATTTGCGGCCATCACAGCGACCATCATGAATGAGGGCCTCGGGGTGCTGGTGAATTACGGCCGCTTTCTTGGCGGCTTCTTTCTGGCTTTAATATTGCTGTGGTGCGCACTGCTGGCCATGGGCTTTTTGTTTATCCGCGGCCGAGTCTGGCGTCTCATTCCTTTTGTTCGTGAGCCTGTGCTGCTCGCCTTCTCGACAGCCAGCTCAGAGGCGGCGTACCCTAAAACGCTTGAACAACTCGGTCGCTTTGGCGTCTCTGAACGCATCTCCAGTTTTGTATTGCCTCTGGGTTACTCATTTAACCTCGACGGCTCGACCATGTATTGCACGTTCGCTACCCTGTTTATCGCTCAGGCCTACGGCATTCATCTGGCTTTCAGCCAGCAAGTCACCATGCTCTTGTTACTCATGATCACGAGCAAGGGGATGGCGGGCGTTCCACGGGCATCGCTCGTGGTGATCGCCGCCATGCTCGGCCACTTCGGTATTCCAGAGGCGGGCCTGCTCCTCGTACTTGCAGTCGACCACGTGTTAGACATGGGACGAAGCGCGACCAACGTGTGGGGCAACTGCGTCGCGACTGCCGTGGTCGCCGCCTGGGAGGGGGAACTCGGGCCAGACCATGTAGAGACTTGATCTACACACCCTATTTCCCCACAGGGCAAAGACAGATCAAGTAAAAACGGCTCAAACCTTGTAACCTAGACACGTCAACAGCGTGTGTCTGGCAGCGCCGCCTGGCGCACCAGCTGCGTGGATTGCCAAGGTCGCGAGAAGACTCGTAGAATTGCGTCGTCGTCGAGTCGAGTGCGGGTGTAGTTCAATGGTAGAACTGCAGCTTCCCAAGCTGCTAGCGTGGGTTCGATTCCCATCACCCGCTCCAACTTTTTCATCGCGCTCTGCGCTGGCCATTCAGACCACCGATGGATAACGCTAGCGAGCCGTAGTCGCGCCTAGCGCTCGACGATGACGCGCCCACGCATACGCGGGGGCGGCCAGAGCCAGGAGCACGCAAGCAAACACGCCTGAGTGCACATCCTCACTGACCGTCGCCACTAAAAAAGTGGCTGATCCCAGCAAGACGATCCAGGTCGTCCAAGGATAGCCCCATGCCTTAAAAGGCCTGAGCGTGGACGGCTCCATCCGCCGCAAGCGCACCACCGCTGCGTAAGCAGACAAGTAATTCAGCACATACAAGACAGCGGCCACGGCGATGAGCTGCTCTAGCGTACCGCTGAGAATCAGTAAAGCCACCATGAGTGCAGTCAATCCAAGCGCCACACGCGGAGTGCCACTCGCGCTGACTTCCGTTGCCCGACTCGGTAGCAACCCATCTCGACCCACCGCATAGAGCACACGAGGCGCCCCCAGCAAAATCGCATTCACTAAGCTCAGCACGGTCATCAGAGACACGGCGGTGACGAAAATATCAGCGCCCCGTGGCAATATCGCGCGCGCCACCTCTGCGGCAGGCAAGGTAGAGGCGGCCAAAACAGGCAGCGACAAGGCATGCAAAAACCCCAGATTGATGAACACATATAAAGCGGTCACCAGCAAAGCACAACCGATCATAGCCTTAGGAATTGTGCGCGATGCATCCACCGTCTCTTCAGCCATATAGATAGCGCCGTACCACCCATCGTAGGTGACAACGACACTGCGAAGTGCCGGCACAAGGGCGGCGATCATCCCCAGCGACCACCAGGGCAGGGTACTGGCTGAATGAAGCAGCGGCGGCGCAGCCAGCGCGCCATGCGGCACTGGCACCACAAAGCACGCGACGGCCAGCAGCACCAGTAAGGCACCGACCAACATGCTGATCACATTTTGCACGGTACTGCCGAGGCGAATCCCAGCCCAATGCAAAGCAGTCAAGCTCGCGACGATCAATAAGGCAATGACTTCTAAGTCAAGACTCGCGCCGCGGGTGGCGAGCGGCGGGATCCACAAAACCAGTAAGGCGCACGCTGGATGGATAATCGGTTGCAACCCAGGCCATAACGCCAATAAAAACTCAGCCGCCGTCACGGCCACATAAGCCGCAGCCACACAATTAGCTAACCAATCATTCCAACCCATCACAAACCCAAATCGCTCGCCGAAAGCACGTCTCGCGTAAACATAAAATCCGCCAGCTAACGGCAGCATGGCTGCTAATTCAGCAACCGAAATAGCACCCAGCAGCGCATAGACGCCACCCAGTATCCAAATCATCGAAATTAAAGTGCCATCACCGAGCGCGGCGGCCACAGGGCCTGGTAATCGCAAAATGCCAACGCCAATGGTGTTTCCAAAAGCCAACGCCACGCCGAAGCCGAGACCCAATATTCGAGTGAGTGCGGCGGTGGGTTTGAGCGGACTAGTCACAGTCACGGTGCAAGCAGCGGCACATCGGGTGCCGCATGCTTGGCCACATGACCGACGGCTCTGGGGTCATCAAATACTTCAACCCGTCGCTCATAGGCGACGAAACCCGAGCGTAGATAAAAAGCTAAGGCTTTCGGGTGATCCAGCGTGCAGGTATGCACCCATAAACGCTGAATGGGCCGTTGCCAAGCGAGCTCAAGCGCGCGGTTCATCAGCCATCGCCCCGTCCCGCGATCACGGGCGATGGGCGATAGGCCAAAAAAAGCAAGCTCGCACTCTCCCGCTGTACGAAAATCCAATTCGAGCAAGCCCTCGTCTTTCCCGTCCATAGAGAGCGCGTACACCCACACGTTGGCGTCATCGAGTATTTTTTGAAGTCGCTCGGCTGACATCTCCAGTCGAGAAGACCACAACCACTCCTGCCCAAGATAAGCAAACAGGGATCGATACCAAGCCAGCGGGGGATTCGGCATACGCCGTAATTGCCAATCGATAGTCGACGGGTCAGGCCGAGCCAAGGCTTGAGTCGTCATCTCAAGACAGGTCACCACCGCGGCAAGCTTGCCTGCGGGCACATCACTATAACCAACAGGTAACAGCATCACTGACCCATCCTTTGGCTTCACCGAGACTACCTTCGCACAAGGATCGATCCGGTGCCACCCCCGCGAGGCTCTATACACCGATCGTAAGCACCGCCGCGCACGGTCCACGCGCATCGTACGGTGCGATACTATGCGCCACAGCCACCCAATCCAGTCGTCCACCCGCCTACGCTGCCAGCCTAAACGGATGCGTTCACACCCTGAGTCCCCATGACGAGTCAAAACCCCAGCGACCTCCCTGCCCAACCTAACCGTGCGATCCGCTCCTTCGTCTTACGACAAGGCCGCATCACGTCCGCGCAGTCTAGAGCGCTTGCGCAGCTGTGGCCTTCATACGGACTGGATTTCACCGGAGGGACCCTCGACTTAGATGCGATTTTTGAGCGGCACGCGCCACGCACACTGGAGATTGGCTTTGGAGATGGTGAATCGCTGGTGACGATCGCAGCCGCCCATCCAGAGCGCGACTACATCGGCCTCGAGGTACATGAGCCTGGCGTCGGACACTGCCTCTTGGCAGCCCAGCAAGCAGATCTTAAAAATCTCAGAGTGATGCGCCACGATGCCGTTGAGGTACTGATGCACGCACTAAAATCTGATGATCTAGATGAAGTGCTGATTTACTTCCCAGATCCGTGGCCTAAGAAACGCCACCACAAGCGACGCATCATCCAGCCGGCGTTCGTGCAGCTGCTGGGCGAACGCATTCAGCCTGGAGGACGACTACGGCTAGCAACCGATTGGGCTCCCTACGCACACTGGATGCTCGACGTACTCAGCACCAGTAATTGCTTTGATAACGCGGCGCTGGATCAAGGTTTTGTCAAGCGCCCAGCCGAACGGCCGGTGACTAAATTTGAGCGACGCGGATTAAGGCTAGGTCATGTCGCCCATGACCTAGAGTTCATACGGAAAGTGGTGTCTATCACTTAGAGATAGGCGTGCAAATCAACACCCGGCACCAACTCCACTGAGCCGTCCACCACGCGCACCGGAATGCGCCGTAATGCGTCACCCACGCAGGGCCCAGCCACACACGCACCACTGGCCAGATCAAAGAGCGCTCCATGAGATCGACACGCAAGCCACGTGCCGGTGGGATCCATAAACTCGTTAGGCCGCAGATTCAGCGCATGGCCAGCGTGCGGGCATCGATTCTGATAGGCATGAACCACGCCATGCTGCAAGACAACAACACCCCGCAAAGGCCAGTCACCCTCACCCACTGAGACCTCACAAATACCTAGGTCAGGCAGCGTGGCAAGCGAACACAGCACGTGCACATTCGGACGTTCGTCCGTCACAAATTACTGTCCATCGCCACAATACGTGATCGCAAAATAATGAGCAGCAACAAACCAGGCACAGCCGCCAAAAAAGTGAGCACAAAAAACTCGGTCCAACCGACTTGGCCAATCAAATAGGCCGCTACGGGCCCAATAAAACTACGCGCAGCCGCCGACAGCGCTGACAACGCGGCGAACTGAAAAGCGCTAAAGCGCACATCACACAGCGCCATTAGGAAGGCGCCGAACACGGTTGCACCCATAGCACCCGCTAAGTTATCAAAACCAACTGTCACCACCATCACCGCCATGTCGTGACCAGCGAGCGCAAGCCAGGAATACAGCAAATTGGTCACCGCCTGCAAAATACCAAATATCAGTAGCGACCGAAAAAGACCGAGTCGTGCGAACACCAACCCGCCAATCGCTGTACCCAACAGAATGGACACAATCATGGTCGTTTTTGCGACCGCCCCGACTTCCGCTGCAGTAAAGCCAACGCCTTTAATTAAAAAAGCGGTGGACAGCGATAACGCAGCGGCATCGCCTACTTTGTACAACACCACCAGCACTAAAATAGCGATGGCGCCGGGTCGTGCCAGTAAATTCTTCAACGGTTCCATCACCGCAGCACGCAAACTGCTTGGGGGCACCACCGCTCGCTCAGGCTCCGGAGCATTCGCTGTTAGCAACAGCGTGGCCGCCATGAATACCGCCATCAGTAAGTACGTGTTACGCCAACCGATGTACTGAGAAAGCACGAGCGCCACCGCACCTGAGATCAAGCTGGCCAGGCGCCAACCTAACTGCACCGCAGTCGAACCGATGCCACGCTCCACCGGTCGCAAGGTATCCGTCCGATAGGCGTCGATCACCACATCCTGAGAAGCCGACAGGAAGGACAACAACACAGCCAGCAACGCCACCACATAAATCGTGTCACTCGGTGCTTGCAACCCAAGCAATGCCACCACCACGGCGATCGCGGCTTGAAACAAGACGATCCAACCACGGCGCCGACCGAAAAACGGCGGCACAAAGCGATCTAAAAAAGGCGCCCACAGAAACTTGAAGGTATACGGCACACCGACCAAGGTCAGCCAACCAATGGTCTTCAGATCAAGGCCTACCGAGGCGAGCCATGCCTGCAAAGTGCCTTGAGCCAAGTTGAAAGGCAGTCCGGATGCAAAGCCTAAGGTCAGGGCGGCAGCCACCCGTCGGTTGCCGAGCACGTCTGAGATCTTTAATCGTTCAGCCATTCGTCCACCTCAAAGTACGTAGTCATAATCAAGCGTGAGCGGGGCATGATCCGAAAAACGACTCTCCACCCAGATGCTCGCGCCTTGAATCTGTTTGGCGAGAGTGGGCGTCACCACCTGATAATCTAATCGCCACCCCACGTTCTTAGCCCACGCCTGACCCCGGTTCGACCACCACGTGTATTGATCCGGCAATGCGTTCACTGCCCGAAATCCATCCACATACTGTACCCGGTTAAATAGATCATCCAACCAAGCGCGCTCTTCAGGCAGAAAACCGGAATTCTTCTGATTTGCACGCCAGTTTTTAAGATCAATGGCCTGATGAGCGATGTTCCAGTCCCCACACAGCACGACCTCGCGACCCGTGCGCTTCAACGTCTCGAGGTGCGGCATGAAGGCGGCCAGAAACCGATACTTTGCCTCTTGCCGCTCGGGACTCGAAGAGCCTGACGGCAAATACACAGAAATCACCGATAGCTTCCCAAACCGGGCTTCGAGATACCGCCCCTCGGCATCAAACTCGACCGACCCCATGCCATGGATCAGCTCGTCCGGACGGCGGCGCGAATAAATCGCCACTCCACTGTAGCCCCGCTTCTCCGCGTGCCGCCAAGTGGCATGGTAGCCAGACGGCTGAAACAGGAGCGGAGCCACATCCTCATCGCTGCAGCGAGTTTCCTGCAAGCACACGATGTCAATATTCTGCCCGGGCAGCCAGTCATAGAACCCCTTGCGGGCAGCTGCTCGGATACCATTGCAGTTCAGTGTTGTTATCCGCATGCTCTCAATCATAGCAAGTGAGCTGCCATTAACGAGGATCTCTGAATGCAGGCGTTCAAACTCGACTTCCTAGCGCTGGTGTTACGTTTAGGGGTACTGCGCTTTGGCCAATTCACTCTGAAATCGGGACGCCAAAGCCCCTACTTCTTTAATGCTGGCTTATTTGATACCGGCAGCGCCATCGCGGGTCTCGGCCGCGCCTATGGCGCGGCACTGGCGGAATCCAACTTATCCTTCGATATGCTATTCGGGCCCGCCTATAAAGGCATCCCCCTGGTGGCCGCCACTGCCGCTGCCCTCGCTGACCAACAGCACCGTGATGTCCCTTTCTGCTTCAACCGCAAAGAAGCCAAGGACCATGGCGAGGGAGGCTACATCGTCGGCCGGGCGCTGGCGGGGCGTGTCTTGATCGTCGATGATGTCATCACTGCGGGCACCGCTATTCGTGAGTCCATTGATCTGATTGAACGGGCCGGTGCGACACCCTGCGGCGTGCTGTTGGCACTGGATCGTGAAGAACGTGGACGCGACTCTACCCAGTCGGCGGTGCAAGAAGTCCGCGACCGCTTCGGACTACCGGTGGTATCAATCCTCACCCTCACCGAGCTGATCGCCGGTCTTGAATCGGGTATCGGGCAGGTGTCCCCTCAGGCGCTGGCTGATCTGAGGCAATATCGGATGACCTATGGGGCTTAGGCAGACCAAAGTCCGGCCATTTTAGCCCTAAGCTGTGACGCCGCTCTCAAACGCCGGGTGTCGCAGGTGCGCACCCCGCCGGATTACCGGCACACTTGGGTGATGTGCCCTGTATACCGCCCACTGCTGCTGAGCATCGCGCTGGCCCTTGTGGCCGGTCGTGTCTCAGCCGCGCCCGGCAGCACCCAGCCAGTCTATAAATGGACGGATGCACAAGGCGGTGTCCACTATGGTGACGCGGTCCCACCACAATACGCCGAACAAGATAAATCACTGATTAACGCACAAGGCGTGATCGTAGGAACCATCCCGGGCCGGCGCACACCCGAACAACTGGAAGCGGAAGCCGCCAAGCATCGCATCGAGGATTCCGCCCATCAGGCCATCCTACAAGGGCGTCAGCGAGATCAAAATCTCTTAACGACTTATCTGTCGGTCCAAGAGATTGAGGCGCTACGGGATCGTCGTGCGGAACTCCTGGAAGCACAAGCCCGTGTCACCATTCAGTACCGCGAGCAAGTGCGTCTGCGCCAGCAACAACTCGAGCATGAGTTAGCACATTTTAAACCCTACAACTCAGCACCTAACGCTCAGCAGCCACCGCAAACGTTACTTGAAAATCTGGCTAACACACTGGATGAGAGTGCCGCGCAAGAGCGCAACCTGAATATCAAGCGCGCAGAACTTGATCGGCTTAAAATGCAATTTGCGAGTGACATCGCGCGCTTTAAAGAACTGAAGCCCTAAAAAAACGTCTTACCTGCGGTCAACGACGGCCCGAACTACCAAAGCCACTGGCGGAACGGTCAGTACTCACAAAAGCCTCGACGATCTTCAGTTCGACCTGCACCACGGGCACGATCACTAACTGAGCGATACGTTCACCCGGCTCAATCCGAAAAGTGACGGCACTGCGATTCCAGGCCGAGACCATCAATTGGCCTTGGTAGTCAGAGTCAATCAAACCGACCAGATTACCCAGCACAATGCCGTGCTTATGGCCAAGCCCTGAACGAGGCAAGATGAGGGCAGCAAGACTCGGGTCATCCAAATGAATAGCCATGCCCGTCGGCACTAATTCCGTTTGTCCGGGCTGCAAATCCAGCGCCGTCGACAAACACGCTCGCAAATCAAGCCCTGCGGAACCCTCCGTCGCATAAGCTGGCAACGGCCACTCACTGCCCAGCCTTGAATCTAATAGCCGAATGTTTAAAGACTGCATGGTATTAGCTTGCCTGCGGCACGAGCGCAGCTAAAGGATGCCGCGTCAGGCGATAACGCTCAGCCACCACGGCTATAAATTCTCGCGCCAACTGATCTTTTGATTGTAATGCCAACTCACGTCGACCCCCCGACCAAAGAAGCAGCAAAGCGTTGTCATCACGATCAAAAGCGCGATCAACACCTACCTCATTGGCAGCAATCAAATCCAACCGTTTGCGTGTCAATTTATCACGCGCGTACCGCTCGACATCGTTGGTCTCTGCAGCAAACCCAACAGTAAAAGGCGGTCGCTCAAGCGCGGCGATAGAGGCCAAAATATCCGGTGCGCGCTGTAAATGCAGCTCGAGGTGTTCGCTGGTCTTTTTCATCTTCTGGGGCGCATAGGCTGCTGGCTGATAATCGGCAACTGCCGCAGCACCGATGTATACATGAGCACCCACCACCGCCTCATGGACGGCACGATACATTTGCTCGGCGGTTTCCACGTTGATGCGCCGAATGCCGCGCGGTGTCGACAACATCACCGGGCCCGCAATCAGCGTGACCTCAGCGCCGGCATCGCGCGCGGCGGCGGCCACGGCAAACCCCATTTTCCCGGAACTGCGATTACTGATAAAGCGCACCGGGTCCAACGGTTCACGCGTAGGCCCTGCGCTGATGACCAGTTTCTTACCGGTGAGCGGCCCATTCTCAACACCAGAGAAAAGCGCCGCCGCCAAGTCATCTGCCTCCCACATCCGTCCTGGACCCTGTTCACCGCACGCTTGATCGCCACTGGCGGGCCCAAGCACCCGCACACCGCGAGCGCGCAGCGTATCGACATTCGTTTGAGTGGCCGCATGCGCCCACATCTGGTGGTTCATGGCGGGCGCTACCGACACAGGCGCCTCGGTGGCAAGACACAAGGTGGTCAGCAAATCGTCCGCCCGACCGCCGGCGAGGCGCGCCAATATATCCGCGCTGGCGGGTGCGATGAGCACGTGCTCAGCCCAGCGCGCGAGCTCAATGTGCCCCATCGCGGCTTCAGCGGCCGCATCCCACAAAGACGTACGCACCGGGCGGCCGGATAAAGCCTGAAAAGTCAGCGGCGTGACAAACTGACACGCGCCTTCCGTCATGACCACCTGCACCTCCGCATGGCGCTCCCGTAGGCGGCGCACCAATTCAGCGGCCTTATAGGCGGCAATGCCCCCGGTAACCCCAAGAACGATACGGCTCGGCGATGATGAGAAAGAAAGCATGGGGTCATTATCGACCTGGGTAGGGCCCACTTCCAAGACCGCACAATACGGGGCCGAGCACTGATAGTTATGCTGCACCGCAGCAATCAGAGAGAAATAACGGATTAAAGCCCCGGCGGTCCCCTCCGCGTTGATCACCCGCGCGCTCTCCCTAAAGCGCCTCACGACCGATGTGTAATTGAGTTTGCATCCCATGGGCCTCGATGGTTAAATACGCGGCTCTCTGGCCTTGGGGGCTGGATAGGATGAATTTTTATGTCACGAGTCTGTCAGATCACCGGCGCTAAGCCGATAGTTGGAAACACGGTGTCGCACGCGAATAATCGCAAGCGTCGTCGGTTCCTTCCAAACCTCCATACGCAGCGCTTTTGGCTCGAAGAGGAAAACCGCTGGGTTACGCTCAAGCTATCTGCCCGCGGCTTGCGCACGGTGGAAAAACACGGCATCACCAAGATTCTGGTGGATCTACGCGCTCGTGGCGTACGCGTCTAACCGACGCTAGGAGTTATAGATGCGCGACAAAATCAAGTTAGTGTCGAGTGCCGGTACCGGTCACTACTACACGACTACCAAGAACAAGCGTCTTCATCCTGAAAAGATGGAGATTTCAAAGTTTGATCCGGTCGTGCGAAAGCACGTACCGTATAAAGAAGCCAAGATCAAATAAGTGTCAGACGCAGTCCTTAGACTGCGTCTGACTTGATCTTAAGTGGCCACCGCTTGCTCAGCGTTCGCCAACCGATATCCCTTAAGAGACTGCGCAAACGCTTGCAAACGTTCGACGCCGCTCGCCTCCGCTTCAGCAATCCACTGGCGTAAGTGCGCGATTAATCGCTCGTTATTACCAATCGTGCCACTCCAAAGCACAGTTAAACGGTCTCTAAACTCATAGACCGTACGCAGTGCGGCATGTTCAGCAAGCACTTGCTGTAAGCGCGCTTTCGCCGTTTCATCTAACAAGTTCGGGTGACGCACCAATAAGCGTCTCACTTGCGATCCCAAAGAGCCTGCTCCACGCGCCACTTCCGCCTTAAGAACAGGCAACGTGACCGCGCGCGCGTAATTGCGCAGCACATCCATGCGCGCGGTAATCAAGGTACGCACCGTCTCTAAATCCACCACTGCGCGCGGGACATCTGTCAGCGCCCTAGGCGCTACTTTGCGCACCTTGGCTAAGCCGACACTCGATAGCAGCCGCAGCATAATCCAGCCAATATCTATCTCACCGCGGCGCATGGAGAAGCGCGCAGAAGATGGAAAAGCATGGTGGTTATTGTGCAATTCCTCACCGCCCACCACCAGCCCCCAAGGAACCACATTGCGAGCCGCGTTGTCACACTCAAAGGTACGATAACCAATCGCGTGGCCAACGCCATTAATAACTCCCGCAGCAAACAGCGGCATCGCAATTAATTGCACTGACAAAATAATAATCCCAGGCACGCCAAACAACAGCAAATCAACCAACACTAAGGTGGTAATGCCTAAATTGCGGTGGCTGCTATACACATGCCGTTCTAGCCAATCATTCGGCGTACCGCGACCATACTGCTCAACGAGGCCGGCATCTTGGGTGGACGCTCGGTACACCTCAGCGCCTTCCAATAGAATTTTCTTAAGGCCCAATATAACGGGGCTGTGCGGATCGCCGGTCAAGTCTGAGAATGCATGATGTTTGCGATGTACAGCAACCCACTCTCGGGTCACCATCCCTGAGCTGTACCAAATCCAAAAACGGAAAAAATGTCTTAGTACCGGGTGCAAATCGACTGCCCGATGGGCTGCATCTCGATGCAGGTACAAGGTGACGGCCATCATGGTGATTTGCACCAACAAGAACGTAACCAGCGCATAGCCCCAAAAACTCAGCGGGCATAAGCCATACAAAAAATTCAGATCCACTTAAACGGTACTCCCGATGATGACGCCACCTTCATGCAAAAAAGCCGAACCCCAATGCTGAGTATAACCCCGCTAGACTCAACTCCAACCGAGCAATAATGAATGCGTAGACACGGGGTAACACTCCCCGGAGTGAGGGCGGAAGTGGTATTTTTCAATACTGTGACGCCATTGGTGATTTTTCATGCCAGAACTGCCTGAGGTAGAGACCACCTGCCGTGGCTTAGCGCCCTGGCTGATCGGCGTGCGAATTCAAGACGTCCAGGTGCGCGAGCGGCGCATGCGTTGGCCACTGGTGCGATCCTTCGAATCAGATCTCAAGGGACAGACGATTCGTACAGTCCATCGCCGTGCAAAATACATTCTGATCGAAATGGCCGAGCGCACCCTGATGATCCACTTGGGGATGTCAGGCAGCCTGCGGGTAGTCGACCCTCAGGTGTCACCAAAGACACATGACCATGTCGATGTGCTACTGGCCTCAGGTCGGTGCGTTCGCTTTAACGACCCGCGTCGTTTCGGCAGTCTCCATGTGATTCACGGTGATCCCGGGCAGCACCCGCTACTGGCGAAACTCGGTCCAGAGCCATTATCTGAGACCTTCTCAGCTGACTGGCTTCACCGCCGCACGCGCCGTCGCCAAGTGGCTATTAAGCCATTCATCATGAATGCCATGATCGTCGTGGGGGTAGGCAATATTTACGCCAGCGAGGCGCTGTTCCAAGCGGGGGTTCATCCTGCGAGGACCGCCGGCAAGCTCACGATGGCCGAGTGCGTGAAACTAGTCGGCGCCATAAAAAAAGTGCTCAGCGCCGCGATCACGGCGGGCGGCACCACGCTCAGGGACTACGTCAACAGCGACGGGCACCCCGGCTATTTTCAGCAAAAATTATTCGTATACGGCCGAACGTCTGAGCCTTGCCGTCGCTGCCAGACTCCTATTCGACACAAGGTCCAAGGGCAACGCACCACCTTCTGGTGTCCAACCTGTCAGCGCCAGTCGCCCAAGGCGATTAAGCCCACCTAGACGTCACGGCACATACGCTCAGTAAACAAGACCGACGCCAACACCACGCGGATCGGAAGCGGCTTCGATCGCACCCGTTGTGAAATTCCAGGTGATCGCCTGCGTATTACCCCAGCGATACTTACTCTCCACAAGGACGTGCCCTAGGCTCTCGAGTGCCGCGCGCTCCGAAGCCGTGAGCGCGCCGGCCTCATACATCACGGTATCTGGTAGGTACTGATGGTGCAGGCGTGGTGCAGCCACTATTTGCTCGGCACTCTGTCCATCCAACCAACCCAACATCCCGCCCAGCACATTGGTGATAATCGTGCTGCCGCCCGGTGAGCCGGTAATCAATAACCCACTCGAGGTTTCAACGAAGGTCGGCGTCATACTCGACAGAGGTCGTTTGCCAGGTGCTATTGCATTGGCCGCAGCCCCTACCAGACCATAGGCATCGGGTGCACCCACGGCAACGGAGAAATCATCCATCGTGTCATTTAGCAACACGCCGGTCTCCGGAATCATGTAGGTCGCGCCAAAAAATAAATTAACGGACTGCGTCGCAGCCACCTGATTTCCGTCTCTATCCAGAATCGAGAAATGGGTGGTTGAGGTGCTCTCGACACCTGTTGCCGCGGATCTTAAATCTGCAGAGGGCGTCGCTCGATCCACTCGAATGGATGTGCGCTGTCCAGCTGCATACCAAGGACTTAGCAGCTGCTCGGTTGGAATCTGCACAAAATCCGGATCGCCCAAATACTCGGCGCGATCACGATAACCATGCCGCAATGCTTCAATCAACAGATGTCTGCGCATGGTCGCATCAGCATGCGACAGATCGTAGCCTGCCAAAATACCCAAGGTATCAGCCATTACCAAACCACCAGCCGACGGGGGCGGCGCGGTGACTACACGCGCCCCCCGATACTGAAAGCGAATCGGCTCACGCTCAATAATGTGATACGCGCTTAAATCAGCTGCTGTCCAAATGCCCCCGTCGTGGCGGATCTGATCGACCATACGATGCGCAGTGGCCCCTCGATAAAAGTCTTCTGCCCGTGACGCGGCAATCAGCGCCAAGGTACGAGCCAAGGCGGGCTGGCGCACCTTGAATCCGATCGGCGGCACTTGGCCCTTTAATAAGAAGATGGAAGCGGCAGCGGGCGAGGCCGCTAATCGCGCCTGCTTAACGCGAATCGCATTCGCTAGACGCTCATACAATAGAAAGCCATCCCGAGAAATACGAATCGCAGGCGCCATGCTTTGGGTCAGCGGCAAACGCCCGTAGCGCGCCGCAAGCCACGCCCATGCAGCAGGCGTGCCCGGAATGCCAGCAGACAAAGGTCCGTCCTTGGATGCGGCTGCGATCGGCTTACCGTCTGCATCAAGGTACATATCGCGAGCGGCTGCTCGCGGTGCCGTCTCACGACCATCTAGCATGACATCGCGACCAGTGGCTGCTACATGCAGCAGATAAAACCCGCCGCCACCCACTCCGGAACTGGCAGGCTCGACCACCGACAGCATGGCGCTCACCGCGACCGCTGCATCAAAGGCATTGCCACCGGCAGCTAAGACATCAAGCCCAGCTTGGGTCGCCAGCGGATGCGCACTCGCAATAGCGCTACGGGCTGGCTTGAGATCAGAAGCACCCGACTCAGATGCTACATTGAGCAGTACCGCTAGAATGAAAACGGCACGTAAGGCGATCGATCGCCACAAAAACTGCACTAACGCGTCCCCGCACTCGCCGCCGCCAGCTCCGCGTATCTCTTACGCATCTCAGTCGCCACGATGGGATGTACAAACTCAGCCACATCTCCGCCCAGGGTGGCTATTTCCCGAACGAGTGTTGATGAGATGAACGTGAACTGTTCTTTAGGGGTCAAAAATACATGTTCGATATCAGGGGACAGATGCCGACTCATGTTTGCGAGCTGGAACTCAAATTCAAAGTCAGATACGGCACGTAGACCACGCACCACCACCTGCAAATTATTTTTTTTCGCAAATTCGACCGTGAGCCCAGCGTAGCCCATGACTTCAACATTCGGCAGATCGCCCACTACTGCACGCGCCATCGTGATTCTCTGCTCGAGCGAGAACATCGGTGTCTTAGTTGAGTTCCCAGCGATGGCCACTACCACACGCTGGAAAATGCCTGCGGCGCGTCGCACCAAATCCTCATGTCCATTGGTGAGTGGATCAAACGTGCCTGGATAGACGGCGCTATGCTTCAGGTTCATGATTTATTTTTCCGTTAATAAAAGCAGACTCTCACTAGCCACTGGCTGCTGACAACGCAACAGCAGTGCCCGAACAGCCCCGGCACGGGTGTCGCGCAACACCTCCCACGAAGCAGGCAACTCAATCGCATCGCTGTCCGTCGCGCGCTCTAAATAAATAAGAGCATCAGGCGCAAGCCAGCCCCCCTTATCGAGCAGTTTACACAATTCTGCCAGACGACCCATTCCGAAGGGGGGATCTAAGAACACCAAGCTAAAGGGCGTCGGCTGCTGTTTTAAATAATGAAAGGCATCGTCAATGATCACCCGGCCACAGGGTGACTGAAAGGTTTGCAGCGTGTCTTTGAGTGCGTTGGCCGCCGCCCGATCGCACTCAAGGAAAACCACGTCCGCCGCGCCTCGTGAGATCGCCTCAAGACCCAGTGCCCCGCTGCCAGCAAACAGATCCAGTGCCCGTACGTTCACCACCTGGCCCTGTAGCCAATTAAAAAGTGTCTCGCGGACTCGATCGGGCGTCGGTCGCAAATCAGGGACCGACGGAAAACGGATACGGCGGCCACGCCACTGCCCGCCAATAATTCGCACCGAGTGAGCCCAACCGTCTGCGGGCGTGGCTGCCGGCTTTTTCGCCAGACGTGTCGGGGGGGCGGATCTGCGCTTAGACGGTGGTGGCACGGGTGTCTCAGTAGCAATCAGGAGTCTAGGCAAGCCCTCGACATCATACCCGCGAGACCCAAAGGCCGTACCCCCAGATCACTCGGGCGAGCCGACAGCGGCTAATTGAGTGAAGAGCCCGAACGCCCGCTAGAATGGTCACCTCACCTACGGGGCCTTATGTTCGATTTTCTAAAAAAACAACCCGCTCAGCGCACTCAGCAGACGACCCTCCCCACAGAGTCGGCCGTCCCCCGTGGCGGGCTGTTTAGTCGTCTCAAGAACCGGCTGACCTCGGGGGGCTCAAAACTCACTCAGGATCTAGCGGCCCTTTGGCCTGGCCGAAAAATCGATGCAGAGCTACTGGATGATCTGGAGACACGCCTGTTAACTGCAGACGTCGGCATCCCTGCGACCGAGCAGATTTTAAAGACATTGCGTCAACGCGTGGCGCGGCGAGAACTCAATGATCTAGACGCCCTACTGGCGGCCCTCCGATCGGCCATCACCGACTTACTGACACCCATCGCACATCCGCTGGTCATTAATCGGAGCCACTGCCCCTATGTGATCCTCGTCGTTGGCGTTAATGGCTCGGGGAAAACCACGTCCATTGGCAAACTGGCTTGCCATCTACAGGCGCAGGGGCACTCCGTTTTGTTGGCTGCCGGTGATACCTTTAGGGCGGCCGCGGTCGAACAACTGGAAATCTGGGGTCAACGAAACAACGTTCCCGTCATCTCGCAGGCCTCCGGTGCAGATCCGGCAGCTGTTATCTTTGATGCGTTCTCAGCAGCTCGAGCGCGCACGATGAACGTGCTCATCGCTGACACAGCAGGACGCCTGCAAACGCAATCGCATCTGATGGATGAGCTAAAGAAAATAAAGCGTGTCCTGATGCGCCAAGAGGCGAGTGCGCCACATGAGGTGTTGCTAGTCCTCGACGGCAGCCAAGGACAAAATGCCCTGTCACAGGCACGCCTGTTCCATGAGGCCCTCGGCGTCACCGGTCTGATTCTGACTAAGCTGGATGGCACCGCCAAAGGTGGCATCCTGATCGCCATTGCGAAAGAACTCGGCATTCCGCTGCGTTTTGTAGGAACGGGCGAGGCCATCAGTGATTTCGGTGAATTTGATGTACAGGATTTTGTGAGTCATTTGATCAGTGCACCCCGCGAGTCCGACAGTGGATGAGCCAACCGGCTATTTACGCGGCGTTAGGCGCAAAGCCCCGCATGCTGAAGGGCCCATCCGTCGTCATTTCAAATGGTGCCTGACCGCATTACGGTACTGTGCACTCACTCCGCTCAGCACGCTACTCACCATGGCCGCCGTCGGTATGGCCATCGTCTTACCCACGGAGCTTGCCCTCCTGCAGCAAGCTGCGACGGCGATCGAGCGCTCTGTCGATGCATCGGATCTATCCATTTATCTATCGCCCACATTGAGCGACACGGATCTCAATACACACTTGACGGCTCTCAGAGCGCGTTCAGAGGTAGCCGTCGTCCGTGTCATTAGCCCCGCAGAAAGTCTCGCGGAACTCGCCGCGGCCTCTGAACTGAAGACGGCGCTCACGCACCTGCCTAGCCAGTCGCTACCGACCACGGTCATCGTGCGCCCCACCCTCACCCTCAGTGTGCAGCGCCTACGCACACTGGCTGATGAGTTAGGCGCGCTTCCAGGCGTGGATCAGGTCAGGGTGGATCTGGAATGGTTTACCCACGTGCAACAGGTCAGTGCCGCGGGTCGGCAGTTTTTTTATCGTGTGGCGGCAAGCCTAATAGTCACGGTCCTGCTGTTAATCGGCGTTACCTTACATTGGGCGTTGGCAGCCTACCGCGGCGGCCAGCGAGCCGATGCCGCCTTACCCTCGAGAGCCACCTTGGTGTATCTGGCCGCCACTTACGGTTTCGGTGGCGGGGCCTTGGCATGGGCTTTTCACACACTGGGTGCGCGCCTGTTCGCGAAACCTGTCGGTGATGTGCTAACGGCCGTCGGACTGCGCGCGCAGGTCAACCCCATGGACTGGCCAGCCGCGGTTCTTTTGTTGGCCATCGGCACGCTGGTGTGCGCAACGGCCGCCCTTCTACTGACTGCTTTTGGGCCCTCCTCTCAGGATAAACGGCGCCCAATTAGAAAATAACTATCTGATTTATAACAGTATATTTATTGAACTACGGAGTGAGTTAGCACTCAAACTATTGGAGTGCTAAAATTCAACCGCCCGGCACCCTAGCCCGGGGAGGACATGGTTCTTTATGACAACGCTTGCGCTGGCCCCTGCTTGCCCGGCTGAGTATTCGCCGCTGACATTGAGCGGCCCGGTCGGTAGTTTGGATGCCTACATCGACGCGGTCACTCGCGTTCCCGTTATTTCTCGTGAAGATGAGCTGCGTCTTGCGCTCAATTTGCGCGACCACAGTGATCTCGAGGCCGCTCGGCAACTCGTGATGTCACATTTGCGCTTTGTCGTACACATCGCGCGTGGCTACACCGGCTACGGCCTGCCCTTGGGTGATCTGGTCCAAGAAGGTAACGTCGGTTTGATGAAAGCCGTCAAGCGATTCAACCCCGATGTAGGGGTGCGCTTGGTCTCTTTTGCCATCCATTGGATTCGGGCCGAAATTCACGAATACGTGCTGCGCAATTGGCGCTTGGTCAAGGTGGCGACTACCAAAGCCCAGCGGAAGTTGTTTTTTAACCTGCGCAAATCCAAGAAGCACTTGGGTTGGCTGTCGGCTGAAGAAACCCAAACCGTTGCGCGCGAGTTAGGCGTCACGGTAGCTGAAGTGTCACAGATGGAGCAGCGTCTATCCGCGCGGGATGTGACTTTTGACCCACTGCCAAACGCAGACGATGAGGAGGAGGCGTTTTCGCCAGCCGCTTATCTGCAGGCCGCCGATGCAGACCCGGCGGTGGCGGTTGAGCGCCATGAGTGGGAAGACACCACGCTGGTTCGTTTACGCTCCGCACTATCCACTCTAGATGCTCGCAGCCGCGATATTTTAGAGCGTCGCTGGTTGGTTGACGACAACAAGGCGACCTTGCACGAACTGGCCGACGAATACGCCGTCTCTGCCGAGCGTATCCGCCAAATCGAGACCAGCGCCCTAAAGAAACTCAAAGCCATCATGGCCTAAACACCACCCGGCCCTCACGGGCCGGTCGTGTTTTTCCCACCATCGACGCCTCCGTGCCGCACGGGTACGCTCGCGACGCTGACTCAATCGACTGAGGATCTGTCATGACCCGCAACAGCGATCTCCAGACTCTGCGCGAACAGGCCGTTCCTCGCGGTGTTTCCAACATGCTGCCGGTATTCGCCGAGCGTGCCCAGAATGCTGAGCAATGGGATGTCGATGGCAAACGCTACATCGACTTCGCGGCCGGCATTGCTGTGCTCAACACCGGCCACTTGCATCCCGACATCAAAGCGGCCGTGAGTGCGCAGCTTGAGAAGTTCTCACATACCTGCTTTCAGGTAACTCAATATGAGTCGTATGTGCGACTCGCGGACCGGCTCAACCACTTAGCCCCCGGTGCAACGCCAAAGAAAACCATTCTGGTAACAACGGGCGCTGAAGCAGTCGAAAATGCAGTCAAAATCGCCCGCGCCCATACCCAACGGTCGGCTGTTATTTCGTTCTCTGGCAGCTTTCATGGCCGCACGATGTATGCCATGGGCCTCACTGGGAAAGTATCTCCCTACAAGACGGGGTTTGGCCCCATGCCATCGGAAATCTACCACCTACCGTTTCCTGCAGAATACTTGGGCGTGACCCCAAGTCAGACGCTGAGCGCGCTAGAGACTTTATTCAAAGCAGATGTCGAACCGGCGCGTGTCGCCGCGATTATCATTGAACCGGTGCAAGGCGAAGGCGGCTTTTATCCTGCACCCATCGAGTTTCTTAAAGAGATTCGCCGCCTGTGTACCTTGCATGGCATTGTCATGATCGTTGATGAAGTGCAAACCGGTTTTGCACGCACCGGAAAAATGTTTGCCATTGAGTATGCCGACGTTGAACCCGATCTGATCACAGTGGCTAAAAGTTTGGCCGGCGGATTCCCACTCGCTGGTGTCATTGGCAAAGCGGACATCATGGACGCGCCCGCTCCAGGGGGTTTGGGTGGCACCTATGCAGGATCCCCAATCAGCTGTGCCGCCGCTTTGGCAGTACTTGATGTCATTGAAAAAGAGCGACTGTGCGAACGCGCCAACATCTTAGGCGCTATTTTAAGAAAACGGCTCAATGGCTTTCGCAGCAAGGGCCTTGACTGTGTTGGTGATGTCCGCGGCCTCGGCGCGATGATCGCCATGGAGCTGGTTAAAAATGGCGATGCCCAGCAGCCTGATACGGATCTGACCAAAGCCCTCGTGCAGCGAGCCGCCGCCAATGGGCTACTCATTTTGTCGTGTGGCACGCGCGCCAATGTCATCCGGTTTCTGGCACCACTCACCGCCAGCGAATCAATCATTCAAGAAGGCCTCGACATTCTAGAACGGTCTCTGCTGGAATTAACGGCCGTGGACAGCGAAGCGAAACGCGCCTAGCTCAGATTGAGCCTAGCTCTGTAACTGTCGGCCGGGTGCAATATCATTGACTGAGGTCACAAGCTCAATGAGCCTTGGCCCATCTGCCGCTAAGGCGCCATTCAGTGCCGCTGCAAACTCAGCGGTAGCGAGCACTCGAGTGGCAGGCACACCCGATGCTTCTGAGAGCGCAACAAAATCGGGGTTCACTAAATCGGTCGCTATGGTCCGGCCTGGGAATCGATTGTCCTGATGCATGCGAATGGTGCCAAAGCTTTGGTTATTCACTACCAAAAACACTACGCGTGCCCGATGGACGGCCGCCGTCACTAAATCTTGCGCCGCCATCATGAAGCAGCCATCACCAGAGACAGCCACCACGCGACGAGTCGGTTGCCACAACGCCGCCGCAATACCCGCTGGCACGCCGTAACCCATCGCCCCACTTTGTGGCGCCAACTGCGTTCCAAATTGGCCATGCTCAAAGAATCGGTGTAGCCATGCGGCGTAGTTGCCGGCACCATTCGTCACAATAGAGTCCGCTGGCAACTGCCGCCTCAGCTCCAAAAATACTTCGCTGAGATTAACCTGGCCTGTCACCCTGACCGGCAACACATCCTGCTCATATAACGCACGGCACTGCCTCGCCCAGTCACGCCACGGTCGCACGGTGGGCGCGGCACTCGCGGCCAATGCCAGTGCCGCACGGGAGGGCGAGGCAACGGCACCGAAAGCCGTTGGAAACACACGATTTAGATCGACAGGCCGCATGGCGATATGCAGCACTCTACTGGCACTGGTAGCGGGATCAAGACGCGTGTAACCGCCCGTCTCCACGTCGCCCAACGCCGTCCCTAAAGCCAGCACCACATCCGCCTCCGCCAGTGCCCGCTTAGCGCCTTGACCGAGAGCGAAGCCCATCTCACCGACATAGGCCTTGTGCGCATTGTCCATCAAGTCTTTACGCCGAAAGGCGCTCACCACCGGCAAGCCCCAAGCGTCAGCGAACTGCCCCAGTGCCTTCACTCCCTCCGCCGACCAACCGCTGCCACCAATCCACAGCAGTGGCTGCTTAGCCTGTGACAGTCGATCGAGAACGACGCGCGTAGCCTCTGGCTGCAATGGCGTCTCCGTCCGCTCTACCCACGGTGCCACCGGCACGTCGCACGATGCGTCTAATATGTCCTCTGGCAAGCTGATAACGACTGGCCCTGGACGTCCATTCATCGCGGTCTCAAAGGCGGTCACTAAGAGCGCCGACGTGCGCTGAGGATCATCCAGCGTAAAGACTGCCTTAGCCACCGTGCCAAACATCGCCTGATAATCGATTTCCTGAAAGGCATCTCGGCCGCGATCTGTGGTCGCCACCTGTCCAATAAACACCAACAGGGGCGTCGCATCCTGCTGCGCCGTGTGGATCGCGATACTGGCGTGACTGGCGCCTGGCCCTCGGGTCACGAAACACACGCCAGGTCGGCCAGTTAGCTTGCCAACCGCCTCAGCCATGTTGGCGGCATTCGCCTCATGGCGACAGGTAATCAAACGCAGTTGACTGCGCACATCAAACAAAGCATCCAGCACGGCAAGATAACTCTCACCAGCCACTGCGAAGGCCAGCGTCACCCGCTGAGCGCACAAACCCGCCACCAGCACGTGCGCAACCGTTCGTTGAGACGACGTTGTCATGGCCTCAGTGTAAACCAGCCCGTCTCTGGGGAGCCAAGGTTTATCTAAGATCGGGGCACGGGACCACACCATCCCGGCAGATAATTAGCCCGTTCGCTCTTGGCGAGGACCAAAGCCTCCTCAAGGGCTTTGTTAAATCGGTCAGTGACCCGTGCTTTTTTTATGTGTCGCCTTAAAAAATCTGCCCATAAAAACTCACTAAAAGGCGTCGTGTCCTTCGCAAAGCCGCCCACCAGACGTAGCTGCCCAGCGAGGCTGCGGAAAGGGTCATCAATTAATTGATCGATACTGCGCGGCAAGCGAGCGGGACTTTGGCGTCGCCCCTTCTCATCGTAAGGGTGCATCCAGGCGCGATGATCTAAGTAACTCCAAAACGCATCCCGATCCAACGCACGTAAGTCAGCAACGACAGTAATGGCGACCTCGGTCACGCCCTCATCATGTAAGGCACGAACTAAGTGGTGGTGATCAATAATGTAATAGCGATCCTTATAGCCTTGAATAACGGGTATCAGGTGATCACTGAGAAACTTTAGCTTGTGCCGCTGTGCACGCCAATGCTTTCGTTTTGCGCGCACTTCACGAAGTCCGACCGTGATCTGGGTAGGCAGCAAGGAATGCACTTTGACGATTTCAAGACGCGGCTCACGCACTATCATCGTTTTCTCCTCGAATGTCATTAGGCACTGAGTCATCTAACACGAATGCGCATACAAAGGCGAGTCTTTAACATGGCGCATCGGCAAAGCACCTGAAAAACACAGTGCCCTCGGCTAAAATGAGCTGGCCATGCATGCTGTGTGGCGCGTGCTGATCTAAGTGATACGCCGTGTCTATACTGACTCATTAACTGCGCGGATCAATCAATTAGAGTCTCATGGTTAAACAGCGTGCTCACCACGGCCATGGATGAACTGCATCGGATTTAAAGAAATTAAAGAAGCTAGTAGCCAGCGGCACTGCGCGCGCAGAGATCGCCATAAAGCTCGGACGCAGCAAGGCGTCGGTTTATCAGCGGATTGCTATTTTAGGCTTAGGGTCTCGTCAGGCATAGCGGCTAATGGCCACTATAGAAGACGAACCAATTGCTTTCCTAAGTTCTTTCCATACAAAAGACCCAAGAAAGCCGTCGGTGCATTTTCTAGTCCATCGGCGATGGTTTCGCGATACTTCAATCGACCACTCGCCACAGCAGAAGCGAGCTCCGCCTGTGCCCACGGCACAATCTGTGGATTCTCAAATACGATGAAGCCTTGAACTTTCAATCGTGAGCGCAAAATCACCATCGGGTTCTTAAGTGGCACCGGCGTGCCCTCATAACCGGCAATCATGCCGCACACAGCCACCCGCCCAAAGGCATTCATTTGTCCAAGGACCGCATCAAACACCGGTCCACCCACGTTCTCGAAGTAGGCATCGATGCCTTTAGGAGTGACTTTGGCAATCGCCTCAGCCAAGGCCGACTCATCGCTTACGGCTTTATAGTCGACGCACGCGTCAAAGCCCAGCTCATTGACCACGTAGTCACACTTTTCTGGGCCGCCCGCAATACCTACCGCGCGGCAACCCCGCGCCTTGGCTAACTGACCCACCACGCTGCCCACGGCGCCAGCGGCTGCACTGACGACGACCGTCTCTCCGGGCTTTGCCTCACAGATCATCGACAAGCCATACCATGCGGTGATGCCCGGCATGCCCACCGCGCCTAGATAGGCGGATAAGGGGACATGGCGGGTATCGACTTTTTGTAGCATCGCGAGTCCAGCACCCTCTACCAGGGCATATTCTTGCCAGCCGCCGTAGCCTGCCACATGATCCCCCACCGCGTAATCGGGATGGCCGCTTGCCACGACTTCACCGACCGTTCCGCCGATCATGACTTCATCCAGGGGCTGTGGCGGTGCGTACGACTTCGCCGTGCTCATCCGTCCACGCATATAAGGATCAAGCGATAGAAAATGATGCCTGACAAGAACCTGCCCGGCGCCTGCCGCGGGAATCGCCACCGACTCCATACGGAAATTGTCGATCGACGCGCGCGCACCGGGGCGCGAAGCCAAGACGATTCTGCGATTCATACTATTCATATCGGTGCCCTAGCAACCCATTGTCTTTAAATAAAGGCTTACGCCGCTTGCAGATCGGTCGCTACACCGAGGTAATTCAGGATGCCACGGGCAGCCTCTCGACCTTCGAATACGGCCGTCACCACGAGATCACTGCCGCGTACCATATCTCCACCCGCAAATATTTTGGGGTGACTGGTGACAAATGGCCTTAAGCGATCAGCCGACACGCGCACACGCCCATCGGTATGCAATTGAATGCCCAGTGGCTTAAACCACTCTGCCGGACTCGCTTGGAATCCAAAGGCAATAATGACCGCATCCGCCGCTATGATTTCCTCGCTGTCTGGCACCCGCTCAGCGACTCGGCGGCCTTTTTTCCCAGGCGCACCGAGCTGAGTTCGCACCACACGAACACCCTCCACCTGGCCATGGCCCACCAAACCAACGGGCTGCCGATTAAATAGAAAGTGCACGCCCTCTTCGACACTGTTTTTATAGTCGCGCTTAGAGCCAGGCATGTTCGCCTCGTCTCGCCGGTAGGTGCAGGTGACTGATGCCGCACCCTGGCGAATCGCCGTGCGGTTACAGTCCATCGCCGTATCACCCCCACCCAGGACGACCACGTGCTTACCCGCTAAATTAACAAAGTCATTGGTCAAAGCCAGTTCGTGATTGATATTAGAAATCAGATACGGCAATGCCTCGATGACCCCAGGCAGCGTCTCACCGGGGAAGTCGCCCTTCACGGCGTTATACGCACCCATACCCAAAAAGACCGCATCAAAATCTTTTAACAGGGTATCAATCGTCAGGTCTCGGCCAATCTCCACACCCAACCTGAACTCAACACCCATCTCGCTCATCAACGCATGCCGACGATCGATCACTTCTTTCTCAAGCTTAAAAGGCGGGATGCCAAAGGTCAGCAAGCCACCAATCCGCGGATAGCGATCGAACACCACCGGCTGGACGCCATGGCGAACTAAGATATCAGCACACCCAAGGCCTGCCGGACCGGCCCCCACAATCGCCACCTTACGACCCGTCGGGCGTACCGCCGACAAATCAGGCTTCCATCCTGCCTTTAGCGCCTCATCAGTGATGTATTTTTCAATTGAGCCGATGGTGACGGCACCAAAGTCGGCGTTCAAGGTGCACGCCCCCTCGCACAACCGATCTTGCGGGCAAATCCGTCCGCATACCTCTGGTAGTGAATTGGTTTTATGCGACAGTTCTGCCGCCTCAAACAACTTTCCCTGCTCAATCAATTTAAGCCAGTTGGGAATGTAGTTGTGTACCGGACACTTCCACTCGCAAAACGGATTGCCGCAAGCCAGGCACCGGCCGGCCTGCTGCGCAGCCGTATCAGGCTGAAAGCTCGTATAGATCTCTTTGAATTCACGCGATCGAATGTCCACCGGGATCTTCGCCGGCTCCATACGCGGAATCTCCATAAACTGCAGGGTCCGGTCAACCATTTAAGCGGCCCTCCTTAAATTCTCAATTAAGCTGTCGATTTCCATAGCCTTTGGCTTGACTAACCAGAACTTCCCTAAATAGGAACGTAGGTCATTCAATATGTCCTGCCCCCACGCACTGCCGGTGTAAGTGACGTGCGCTTCAATCAGACCGCGCAAGTGATGAATGTTTTGCTCGGCACCATCAATGGTAATGCGATGAATATCAACCAACTCATGGTTGTATCGATCTACGAAATCTCGATCAAGATCCAACACATAAGCGAAGCCGCCCGTGAAGCCGGCACCAAAATTGAGGCCGGTCCGCCCCAGTACACACACGACACCGCCCGTCATGTACTCGCAGCAGTGATCACCCGCGCCTTCAATGACAGCGATGGCCCCTGAGTTCCTGACCGCAAAGCGCTCGCCAGCGGTACCTGCGGCATATAACTCACCACCCGTCGCGCCATACAGACAGGTGTTACCCATGATAGGCGTCTCGCGCGCGACGAAAGTCACGCCGGGTGGTGGCGCCAATACGATTCGGCCCCCTGCCATTCCCTTGCCAACATAATCATTGGCATCACCTTCCAAGTGCAAGTTCAAACCACCGGCGTTCCACACCCCAAGACTTTGTCCAGCCGAACCGGACAGGTGCACATTGAGCGGACGATCACTCATCCCGTAATTGCCGTAGCGCCTCGCAATCTCGCCCGATAGGCGTGCTCCAATGGAGCGGTCGCGATTGGAGACGGGATAACTAAAGGATCCCCCCTTGCCGCTGTCGATGGCGCTGCGCATATCCGACCACATCTGCTCTGCCAGTACGCCCTTATCAAATGGGTTATTGCGTGGATCTAAGCAATACTGTGGCGCATCACTCGCCAGACCGGCGGTCGACAAGATGGGCGACAGATCTAATTTGCGTTGCTTTGCGGTCTGACCCTCCAGAATGGTCAAGTATTCAGTTCGACCGATCAGATCGGCCAGATGCGTGACCCCAAGACTGGCCATCAACTCGCGACACTCTTCGGCTACAAACTGGAAGTAGTTCACCACCATCTCTGGCAAACCAATAAAGTAGCGCTTTCTCAACACCTCATGCTGTGTCGCAACGCCGGTGGCGCAGTTATTCAAATGGCAGATGCGAAGGTACTTACACCCCAGAGCGACCATCGGTGCAGTGCCAAATCCAAAGCTTTCTGCGCCAATGATGGCAGCCTTAATCACATCAAGGCCAGTTTTTAATCCCCCGTCGGTTTGTAGTCGGACACGATGGCGCATGTCATTAATGCGCAGAGTCTGATGAGCCTCAGCGAGGCCTAGCTCCCATGGAGTACCCGCATATTTGATCGATGACAGCGGGCTCGCACCGGTACCGCCGTCATAACCTGAGATCGTAATCAGATCGGCATAGGCTTTGGCGACACCCGCGGCAATCGTCCCCACCCCAGGCTCAGCCACCAACTTCACCGACACCAACGCCTGAGGATTCACCTGTTTTAAGTCAAAAATGAGCTGCGCCAAATCTTCAATGGAATAAATATCGTGATGCGGCGGTGGCGAAATAAGCCCGACCCCCGGACGCGCGAAGCGCAAGCGCGCAATCATCTCGTTCACCTTGTGACCCGGCAACTGTCCGCCCTCGCCGGGCTTAGCGCCTTGTGCCACTTTAATCTGTAGCACTTCGGCATTCACCAAGTACTCAGGAGTGACGCCAAATCGGCCACTGGCTACTTGCTTAATTTTCGAATTGCGTTCGGTACCAAAACGGCTCGGATCCTCACCGCCTTCGCCTGAGTTAGAGCGCGCGCCCAAGCGATTCATTGCAATGGCAAGCGCCTCATGCGCTTCTGGAGACAAAGCACCCAACGACATGCCCGCCGAGTCAAATCGCTTACAAATGTCAGCGACTGATTCCACCTCCGCCAAAGGCACAGGTGTAGCGGATGGTTTAAGCGCAAAAAGATCGCGCAGACACGAGGCAGGCCGATCATTCACTAAATTGGCGTATTGGCGGTAGTCCTCATAGTCTCCAGACACAACCGCGGTCTGAAGTGCCGCGATCACGTCGGCGTTATACATGTGGTATTCACCGCCGTGAACCGCCTTCAGTAAGCCGCCCTGATCAATTTTGGACATCGGATCCCACGCTTTGGCAGCCAGGACGCGCTGATCTTCTTCCAGATCCGAAAAGTCAGCGCCTTGAATTCGACTGACGGTGCCACTGAAGCAGCAGTCAACGACCTCACTTCCAAGACCCACAATCTCAAACAGCTGCGAGCTGCGATAGCTCGCAATGGTCGAGATGCCCATCTTGGACATGATCTTATAAAGCCCCTTACGGATTCCCCGCCGATAGCTACGACCGAGTTCTGCGCGCGTCTCAGCGGTGACGGATACCGCGCCGGTACGCATCATTTCAAACAATGTTTGATAGGCCATGTAAGGATAAACGGCCGTGGCGCCATAACCGATCAGACAGGCAAAGTGATGCGGATCACGGGCTGTCCCTGTCTCAATAAGTAGGTTGCACTTACATCGCAGCCCCGCCTGCACTAAGCGATGATGCACGGCGCCGGTTGCTAACAGCGCATGAATCGGCACTTTGCCCTCGACTAAGTAACGGTCAGAGAGCAGCAACACCAACTTACCCGCACGAACTGCTGACTCTGCTTGGTCGGCAATCCGCTTTATACCTGCTTGTAGACTCTCATCCGCTGGATGCTGCAGATCAATGAACTCATGAGTCACATCCATTTCGGTGTGCGCCAAAATCTGCCGCAGCTTGCGCTGCGAGAGAATAGGTGAATTCAGAACAATCTGCTTAGCGTGCTCAGGCGAGGGCGAGAATACGTTGCATTCAGGGCCAATTTGCGTCTGCAGACTCATCACGATGGATTCGCGTAGCGGATCAATCGGTGGATTAGTCACCTGAGCGAATTGCTGTCTAAAGTAATCATAGAGACTGCGAATTTTGTGTGATAACACGGGCATGGGCGTGTCATCCCCCATGGAACCGACCGCCTCACTCTCATCAACCGCAAGGACGCGAATGATTTCGTCGCGTTCTTCTTGGGTGATGTTGAACATTTTGCGGTAGCGATCGAGCGTTTCAGATTCCATCGGCTCAGCCGCGAGCCGCGCATCAATCAAATCACTCTCTAAGTAACGAACGCCTTTTTTGAGCCATGCCTTGTAGGGATGACGCACTTTCAAGATGGAGTCGATGCGCTCGGAATCCAGCAACTCGCCAGTTTGCAGGTCTAAAGCCAGCATTTCCCCTGGGCCCATTTTCCCTTTCTTGACGACATCTTCCGGTCGATACGGCCACACGCCGATTTCGGATGCGATGGTCAAGTGGCGATCGCGCGTGATGACCCAGCGGGCGGGTCGAAGGCCATTACGATCGAGCGTGCACGCCGCATAGCGGCCATCGGTCAGGACGATCCCAGCTGGCCCATCCCACGGCTCCATATGCGGGCCATAAAACTCGTAGAACGCGCGTAGATCGGGATCAATGCTGTCGATCGTCTGCCAGGCTGGCGGAACCAGTAGCCGCATGGCATGGAGCACATCAAGGCCACCCATCAGCAGAACCTCGAGCATATTGTCGAGCGTCTGAGAATCGGAGCCGGTCAACGACACCAATGGTTGTATGTCACTCAAGTCTGGAAGGACCGGAGAGCGAAAGAGGGGGCCACGGGCCACCGCCCACTGGCGGTTGCCTTGAATCGCATTGATCTCGCCATTGTGCGCAAGAAATCGGTAGGGGTGCGCCAAGCGCCATTGCGGCATGGTGTTAGTGGAGAAGCGCTGATGGAAAACAGCCACCGAACTCTCAAGCCTAGGGTCCTTCAGGTCAGTAAAGAATTCAGCCAAGTACTGCGGCATGACCATGGCCTTATAGACCAAAGTGCTTGCTGACAAAGAAGGCATATAAAAGAGAGGGTCTTTTTGCTCGAGGGCTTTTTCCGTGCGCCGGCGAGCCAAAAACAAGCGGCGGTTGAAACTCGCCTCATCAATGTCATCCGGACAGGTAACAAACACTTGCTCTAGACGCGGGAGCGTACGCAAGGCCTCAGCCCCACACACCTCGGGGCGGATCGGCAAGAGTCGCCAACCGGACACAATCAAGCCTTCGCGAACTAACTGAGACTCCAGAGCCTGCTTGGCTCGCGCCGCGACCTCCTCATAGCGGGATAAGAACGCAATACCACTGGCAATGCGAAGACCCAAATGAATGCCGGCCTCTGCGGCAATCGCCCGCAGGAATGCCTCCGGCTTTTTCAATAACAAACCGCAACCGTCACCGGTTTTGCCGTCGGCGGCCACCGCACCACGATGCGTGAGCCGATTCAAAGATCCGATCGCCGTTTCAACCAGCCAGTGACTGGGCTTGTCGTCTAAATTGGCGATTAAGCCGAAACCACAGCTGTCTCGCTCATAGGCGGGGTCATAAAGACCCGCCGCATCATGCCCGCCATGGGCAAGCGCCGCCGCACTGGTCGGTAATGGCCGTTCTGTTACTTGGCTCAGTTCCATCGGCTCGCCCTCGCGCCCCGGGAGGGAGCGCTTTAATGTGGACGGCGACTATGACGATCCAACAGCCCTAGGTCAATGCTGCAAAGCAGCATTGATGGTGCAGCGCAACATTTATGGCGATTAACGAGACCTATTCGCTGGGTGCGCCGGTGATCCACTTGCCGAACTTAGGTGACAACCACCGTTCCCAATCATCGACGACGGTGAACATCGCCGGGACCATCACCAAGGTCAAAAAAGTCGAGGTGATGATGCCGCCAATCACCGCCACCGCCATCGGCCGACGAAATTCATCGCCTTCTCCCAGGCCTAAGGCGCTTGGCAGCATACCGGCGATCATCGCAATGCTGGTCATCACGATAGGCTGCGCTCGCTTATGCCCGGCTTCTAGCAAGGCGGTGACCCGGTCTTTACCGGCTCGCATCTCTTCAATGGCGAAGTCGACCAGCAAAATAGAGTTCTTGGCCACAATCCCCATCAACATCAGAATGCCAATGACAACGGCCATCGAAAATGGGATGCCGAGTACCAGGAGTGCCACCACCGCACCCCCCAAAGCAAGAGGTAGCGCGGACAAAATAGTGAGTGGCTGAAAGAAACGAGCAAACAATAAGACCAGCACCGAAAAAACCAACAGCACACCCGCACCAATCGCCAAAGCAAAGTTAGTAAACAACTCCTTCATGAACTCACCCGTCCCTACCGACACCGGTCGCACGCCCGCGGGCAACCTCTTAAAGGCGGGTAGCGCGTCAATCTTTTTCTGAGCATCCCCAAACTGAACGCCTGGCGCCAAATCCGCATCGATCATTAAACGGCGACTTTGGTTATAACGCCTGACTGTGGCCGGGCCCTGGCCATACGCGATATCAGCGACCGCCTTTAATGGCACCGTGGCGCCGGATGCCGTCGACACAGGCAGATTCTCAATGGTCGACAGATCCTGACGCGAGGACTCCTTGAGGCTCACCCGAATGGGCACCTGTCGATCAACCAGAGAGAACTTCGCATCATTCTGTGAAATATCACCGAGCGTAGCGATCCGAATGGTCTGTCCGATGGCCTGCACGGTGACACCCAATTCAGCCGCCAGATCGAGTCGCGGCTTGATCACTAATTCCGGTCGAGGCAGATCGCCATTGATCCGCGGATCACGCAACTCCTTAAGTCCGCGCATCTGATCCACCACTAAACGCGCACCCTCTTCCACGGCTGCCGGGTCATCGCCTGTCATATACAAGGTATAGTCCCGACCGCCGCCAAAGCCACCACCGTCCGAGGAAAACTGCACGCGCGCGTCTGGGATAGAGCGCAGTTCTGGCAGCACCGCATCTTCCCATTGCTTCTGAGACATGGGTCGTGCTTCGCGCGGCACCAAAGACACATACAGCGTGGCATTACGTACTTGGCCGTCCTCATCAGAGCCGATCGTCTCTACGATGTCAGTCACTTCTTTATGCCGCTTAAGAAGCGTCGTCGCCGCAGCGGACACAGCGGCGGTCTGCTCCAAGCGCACACCCGGAGGTAACTCAATCGTCACCATACTGCTGGCCACATCCGACGGTGGCGAAAAAGTCTTCGACATCATCGACAGTCCTACTAGAGCGGCCACAAAAAACCCTGCACCAACCGTCAAGGTGGTACGACGGTGGGACACACAGCGACGCAGCCATATCAAATAAGCGGCCATCAAACGACCATCTAAGTGCGGCGCCTCCGGTCTCGCTTGCAAACCAAACGCGGCGACCACTGGAGTGATCAAGCGCGCCACCAGCAGCGACATAAAGACCGCCGCTGCGACCGTCAAGCCAAACTGTTTAAAGTACTGGCCGCTGATGCCGCTCATGAAACTCACCGGCACAAACACCGCAATAATCGTCGCCGACGTGGCGACCACAGCCAGACCGATTTCATCTGCCGCATCCAATGCGGCCTGATAAGGCGTTTTACCCATTCGGATATGACGCATGATATTTTCGACTTCAACAATGGCGTCATCTACTAAGACACCGGCCACCAAAGACAGAGCCAGCAAACTGACTTGATTTAAGGTGAAATCCAAATAGGCCATCACCGCGAAGGTGGGAATCGCTGACAGGGGAATCGCTAGCGCAGAAATCGCCGTCGCGCGCCATTCACGTAAGAACAGCCAGACCACCAACACCGCCAAAGCCGACCCTTCAAGCAAGGCTTCGATCGCCGACCGGTACGTACGCTTGGTTGAGTCCACAGTGGTAAACACCATCTGCAGCGACACTTGAGGGGTCTCTTTAAGTATTTTGGCAACTTCCCTTTGGACAGCCGCCAACACCGCCACATCCGACCCACCCTTCGCGCGAAACACGCCGAAAGTGGTTGCCGGCACACCATTGAGCCGTGACAGATTGCGAATCTCACTCACGCCATCGCGCACATCAGCGATGTCATCGAGGCGCGCCACCCGACCACCCGCCAGCTCAATACGTGTGGCGCCTAACTGCGCAGATGTCCGCGCACCGCCCAGTACGCGTATGGATTGCTCACCACCCGCCACCTGCGCGCGACCACCCGGCGGATCTAGATTAAGACTCCGCAGTTGCTGATTAACCTGCACGGCGGTAATGCCAAGCGCTTGCATGCGCGCAGAGTCCAGATCAATGCGAATCTCCCGACTCACACCGCCACCGCGAGTCACCTGCGCGACACCCTGCACACCGAGCAGACGCTTAGTGACTGTGTTATCGACGAACCAACTGAGCTGCTCCTCGGTCAGCGCAGAGGTACTGACCGCATAATAAGCGATCGCCCCGCCATCAGCGTCTACTCGAGAGACAGAAGGCTCTTGAATGCCTTCAGGCAATTCAGGGCGTACGCGCGC
Organism: uncultured Pseudomonadota bacterium; assembly: GCA_903862885.1. Taxonomy (GTDB): domain Bacteria; phylum Pseudomonadota; class Gammaproteobacteria; order Steroidobacterales; family Steroidobacteraceae; genus CAIKZZ01. The sequence continues at coordinate 36,746 of CAIOZU010000018.1, forward strand.
TACGGCATCACGCACATCATTAACCGCACGGTCAATCGGCGTGCCAATCTGAAACTCGATCCAAATACTCGCCGAGCCTTCCACTGCGCGAGAAGTGATGTTATGCACATTGCCGATACTGGCAACACCACCCTCAATCTTTTGCAGAATCTGCGTTTCCATCTCGCTCGGCGCCGCGCCCGGCTGAGACACCTGAACATGCACCATGGGGAAGGCAATGTCGGGATTTAGATTAATTGGCAGGCGAATAAATGCAACCACGCCCACGAACATCAGCACCATGAAAAGTACGAGCGGAAAAATCGGGTGCTTGATCGCCCAAGCCGAAATGTTTTTCATGCCGCGTCTTTAGTCGTCGCCAAACGCACTAATTGCCCGACTCGCAAGAATGCCCCTGCCAGGGTAACGACACGTTCCGTGCCGTCGAGGCCCTCCACAATCACAATACCGCTGACTTGCGTGCCGCCGACCTTGACAGCACGCCGTAGCACTCGATTGTCGGGGCCTACGATCAGAACGTAGTTTCCTTTAGCGTCAGACATCAGCGCAGTCTGCGGAATAATCGGGCGAACATCACTACCCACGGACACTTCGCCACGGGCAAAAGCGCCCGGTCTTAGATTGGGGTCATGTGGAAGCGTGATTCTAATTTCGCCTAAGCGCGTCTGAGGATCAATCACCGCTGCCAGCAAGCGCACCGAGCCCTTAAAGGCGGCGTCCACCCCAGTGACGTGTACCGCCGCTTCTTGACCCACTTTTAATTTAGGCAAATCCTGCTCGGCGATTTGCGCACGCATCTCCACGTCAGCGCCGCGCGCCAATCTAAACAGCGGTGGCGCCCCCGGCGTCACGGCTTGACCCACCTCCGCGGTGCGCGTCAACACCAAACCATTGTCTGGCGCCTGAATATCCGTCCGACCTCTGCGCGCTTCGACTTCAGCGACCTGCGCCTCGGCGGCCTTAACACGCGCTCGGGTGGTGGCCACTTGGGCATGGCGGCGATCGACCTCTTCTTTCGATAAAGCACCCACCGAGTCAGCAATCGTTTCCGCTCGTCGATAATCCGCTTCAGCGAGCGCAGCCTCAGCGCGCATCTGCTCCAATGACGCATGCAAGCTTGCGACCTGTGCGCCAACCACCGCCGTATCAAGACGCGCGAGCACTTGCCCGCGGTGCACCATATCCCCCACTTCCACCAAGACGGCCGCAATTCGGCCGCTGTCACTGTCTACACCAATTGGTAGGTCATAACGCGCCACAATGGCGCCAGTGAAGGTGGCTGTCATTGAGAAAGCCGTTCGGCCTGGCGGTGTGGCCGTGATCAACGGCGCGCTTTCAAGCTCAGTCAGTGCCGGCGTACTCGCATGCCGATGAAAGTAGGCGGTGACCGATAAGACGAGCACGAGCGCGAGCGCGCCCACTATGACCGCGCGTCGTGACACGCCTGCCAGCGACTGGGCGTCCTCGGCTTGCGCAGCAGCGGAGTCAATCGATTGGGGTTCATTCACGGACGTAAACTCTTACGGGGATGGCTAATTATACGCCATTTTGCGCAGGGCCTCAGAGAGTGGATGGGTTTGTGACCGAATCGACGCCTAGCAAGCGCGCCACCTGTCGATCGGCCCAACTTTCGCGCTTGATACCATCCAGAAATCCGCAGTGCCCCCCGTAACGGGCCGTAGTGACGGTTAAGCTAGGCGACTGCGCTAAGCGAACCACGTCCTCAATATTGATGATTGGATCATCCTCAGCCATATAGATGTGACTCTTAACCGCCAAGTCAGCCAAGCGCTCTCCGACGAGCGCATAGTCATTCAGATAGGCAATAGAATCTTTGTAGGATGTATAGCGCGTCACTAAGTGTTCGGTCATCCCCGCCAGACTGCGTCGCTTCAGCAGGTCATCCTTGTCATAAAGCGCTGGCCATGCTCGCTGCTTAATCATTAAGGAACGGCGCCACTTGCGAATGAAGTAGTGGCGATAGATCACAAAGGAGCTGTCTAACTGTCGCATGGTTCGTGCCGGGTCCAGTACCGGACAAATAGCAATCACCTGCGCTAATTGAAGATTGTGAGCCGGCGCATTGGCTGCCACACGCAACGCAAAGTTACCTCCTAAGGAATAGCCAACGAGCGACATCTCACGGTGCGGCCATCGCTTAGCAATCGCTTGAATCGCCCCCAACACTTCAGGCAGCCGACAGGAGTGAAAAATATCCGGATTTAAGTGATGTGTCGGTCCGTGATCACGAAAATTAAGCCGAAATACATCAAAGCCCTGGGCATACAGAAAAGCGGCGCACGAGAGGACATACACGGACTCGGCATTACCCTCCCACCCGTGCAGCAGCACGACGAGGCGACCCGTGCTGTGCGGAGACGCCGAGTAGTGCCCTAGTAAACGCACACCCTCGCCGCAGTCTAACAGCACGTCTTCGCTGGCAGCCAATAGCGTCCGCGCTCGATGCTGCACAAACCAGCGCCGTGGCAGCATGGCGGACAAGATCGACTGGAGGTGGCCGCTTCTAAAAAACCATGACGGTCTAAATAGGGGCAATCCATTCGCTATTGGCTGTGCGCCCCCATCACTCACGAATGCCGATCCCCTTATACATCAGCCAAACGGCCAGTCCGTATAGAAGCACAGCGAAGCCTGCCATGATCGAAAATGACAAACCTACATCCACATCCGCTACGCCGAGAAAGCCATAGCGAAAGCCATTGACCATGTAAAGAACGGGGTTGGCATGCGACAGCATCTGCGCCCAGCTTGGCAAGAGTGAAATAGAGTAGAACACACCGCCTAAATAAGTGAGTGGCGTCAGTATAAAAGTGGGAAACCAAGAGACGTGATCAAAGTTTTTAGCGAATACGCCGTTTATGAATCCACCCAAAGAAAAAACAATCGACGTCAACAACACGGCCGCGACAATGAGCGGCGCATTGTTTACGTGTAGATGAGTGAAAAATAACGCCACGACGGTGACCACTAAGCCAACCAACAGGCCGCGCACCACACCACCCGCCACATAACCTGCGACGATCAGCCAATTTGGCAAGGGTGACACGAGCAGTTCTTCGACGTGTTTACCAAAGCGAGCACCAAAAAAACTAGCGACGACATTCGCATAAGAGTTTGTGATTACCGACATCATGATTAACCCAGGAGCGATGTACTGCATGTAGTCATAGCCCCCTATCTTTCCAATGCGTGCACCGATCAGCGAACCAAAGATCACAAAATAGAGGGTGGCGGTCACACCAGATGGCACGATGGTCTGCCCCCAAATGCGAATAATACGAGTGAACTCGCGGCGCACAATCGTCGTGAAGCCGATCCAATCGGCGCGCGCACGAGAGGCCTCATAGGGCGTATTGAGTTCGCTCATTCGCCACCTCCAACCGCACGCGCATCCGATTCTTTGACTTGATGGGTGCTCACTAGGCGCATAAAGAGCTCTTCGAGACGGTTGACCTTGTTACGCATGGAGACCACATCGACCCCTTGAGCGGCCAATCTAATGAAGATGTCATTTAGGCTTCGGCTCTTAGAGACCTCTACTTCAAGCGTATGCGAATCAGATAAAGAAACACTATACCCCGGCAGATGGGGGACGACCAAACAGGGCTCACGCAGGTTAAGCAAAAACGTTTCTGTTTGTAACTTTCGAAGCACGTTACTCATTAAGCCGTGCTCAATGATCTTGCCCTTGTCGATAATCGCTAAGTGGCGACAAAGGTTTTCGGCTTCTTCGAGATAATGGGTTGTCAAAATAATGGTGACGCCACGCTCATTGGTTTCTCGGAGGAAGTCCCACATGGTGCGACGGATCTCGATGTCGACCCCGGCGGTCGGTTCGTCTAATATCAGTAGACGCGGCTCATGCACCAATGCACGCGCAATCATTAGCCGTCTTTTCATGCCACCCGACAGGGTGCGCGCAATGGCTTTGCGCTTCTCCCACAATTGCAGCTGCTTTAGATAGCGCTCGGTGCGCTCACGCGCAAGCGGACGTGGAATTCCGTAGAAGCCCGCTTGATTTAATAGAATGTTTTCAACCGATTCGAATTGATTAAAGTTGATCTCTTGCGGGACTACCCCAATGCACGACTTGGCTAAGCCCGTTTCTCGATCAATGTCATGACCAAATACCGACACCGTGCCATTGGATTTGCGCACCAACGAAGTGGAAATACCGATGGTAGTCGTTTTGCCCGCCCCGTTCGGTCCTAGTAAAGCGAAGAAGTCGCCCTGCTCTACATCAAGATCAATCCCTTTAAGGGCTTGGACACCGTTGGCATAAGTCTTAACTAACTGCCGTATTGAGAGAGCGTGCATAGACATAGAGGTGCCCCAGAAACAAGAGAAGCAATCGGCCGGGCGCAAGGGTAAGACGATCAATCGACAGCGGCAAGCCGTGCTTACCCTAACATTTGTTCATACCGGCAGTTCTTTTTGCTTTTTGAATGGGCGCAGCCCATCTGCCGCCAGCAACTGCAGGCCGAGCAGGTGCGTGCCAGGCGCTGGGGGTGGTGGGGATTGTAGGGAATGTGCCAGCAGGCCGTTCCAAAAGAAGCGGTGATAGCCCCAGCGGGCGGCGAGTCGGGGCGCGGCCCAGTTGGCGCCGCTGTCAACGGCAGACAGCGGCAGCGCTCGCCACGCGCGGTGGGTGGAAGGGCTCATGCCAAGCGCAAGAGCTGCCGTTAAAAGGTCACCGCGCGTCAAGTGCCACACGAAGAAAGCCACCATGCGCGCGAAGGCGCGGACCGCATCGGAGAGCGCAGGGGATGCTGGAAAGGCGAGTGCGCCGCGTCGCCAGGGACCGATGTCATCAAATGCCATATCAAATAGGGTGTAGGGGCAGGCGGCGATAGTCTTCACTGCCTCCGCATCGAGCAGACCCAAATGACTAGCAAGCGAAGCACGTAAGCCAAAGGGAGGCTCTTTAGGACACTCGATGGTCCGCTCGGCTACCAAACAAAGAAAAGTCTCATTCATTTCGTGAATAGAGCGAAGGGTGCTGTCGTCCAGCAAGGCCGTCGGAAACACCGGCTGAGTCGTAAAAGACGATATCGCAACTAAGGGCTTGGCTCTCGGCATAGACGCGCTCCCAGAAATTCCCTCGGGGGGGATTGGCTTTATTCTGTGGTCAGCGTACAGTTTTGGTTGATTTTTACCAAAAATAATTTCTATTGAAAATTAAATATCTAGGAATTTCAATAATATGAGAACTAGTGACGACCGCTACACCAAGGACCGCGAGCGCATCGATCTGGCACTGCGGATGATTCAGCACGAGGCCAGAACCACCACCATCCGTCACTGGACGGGTCTCACGGATGATCGCATCCGCAAGCTGTACCACACCTACGTGGCGGCGATCACACCCACGGTTCGCCGTCACCGCGGAAAATCACCGACGCAAACGGCTTTTTTTCTAAAGAATGCGGACCATCGTAGGCAAACGGCCACCTTAGCTGGCCTATTTGCTTTGTTAGGTCTGTTGCACACCACCGACCCGGCGCCGCTCGGCAGTGCGGCGGGGCTCGAGCGCGGTATTTTGGTGTGTCGCACCTATGAAACCTATCTCCTCTTGCAGCACCCTATTTATTTGTCTTTTGAGCATGCCTTGCGTTTGTTGTCTTTATTGCAGCGCCGCTCTGAACTCAAACCGGATACCTGTCGGGGGTGCCAAAGCCTCCGAGTGATCGACGCCTTAGGCAGCAGAATGGCCCATTGTGAGTGGTGCGATGAGGACGCACGAGATCAGCTACTGAAAGCCAGTTAGAATGTCCCGATGCGCTGGTCGCGCACAACAAGGCCCATGTCACGCGCTCCTCATATTTTTGCCGGCCCCTATATCCATCGATCCAGCGAGCACCGCAAGGATGCCGCTTGGATCGCCGCGGCACTAGAACGCCCTAGCTCCCGCTTTGTGGTGCTGTGGCAAGATCAAAATCTCATTCACCCGACGCACGAACCACAGGCTGCACTGGTCGAACGCGCTTGCCTACCGAAAGAGGCGCTCGACCAAGCGATCTTTCTGGGACAGCGAGAGAACACGGCCTTCTTTGCAATTGAAATCAAAGATCGCTCCGTCTGCGCTCTACCATCGGGAAGCGCCTTCAAAGAATTGCGCGCGTGGGGGGGCTCACTGACCCATCCTGAGGCGGGTCTACTCGCCTACGCACGCGCTTTGGTTTATTGGCGCGCGCGTCACCGCCATTGTGGCCAATGTGGCGCACCTAACATGGCCATCGATGCGGGACACGTCATGCGTTGCACGCGTGAGGGCTGCGCCACTCAAGCGTTTCCGCGTATTGACCCGGCCATCATCGTCCTGGTGACTCATGAAGAGCAGGCGCTCCTTGGGCGACAAGCCAGCTGGCCTCAAGGTCGATACTCCACCATCGCGGGTTTTGTTGAACCGGGCGAAAGCTTAGAAGATGCGGTGCGGCGAGAAGTAAAAGAAGAGACCGGCGTGGACGCAACACACGTGCGCTATCACTCCTCCCAACCGTGGCCGTTCCCCTCGTCACTGATGATTGGATTTGAGGCGAAGGCCAGTAGCTCCCTACTCGCTTGTCCGGATGGTGAACTGGAGGACGCACGTTGGTTTAGCTACGCAGATATCCAAGCGGGAACCCCCCTACTGCCACCGCCCGCCTCTATCTCCTTTCAATTAATTGCCGCCTGGTATGCGCGCGGCACAGGCCGTCGACTGATCGATGAGCCGGCCATCATCCATCAACAAAAACGCCCTGCCTGATGGATTGGAGTGCGGTGTTTTTGTTAGGCGCGGCTTTCGCCGCCGGCTGCATCGACTCCATTGTCGGAGGCGGTGGATTAATTCAGCTCCCCGCCCTATTGGCAGGCCTCCCCGCCGAGTTGCCCTCGTTCCTGTTGGGCACTAATAAGTTAGCCAGCCTGATGGGCACGGGCAGTGCCGCACTGCGCTACGCACGTCATGTTGTGTTTTCATGGCAAACACTGGTGCCCGCCGCCTGCATCGCTTTTGTCGCCTCGCTAGCCGGATCCATCACGGTCACTCATGTGTCGCCCACAGTCTTCAGGCCCATGGTGCCAGTCGTTTTATTAATCGTCTTAACCTACACGGTGATGCGTAAGGATCTCGGTCAGACGCACGCGCCCCGACACCTAACACCCCAAGCCATCGGCATAGGCCTCGCATTGATCGGTGGGGTGGGATTTTACGACGGATTTTTTGGCCCTGGCACGGGCAGTTTTTTGATGCTGCTGTTCATTCGCTTTTATGGCTTCGACTTTTTAAACGCAGCCGCATCCGCTCGTTTAATCAATTGCGCCACCAATGCCGCCGCAATTTTATGGTTTGGCAGTCATGGACATGTCCTTTGGTTTTTAGGCACACTGATGGCGATCGCCAATGTGGCGGGCGCTCAAGTCGGTACGCGCCTGGCGATCCGTCAGGGCTCCGCTTTTGTGCGCCTATTGTTCATTGCCATCGTCGCCGTGCTTATCCTGAAGACGGGATGGGATGCAGTTAAAATTCTACAACCCCGTTGAGCCGCTATGTGTCTATTGGTATTCGCTTGGAAAACACAGCCCACTGCGCCGTTCGTGCTGGTGGCCAATCGAGATGAGTTACATGCGAGACCGAGCGCGCCCTTGGAATGGTGGTCACAGCCACGCATTCTCGGTGGCCGAGACTTACAAAGTGGCGGCACTTGGCTTGCCATGGATGCCGATGGACGATTGGGTGCCATCACCAACCTACGCGGTGCCCCAACGCCGAGCCAAGCCCCTAGCCGCGGCGAATTGATCCCCTGCTTCTTGGCATCGGGCTTAAGTCCCGCTGATTTTTTTAAAGCACTCGCACCGGAAGTGCCTCGCTATGCGGGCTTTAATCTGCTGTTAGGCAACTCACATGAATTACTGGTCTTAAGCAGTGCGGATCCCCAGCGGCCGCGCCGCTTAGCCGCTGGCATCTATGCCATCAGTAACAATCCCCTCGATGCAGACTGGCCTAAAGTGCGTCGAGCGCGGGCGGCACTGGCGGCGGTACTCACCGAAAGCCCCCTCACCACAGAGTCTCTACTGGAGACGCTGGCCGATCGAACCGAAGCCGACGTGCAGGATCTACCCCAGACGGGCTTAACAATGGCCCGCGAGCGCACCTTGTCGAGCGCCTTTATCGTTGACGACACCTATGGCACGCGCTGTACGACCGCGGTACACCACCGTGGGTTGTCCATTGATGTGGTGGAGCAATCCTTCACAGCGGACGGGGGTAAAAGTGGACGGCGCACCGAGCGGATAGACCTCCAAAACACAGCCGAGTAGCCCTTTTGCGCGGCAGGCGACGGCCGAGCACTCGGTGGATCCACAGGCCACTTGACAGGTACGCATAAATATGCAAAATATGCGAACTTTATGCAAACTGCCCCCCCACCACTGCCCCCAGCCGACCCGAGACCCACCGAAGATCGGCGCGACACCCTGAAACGACTCATCAGTCAGGGCCGGATCGGGCGCCAGTCTGAACTCGTGCGGCTGCTCCAATCGGCAGGCCACGCCGTCACCCAGTCGAGTGTGAGTCGAGACTTACGCGATCTGGGGGTGGCTAAGAGGGGTGACCGTTACGTGTTGGATACCACGGGCAGTTCTCCTGCGGCGGGTTTGCCTGCGGTGGCCGCCTTTGTGCAAAGCGTGGTGGCTGCCGGCCCACATTTAATCGTGATCCGCACCACCACCGGTTCGGCCTCCAGTGTGGCAGCGGCCATCGATCAACGCCAATGGCCGGACATTGTCGGCACGCTCTCAGGTGACGATACGATATTTATCGCCACCACCGACGAGGGCGCGCAACGCACGCTACTCGCTCGCCTTCAATCTTTTCAATCCCGCTAAAGAACCGCTATGACTCAGTCAACAACGGGCGCTAAGCCCATTTTGCTCGCATTTTCTGGTGGCCTAGACACGTCTTTTTGCGTGCCGTGGTTAATCGAAACCTATCAGCGTCCGGTGATCACCGTGACCGTTGATACCGGTGGCATCGATGCGGATGCAGCGAAAACCCTCGCCCAGCGCTCCCAACAGCTGGGTGCGATCAGCCATCACTTGGTGCCTGCCAAACCTCAGTACTTCGATCGCGTCCTCAAATTTTTATTAATGGGCAATGCACGACGCGGCCAACTGTATCCCTTCTGCGTGGGCGCTGAACGCGTCTTACAAGCACAGATGATCGCTAGTATGGCGACCACTTTAGGATCCACTACCGTCGCGCACGGCTGCACGGCCGCGGGCAACGATCAAGTGCGCTTTGAAGTGGCGCTGCGTACCTTAGCGCCGGGCTTAGAGATCTTAGCGCCGGTCCGTGACCACGCCTTTAAGCGCACCGAACAACTTGCCTTTCTGCAGACCAGGCAGCTGCCAGTGCCGCCTCATGGCGCCGCCTACTCTGTGAATCGCGGCTTATGGGGTGTCACCATCGGCGGCACCGAGACACTGACCTCGACCGGCAGCATTCCCGATGAGGCATGGGTTCTAAGTCGTGATGCCTTTAGCGCGCCCCGCGCGCCTGTACGCCATTCCCTGTCTTTTAAAAGTGGTGTTCCCAGTGCACTCAATGGTGTCGCCATGGACCCCGTCGCGATCATCGAGCAATTGGAAACTCTGGCCGCACCTTATGCTATTGGTCGCGGCATCCATCTAGGCGACACCGTCATTGGCACTAAAGGACGGGTCGCTTTTGAAGCGCCAGCGGCCGAAGTGCTCCTGACCGCGCATCGCGAATTAGAAAAACTGGTGCTGACGGGTCGTCAAGCGCGCATTAAGGAATTAGTGGCGATGCCTTATGGCGACTTGGTACACGAAGGCCATCACCTCGATCCGGTGTGCCGTGACATTGAAGCGCTACTGATGTCTTCACAGGAACGTGTCAGCGGTGATGTCCACTTATTATTTCGGCCCGGTAGTGTATTCATCGAGGGCGTTTCATCGCCTTGGTCTCTGATGACTGCATCTAAAGGCGTCTACGGTGAAGCCGCTGGCGAATGGACACCTGCCGATGCGCTCGGTTACTCCAAGATGCTGGCTCTCCCTGGTACTTTCTATACGCGCGCTGGCCAACAAGCGAAGGCTAAGTCATGAAATCTGTCGTCGTTGATAAAATTGCATCGATCACCCAAGCGCGCGCACTGGGCCATGAGTTACGAATCTCGGAAGACATCCCCTGTGAAGAGGGTGTAATCATTGTGGTTGAGGTGCTCACCGAGAAAAATACCTACAACATGCTGGAACTGACCAGCGGCCGCATGGCTAAAGTTTCCAAGGGCGACATCGTGGCCGGCGCCTTGGGACATCGCAAAGCATTGTTTGGCTACTCGGGTCATGTCCCCACCCAGATCAAACCGGGCGATGTCATCCAAATGCTCAATATTGGCGGTGTGCTCGGCGTATGCGATTCAGCCAACGCAGACCGCGGCCGTCCTTTTGACTGCCGTGTCTTAGGAGTTGTTTTACAGTTCCCTTTCCTAGGCGAGCGAATCGGCGTGCCAGCGCGCATCGGCCAACGACCTCTCGATCTGGCAGCGCCACTGAACACACAAGGCGTGCCTGTGATCGCATTGGCTGGCACTTGCATGGAAGCCGGGAAAACCGCCGCAGCTTGCGCCATCATCTCGCGCATGCGCCACCGCGGTCTTGCCGTGCACGCATTCAAAGCCACCGGCGTCTCCTTACGCCGCGACATCCTTGCAATGGAAGATGCCGGTGCACGGCGCTCCATGATCTTCACCGACTTTGGTGTGGGCACAACAACCGCCGCCGTCGGCCCCGCATTGACGCGCGCCATGCTCACCGAGATGGCCGTAGGACAACCGGACGTCATCGTCTTTGAGTTGGGGGATGGCCTATTAGGAACCTACGGGGTTGAAGCGATCTTGGCAGCGGCCGATATCCGCCAGTCACTGACTGCGGTCGTTCTGTCCGCGAATGACCCGGTCGCCGCGTGGGGCGGCGTCAAGTTGCTGCGCGATAAATTCCTGATTGAGCCAGCGGTGGTCACTGGGCCTGCCACGGATAACCAAGTGGGCGTCGACATCATAGCGGCACAAATGGGGGTCAGCGCGTTCAATGCCCGAAGCCATGGCACAGAACTCGGCGATCATTTGCTGGAAGTCACCGGACTTTCCGCCAAGTTCCCCGCTAAATCGGCCGCCTGATGAACAGCCGCTTAAAAATTCCAACGGTCATTCTGGGTGGCACGGGCTATGTCGCTGGCGAACTCATTCGCCTGCTGCATATGCATCCTCACTTCGAGCGGGTGGCGGTGGTATCTGACTCTAAACCAGGCACGTCGGTGGCGAGTGCATTCCCCCACTTGGCATCGATCGTAGGCGAGCAGAGCTTTGTGTCGATCGACAGCGCGCAGCAATTACTGTGCGAGGCAACCGACAGCCTGGTGCTGGCAGCAGCCCCCCATGGTGTCTCAGCCACTCTCATCGACCAGCTTCTCACCGGCACAGCACGCGCCGGGCGATACCCTAAGGTGGTGGACATCTCAGCAGACTATCGTTTTAGAGATGCGGCTGCGTACCAGACTGTCTATCAGCATGCACATGGCGCACCGGACCGTCTGAGTGAGTTCACCTGCGCATTACCCGAACACACCACCACCCTAGCCAGTCCACATGTTGCCCATCCAGGCTGCTTTGCCACGGCTATGTTGTTATCAATCGTTCCCTTAGTTGCGCTGCAACTGATCGAGCCGCGTGTGTTTGTCAGCGGCATCACTGGCAGCACCGGATCAGGCCGCACACCCACCGACGGAACCCATCACCCCCGAAGACACAGCGACCTCTACTCTTATGGCGCACTCCAACACCGGCATGCTCCAGAAGTCAGGTCGATCGTAAAAACCGTGACGGGTCAATCCATCGAGTGTCACTTTGTCCCGCACTCCGGACCCTTTGCGCGTGGCATCCATGCCACGACACAGGCCACTCTGATTAAACCGTTCTCCTCGCAGGAAATGATCGCCGCACTGCGTGATTTTTACGCAGATCAGCCATTCGTCCATGTCTTAGGTCATGCGCCGCGTCTCAAGGATGTGGTCAGCAGCAACTACGCGCATCTCTCAGCCACCACCGATGGCACCACGGTCGCCGTGGTCTCCGCCATCGATAACCTAACCAAAGGCGCGGCGGGCGGAGCCCTCCAGTGGGCTAATCGACTGTTTGGCTTTGAGCAAAGCACAGGATTGACTGCGCCTGCCCCCGGTTGGACTTAATTCTTAGGATATCCGCACATCATGGTCACGGCAGTCCCTCACCACCCCAGTCACTTAGCACAGGTATTTGCGCAATACCCGTTGGAAGTGGTGCGCGCTCAAGGCTGTTGGCTAGAAGGACGCGACGGACAACGGGTGCTTGATTTCTATGGCGGCCATGCCGTGGCAGCGCTCGGCTACGGGCATCCGCGCTGGATCGAGGCTCTGGAGCGACAAGCGCGTTCAGTCCTTTTTCAAACCAACGCCATCCCTATGGCGGTCCGCGAACGGGCTGCCGAGCGCTTAGTGGCTTTTGCAGGTCTAGGACTTGATCAGGTGTTCTTCGTGAACTCAGGGGCTGAAGCCAATGAAAATGCCCTGCGTACCGCGTTTCGCTTAACGGGACGCCGACAAGCTATTGCCCTTGAACACGGCTGGCATGGTCGCACGGCCGCCGCGGGAGCTATCACTTTTGGTGCGCGTGACAAGTGGTATGGCTTTCCGCAGACGCCGTTTGATGTGCAATGGATTTCGCGCACCGATCCGGCTGCTGCACTCGCCATCACCCGAGACACTGCCTGTGTGATGGTCGAGCCCGTGCAGGGGCTCGCGGGGGCCTTTGAGGTACCCGTCGATGTACTGCGTGCACTGCGTGCGCGCTGCGACGAGGTCGGTGCGCTGTTGATTTTTGATGAGGTGCAATGCGGTGTTGGTCGTACTGGATATCCCTTTGGCGCCAACCGCGTCGGGGTCACGCCCGACCTGCTGACCACCGCCAAGGCCCTTGGGGCCGGCTTCCCAGTGTCCGCGTTGCTGATGTCACCGCAAGTCGCCGGTGCGCTCAAGATTGAAGACATGGGGACCACCTTTGGTGGCGGCCCATTGGCCTGTGCGATCGTTGAAACGGTCATCGATATCATCGAGTCAGAAGGTTTGCTTGAAAACGTTAACGCCATGTCGAGTCTCATTCAGAACACCTGTGTCGGTGGGGTGGTGAGTGGGGTACAAGGCGCCGGCTTACTGCTCGGTCTAAAAACCACACGCCCCGCTAAGGCCATCCAAAAAGAATTATTGGCACGTGGCGTCTTTGCAGGCACCGCCGCCGATCCACACATTTTGAGACTGCTACCGCCCTTCACTCTCACCGCAGAACACGTGGGACTACTGGCTCAGGCACTCCAGGAGTTAGCCCCATGAGTCTCGCCCGCTTCCTAGATCTCGCTGACCTCTCCCCGGAGGAAATCCGAGATCTTCTCGCCTTAGCTGATCGACTCCAGCAACATCCGGAACCACAAGCGTTAGCCGGAAAAATTCTGGGACTGATATTTTTAAATCCTTCCTTAAGGACTTTGGCCTCGATGCAAGCCGGCATGGCGCGACTCGGCGGCAGTTCTTTCGTGATCACCCCCGGCCACGGCACCTGGGCACTGGAAACACGCACCGGGGTCGCCATGGACGGCGCCGCGGCCGAGCACGTCCGCGAGGGGCTTCCCGTGCTCGCGTCTTATTGTGATGTGATGGGCATTCGCGCATTCGCCGAGGGCCATGATCTGGCCAACGACGTGGCTGATACACATTTTAAGAGCATGGCGGCTCTGATTAAAAAGCCACTCATCAATTTAGAGTCGGCGATCAATCATCCCTGTCAAGCGCTCGCCGACTGGAAGACACTAGATGATCTTCACATCGCACCGCGCACCAAATTTGTCTTGTCATGGGTGCCACACCCACGCGCACTGCCACTCGCCGTTCCAGCGGCCACAGCGCACATGGCAGCGCTTCGCGGTCACGAAGTGGTGGTGCTTCGCCCCGATGGCTTCGCGCTACCCGATGCGGTCATAGATCGCGCACGGGCCGCTGCGCGACTGAGTGGCGGCTCGATCACCGAGACCGATGATCGTGACAGTGCGCTGAAAGGCGCTCACGTGGTTTATGCCAAAGAGTGGGGCTCGACACGACACTATGGCGATGCAGAGGCCGATGCGTCGCTGCGTCGCTCCCTCACCAACTGGCAGCTCACCGAACAGACCTTTGCTCAAGCCACGCCCCACTGCAAGCTCATGCACTGCTTGCCAGTGAGACGTAATGTCGCGATCGCAGAATCCCTCCTGGATGGACCGCGCAGCGTCGTATTGCAAGAAGCACACAACCGACTGGTGGTGCAGATGGCCATCTTGTATCGCTTACTTAAATAATCTTACTCAAATAATTCTCTCACTCGACGATTCCGACTCTCTCTTTTCTTTTTTATTCACTTGCAGGAACTTCCATGAGCTACCGCCCCGAACAAGCTGCCGCCATTCGCGCCATGCGCAGCGCCGCACCGTACATCCGCATGTACAAGGGCAAAGTCTTCATCGTTAAGATTGGGGGTGCCATATTCTCGAACCCTCAAGCGGTCCGATCACTGGTCGAGCAGGTGGCGATCTTGCATCAGGTTGGCATCCGGGTGGTCCTAGTGCACGGCGGCGGTCCACAGTTAGATGAAATGCAGCGCTCCCTCGGTGTGGAACCGACCCTGATCGACGGCCGGCGAGTAACCGATGAAAAAACGGTCGAGTTAACCGTCATGGTGCTCAACGGTCTTCTGAACACACAGCTGCTCAGTCTGTGTCGCGAATTGGGGCTCGATGCGGTAGGCATCTCAGGTCTTGATGGCGGCTTAGTGCGCGCGCATAAAAGAGCGCCTGTAAAAAGCACGAGCGGCGTGCTGGTGGATTATGGGCAGGTAGGCGACATCGAAGGAGTGGATCCGCACGTAATCCGCTCATTACTGGATGCGGGCTATATGCCGATCGTCAGTCCACTGTCAGCCGATGCAGAAGGCAATGTACTGAATATCAATGCCGACACGGTCGCCGCGCATCTGGGTGCAGCGCTCGGTGCTGAGAAGCTACTACTTTGCACCGGTGCTGCCGGAATTTTTGAGCAACTCGCTGATCCTTCGACGTTGGTGTCCTACACGGACTTGGCTGGACTGAAGCGTCTCGAAGCGCTCGGTTGCTTTGCGGATGGTATGCTGCCCAAAGCAGGAGCGATTGAGACCGCGATCAAAGGCGGCGTTCGCCGCGTACATGTGATCTCGTTTAAGTCTACCGATGCCCTATTGGCGGAAGTGTTCACCAACGAAGGGCTTGGCACGCTGATTGTTGCCGATATCAAAGTCCTGTCGCCCGCTGAGCAAGTCGTGGGGGCAAAAAAACCATGAGCCGCTTATGGGACAAGGGTAAGCCGCTTGACCAAGCAGTCCTTGAATACACAGCGGGTGAAGATTTCGCCTTGGATGAGCGACTGGTGTCTTATGACATTCAAGCCTCTCTGGCCCACGCTCAGAGTCTGCACACGGCGGGCCTGCTGTCGGCTGCTGATTTAGCAACTCTCACGAGCGCATTAGATGAGGTCGCGGCGGCACATGAGAAGGGGGCTTGGCAGATCACCCTTCAAGATGAAGATGGACAAACCGCACTCGAGGCACAGCTGACCGAGCGCGTGGGTCCGATCGGCGGTCGCATTCACTTAGGACGCTCACGAAACGATCAGGTCCTAACGGCACTGCGTCTCTACCTCAAAGACGCTAACCGGGACCTCACTCGCGGCGCTGAAGCGGTAGCGACAGCGCTTGATCGACTGGCGGCGAGGCACCCAAAGCTCGTACTGCCCGGTTACACGCACATGCAACAGGCCATGCCGAGCTCCGTGGATTTATGGGCGGGTGGTTTTGCATCGGAGTTTAGAGACAATACAAGCCGCTTAGCGCAGGCCATCGGTCGGGCTGACAAAAACCCACTGGGTTCTGCGGCCGGCTACGGCACCCCGGGTCTACCATTGAATCGAGATGACACCAAACAGCGCTTGGGTTTTGCGGTGAACCATGAGCCGGTGACTGCCGTACAACTGTCGCGCGGCAAGGCCGAAGCGCAGTTGCTATTTGAAATCGCACTCATGATGACTGATGCCGGGCGACTGGCGGCGGACCTATTGCTGTTTTACACACAAGAGTTTGCATTTATCACGCTGCCGGATCATTTCACTACCGGCTCATCGATCATGCCGCAAAAGCGTAATCCGGATGTGTTCGAATTGATTCGCGGCCGCAGCAGTAGCGCACACGCCTGCTTATCAGAGGTGCTGGGGATCATTGCGAAATTGCCGAGTGGCTATCAGCGCGACCTGCAGCTCATTAAAGTGCCGCTGTTCCGCGGCATCGATCTGGCGTTACAGACTCTTCAGATTTTACCCATGGCGTTGGATGGCCTTCAGTTTAGACCAGAGAACCTACACTTGGATCCTGCGATCCACGCCGCTGAGCGCGCCAATCGCTTGGTCGTCGAAAAAGGCATACCCTTTCGTGATGCCTATCGACAGGTCGCCGCTGATCTTCTTAAGAAGTAAGCTCAGCCGCCCAACACAGCGGCATGATGGCGCAGATGATCTTCAACATAACTTTGGATGAAATAGTACCCGTGGTCATAGGCCGCGTGCATACGCAGTTCAACCTTCTGACCAGCTAATCGACACGCTTCTACAAAACGCTCTGGCATGAGTTGTTTCGCTAGAAACGGATCCGCTGTGCCTTGATCAATCAGAATACGGGTAGGGCACTGCTGATCAAGCACCAGTGCACTGGCATCATAAGCCAACCAACGGCTCTGATCTGCACCAAGATAGCCAGTGAATGCTTTTTGCCCCCAAGGGCAGTGACTGGGTGCTGCAATGGGTGCGAACGCGGAGATTGATCGGTATCGATCGAGATTTCGCAAGCCAATGACCAATGCACCGTGTCCACCCATCGAATGACCAAAAATTCCCTGCGCATCCGCGCGGGCAGGGAACGTACTGTGGATTAAAGCGGGCAGTTCCTCGCTCACATACTGGTACATTTTATAGTGGGCAGACCATGGCGCTTCGGTAGCATCAACGTAAAAGCCAGCACCACGACCAAAGTCCCAGTCGGCAGTATCCCCTGCGAGACTGACGTCGCGTGGGCTGGTGTCTGGGGCCACCAACATCAGTCCTAATTCCGCTGCAATGCGCTGGGCACCCGCTTTGATCGCGAATGTTTCTTCAGTGCACGTCAGCCCCGCCAAGTAATAGAGCACCGGCACTGGACCTAACTGCGCCTGTGGCGGCTGATAAACGGAAAAGCGCATCGAGGATTGACACACACTCGAGGCGTGCTTGTAGTAACCCTGTACGCCGCCAAAACAGCGGTGCTCCGATATCGTCTCGTGAGTAGTCATGTGCGCTCTAAAATGACGATCAGTACACCACCACGCTTCGAATCGACTCGCCGGAGTGCATCAAGTCAAAAGCGTCATTGATGCGATCGAGCGGCATCTGGTGAGTAATCAGTGGATCGATCTGAATTTTTCCATCCATATACCAGTCGACAATTTTAGGCACATCAGTGCGTCCACGGGCGCCCCCAAAAGCGGTGCCTTTCCACACACGACCGGTGACCAACTGGAAGGGTCGGGTCGCAATTTCTTGGCCGGCACCCGCCACACCAATAATGATGGCCTCACCCCAACCCCGATGACAGCATTCCAATGCCTGTCGCATCAAATGCACATTACCTACGCATTCGAAGCTGTAATCGGCACCACCATCCGTGAGTGACACCAGATAAGGCACCAAGTCTCCCTCGACTTCTTTGGGGTTGACGAAGTGGGTCATGCCGAATTTTTCAGCCAACGCCTGACGCCTCGGATTGAGGTCAACACCAATGATTTTGTTAGCACCGGCCATGCGCGCGCCCTGAATCACGTTCAGACCAATGCCGCCTAGACCAAACACCACCACATTGGCGCCTGGCTCCACCTTGGCGGTATTAATCACCGCACCGATACCCGTGGTCACGCCGCAACCGATGTAGCACACCTTATCGAAGGGTGCATCGTCGCGAATTTTAGCGACGGCAATTTCTGGCAAGACGCTGTAATTAGAGAAAGTGGAGCAGCCCATGTAGTGGTGCACTTTGTCTTTGCCGATAGAAAATCGGCTGGTGCCATCTGGCATCACACCCTGCCCTTGGGTGGCACGGATCGCCGTGCACAAATTCGTTTTATGAGAGGTACAGCTTTTGCACTCCCGACACTCGGGGGTATACAGCGGGATCACATGGTCCCCCTTTTTAAGGGTCCGAACCCCTGGCCCCACGTCCACCACGACGCCCGCGCCTTCATGCCCCAAAATCACGGGGAACAAACCCTCCGGATCAGCGCCTGAGCGGGTGAACTCATCGGTATGACAGACCCCGGATGCGCGCATTTCGATCAGCACCTCACCGGCCTTCGGACCCTCCAGGTCAAGGGTCACGACCTCCAACGGTTTTCCAGCAGCATAGGCAATTGCGGCGCGCGTCTTCATCACTCATTCTCCTGACATTTTAACGACCATCGGCCTGTCGATTCGACAGGCAGTATCGCCGACTTCTGTGCAGGACGCACGGGCTCTGATCGAGGCCTCTAGGCCAACCTCACCCGGCATCCCAATTGCCCGGAGTATCCCATCGCTACTTTATATAAGTAATTGAATTTAAACAAATTATTAGCTTATGAACCTGAGCGTTCACGCGCTTTACGCGCCAACCGCTGAGAATCGCATGATCCTTCAGACAAAGCGCACGAGCGCGTCTTATGATCAGCGCATCTCCCTTCGGATCAGCCTGCTATGAAACCCATCCTGACCGCCATCCTGTGTGGGGCGCTACTCGCTGTATCCACTGGGGCTCACAGCGACTCTCCCCTCGACGCCAGCGCGGAGGCGCGCGCCCTGCTTGCCACCTTAGTCAGCTTTGATACCGCAAGCGGCCACGGCCAAGTGCGCCCGATGGCGGAGTATCTTGCCACCCAATTCAAAGCGGCTGGATTTGACGCCGCCGACATCACGCTCCTCCCACTTGGCGACACCGCCTCGCTGATCGTCCGCTACCACGGTGATGGCAGTAGCGGCAAACCCATTGCCTTTATGGCACACATGGATGTGGTGCCCGCAAAACGCAGCGATTGGCAACGCGATCCCTTCACTTTGGTTGAGGAAAACGGTTATTTTTTTGGACGCGGCACACTGGATATGAAAGAAGATGTGGCGCTGCTCACGGAGACATTTATCCGACTGAAACGCGCTCACTTCACTCCCAGTCATGACCTGATCATTGTATTCACTGGAGATGAAGAAACGTCTGAAGACACGGCGCATGACTTAGTAGATCACCACCGCGACTTAATCGATGCGGAATACGCACTGAATGGTGACATGGGCAGCGGTGTGTTGGATGCTGCCACGGGCAAGCCGCTGCTCTTTTATTTACAAGGCGCCGAAAAGAGTGTGGCGGCCTTCACCTTAACGGCCAAAAACCCCGGTGGCCACAGCTCACAACCGCGTCCAGACAACGCCATTTACGAATTAGCCACAGCACTCACAGCCATCAGCCATTATCAGTTCCCGACACAATCCAATAGCTGGACCTTGAGTGATTTTAAAGCCGCCAGTGCGGTCACGCCGGGGCCGCTTGGCAAAGCCATGGCTCGCTTTGCTGATCACCCCAAAGATCAAACAGCCGCCGCGACGATCGCCCAGTCGCCTCAATATGTCGGCAAATTAAAAACCACCTGTGTTGCGACCCAAATCAGCGGTGGCCATGCGGAAAACGCCCTGCCGCAAACCGCCTCCGCTGTAGTGAACTGCCGTATTTTTCCAGGCACGTCTGCTGACGCGGTGCAAAGTCGTCTACACGCATTGGCCGGCCCCACCATCACCATCACTTCAAACTACCCACCTACCTACTCTGACCCCTCACCACTCCGACCCGATGTGGTGGCAGCGGTCAAGACTGCTGTGGGCGCTGCCAACCCCGGAGCGATCGTGTCGCCCACCATGGTGGCTTATGCAACCGATGGATCCGTCTTTAGAAATGCAGGCATACCCACCTACGGCGTTGGCAGCATGTTTATCAAAGATGGCGAAAATTATTCACACGGACTAGACGAACGCATTCCGGTGGATCGCTTTTATAATGGCTTGATTTACTGGGACGTGATCATCCACACGCTGGCAGGCGCCTCATCAGCGAACAGTATAAAATAAGTCCCCTCTCAGGCTGATGTGTTCAAAGCCAATGATGGCTGCATCAGCCGCCCACAGACACTCTCCATCAGGATCCTGACACGCTACCATGAGTATTTGGTTCGCCGCATCCCCTGACCTCACCGCGCTCAACCGAACGTTCAAAAAGGGCCTAGCGACCTATTTGAATATTAACGTCACCGCTATCGGCGATAACTGGTTATTGGGCACTTTGCCTGTCACCGAACGCACGCACCAACCCATGGGGCTTTTACATGGCGGCGCCTCAGTCGTGCTCGCAGAAACCTTAGGTAGCGTAGGCTCTTACTTGTGTATTGACCCGGACAAGTACGTCTGCGTGGGTCAAGAAATTAATGCCAGTCATTTACGCAGCGCTGCATCCGGCCTCGTCACCGGGACAGCACGTGCACTGCGCATTGGCCGCCGCAGCCATGTATGGCAAATCGATATCGCGGATGAGCACGGTGATTTAATCTGCACCTCTCGACTGACCGTTGCCGTCATACAGCGGCGTTGATCGACCGACTCAAATTGAAGACAGGAGAACACATGCGCTTTTGTGCCTTACTATCGCTGATGGCTGCGCTTCTATCAGGTTGTGGTCAGAAGGGTCCATTGGTGCTGCCAAATCGCACCAAGCCTGAGCATGTACCAGTGAATACCCCTGCCTCACCGTCGACCTCAGTGGATGCGGTCCCTTCGACTCATTCAACCTCGGGTGTGCCTTAACGCTTATGACGGATACTCAGCGACTTTATTTGATTGACGGCTCGTCTTACCTCTATCGAGCCTTTCATGCGTTGCCACCGTTTTCAAACTCCCGCGGTCAACCCACCAATGCCATCTTTGGTGTGATCAACATGCTACAAAAGTTTTTACGTGAGGCAACGCCTACGCATATCGCCGTGGTATTTGACGCGCCGGGTCGCACGTTCCGGGACGACTTATTCGAGGCCTATAAGGCCCACCGCCCGCCCATGCCGGATGAACTGCGCTCGCAAATCGCGCCCCTATTAGAAGCGGTAGAGGCCATGGGCCTCCCTTTACTGCGCATCGAAGGCGTCGAGGCGGATGATGTGATCGGCACGCTCACCAAGACCGGCGTGGCGGCGGGCATGCAAATCGTTATCTCCACCGGCGATAAAGACATGGCCCAGCTGGTGGACGAGCACGTGACTTTAATTAATACCATGACGGGCACCACGCTGGATCGTGCGGGCGTTAAAGCCAAGTTTGACGTGTACCCTGAGCAAATTGTCGACTATCTGGCGCTGATCGGCGACAGCTCCGACAATATCCCCGGTGTCCCTAAGGTGGGACCTAAAACGGCCGCGAAGTGGCTTTCTACTTATGGCACAGCGGCGAGTCTGATCGCCCATGCCGAAGCCATTGAGGGCAAGGTCGGAGAGAGTTTGCGTGCGCATCTCGATACGCTCGCGCTCTCACAAAATCTGGCGCAGATTCGCTGCGATTTGACCCTGCCATTGTCGCTTGCAGAACTCGGCCGGCGGAACCCCGATGTGCCGCGCTTAACAGCGCTCTACCAACTGCTTGAACTTAAAACCCTGCTGCGCGATTTAGAGCCGGGCGCGTCCTCAAAGAAAGAAGCGGCGCCCGCCGCCGCGATGCCAGTAGCGCCCACTGAGGAATCGACGGCGCTCGATGCATTCGCATCTGCCGTCGCCTCAGCACCACGCCACTACGAGACCGTGGCCACGCCAGAGGCTTTCGAACATTGGATGGATGCCATTAGCAAAGCAGACGCGTTCTGCTTTGATACAGAAACCACGGGACTTGATTATCTAAGCGCCGAGATCGTGGGCATCTCTTTGTGTGTTGACTCAGGTCGCGCAGCCTACATTCCATTGGCACACGATGGTCCTGATGCCCCACCGCAGCTGTCGCGCACTTGGGTACTGGAGCGTTTGAAGCCATTGCTTGAAGATCCACAGAAAAAAAAGCTGGCGCAGCACGCGAAATTCGACATGCATATTTTTGCCAACCACGGCATCCGAGTCGCGGGGGTGCAGTACGACACGATGCTGGAGTCGTATGTACTCAATAGTGTGACCACGCGCCATGATATGGATTCGATGGCAAAGCGTTATTTGGGCCTTGATACCATCACCTTCGAACAAGTGGCCGGCAAAGGGGCCAAGCAACTGACGTTTAACCAAGTGCCCGTGGACATTGCATCAGAGTATGCCGCGGAGGATGCGGACATCACTTGGCGATTACATCAAGTGCTGCATCGGCAGTTGCAGACAGTGCCTAAACTTGCCGTGCTGTATGACACCCTAGAGCAGCCCTTGCAGCCCGTGCTGCAGCGAATGGAGCGACGCGGTGTATTGATCGACGCTGTGTTTCTACGTGCCCTAGGACAAGAATTTGGCTTGCGGCTACAGGAGTTAGAGAAGGCCGCACACGACTCAGCGGGCGGTCCATTTAATCTGGAGTCGCCGAAACAGCTGCAGCACATCCTGTTTGAGAAGTTGGCCATCCCTGTGGTACGTCGCACCCCAACCGGTCAGCCGTCGACGGCGGAAGATGTATTAGAAGAGCTTGCCTCACAGCATGCGCTACCCAAACTGATTTTAGAGTTTCGCGGTCTCGCCAAGCTTCGTAGCACCTATACGGAAGCCCTAGCGCAGCAAGTCAATCCGCGAACCGGGCGCGTGCACACCTCGTACCATCAGGCGATCACCGCCACCGGACGCTTGTCGTCGTCTGCGCCGAATTTACAGAACATTCCGATCCGAACCCAAGAGGGTCGCCGCATACGACAGGCGTTCACCGCACCGCCGGGACGACAGATCGTCGCGGCCGATTATTCGCAAATTGAGCTACGCATCATGGCGCACCTGTCGGGTGATCCAGGGCTTGTCAGCGCCTTTGCTAACCGCTTAGATGTCCATAGAGCCACCGCAGCGGAGATGTTCGCGGTGCCCTTAACCGATGTGTCAGATGAACAACGCCGTGCGGCGAAAGCAATCAACTTCGGGCTCATGTACGGCATGTCAGCCTTCGGCTTGGCCGCGCGACTCGATATCAGCCGAGCATCCGCTGCGCAATACATTGAGCGGTATTTTGAGCGTTACCCCGGTGTTCGTCTTTATATGGAGGAGACCCGCCGAGTCGCCCGTGAGCAGGGCTTTGTCGAGACCGTCGAGGGCAGGCGACTCTATCTTCCCGATATTCAGTCACGCAATAAGCAACTGCAGCAGTATGCGGAACGCGCCGCTATCAACGCGCCCATGCAAGGCACGGCAGCCGATATTATTAAGCGCGCCATGATCGCGGTCGACTCGTGGATTGAACGTGAGCGGGTACCGGCCAGTTTAGTCATGCAGGTACACGATGAGCTCGTACTGGAAGTCGACACGGACGCCTTATCCACAGTGCGGCCACAACTGGAGAAGTTAATGTGCGCAGCCGCGACCCTCGCCGTCGCGCTCGAAGTCGATATCGGTGTGGGCGCGAATTGGGATGAGGCGCATTAATCGACGCAGCGCAGCAAAAATAACGAGTGTTTTGGCTGGGTCATGGGGAACTTCCCGTTCATGGAGCCGTCTGACTCTAGGTACGTCGCAAGACGCGCCCCGCTGCTCTCCCTCAGCGGGCTACTGGCCCCTAGTTTCAAGCGTTGGGCCAGCCTCGCCCAGCGTCGGTTCGCCGACGCTGGGCTCTTTTGAATTCAAATGGCGCTTTAAGGCACGGCGCGCCTCCTCCACCCCCGTCTTGGCGGGCGTCGAAAACAGCTGGGCACTCGCCCGCCCTTCAACTTCCCGACGCACCCGCGCCAAAGTCGAGGCGCCGGCGCTGCGTGACAGCTTGTCTGCTTTGGTCAGCAACAGGTGTACCGCTCGCCCACACGAATGGGAATACTCAATCATCTGCCAATCCTGATCGCCCAAGGGGCGTCGGGCGTCCATGATCAAAAATAGGGCCTTAAGGGACTCTCGAGACTTAAAATACGTTTCTAACAGACCTTTCCAGTGGGCCTGCAGCGGTCGCGGTACCTTGGCAAAGCCATAGCCCGGCAAGTCGACGAGACGGCGGCCATCTTCTAGCTCAAAAAAATTGATCAGCTGGGTCTGACCCGGGGTTTTGGAGGTCTTGGCCAAGCCATGGCGCTGGGTGATGGCATTGATCGCACTGGACTTGCCACTGTTGGAGCGTCCGGCGAACACCACTTCAACACCGGTGTCGGCCACGAACTGCGAGGGTTCATGCGCACCTTTTAGGTAGCGTGCGTGAGGGAAAGCCGACATCGTGTAGAATCTCAACGTGCGTGGCCCCACAGTCTATCAGGGCGACGCGAGTGCCCACGGAGTCACATTGAGATGAAGCATTTTTTTTGGGTTTCCGCGATCGGCGGATCCGTATTGAGTCTGGCCCTCGGTATGAGCACCGCCATGGCGGGGGATGCCGCCTTAGTGGGCGATGCCAACGCGGGAGCGGCCAAGGCCCTGACCTGCGGCGCCTGCCACGGCACCAACGGCATGGCATTGAGCCCCGAATGGCCGAATTTAGCGGCCCAACACCATGAGTACACCCAACAACAGTTGGCCTATCTAAAATCCGGTGTTCGAGTGGCAGCAGCCATGAATGCCATGGCAGCCGCCTTGAGTGCTCAGGATATGGCCGATTTAGCCAGCTACTTTGAAAAACAGACCCCCACGGGCCTTGAAAGCGATGCGGGCTTGGCGCAAGCCGGTCAAGCGCTGTATCGAAGTGGCGTCGCCAGCCGCAACATCCCTTCCTGCATGGGCTGCCACGGCCCCAATGGCCGCGGCAATGGCCCCGCCAAGTGGCCACAGATTCGTGGTCAAAACGCGAGCTATGTGGCCACGCAACTCACCCATTATGCTGAGAACGCACGCTACACATCCGTCGCCGGACAAGCCGCGGTTGATGCCAATGCAGAGATCATGATGACCATCGCCAAACGCTTGCGGCCTGAAGAAATCAAAGCGCTGGCGGCCTATGTGCAGGGTCTGCGCTGAGATATCGGCGATGATGCGAGCCACGCGGCCAAGTCCACGACCTCATAAGGAGTTCTGAATGAATCGATTGTTCCGTGGGCTATTGACTGTGATGGTCATCGCCTTGATAGGCTTAAGCGCCTGCACCCGTCACGCCACTCCAGTCGCCGGCAGTCACTCTACCCAAGCGTCGGCCACTGTGCGCCCAAAGGCTACTCAGTCTGGTCCGATTGAGCATGCCACAGGCATGACCGAAGAAAGCGATGGGGCCAATGACGCACTCACGGGGCTGTCCCCGATCGCCAGTGCGGTGGCGGCCAACACACCGGCCATCGCAGCACCCATTCCATCTAAGTGGATTGAAGGAAAAAACTACAACTCACTCTCGCCTGCCCAGCCCACCAGTACAGCACCTGACAAAGTCGAGGTGGTTGAAGTGTTCTGGTACGGCTGTGGTCACTGCTATCACTTGGACTCCTATATCGAGAGTTGGCGACAAAAAGGTCAGCCAGCCTACGTAAATTTCCAGCGAGTGCCCGTGATGTGGAGTGACGTCCACAAGGCCCATGCGCGCTTGTTTTACACTTTGGAAGCCTTAGGTAAAATAGAGCAGTTGCACACACCGGTCTTCCGGGAAATCCATGTGAACAACAATTTCCTAGCGGCTCAAGATCCCGCGGAAACGGAACGGATGCAGCGCGCCTTCTTAAAAGCCAACGGTATATCAGATGCCGACTTTGATCGCACCTACCATTCATTCTCGGTTGAAAGCAAGCTGCGGCGCGCCGAAGAACTGACTCGTCGCTACAAAGTCACCGGCGTGCCCGTAATGGTGATCAACGGTAAATTCACCGCCGATGTGAGCACTGCCGGTGGCGAGTCACAACTCCTCGCATTGGTCACGGACCTGTCGGCTTCAGAACATAAACGATAAGCATTTTGATAGACCCAATGCCTAAACGCCCGCCTCATGCGGGCGTTTTTTTGTGCCCCTAAAGACGATGACTTAGCTTTGAAACAGCTTGACCTGCCAGATGTCCTTACCGGTCACCGCCATAATGGGTCGCAGCGCCAGCAAAGCCGTCTTGCCCAGAGCGCGCTCTAACTGACCTAACTCGGCCAAACTACTGCGCGTCTGATCATCGAGCGGCAAATCCTCAAAGCCCGCTTCGCGCATCAGCAACAGCCCCTTAGCCCGCAACGCCAACTCGCCATGCAAGCGTAAGTAACAGAACAAGTCGACCAGATTCTCGCCACTGAATCGATCCCGCAAGGTCTGCAAATACACGCCGGCAGGTGTAGCCAAAAACTGGCCAGAGTTAATCGCTTTAAGCAGATTGATCTTGGCATCCAGATCTGATTCCATCCAGTCGCGCAAGCCTTTCTCAGAGTGCTTGAACGCAAAATACAATGCGCCTGGCAGAACGATCAACATCACGACCGTGGCCAAAACCGGCTGCACCAGCAGATGATTAAAAGCGGAATGCACCATCACTGCAAACAAAAATCCGGGTAGAAAAATGATTAACCCACTGTTGGGGCGGCGGTCATACAGAGCGACTGACACCATCGCAAAAAGACCCGTCGTCCCACCGTGCATCACTGCCGTCCCAAAGCCACGAATCAACTGCACGAGCAACACCGCTTGCGAGCGCTCCGCTAAGTAGAAGACATTCTCCACCAAAGCGAATCCGGCGCCCAGTGCAAAACCGATGATCACCGCGTCAACCAACAGACCCACTCGGCGGCTGCGCACGAAGTACACCACCGTCAAGCCCTTGAGAAACTCCTCGATCCAAGGCGACACATAGCGAGAGAAAGAGACAAACTCGATATCCATGTGCGTGTAGGCGGCGGTATTCGCTAAAAAGCTTGCACCGGCCATCAAGGCGCCGATCGCAATAACCCCCAGGATCAACTTAAAAGACACTAATTTAAAGCTATCAAATAAGATTAGAGCGGTCAGAAACGCCACCACCGGCAACAAAGCGATCGGTGTGTGCCAATTGAGTAGAAAATCAATCGTCATACTAAATTACGCCTCAGCACGCCGCTTTAAAGAACTTGGAAAGACACCATAAACTCCGTTTTTCCAAGGCCGCCGCCACCGAAGCCGCGCGCCACCCCAACAGAGAACATCATCGGCAGTCGATGCATCACATGCAACTGAAAGTCTAACTGCGCACCGACGTTTTCAGCCGTTTCTCGCAGGCGGCTGTCTTGTAGATTTGTCACCAGAACACTGGTAAAAATTTCCGGTCGAATCCAGCTCAGATAAAAACCAGGGCTGCCCACGCTTTCAAAGCGCATGGGCGGCAAACTCCACTCCAATTGGGTTTTAGCGAGGGTCTTACCATTAAGCTCATCTAAACCAAAACCGGGCATGGTCAGCAGATCACGGTAACGTTGCGCGCCGCCGTTGGCGGTGTTATCCACATAGTTGTTACTGAAGCCGCCCAAATAGCTGTTGGCCAAGGGATTGCGTACGCTGCCTTCTGACACACTGACGCCACTGCGCAACCACACGGATGAATGATCGATCGGTAGCGAGAAGCCGAGATCATAGCGCGCCGTCACACTGGGGATCATCGCGCCGGCGGCACCGTAATTGTGTGCCATGACTGACCAGGTGTGTCCGGCTTCCGCATCAACGGCACCGGGTGAGGAGCGCGTATCTACTGACACCAAACCCACATCGATCGTAGAAAGATTACGGGACGGCGATGTCACATTCTGAAAACCAGGCAGTGAATCGAGTCCGCCATAAAAAGCGGCTTTGACAATAAAATTGAGGGTCTCGGGTGGGTCAAAGACCAACGGCCGATCGTAGTTCACGTAAACGCTATAGCCTTCCAAGGCCCGCTTGGTCGGCCCAAACAGGTCATAGAAGTCCGCGCCATTCCATTTAGCACCCGTCGTCCATTCGCCGACGTGTAAATCGAACGACGCATGCACGCGCTGCTTGGAAGGCAAGCTCGCATCTGGACTATAACTTAGCGCCGTCCGCAGTGAATCAAGGCCCATGGGATCGCCGAAGGCGGCACTGAAGCCGAAGGCTTTCGCCCCCTTATAGGCCTCAATGCCCGGAATCACATAATTGAGATGCATTTGCTGCAAGGGTTTGTAGTCCCCTTTACTTATGATGCGCGCCTCGTAGTCACTGGCAGCACCCGTCGTTAACCCCCACGACTTGACGATGGGATGTTTAGCGGCCACTTCACTACCAAGCAAAGTGATGGCACTTAAATCATCGGTGGGTTTCCCATCGATCACCGTCGGCACAAACCCAAGACCTGAGTAGCGCTGCACAATTAGCGTCGCATCATCAATCGGCAGCGGTTTGAAAAATCCGACAGCCGTGTTACTCACCGCTTCAAGCTCCTCACTCGCTAAGTCATAGCGATAGATATTAGAGACGCCAGTGTAATAACTACTGCCAAACAAATATTTGCCGTCAGGAGAGAAGACAAAATCCTCAGCAACCGCCCCTTCCAATTCAACGCGGTGGACCGGCGTCACATCGCCTGAAGCGGCCGCTTCAGCGCTCAGCACTCGCACTTCACTGATCGGCACAGTAGTCGGCTTTGCTCCAGGTCGAGTCACCGTCACCGCTAGCCATTTGCCGTCCGGCGAAATGTCCAGATCCATTGCTTGTTCTGCTAATTTAAATACCGAGACCGCTTTCCATTCGGTGTAGGGGTAGGGCATACGAACGAGCATCACCATACCGCGGTTATGGCGCAGCCCCCACAGCGAACGATCGGCGGCATTAAAAGCCAAATCACCGATGCGCGCCGCTTTATACAGCATGCGCGTCTTACCGGAACGAAGATCCAGGGCCTCAATGTTGCGGTAGGTATTGTTATTGCTAGTGAAAAAAAGCGTTTCACTGGCACGGTCATAAGCCAGCGAAGACACTCGAAGGCCGCCTGGGCCTTTGATCTCATGCAAGGGCGTGACCGCACCATCTTTGCGAGAGATCGCCACGATGCGCGACACCTGGCCCGGGTATTGAACAGCCGCATACAAGCGCTCTCCATCAGCGGACAGAAAGTTCCGTGACACAGAACCAAGCAGCTGCCGAGTCACATCCTTAAAGGGCGTGAGCGGATGCTCTTGTATGGAGGTGAGATTTTTCTGCTGAAACTCATGCTCAAAACGCACCCAGTTTTTCCAGGATTGATCGAGCGATATGCCAAACACCCGCTTAAAGTCATCCGCATAATAGCGTTCAGTGCCATCCGCCCGCCGCCACCACGCCAGCAGCTGTTCAGGGCTGTAGGTGTAGGCGAGGTAATTCATGAACCGCGTGCCATACAGGTAGGCATTGGCCCCTGCCCGAAAATCAACCTCCGTCCCTTTAGAGACCAAACTCAGGGGATCATAAAAAGGGATGGCATCTTGCACCATCCCGCGGAAAACCATTTCGTCATAGCCGCCTTCGGCACGTCCCGTGCCGCCCATGCGCCAGGTTTCCATAAAGACCGCGCCACCCTCCTGATACCAACGCGGTGCGGTGGAACGCGGTGTCGTCAAATAGTAATAGAGCAGACTTTCGGGGTGCTGGGCATCCACATCCACCTTGCCGCGAAACAAGGCACGGACATGTTGATCCGCTGAGTTGACGCCGTCGTTAACCACCAGATGCGTGGTCTCATGCGCCGCTGTCGATGCAAAATCATCGGCAGGGCTTATTGACTCGTACGGGTCGTCGGGCGTTGACACCTCAAAGAAGATCCGATTATTCGGGGTGGCGTCTGCGCTGGCGTTAGCGGCATCGCTGAAATCCTGCAGTAGCACGTTCACTTTGCCATCTGGTCGGTAGGCGAAGAGCGCGTTTTGCGCATCCAGCGCATCTAGGAAAGCGCGCGTCGCACTCGGTACTAAAAACGAGGTGCCCGGATCGTAATAGATGACTCGCAAATCCCGCGTCTCGACATACTTCAGTTGAGCCTGAGTCGTCACCGCCCACAGCATCGCGCACAGGATGATCGCGCCGTGTCGGCTGGCATTTAAAAACGGCTTTCGCATCTAGGCACCCCGCAGTTCGTTGGCGCCCGATGCCGCGGCACGGTGCTCAATTGAATGATGAGCGCGAGTTTCCCACGCATCTCATCATGTGCAGAATCCGATGCGAAGTGCAACGGGTAGACAGCGGGCTTAAGGCTGATTGCTCACCGACCCCTGAATCAACCGATGTCGGCTAGAGCGCCACCCCACTCACGCAGGGTGTCCGCCCAGATCCTAAGCTACTTACCTCTGTGATTTTTCCTGCCATTCCCGTTGCCGCCCGCGGCCTGCGATGCATTGGCGGCACCAGAGGCATCCGTATCGGCCCCCTTGGCCGCTTCTACCGCTGCCTGAGTGGCGGCTGCATCCGTGGCGGCCACCGATGCGCTCGCTGGCTCATCGGTCGTAGCGCGCTTAGGCTTCATGATGGTGCCTACCATTTCGGTGGGTGCTGAGGACTGACTGCAGGCGGCGGCTAAGCTCAATACGCCACAGATCGAAACAGCCATTACAAAACGTGTCAATTTCATAAAAATTCCCTTCTATGGACCGTATATCAATTGTTAAGTGCAGTGAACACAATTACATCAGCGTTCGTTCAAAATACCAGACTCGTCATAAAAAGTTGGTGGGCGCTTTTAAAAAAGCGTGCACCCTCTTCCTCAATGCACAGGGGCCCTCGACAGGGTCACCTGACCTAAGGGTGTACCTTCCTGTACAAACACCCACTCAATCGGCTCAGTGGCACGAATCGCTTCCGGCAAAGCCACTTTAAATGACTGATTTCCAACTGTTTTATTGAGATTCGCCAAAGGCGTTTTCTCACCCCCATAGACGACCCAGGCCTGAATCGGTGCGCTGTTATGACCCTCAAAAGCCACACTGAGACCCGCCCCCTCTTGATAAAGAGTCAGCTGGCCCTGCACCGCCGGCCAGTCCACCCGGGCGTGATCCAGCTCAACAGCGGCCGATCGACTGCGTACCAGCGTCCCGGTCATCTGATCCAAGGGGGCATCGAGCTCAGCCCCTCGATAAAAAAACAACCCGGCCACCAGCACGACGCCAGCAAAAGCCGCCGCATAACGCCAGCTCCCGGGGGCGGCATACCAGCGCCGCCGCAAACGCAACGCCACAAGGGGCGCCGCCACAGAAGGGACCGCTACAGGGGGCAACGCGGCACGAATTTGGATCAACAAATCAGCGGGAGCGGGCTCTAGGGGGATGGCATCCAAGCGCGCACTTAAGGCCCGCCAGTCGGCATATTGCTGAGCCACCAGGGGATCTGCATCCACACAACGCGTCAGCTCCGACTGCCCGGTCGCATCGAGCTCACCGTCGATCGCGGCCTGCATCAACTCCTGCGGGCGGTCCTCGAGCATAGGGTCAGACTCCCCGTTCCAAGCTCAACAGGTCTCGCATTCTCTGGCGAGCACTGTGTAGTCTAGATTTTACTGTCTTATCAGCCACTTGAAGAGTCTCCGCCATTGCTTCATAGCTCAAATGCAACACATGCCGCAACACGATCACTTGCCGGTGCTCAAGCGACAGCTGTCGCAGCGCCAGATCGATCGATTGCACCGTCTCGCCCCCTTCCGCCTGCGCCTCAGGCCCAGGCCTCGGGTCGAGCTCCTCACCCGTTATCTCTGCATACCCACGCCGCTTGCCCAGCAGATTGTGCGATTCATTCAGCGTGATCCGATACAACCAACTGAAAAACCGGTATTGCGGGTCAAAATCCGCCACGTGCAAAAAAACCTTTAAAAACACCGTTTGCGCCACATCCTTCGCATCGTCCGCATTGCCCACCAAGCGCAAAGCGGCGTTATACACCGGCGTCTGATAGCGCAAGATGAGCGTATCAAACGCTGCGCGATCGCCCGCACAGCAGCGCTGCACCAATACGGTATCGTCTACCGACACAGTTTAAGTACCTTGGCCGGGACAGTAAGTTGATCGCATCGGCGCACTCTTTGAAAGTTTTTTGGACGATCGGTCAGTCGTTAGGATCGGCCCGTCCTTGGGCCGCGTGCTCCTCATAGTACGCCGAAACACCAACAAAACATCAAGGCGGTCAATGGGTCAGGCTCACCCAACGCCCCGTCCTGCACGGAAACTGCAGTCGCTATCAGGCCGGGCGGCCTACAATAGCTCAGCCGGCGGGCCTGCTGGGCCCTTGGAGAAGAGGATGCCCTTCATTCGCACACGACGACAGGTACTGCAGGCGCTGGGTGTCACGGGCCTCACCGCGCGCATCGGTCAAGCCTTAGCGGGCCCACCAACACGACCCCTGACCCGGCCTCATTCACTCGCCCGATCACTGAGCCCGGACGCACTTCAGGACGTTTTAGTGGGCTGCGGCTATCTCGGCTGCGGCGGCGGCGGGACCTTGGCCGAAGGCCATGCACAATTAGTAGATGACTTACGCGCGGGCTTACGCTTTGAGCTCCTACCGGTCGCAGCCCTCGGTGATGACGAGTGGGTCGCTTCTCCTTACGGCATTGGCAGCAACGCCCCACCGACTGAGCACGATAAAGCAACCTACGCCGATCTACTGCCGATGAAGCGCGACGCCGTCGAAGCGTCTTTTCGGTTACTCAGTCAGTTTATGCGTCGTCCCTTTGTCGCTACCATTGCCGGGGAACTCGGGCCTTGGAGTACCGCAGCTGCACTGTCCACGGCCGCCCGCCTGCAGATACCGACACTCGACGCCGATCGCGTCGGTCGTGCCACACCGGAAGCCACGCAAGATTCGATTGCACATGCGGGCCTCGCCACCACCCCCTTAGCAGCAGTCACTGGATTTGGAGATTCATTGATTCTTGAACAAGTGGCCAAAGGCTCTCGCGTCGAGGACATCTTAAGAGCCGTGTCGGTCACCAGCCTAGGCGAGTTAGGCGTCACCGACGCGGCCTTATCGGGTCGCGAGGCGAAACGGCAAGGCACACTCATCATCGGCTCGATCTCTCAAGCCGAGCGACTCGGACAAGCCCATCGCCAGGCCACCGTCACGGGGACAGATCCGGTGCAAGCGGTTCTCGTGGCGGGCGCGGGCTACTTCTTGTTTTCAGGCGAAGTCGTCGAGTTCCCATGGAAGGACGAGGCCGGCTTTCTGATCGGTGACGTCCTCATCGAGGGACGCGGCGCTTTCCGTGGCAGCCGTTACCGCATTCACTATATGAATGAGAATCTGATCGCCTGGCGCGATGATCAGGTGAGCGTCACACCGCCCGACCTGATCTCAGTGGCAGACGCCCGAAGCGGTTTGGCCATCGCCAACCCCGACTTCACCGTCGGGCAGCTCGTGTCGGTGATCGGTTTTCGCGCACCCGATATCTGGCGAACCCCCGCGGGCCTCGAGCGCTTTGGCCCTCAGCACTTCAAGTTAGATACACCGTATTTGCCCATTGAGCGACTGCATGACCTGACAGCCGAGGCGCACCCGATAGAATACAACCGCTTATTTATGTGATCGATTCTTATATATTTTTAAAATTTTAAGGCGCTTGCCCCCGTGCACGCAGGGCGAACCGGGTTCGTTGTCTTGAAAAATGGTGCGCCCGGCGGGATTCGAACCCACGACCTACGGCTTCGGAGACCGTCACTCTATCCAGCTGAGCTACGGGCGCTTTGGGCCCCGGATTCTACTCGCGCGCCCAAGCCCCGTCCAACCAGCGCTTTCTGAGCAGGCCCTTCTCACGGTATAATGTTTGATTCAGTTGACTGTTTTGGGGAAAGCACGTGAGCAAGCAGGACGATCATTTCTTTAATACCTTCAGCATCGTCATTGGCGGCCTCGTGGCTTTCTCCATTGTGCTGTTTGCCATCGCATACAACGTGGGTGCGCCTTTTGAAGCAGCGCGCATTGAAAATGACTCGGTCATGACCGCGAAGGTACAAGAACGCACAGCGCCCATCGGCAAGCTGGCGGTCTCAGGTCAAGATAACAGCGCTATTCCAATGGTCACTGGCCACGAAGACGCCGCGCCGGCGGCAAGCGCTTTGCCCGTTCCAAAGACCGCCGAGGAAACGTTCAAGGCCGTCTGCAGCACCTGTCACACCGCGGGCATTGGGGGCGCGCCGAAAGCAGGCGATCACGCCGCGTGGCAGGCACGCATCGCACAGGGGAAAACAACGTTGTATGAACATGCATTGAAAGGATTTCAAGGCAAAAACGGCGTGATGCCCGCTAAGGGTGGCCGAGCAGATTTACCCGATGACCTGATTCGTCAAACAGTGGACTACTTAGTCAAACTCGCACAGTAATCTCCTCGTGCGATGAGCCAAAAACCCAGCCCGTGGCTGGGTTTTTTTATGTCTTCCGATCAGCTCCGCCGCCGGCACGCTCCCATTCCTGAAGTCTCGCCTCTAAGGCCATCAACGTCTCACGCGTGCGCGCGAGTACACCCGCCTGTACATCGAACTCCTGACGCGTCACCAGATCGAGCTTGCCCAATCCCGCTTGCAACACACTCTTAAAATTGTTTTCTAAATCGTCTTTGAGTGCGCTCAACTGCGCAGGCACTGACGCACTCAACCGTTTAGCCAAGTCTTCCAAAAACCGCGGATCAAACTTCGTGCTCATGGATGCTCCTGCAACGCGCAAACCGACTATCAAGCCCTAGGGGGATCACGGCACATAACCCAAGGCCCATGCCCGCGCATTCCACCACACCCGTGCCCCCTGCGCCAAAATAGTGCGCCAAAATGGGGCGGGCAAGGCAAAAATAAAAACTAAGTCTCTGATAAACAACAGTTAAATAGATGGCATGGAAGCTGCAAATCCTTCCTTCAGTGGCTGTCTGCCGTCTGCGCAAGGACCGACCTCATGAAACTGATTGTTGCCATCATCAAGCCCCATCAAGTCGATGAGATTCGCCAGACCGTGGCGCACATTGGCGTGCAAGGAGTCACCCTCACCGAAGTGCAGGGCTTTGGTCGAAGCCGTGGCCACACGGAAATGTATCGAGGGGCTGAATACCGGGTCGATTTTGTGGCAAAGAGCAAACTGGAAATGGCGGTCGAGGATGGCATCTGCGAACAAGTCGTGGACGCCATTGCCAATATCGCACGGACCGGCAAAATCGGTGACGGCAAGATCTTCGTTTTCGAACTCAATCAAGCGCTTCGCATTCGCACCGGCGAGACCGGGGTCGAAGCCTTCTAAAGGCCTGCGTGTGCTCAGCCTGTGACGGAGTTCAAAGGTCTAAAGCGCCTAACCTGAGACCATCACCTGAGCCCCCGTTGGCTTTGTAGGATGCACCCCATGACACCGTCTTCCATTCGTGCCGCCAGCCTTGCGCTGGGGCTTGCTTCCCTCGTCTGCCTGCCCTCACACGCTCAGCAAACCAGTGGTGCCGTCTACAAGTGGGCAGACGGCCAAGGAGGTGTGCATTACACGGACCGTCCACCCCCTACCGATGGGAAATTAATCAGCATCGATAACCGCGCCCCCGCACCGGCCACCGTCAGTCGCCCAGCGCCCGCAGCGACCAGCGACTCCTCCGCCAAAGCAAGCCCTGATCCACGCCTGAGAAGCGCAGTGGATGCGGACGTCAGTGCAGCCAATGCCGAACAGTGCAAGCAAGCGCAAGAGCGCTACCAAAATGCCATCCGCTCGCGTCGCTTATTTAAAAACGGCGCAAATAATGAGCGCGTCTATTTATCGAACGATGAGGTTGACCAGGAGCGAATGGACGGCAAGCATGATGTCGATCTGTATTGCGCCAAAGGCGACACCCCTTAGCGACTGGGCGTAATTAAAGTCCTTCCCCTCAGGACGATTTCGCGTTTCACTAGTCACCTAGGCCGCACCGGCCGCTGTGGATTGGAGAACGCGTGAAGACCGGATTCATTGGTTTAGGCGCTATGGGTTTATCCATGGCCCGCAACTTACATCGCGCTGGGCACCTAGTGGGCGTCTGGAACCGCAACGCCGAAAAAACCCACGCCTTGGTCGCCGAAATCGGCTGCACCGCCGCTAGCACCCCCGCGGCACTGGCACGTGTTGTAGAGGTGTTAGTCCTATGCGTGTCGGCTGATGCCGATGTTTTAGCACTCATCGATGCCCTGCTGCCGGGGGCACATCCCAATCTGACGGTCATCGATTGCTCCACCGTCTCAGCGACCACCGCCCGCGAAGCCGCCTCTCGTCTGTCAGCACACGGCGCCGGCTTTCTCGATTGCCCGGTCAGTGGCGGTGTCGAAGGGGCACGCGATGCCACCTTAGCCATCATGTGTGGCGGCGATGCCCGCGCCTTTGAACGCGCACAGCCGGTATTGACCGCCATGGGCAAAACCATCACCCACATGGGGCCGAGTGGTTTCGGGCAATCCACTAAAGCCACCAATCAAATCCTTTGCGCCGGCGTGATCCAAGCCGTCTCTGAAGCCATGGCTTTTGCTCAAGCTGAAGGCCTGCCACTCGACAAAGTGATCGACACCCTAGGCAAGGGCGCTGGATCCTCTTGGTATTTTGTCAATCGAGCGCCCTTCATGGCGCGCGCCCACTTCCCCGCAGGCTTCAAGGTACGACTGCATGAGAAAGATCTCGGCATCTGTCATGACATGGCGTTAAAGCACGGGGTGCAGCTTCCCTTGGTGGAGACCACCCGAGCCCAATATCAGGGACTGATGCAAGCGGGATACGGCGATGAGGACATCTCCACCCTCTTCCGATTAAAAGCAGAACTGTTCGCCGCAGGGGGCAAAAAACCGACAGCCGAAGGCTAAGTCTTAAGCAGCCCACCCCAACGACCTCCGCATGGCAAAATAGCCACATGACCCTTCTTAGAATTGCGACCCGTCGGAGCGCGTTGGCCCTGTGGCAGGCGAACCATGTCGCTGACTTACTCCGTGAGCGCCACCCAGGCCTCACCGTCTCATTGCTGCCGATGACTACCACCGGTGATCGCATCCAAGACCGCCCCCTATCGGCGGTAGGCGGTAAAGGACTTTTCATTAAAGAGCTCGAGCACGCCCTGTTAGCGGGAGACGCCGAGCTCGCTGTGCACTCCATGAAAGACATGCCCGCCTTACTCCCCGACGACTTGGTCATCGGTGCGGTTTTGCCTCGCGCAGATCCCCGTGATGCGTTCGTTGCCAATCACTTCACTCGTTTTGCTGATCTGCCGACGAATGCTCGCGTCGGCACCTCCAGCCTTCGCCGGCAAAGCATCCTAGCGGCCGCTCGCCCTGATCTCCAGATGCTACCTCTCAGAGGCAATGTCGATACCCGCCTTAAAAAATTGGACGACGGTGAGTTTGATGCGATCGTGCTGGCAGCGGCGGGCCTCATTCGCTTAGGGTTAAGCGCGCGCATCACCGAGGCGATGGACACCACCTTATCATTACCTGCCGTTGGCCAAGGCATCGTGGGGATTGAGTGTCGCAATGACCATCGTGTCCTTGCGTATCTGCAACCACTGAATGACCCAGACACTATCGACTGTCTGAGCGCTGAGCGTGCTTTTTCTGCACGCCTTGATGGTAGTTGCAGTTCACCTATCGCAGGCTTCGCGCAGCTAAAAAAAAATCAATTGGAGCTGGCAGGCCTCGTCGCACACCCCAATGGTCGATTGATCTTCAGAGACCACATCAAAGGACGCCGCCAAGATGCCGCCGCGCTCGGCCGCACGCTGGCGGAGCGTTTACTGGCGGCTGGCGCTGACTCGTTGCTGACCGAGTTACGCGAAAAGGCGCCCTGATCTATGTCACGACCTGTGATCGGTGTTCTGATCACCCGCGCTGCGCAGCAAGCCGCTCCTTTAGCTGATGCCTTCAGCGCATACGGTGCGCGGGTCTATCTACTGCCTGCCATTGAATCTATCCCTCGCAATCTCGAGCCGCATCACCCCGCACACGATCATTCATCTGCTTTCGACTGGATTATTTTTGTGAGCGCGAACGCCGTACGCTTTGGCGTCTACCTCTGCAATAGTCAACCTCAGGCTCAGACCATTGCGATCGGTCCTGCCACATCAGCGGCACTGAAACAGGCGGGAGTACCCAGCCCACTCATGCCAAGTGCTGGCTTTGACTCTGAAGCCCTGTTGAAAATGCCAGCCTTAACACACATCAAAGGCGCGCGTATTTTAATGGTGAAAGGGGTCGGCGGACGCGCATTGCTCGGTCATGCCTTGCGCGAACGCGGTGCACACGTGACGGTGGCCGACGTCTATGAACGCCAATGCGCACAGCCGACGCCTCATGTGGTGGCTAGCATCGAAGATCACTGGCAACGAGGCGATATTTCGGTAGTGACTGTCACCAGTGGCGATGTACTGCGCTGCTTACACGATATCCTGTCGCCCACTGGCCGTCACCATCTGAGCCAAAGCCCTTTACTCGTCGGCAGTGCGCGCATTGGCGCCTTAGCCCGCGAACAAGGCCTTCAGGGCCCGTTGATTATTGCCACGCGACCCGACGATGTAGGCTTGGTCGCGGCGCTGAACGCATGGACAGCAAAGCATGCAGACGGATGACCGCGATTTAGGTCCGAGGCTGCGCATCCGGCGCATAGTCAAACGAATCAAAGTGGAGCTGCTCCAAAGGCAGTCCCTGTGTCGGCAAGTGCTCTTTTAATGCCGCGATTAACTGCGGCGGTCCTGCTGCATACACCTGTGCATGCTGTAATTGAGGAAAGTCCTGCAGGATCGCCTCATGCAGCCAACCACAACGGTGTTGGGCGCTTTCCTCAACGGCTTCGGACAGCACAGTAACCACACGCAAATCAACAAAGTGCGGTAGGCGGGACATCAGCCATGCATATTGATATAAATCGATCTCTGTTCTTGCGCCCCAATACACAGACATCGGACGGCGTACGCCACTCTCCAACACGTGGCGCAAAATGGATTTAATTGGCGCAAATCCTGTGCCTCCTGCCACCAAAATGAGCGGCATGGTGGCATCAATCACTGGCTGATAAACAAAATGCCCCAACGGCCCCTCAATGCGCAACAAATCACCGACCGACAGCGTATCGAAGACAGCGACCGTGAACTCACCACCTGATACCTTGCGGATATGCAGTTCAATCAGTCCGGCGTCGTGTGGTGGCGATGCGATCGAAAAACTGCGACGCCGGTGGCCGGGCAGCATCACGTCTAAATATTGACCGGCCTGAAACTGAAAATCTTCAATGGCCGGTAAGCGAAGGTATACCCCCATGACATCCGGCGCCCATCG
The DNA here is from genome assembly GCA_903862885.1 of uncultured Pseudomonadota bacterium. Lineage (GTDB taxonomy): Bacteria > Pseudomonadota > Gammaproteobacteria > Steroidobacterales > Steroidobacteraceae > CAIKZZ01. The sequence goes on from CAIOZU010000018.1 coordinate 76,265, forward strand.
CTCTAGCCGCTCCACGCGACAAGGCAGTGCCTTAATCTCTACCTCGCTGACCCGCCTGATCTCACGTGCCTCCACCACCACATCGGTGAGCGCAACCGCCTGACAGAGCAACACGTCACCCGCCTGAGACTCAGACTCAGTCAATCCCATGGTACGACCCCGCGGGTAGCTCACGCGGCCTGAAAGCAACCGTGCGCGACACGAGCCGCAATTGCCGCCCTTGCAACTGTGGGGAAGGTTCATGTGGGCTGCTAATGCGGCTTCCAAGATCGGCCGATCAGGAATCAATGGGACGGTTTTATTTTGCGGACGCAGGGTCAATTGCATGCCAACAGTTTGCCTGTAAAAGCCATAGAATGTCTGCCATGGACGAGCCAATCAGCATGTGGGTAGTGGGCGCAGGCTACGTAGGCAGTCGCTTGGTGAAAAAAACCCCGCGGGTACACGCCATCACCCGCTCCGCGCACAGCGCCGCCGCACTCACCGCCTCCGGTGTCAGTGCCTTGGCAGTGGATTTTGATGCCCCCGGCGCCCGCCTCCCCGCCTCCCTCCCAAGTCCCGACATCTTGGCCTACCTCGTGCCGCCCACTGAAGGGGGCAGCGTAGACACTCGGCTTGAGCACTTTATTGAGACACTCACTCAGCGTCCTCAGCGTTTTGTCTACCTGAGCACCACCGGCGTCTATGGAGATGCCGCCGGGGCTTGGGTTGATGAAGACACCCCGCCCCACCCACAGACGGATCGGGCGAAGCGACGGGTCGACGCAGAACAACAAGTACAGCGCTGGTGTGCTCAGCGGGGAGTGACCTGGACCATCCTGCGTGTGCCCGGCATTTATGGCCCGACGCGCCTGCCGCTCGAGCGATTACAGCGCGGCGAACCGATGATTCGACACGCCGAGGCAGGCATTACCAATCGCATTCACGTCGATGATTTGGTGCAAGCGCTGTGGCTCAGCGGCCAAGCGACGGTGGCCGCGAACCGCATTTACAACATCACCGATGGCTTAACGATTTCAATGACAGAGTACTGTGAGCGCGTCGCCCGTCTGACGGGCCTGCCCATGCCACGCCTCATCAGCCGGGCGGATGCGCAACGCGAACTGTCTCCCGGCCTCATGTCGTTTCTATCAGAATCGCGGCGCGTTAACAGTCGCCGCATCATGCAAGAATTAGGCTTTGCACCCCGTTACCAGAATTTAGAACAAGGCATTCTGGCGAGCTTAAGCCCGCCGTGAGCGGGATAAGCCTAGCTGACAGATGATGACCCACTTACCCGCGCTCGCTCCCTCACCCGTCACCCTCGCTGGGCAGTACGTGCGTCTTGAACCCTTACAATTAATCCACGCCGCGAGTTTATGGCAGATAGACCAACACGCCACGGCGGCTGATCTGTTCCGTTTTTTGCCCGATGACGTGCCGCTACCGGCAGTCACCGACATGCAAGCGTGGATCACAGAAAAAACGTCGAGCACCGACCCGCTCTTTTATGCGTGTGTTGATCAAAGCACACAGCAGGCGGTCGGCCGACAGGCACTGATGCGTATCACCCCGAGCCACGGGGTCATTGAGATGGGCCATGTTTTATGGGGCCCCGCCATGGCACGCCGCCGTTTAGCCACAGAGGCGTTCTTTTTATTTGCGAGCCATGTGTTCGATACGCTGCGGTATCGTCGCTTTGAATGGAAGTGTCACGCACTGAATCAGCCCTCACGAGCGGCGGCACTGCGCTTTGGTTTTTCCTTCGAAGGTATTTTTAGGCAACACATGTGGGTGAAGGGCGCCAATCGAGACACTGCCTGGTTCTCGATCATCGATGAAGAATGGCCGATACTGAGCGCGCGCTACAGACGCTGGCTAGCGGCTGAAAACTTTGATCCTAAAGGTCAACAGATACGCGCCTTGGCCGATATCTAATCAATCGCTTATAGAGCAGGCGCCAGCTGAGCACTTAGGTCATAGGTGTCAGCAGCCGTGATCAACACATCGGCAAACGCACCGACCGACAGCTTGCTCACTCCGGCACCGCGGATTTTCACAGTACCATCAATTTCCGGGGCATCCGCATAACTTCTGCCGATGGCCACGACGCCACGACCCTTGCCTTCTAATCCATCGATGAGCACGCGCTCGCGCCGGCCGATGCGTTTAGCAAGACGCGCTGCGCTGATCAGAGCCGCTTTTTCCATGAAACGCTCGTAGCGCTCTGTTTTTATTTCCTCTGCCACAGGGTCTGGCAAGGCATTGGCAGCCGCACCCGCGACCGGTGAATACTTAAAGCAACCTACCCGGTCGAGATCTGCCTCATCTAACCAATCAAGCAGTATTTGGAAATCACTCTCCGTTTCCCCAGGGAATCCCACGATGAAGGTGCTGCGAATGGCTAGGTGTGGCAAAACCTTGCGCCATGCATGGATACGAGCCAACGTATTCTCAGCGTGTGCAGGTCGCTTCATTAACTTGAGAATACGTGGACTGCCGTGCTGGAAGGGTATGTCGAGGTACGGCAATACCAAGCCATCTGCCATCAGAGGAATCACCTCATCCACATGTGGATAAGGATAGACATAATGCAGGCGCACCCACGCTTGATGATCGAGCGCGATTTGACCGAGCTCTCGCGCCAGATCAATGAACTTCGTGCGAATTTCGCGCTTACCCCAAGTTTCAGTGCGATATTTGACATCAACACCATACGCGCTGGTGTCTTGAGAAATCACTAACAGCTCGCGGACGCCCGCGTTTAACAGGCGAATGCCTTCGTTTAACACATGCGTGATGGGTCGGCTGGCGAGATCGCCACGCATCGAGGGAATGATACAAAAGCTACACCGATGATCACAGCCTTCAGAGATTTTTATATAGGCATAGTGACGGGGCGTGAGCTTAATGCCTTGCGGTGGCATCAAATCCACAAAAGGATCTTCAGGCCTCGGCAAGTGTGCATGCACTTGATTGAGAACGTCTTCGTAAGCATGTGGCCCGGTGACCGCCAACACCTGCGGGTGACGCGCGCGTATTTTCTCAGGCTGGGCGCCTAAGCATCCGGTCACAATAACGCGACCATTTTGTTCTAGCGCCTCACCAATCGACTCCAAGGATTCATGCACCGCCTCATCAATAAAGCCACAGGTATTGACCACGACCAGATCCGCATCTTGATAGGTGGGCGCGATCTGATAACCCTCAGCGCGCAGCTGGGTGAGGATCCGTTCTGAATCCACCAGCGCTTTGGGACAGCCAAGACTGACAAAACCGATACGAGGCGCAATATTCATGGGGGCACGACGAGACAGGAGGGAGGCCATCGTACCTGTCGGGCGCGCCGACAGCCACTAACCGCTGCGTCTTTTGGCTAAGGCGCGCTATCATTCACCTATGCAACTCGAATTCACCAAAATGCATGGCCTGGGCAACGACTTTATCGTCTTTGATGCCCCCCGGGACTGGCCCGTCGATCGCCAGCGGCTACGCGCCTTGGCCAGCCGCAAGACAGGCATCGGCTTTGATCAGGCACTGGTGCTCGAGGTGCCGCGCCAAGCCGAAACGGCGGTCTATTATCGAATTTTTAATGCCGACGGTACGGAGGTCGAGCAATGCGGTAATGGCGCGCGCTGTGTCGCTCGACTGATCGCTGACCGGCGAGGTCTAGAGCGCGGTGAATTTCTAATGGGCAGCCCGGCAGGCCTCGTGACCGCCCGCACAGAACCCAACGGCCAGGTGTCAGTGGCCATGGGAACACCGTCGTTTCTACCGAGCGCCCTACCGTTTGAAGCCACCAGCGATGTGCCCTTTCATGCGTTAGCACTCAGGAATCAGACGATTCATATCAGCGTGGTCTCCATTGGCAATCCGCATGCCGTGCTGAAGGTGGCCTCTATCGAACAAGCGCCAGTGGACAGCCTCGGCCCCGAAGTGGAAAATCACCCTCGCTTCTCTCGCCGCACGAATGTGGAGTTTATGGAGGTGGTAAGCGCCACCCACATTCGACTCCGCGTGTATGAGCGAGGCGTCGGTGAGACAGCAGCCTGCGGTACCGGCGCCTGTGCGGCAGTGGCTGTGGGGCAACGGCAGGGCTGGCTTTCAACCCAAGTAGATGTGGACGTTCCGGGTGGTCGATTGCAAGTGGAATGGCAGGGTGACAAACATCCCATCTGGCTGACCGGCCCCACCACCACGGTCTTTAAAGGACAAATGGACTTATGACAGCTCCAACGAACAAGCCCAGCAAATCAGTGACGCCCTCTCTAGCTAATGACACATCGGTGATCGCATTCTTAACCGAACATCCAGAGTTTTTTGAGAATCGCGAGGCGTTGCTTGCTACGTTAAGACTGCCTCATCATCGTGGCGATGGCGGGACCGTCTCGTTAGTCGAACGTCAGCTGGATGTGCTACGCGAACGCTCGCGAGAAACAGAGTTGCGACTCAAGACACTGATCGACAACGGCCATGCCAATGATGCGCTAGCAGAAAAAATACACCGCCTAGCCCTACGACTGATCGCTGTTGACAGCGTTCAAGGACGTATCAAATCAGTCGAGCTCAGTTTACGCGATGACTTTAATGCAGCCGAGTTCGTCATTCTGCTCACCGGCGCAGTCCCTGGGTTGGCCTCTATCGATACGCGCAGCATTCGGTTTGTAGACTCTGATCATGCGGAGCTCAAATCCTTTGACTCCCTGTTTAGCTCAGGAAAGCCGCGCTGTGGCCGCATTCGCGACTCACAGCGCGACTTTCTATTCCCCTCGAATCCGATGGCCATTGGTTCAGCTGCACTGGTGCCGCTTGGCACGCAAGGTAGCTTGGGCTTGTTGGCGATCGCGTCTGCGGACGTAGATCACTTCAATCCGACCATGAGCACGGAATTCCTTGCGCGCATTGGCGAACTGATTTCCGCCTCGCTTCATCGCCCTGCAGCGGTTAATGCCTAAATCAACCGCCGCAGACGATGGTGAGACGCTTGCTTGGCCTGCCCGTGATCAGCTGTGGATAGCACAATGGTTTGAAAGTTTACGCAGTGAGCGTCGCTTGAGCGCACACACGGCCGCCGCTTATCAACGGGACCTGTCAGCGTTTACTGCCTGGTGCCTCACCGCAGGCGTCGATCAGCTTGATGCGCTCACCGATGATCATTTGCGTCGCTTCGCCGCGCATCAGCACCGCCATCAACTAGCACCTCGATCGATACAAAGACAACTATCGGCGCTCAGAACGTTTTTTAGGTTCTTGATACGCGAAGGCTATGTGGCGCGCAGCCCAGCCGTTCAAGTGCGTGCGCCTAAGGGGATGAAGCGCCTGCCGCAGGCGGTCGATGTGGATCGTATATCCAGATTACTGGATGCGCCCATCAGTGACGAGAGCGCTGACCGCGCGTTAATCGCGCGTGATCGGGCCATTCTGGAACTGTTCTATTCGAGTGGTCTGCGTTTAAGTGAGCTGGTAGGCCTCAATCTAACCGATGTGGACTTAAGCGATCAGACTGTGCGGGTGCTGGGTAAGGGCAATCGACAACGCATCGTGCCTTTAGGCCGCAAGGCAGCAGACGCTTTTCGAGCGTGGTTAGGTGAGCGACAAGCCTGGGTGGCAGACTCGGAGCCTGCGGCTTTTGTGAGCCGCAGCGGTCGCCGCCTCGGTGCACGCGCGGTGCAATTGCGGGTCGGGGCCTGGGCCAGACGACAAGGCCTTGATGTGCACATGCACCCGCATCTGTTCCGTCATTCTTTCGCCAGCCATCTACTGGAGTCGAGTCATGACCTGCGCGGCGTTCAGGAAATGTTGGGGCACGCCAATATCTCAACCACACAAATTTATACCCATCTAGATTTTCAACATCTAGCGAAAATATATGACGAAGCGCACCCACGCGCCCATAAGAGACCCCGCTGAGTTAATGATTCGATACACTGCGCTTTGCCTGTAAACCCTCTACCTTTTAAGGTCATCCCTCATATGATGCCTGCAGACGATGATGCGCCCACCGATATCAAACTGCGCCGCAAATCCAAGGTCATTGAGGTCAGCTATGCCGATGGTCGCCACTATTCACTGCCTTTTGAATACCTGCGCACCCACTCGCCCTCTGCTGAAGTGCAAGGACACGGACCGGGGCAGGACGTTTTGCAAATCGGCAAAGAAAACGTTCAGGTCCTTGGGATGGAGCCCATTGGACGCTATGCAGTACGTCTTCTGTTTGATGATGGGCATGATACCGGGCTATATACGTGGAAGTATCTGCGTGAATTAGGCGACGGCATAGACGCTAAATGGGCGCGCTATCTCGAGCGACTCGCGGGTATTGGCTACGATCGGAAACCTGCGTCTGGGACGCAGTAAAAGACCGATCTAAGCGGTGGGGATGAATTCATCATCACCCTGCTGTTCGCGCTCAAACATCAGAAAGTCGTAGTAACCACATTGGTTACCCGATGGATAGCGCCGACAGACATTCGGTCTTGCGGCATACACCGTGCATCGCCTTTCCTCTTGATCAAAGAACTGGCAAGTCGATTTATAAATATGATCTTTGCGATGTCTAAGAATTTGCTCGTCTACGCCCTCACTGCGATAGCGAAACGTAAAACGACGACGCGCCGTTTCCACAGGAATTTCAAAGTGCTTGGCTAAACGGGCAATGTCAAAGTCACTGATCGCGATCCGATCATAAGAACAGCAATACCCGGGACACTTTGAACAATCGTATTTAGCCACACGCCCATCCTGCAGATCCGACCGGAACCGGCCGTTACGCAATGTACCTGATCAGGCGCGCTGTGTGCATCGATGGCAAGCGCCCGTCGCAGGGCGCTTACTCAGGAGCGACCGTTATTTAGGGCTCGGGGTCCGATCCGTCGGCGATTCCTTCAAACAGCGCCGTCGACAAGTAGCGCTCACCGGTATCAGTCAGCACCGTCAGAATGACACTGCCTGGAGGGGCTTTAGCCGCGACCTTCAGTGCCGCAGCGACGTTGCCACCCGATGAAATACCCACGAATAACCCTTCTTTCTGGGCTAACAGCTTGGCGGTGGCAATGGATTCCTCATCGGTCACTGACAGGTTGTCATCGAACACCGTGCGATCTAACACAGGGGGAATAAAGTCCGGCGTCCATCCTTGGATTTTATGGGGCTTGAACTCACCACCCGCAAGCAGCGGCGCATTGGCAGGCTCAGTGGTCACTACCTTAATATCGGGACGGGCGAGTTTGAGCATCTGGCCTACACCCGTCAGAGTCCCACCCGTGCCCCAGCCGGACACGAAGTAGTCGAGGCGGCTCCCGGCAAAGTCAGACAGGATCTCAGGCCCCGTCGTTTGCCGATGGAACGCGGGGTTCGCCTCGTTAGCAAACTGATTGGTCTGAAACCAGCCGTGCTTCTCTGCCAGCTCTTTGGCTTTGCGCACCATGCCTGAACCCCGCTCCGCCGCGGGCGTCAGGATGACTTTGGCACCGAGCGCACGCATGATCTTGCGGCGCTCAATAGAGAAGGTTTCAACCATCACGGCGACAAAGGGGTAGCCTTTAGCCGCCGCCACCATCGCCAAGGCAATCCCTGTGTTGCCGGAGGTCGCCTCGACAATGGTCTGGCCGGGTTTCAATAGACCGCGCTGTTCTGCATCGGAAATCACACCGAGCGCTAAGCGGTCTTTCACCGAGCCGCCTGGATTAAAAAACTCCACTTTGGCGTACAGCGTCACGTGCGAAGGCGCTAGCCGATTGATCCGCACAATAGGGGTGCGCCCGATGGTATCAACAATGTTGTTATAAATCATGGAAGTATCCAGCCTGTCGCAATGATGGAAGGAGAGACGCGCAGTGTAGGCTTGGTGATTTAAATAGGGAGCGACCGGTTAGGACTTTCCATATAACGATCGGTTCTAGGCAAATGATGGCCCTTGCTCGGCAAAGGTCGGAAAATACGCCCCTATGAGCGCCTCACCCCCAATGGCCCCGGATCGCGCGATCCGCGTGCCTTTGCCTAGCCCCTTTGCCCTAATGGCAGGCGGCCGGCTGGTGGGTGCGGAAGTGGCCATGGAGACCTACGGCCGACTCAACCCAGCACGCGACAATGCGCTCTTGCTGTTCACCGGATTGTCCGCCTCCGCCCATGCGGCTTCCCATCCCAGTGACCCATCCAACGGGTGGTGGGAAGCGATGATTGGGCCGGGGAAAGCCCTTGATACAGAACAATTTTTTGTGATTTCGGTGAACTCCTTAGGGAGCTGCTTTGGATCGACTGGGCCAGGCTCCATCGACCCCACGACTGGCCAGCCCTATGGTGATCGTTTCCCGGAACTGCGGATTGAAGACATCGCCCGCGCCAGCCAAGCGGCGGTGGACGCACTGGGTATCGAGCAATTAGCAGGCGTCATTGGCATGTCACTCGGTGGTATGACGGCACTCGCGCATGCCGCTTGCTTTCCAGGGCGTGCCCGCTCCTTAGTGTCTATTTCAGGTGCAGTGGCCGCCACTGCGTCCGCCATTGCCACCCGCAGCCTGCAAAGAGAGATCGTCGGCACGGCGCTCCGCTCAGGGGCCGGACCAGAGGCCGTGAACCAAGCGATGCGATTGGCTCGTAAAATCGGCGTTATGTCCTATGTTGGTAGCGAACTTCTAGAAAAACGTTTTGGCCGCGAGCAGAGCGAACCGTATGCGGGTCGCGGCTCAGGCACCGACTTTGAGGTGGAGAACTGGCTGGACCATCTGGCCACTAAGTTCGCTCGACAGTTCGAACCCTGGTCCTACTGGGCGCTGTCCCGCGCAATGGACTTATTTGATTTCGGGCGGGTAGGCGACACCTCCCAAGATCCCTCCAATCCCCCCCAGGTTGCCAAGACGCTGCAGTTAGCGCGCGCGCTGATCATCGGGGTCAAAGAGGATCTGCTGTTTCCCGTGGCGCAGCAACAGGCCATCGCCACGCTGCTCACCACCGCCGGCATCACCACGGACTATATCGAGCTGTCCTCGCCATCTGGCCACGATGCTTTTTTAACGGAAGCCGGCCTATTCACCCCGGTCTTAAGTCAATTCTTGAACTCGCTGGCCCACCCAACGCCCACTCTGAACGAAGCCCGTTCGGCGATCTGCGCCTAATTAAGATCCCCGCCGCGGTGCGCGATTTCGCCCCGACCGGTACAATTGGCGGTTTCCACGCGAGATGATTCCGATGGCCGGCTCCCCGGATCCACACGGCACCCACGACACCATCGATTTCGGTTACCAAAAAGTACCGACGGCCGATAAGGTCAAACGCGTGCGTGCGGTATTTGACTCGGTGGCGAATCGCTACGACATCATGAATGACTTGATGTCTTTAGGCGTCCACCGCCTGTGGAAACGCTTTGTCTTATCACAAACCGGCCTGCGCCCCGGTGGCCAGGCGCTTGATGTGGCCGGTGGTACGGGTGATTTGAGTATCGGGATGGCAAAGCAAGTGGGCGCTTCGGGTCGCGTGGTGTTATCCGACATCAACGCCGCCATGTTGGCCAATGGCCGCGATCACCTACTCAATGCCGGCATCGCCGGCAACGTCGAGTTCGTCCTCGCCAATGCCGAGGCGCTGCCCTTTGCAGATAACCGCTTTGATTGCATAACGATCGGATTTGGCTTGCGCAACGTCACCGATAAGATGGCTGCTCTGCGCTCGATGGTGCGTGTCCTGAAGCCCGGTGGGCAACTGCTGATACTTGAGTTTTCAAAGCCCATCGCTCCCCTTGTCCCTCTATATGACGCCTATTCTTTTGGTATCCTGCCGTTGCTCGGCAAACTAGTGGCCAACGACGCTGACAGTTACCGCTACTTAGCGGAATCCATCCGCATGTTCCCTGATCAAGAGTCACTGGCCCAACTGATGCGCGATGCGGGATTTGATGGGGTCCGTTATCACAACCTCAGCGGTGGCATAGTCGCTGTGCACCGCGGCTACAAATACTGATGGTTACTCCATTACTGAATCCGCTCACCGACTTGCTTAACCGCAGCTTACAAGCGTCCACACCCGGACGGGAGCAACTGAAAGCGCTCGTCGGCCACAGTTTTGCCGTGCATGCCGGTCCCGCTGACAGCGCACCGCTCTTCACACTGCGCTTTGACGCGCTTGAAACCGGCCTGCAACTCAGCACCAGTGACGCCGCCGCCGATGCCACACTCACTGGCACGCCGCTCGGCCTGATGGCCATGCTCGCTGGCCGAAAGACCGGTCGTCTGATGGCCTCTGGCGTCCACATCAGCGGTCATGCCGAAGTCGCCACCGCCTTTGAAGCACTGCTACGTCATGCAAGCCCCGATGCCGAAGCCGAGCTTGCGCGAGTGATAGGCGATCACGCTGCGCACGCCACCGCCACCGCGGCACGTCAAGCGCTCACCTGGGGTCGCCAAACGTTTCTCTCGTTGGCTCGTCAGACAAAAGAATACCTTACTGAAGAAAGTCGCGATCTGGTGCCAAGCGCAGAACTCGACCAATTTCTAACTGATGTCGATCGACTGCGCGAGGATGTCGATCGCCTCGCCGCTCGTGTGGCGCTTGCCGCCACTCGTGTCACTCGCACCACTCCGGTGAGTTCATGAAACTGCACGTCCTAACCCGCTTACTAGTGATCCAACGCGTGCTCGTACGCCATGGGTTAGACGAGTTTGTTACGGCAACGCACTTGTATCGCCCACTGCGATTTTTATACTTCTTGCAGCCCTCCACGTGGCTCGCGCGCCGCAAAGGCGGAACGCGCGGCGTACGACTGCGCTTGGCACTGGAAGAACTGGGTCCTATCTTTATCAAGTTCGGTCAAGCGCTGTCGACGCGCCGCGATCTACTGCCTATTGATATCGCCGACGAATTAGCAAAACTTCAAGATCAAGTGCCGCCCTTCTCTGAAGAATTGGCGCGCACCACCATCGAAGCGGCCCTTGGACAGTCAGTCACCACCCTCTTCGGACATTTTGAGTCAGCGCCCTTAGCGGCCGCTTCAATCGCCCAAGTCCACGCAGCGACTTTGAAAGATGGCAGCGAAGTGGTCGTGAAGGTGTTACGGCCAGGCATGACGGAGATCATCCGCCGAGATCTTGATGTCCTATACGCGCTCGCGGCACTCGCACTTCGTTACTTGTCTGACGTAAAACGTCTTCGTCCTGACGAAGTGGTCGCTGAGTACGAAAAAACGGTCATGGATGAACTCGATCTCATGCGCGAAGCCGCTAACGCGGCGCAACTCAAGAGAAATTTCGCGGGCTCTGAGTTGCTATACGTGCCGACGATCTATTTTGATCTATGCCGAAAAAATGTGCTGGTCATGGAGCGCATTCGTGGTGTGCCAATCAATCACTTGAACCGGCTTCGAGAGCTTAACGTTGACTTTAAGAAACTCGCTGAGCATGGTGTTGAAATTTTCTTTACCCAGATGCTAACGCATAATTTTTTCCATGCTGATATGCATCCTGGAAATATCTTTGTCTTAGTAGACGACCCAGCCAACCCTCGCTATGCCGCAGTAGACTTCGGTATTGTCGGCACCCTAGAGCCTCGCGATCTTGAGTACCTCGCTGGCAACTTTTTGGCGTTTTTTGATCGAGACTATCGTCGCATTGCGGAGTTGCACATTGAGTCTGGTTGGGTACCAAGGGGCACCCGCATTGATGAATTAGAGACGGCGGTGCGTACGGTATGCGAACCTATATTCAACAAACCGCTATCTGAAATCTCTTTTGCCGTGGTGTTGATCCGGCTGTTTGAAACAGCGCGCCGCTTCCAAATGCAGATCCAACCGCAATTGGTTTTGTTGCAAAAGACGCTACTTAATGTTGAAGGGCTCGGTCGGGATCTGTACCCACCACTGGATCTTTGGAAGACAGCCCAGCCTCTATTGCGAGCATGGCAGCGCGAGCGCACCAGCCCTCGTCGCCTAGCACGCGAGGCACTGACGCGACTGCCGGCACTGATTCAAACCCTGCGCGCTCTGCCGCCCGCTGTGGATCGCTGGGTAAGAGAGGCGCAACAAGTCAGCGCATCGCCAGCCGGCGACGCCCACATCGAGCTGATCACCGCCATACGAGAGAGCGGCAAACGGCGTGATCAGACGCTCGTGGCGCTCGCGGTGCTACTGGCGGGCCTGATGGCAATGAACTCCGAGGAACTGATCTGGCCTGGGATAATCGCCGCCGCCGGATCGGTGTTCTTTTTACTGCGACGCCGTTAGGTCCAGTGGGTAGGTGGGGTCATAAGCCTACCTACCCACGAAATACCTCTAGGCGCCTCGCAACCGGTTGATAAACGCGGCCGGATCCTCGCGACGCTCAAGCACCTCGACCAACGCGGAGCCTACGACGACGCCCGCTACATGGTCTTTGAGACGAAGTACCTGCTGACGATCACGGATACCAAAGCCGGCGCACACCGGAATGGTGGAGCAGGCGGTCACGCGATCTAAGTAGGCAATGACCTCCTCGGGTACCGCTACGCTTTTTCCAGTGGTCCCTGTCATGGTGACCGCATAGATAAACCCCTGGCCCGCTGCACACAGCGTCGCTAGGCGATCATCCGGCGTCACGGGTGAGACCATCTGCACGAGCCCCACGCCCTCTGCGCTCAGTGCCGCTTTCATATCGGCGCATTCCTCAAAAGGCAGATCGGGGACAATGAAACCAGACACACCCGCATCACGAGCCGCGGCAGGTAAACGATCGAGCCCAAAGGCGAGCAATGGGTTCAAGTAGCTCATCAACAACAAGGGCGCTTTAGGGCGCGGCGCCATACTCGTCAGCTGCTCTAATATCCAAGCCAGTGAAACCCCCTGAGACAAGGCCACATGACTGGCACGCTGAATCGTCATGCCGTCTGCCATTGGGTCGGTAAAAGGCACGCCAATTTCCACCACATCGGCCGCCTCGGCCACCTGACGCAGGTCGTCTTGAAAATGGGCCGGTGAAGGGAAGCCCGCGGTCATGAAGGCCACGATCGCCGGTTCACCACGGGCCTTAGCCGCTTGAATCGCTGCGCCGATCGCCTGATGGGAGCGAGGGTGGGTTGCTACTGAACTCGTCATCACAGTTGTCCTTTCAGCAGTGTTTTTTGTAGCGTCGGCATGTCCTTGTCGCCACGACCGGACAGGCAAACCAGTATTTTCGAACCGCGATGAGCGGCTGCGTATCGGCGCGCACCCACAAACGCATGCGCTGTTTCAATTGCGGACAAGATGCCCTCCTGCTGACTGCACTCAGAAAGCGCCGCCAGCGCTTCATCATCGGTTGCAGACTCATAACGGACTCGACCAATCGACATCAATAAGGAGTGCTCAGGACCCACACCTGGATAATCAAGTCCTGCGGACACAGAGTGCGTTTCTTGAATCTGGCCATCCGCATCTTGCAGCAACATCGAGTAACTGCCCTGTAAGACGCCGGGCCGACCTAACGTGAGGGTGGCTGAGTTATCGCCAAGCGCAGGCCCTCGACCACCGGCCTCAAGACCAATTAACTCAACCCCTCGATCGGCCACAAAAGGATAAAACATGCCGATGGAGTTTGAACCCCCACCCACACAGGCAAACACCGCATCCGGTAGGCCGCCGGTCTGACGCATCATCTGCGCCTTTGACTCTCGCCCAATCACAGACTGCAGCTCACGCACGAGGTAAGGATAAGGATGCGGGCCCACCGCAGAGCCGAGCAAGTAATACGTGCCATTGGGGTCAGACACCCAATCGCGCATGGCCTCATCGATGGCCGATCGCAGCGTCTGATCGCCATTAGTGACCGGCACCACGGTGGCGCCCAGTAATTTCATGCGTCCCACATTGGGTGCTTGCCGCTCACAGTCGATCGCACCCATATACACCGTGCAAGGCAAACCCAAGCGCGCACAGGCAGCCGCGGTGGCGACGCCATGCTGCCCGGCACCGGTTTCCGCCACAATGCGTTTCGCGCCTAAGCGTTTGGCCAATAAGGCTTGACCAATCGCGTTATTTATTTTGTGAGCGCCGGTATGAGCCAAGTCTTCACGTTTGAGATATATCTCAGCACCCCAACGACTGGAAAGTGAGGGCGCATAGGTGAGCGCCGTGGGTCGGCCGGCCCACGTCGCCAGTTGATCCTCTAGTTCGGCGACGAACGCCGGATCACGGAGCCAACGTTTGACGCCCGCCTCTAGCCGTTCGTGTGCGGGTACCAACGTCTCAGGAACGTAGCGGCCGCCGTATGGCCCAAATCGGCCACGAGCATCTGGAAAATTCCCCGCCACTTCACGAGCCATCAAATTTTCCGCCTCGCCTAACTCAAATAATGTCGCCATATCATTCACTCCAACACTGCTCATAAAGAGACTGCAGCCGTTCGGGCTGCAGTCACGAATTGATAAATTAACTGCCTGTCTTTCACACCGGGCTTGCTTTCTACACCACTCGACACATCCACACCCCAAGGGTGCGTCAAGCGAATGGCCTCGGCCACATTGTCGGGCCGAAGACCGCCCGCTAAAACCAAGCGAGTCTGCTGAGCAAGCGTTGCCGCCTGCCCCCAATCTGCTTTTTTTCCTTGCCCACTGTCCGCACTTTCAACCAAACACCATGCGGGCAAAGACGCCATCATCTGCTCTCCAGTCCGCAACACGGCCAAGCGCTGTACGTTTGACGGGAAAGAGCGGGTGGCGAAGTCCACCACATCCGTCTGAAAGACGTCCGGTGCAAACTCAGAAAATATCGAATCAATCAACGCTTGACTCGGATGGCGAGTCACCGCGACCGTCAATACGCCATCAGGCACCAAGCGCGCCAGGCGCGCCGCCGCCGCTGGCGTCACATACCGAACGGATGACTCATGAAATACAAAACCCACGGCATCCGCACCGGCATCTAAGGCAGACTGCAGTGCCGCCTCGGAAGTCAGACCACACACCTTGACCCATAAGCGACTCATCGAGGCCGCGCCCCCTGCGCGAGTCGACCAGCCCTAATCATATCGGCCAGTAACACGCCGGGGTCGGGCGCACTCATCAGGGCCGACCCGACCAAGGCGACATCGTAGCCGGCCTTGGCCAGAACAGACGCATCCTGAGCGGTCTGTAGACCACTCTCGGCGACCCTCGGATGCTCTGTTGGCAGATATGGGATCAGTTGGCTTAAGCGCTCAGGGACCACCTGTAAGCTCGCGAGATCACGACTATTAATCCCCAGCAGGCAGTGATGAGCGAGGCCTGTCCACCGACTGGCCAACGTACTCGCCACGTCAATATCCCGTTGATCAAAGGCCTCCAAAAGCACAAACAGCGACAACGAAGCAGCCACCGACAATAACTCGCTCAGTTGTGCCTCGCTTAACATCCGAGTGATTAATAAGACGCCACTCGCTCCAGCGACAGCGGCCTCGAACAACTGATAAGGGTCTACGATGAAATCTTTTCGCATCGTCGGCACACCCGAGGCAGCTAATGCTTGACTGGCTCGGCGCAGGTGAGAAAGTTCTCCATCAAATCGAGTCGGCTCAGTCAATACCGACACCATCGCCGCACCCCCGCGGGCATAAGCAACGACGCGCGCCTCTACATCATCCGCCGAGGCACCGAGTGCGCCATAGGCGGGCGAGCGCAACTTAAGTTCCGCGATGACATCAAAAGCACCGCTGAGTTTAAGCACCGGCGCACGGGGGGCAAGGCGCGCTCTCTGTACTAAGTGCTCTTCTGACTCCAGTACACGCGCGGCTCGTACCCGCGCTCGGCTCGAGGCAGCCATCACGGTCAAAAAGTCTGGCGACTCACTCATGACTAGGCGGTCGTAAACCGAGCCAACGAGTCGAGCAACTGTCGAGCCGCACCACTGTCGATAGCCTGTGCAGCGCGCGCGACGCCCGCACGCGGATCAGGACTCAGTCCCGTGACTTCGAGCGCGAGCGACGCGCCCATCAGCAATGCATCCCGATGAGGCCCGCGATCAACGCCCGTCAGCACCGCCTTTAGCGCCGCTGCGTTATGAGCTGAATCGCCTCCCTTCAAGTCATCTGGCATACAGTTAGCCAATCCGTAATCTGATGCTTGGCGCGTGCTCCGTTCGACTCGGCCGGGTCGCACGTCATACAATAAAAAAGGCCCCGCCGGTGTCGGCTCATCCCAGCCAGGCTCACCATGCACCACAAAGGCACGTCGAATCGGTAGCCCAGACAAGGCATCCGCCATGAGTTGAGCCGCATCCGGGCTGTAAGCCCCAATCACGTGATACGGAGGCTCCGCGGGATTAGTCAGTGGGCCGAGCAAATTAAATACCGTGCGAATACCCAGTGCCGCACGCACCGGTGCGATCGATTTCATGGCTGGGTGAAAGTGCGGGGCGAACAGGAAAGTAAACCCGCTGGCCGCAAGGCAGCGTCCCGCTGCTAGTTCATCTAAAGGCATCGGCAGCCCTAAGTGTTCTAAAAGGTCCGCACTGCCGGAGCGGCTAGAGATCGAGCGATTGCCGTGCTTGACCACACGCGCCCCTGCAGCGACCGCCAGTAGCGCAGCCCCGGTCGATAGATTAAAGGTGTTGGACCCGTCGCCACCGGTGCCTACGACATCGAGCGTGTCGCCGACATCAGGCAGCGTCGGCCGCCGCGCCATCGCACGCATACCACGAGCAAAACCACGCACCTCATCAGCGGTCACGCCCTTCATACGTAACGCGGTCAACAAAGCACCCGCCATGGCAGCCGGCATGGTCTCATCCGTTAACGCTGTTAAAAGCGCCATGGACTCGTCCTCTGACAGTGAGTGGCCATCAACTAGACGCTCGAGAACCGACCTTAGAGTGCCACCGCTCACGCTCGCATCCCGCCTGCAGTGGCTAGAAAATTCTTCATCAGCGCAGGGCCCACCGGCGTGAGTACGCTCTCTGGATGAAACTGTACGCCTTCAATCATGAAGCTCTGATGTCGAAGGCCCATGATTTCTCCTTCTGCTGTTTGCGCGGTCACAGTCAAACAATCGGGCATGGATTCAGGCTCGGCAACTAACGAGTGGTAACGGCCGACCTCTACCGGACTCTCAACGCCAGCAAATACGCCTTGACCATCATGCGTAATTAACGAGGTCTTTCCATGCATCAAGCGCCAATTACGGATCACTCGGCCACCAAATACTTCGGTAATGGCTTGATGCCCTAGACACACACCGAAAATAGGCAACTTACCGGCGAAGTGACTGATCATGCTCATCGAGACACCCGCCTCGTGTGGCGTGCCAGGTCCTGGCGAAATACATAAATGAGTGGGAACCAACGATTGGGCTTTGGCGATATCAATTTCATCATTTCGGTAAACCAACACATCGGCGCCGAGCACTAGAAATGCTTGCATCAGGTTGTAGGTGAACGAATCATAGTTATCAATCAGCAAGAGGCGCGGTGTCGTGGCGCTCATATCAAAGACCCTCAGCAGCTAATTCGAGCGCGCGGCGCAAAACGGCGCTTTTCGCAAGCACCTCATCGTGCTCGCGCTCCGGGACACTATCGGCGACAACGCCGGCGCCCGCTTGATATTGATATTGGCCCTGATGGAACATCAGGGTTCGAATCGTAATGGCGTGATCCATGTCCCCGCCATGTCCAAAGTAGCCGTAAGTGCCGCCATAAAATCCGCGGCGTACGGGCTCAAGCTCTTCGATGATATCCATGGCTCGCACTTTAGGTGCGCCGACCAACGTGCCTGCGGGGAAGGCGGCAGCAAATAAATCAAACCCATCTTTGCCGGCGGCAAGCTTTCCTTGCACACCGCTGACCATGTGCATCACGTGGCTATACCGTTCAATCACGCGATAGGGTGCTACGTGCACACTCCCAGCCGCGGCGACACGACCAAGATCATTGCGAGCCAAATCTACCAACATGACGTGCTCCGCATTTTCTTTGAGATCGGCCAGCAGCTCGATCTCATGTGCCATGTCTGATTCAGGTGTGTCTCCGCGAGGACGGGTACCCGCAATAGGACGCAATTGCGCTACGCCGTGCGATAGGCGCACCAATGCTTCGGGTGAAGATCCGACCAGAGTTCGATCACCGAGCTCGCAATAAATCATGTAGGGCGAGGGATTAATTAAGCGCAGCGCTCGATATGCTTCAAAGGGATCCAGCTCGCACGCACCACTGAACTGAGAGGAGAGCACCAGCTGGTAAACATCGCCGCTGGCAATGTATTCCTGCACGCGCCGGACATTTTTTATGTAGGCGTCACGGCTGAGGCTCGCCGTTGGTTTCTCGAGACGAGTCCGGGTTTGTGCCACCGGCACGCCCCCGCGCAGCGCTTGAATCACTTCCCGGCGTAACGCCTGCCGCTCTGCCTCGCTGCCTGCATGCAGCAGGGCAATCCCGCGGGTCACATGGTCGAATACCAAGAAGGACCGGGGTGCCAAGTAGACGGCCTCTGGCATACCCGGCACCGGCGACAAGCGCGTAGGAATTCGCTCGAAGTAACGCACCAGATCATAGGCTGAGGCGCCCACCAAGCCACCTGGCAATGGGAGATTAGGCACGGCGGGGCTTGGGCGGGGTGCGCGCGCCAAGGCGTCGCGCAGCCATTGCAGTAATTGCGCCTGATCACGCGGGCGCGGGTGGCGCTCAATCG
Source organism: uncultured Pseudomonadota bacterium (assembly GCA_903862885.1). Classification (GTDB taxonomy): domain Bacteria; phylum Pseudomonadota; class Gammaproteobacteria; order Steroidobacterales; family Steroidobacteraceae; genus CAIKZZ01. Next base: position 94,834 of record CAIOZU010000018.1, read on the forward strand.
GACCATCGGTCGGATGAACGGTGAATCCATCTGCATCGAGACGCACTTCTAGTGCATCACCGAAGCCGATAAAAGAATAACGGGCCACTCGCTCGCCACCCTCCACGCTCTCCAATAGAAAGCGCGGTTTGAATGGCCGCAGTTTCAAGAAAGCTGAAACTGGCGTGTCCAAATCTGCTGTGATGTCAAACGGTGACTGCATAAGCTCCTCTTAGGGGTATCCTCAGGAGCGGGCAATAAAAAACCCACCCCCGGCAGCGGTCGGAGATGGGTTTTGCGTTAACTGGAAGCTCGGTCTATTGAGCCTTCAAGCCACGCACCCACTCCGTGGCGTCACGCCACCACCCGGTCGATGCGGGGGTTATAGGGAGGTTGGGGTACTTGGCCATAGGGGCTCAGTATGGCCCGCCGGTGGAAAAGCGGTCAAGCGCCATGTGGCCGAGTTGAGGCATGCTACGGTATCTTTTCGCCCTTTTCATGCTCGATATGATGGACTCGATCCCCGCCCGCCTGCTGGCACCTCGCCATTGGCCTACTTGGCTCGCACTCGGCCTTCTTCGGCTGGTCGAATGCCTCCCCTTTGCCGCGATTTTGGTCGTTGGTAGGGCCTTAGGACGGGCGGTGTACCGCTTACCTCTGCGCTACCGCCACATCGCTCGCACCAATATCGCGCTCTGTCTGCCCGAGCTCTCAGCAGCGGCCCAAGAGGCGACGGCCAAAGCGCATTTCGAAAACCTCGGCATATCACTGTTTGAATCCGCCATCACGTGGTGGTCTAGCAATGCCCGTATTAACGGGCTATCAGAAATCGTTGGCTTGGAGCATTTGCACGCCGCATTGGCACGTGACCGAGGCGTCATCTTACTCACCGCACACTTCACGACTCTGTCGATCGGCGCGCGTATTCTAAACAACCGAATACCGATTGACCCTCTGTATCGACCACTAAAAAATGCGCTGTTAGCGCATATTTCCGGAAGCTCGTTTCGCCGTAATGCAAAGCAGCCTATTAAGCACGATGACATTCGCGGAATGATTGCCGCTCTGCGCCGCAATGAGATTGTTTGGTACGCCACCGATCAAAGCTACCGGAAAAAGGGAGCTGAGATGGTTCCTTTCTTTGGCATCCCTTGCGCCACCAACGTGTTTACCCCGCGACTGGCTGCGATGACCGGTGCCGTCGTGTTGTATTACTACACCGAGCGACTAGCGGGGACCCGCGGCTGGCGGGGGGTGATCGAGGCGGCTTTCCCTGACTGGCCAAGCGCTGATCCGATCGCAGACACACAGCAATATCACGCACGTGTCGAGGCACAAGTGCGACGGATGCCCGATCAATACTGGTGGATCCATCGACGCTTTAAAGGCTTGAGCCCAACCGACCCAAATTACTATTAACCCTAATAAAAAGCCCTATTCATTGAAGTCCACCCAACCCCTATTTAATCGAAGCGAAGCGTCTACTGCACGCAGCCGATCTTCTGCGGGCGTGTTTCGATACATGAGAGATGCGCTCGACCTCACCTGGTCTACCAATGCGCCGCTTACCTTGGTGCTGGCTCTCTTAGCGCTGCTCGTCGGCGGACTCCCGGCTGGCATTGCCTGGGTCGGGGCGCATATCGTGGATTCAGTGGTCAATGCGATACAGACTTATCCATCTATCGGTCGCAATGCTTATCGACCCGTGATGGAGTATGTGGCGCTTGAAGCACTGATCGTTGCAGCGCTGTCCGCAGCGCAGCGCGGCTTAAGCACGTGCCAGTCGCTGCTACGTGCAGAGCTTGGCCAACGCGTTAATGTAATGATTCTCGACAAAGCGCTCGAATTAGAGTTGGAGCACTTTGAAGACTCTGAGTTTTACGACAAATTAGCTAAAGCGCGACGTGAAGCATCTACCCGACCGCTGTCGATGGTGATGCGAACTTTTAGCTTAGTACAAAACGCCATATCCGTAGTGAGCTATGGGGTCATTCTCACCCAATTCTCACCGCTAGCGGTGGTGATTTTGTTACTCGCTGGTCTTCCCGGATTTTTTGCAGAAACAAAATTCTCTGGTGAAGCTTTCCGACTTTTCAGCTGGCGCTCTCCTGAAACGCGGATGCAGGCTTACTTAGAGAGTGTTATCGCGCGGGAAGATTATGCAAAAGAGGTGCAGCTCTTCGCTCTAGGCCCGCTCCTGCTCAAGCGATACCAGCAGATTTATAACAAATTATTTAAAGCAGATCGGGCCTTAACCATCCGACGTGATGGCTGGGGATTTCTGCTTGGCTTGCTTGCGACCGCCGGCTTATATGGTGCGTATGCTTGGATTGCCTCCAGTGCGATTCGCGGCGTCATCAGCTTAGGTGCCATGACTATGTATCTTGCGTTATTCAGGCAAGGACAGACCGCATTTTCATCAGGATTATCTGCGGTCAGCGGATTATATGAGGACAACCTGTATCTCTCGAATCTTTATGAATACTTAGAGCAGCCGATTGCACCGCGCACCGGCACTTTAAGAATAGGTAAAAACGTTGACGATGGCATCCGATTTGAAAATGTGACGTTTACCTACCCAGGTGCCAATAGTCCCGCACTCGACCAAATCAGCTTGCATATCCGTCCGGGCGAAAGTCTGGCGCTGGTCGGTGAGAACGGCTCAGGCAAGACGACCCTGATTAAATTGCTCACCCGCCTTTATCACCCGACGTCCGGGAAGATTATTTTCGAAGGGTCTGATTTAGAAGACTGGGACAGCGCGGCGCTGCGGGCGCGCATCGGCGTGATCTTCCAGGATTTCGCACACTATCAACTGAAGGTCGGTGAAAATATTGGTGCTGGAGATGTAACGCACTTTGAAGCACGAGAGCAGTGGGAGGCCGCGGCCACCAAAGGGCTCGCAGCGCCTTTTATCCATGACTTGCCATCCCAGTACGACACACAACTCGGCAAGTGGTTCAAGGATGGCCGAGAGCTGTCAGGCGGCCAGTGGCAGAAGATTGCCCTCGCGCGAGCTTTTATGCGGTCGGCTGCCGATGTCCTCGTACTCGATGAACCCACGGCGGCCATGGATGCCGGGGCCGAGGCGGAGATTTTCGAGCACTTCCGCCAACTCACGCGCGACCGAATCACTATTCTGATTTCCCATCGATTCTCTACGGTGCGGATGGCTGACCAAATCTTAGTGTTGCAAGGTGGTGGCGTGGTTGAGCGGGGCTCCCATGAGGAATTAATCGCCCTAAGCGGGCAATATGCTCGTCTATTTGGCCTCCAGGCCAAGGGCTATCGGTAGTGATCCGATACCACGATATAATCCCGCCTCACGAGGCACATTGATATGAAGCTCCATCAACTCCGCTATCTCACCGCCGTCGTCCAAAACGGACTCAACATCACGACGGCAGCCCGTAAGTTACATACGTCCCAGCCAGGTGTAAGCAAGCAATTAAAGCTCCTTGAAGATGAGTTGGGGTTCCCCTTGTTCGAGCGCGACGGGCGTAACCTCATCAGCGTGACAGCAGCCGGTCAGGAGGTCGTGGATCGTGCTATGCGGATCCTGGAAGAAGCCCAGAATATCCGTCGCTTATCCGCTGACCTGAAGGACGACCAGAGTGGCTCGCTGGCCATTGGCACGACGCACACGCAAGCGCGCTATGTGCTCCCGCCCGCCGTAACAGCCTTTCGGCAACGCTATCCCGATGTGGACTTACACCTCCACCAAGGCACCACGGACCAGATTGCGGAGTTGGCCCGCCTCGATCGTATCGACTTCGCGATTGCCACGGGTGGCGACGAAATATTCCCTGGTCTCGTATTGCTGCCCTGCTATCGCTGGCACCGAGCCATTGTGGTGCCTAAAGGGCATCCACTCACCAAGGAAAAGAAGCTGACGTTAGCAGCACTGTCTAAGTACCCCATCGTGACGTATACCTTTAGCTTCACAGGCAGGTCTTCTCTCCCTGCCCTATTTGAGAGCGCCGGTCTAAAACTCAATGTGGCTTTAACGGCCAGCGACGCTGATGTGATTAAGACCTACGTCCGCTTAGGGATGGGTGTAGGCATCGTGGCCAGCATGGCGATCGATGCGGAGGCGGATCGAGATTTAGTGGTGATCCGTGCGGAGCACTTATTCTCACCGCACGTCAGTTGGATCGGGTTCAGGCGCGGTCGTTTACTTCGCGGCTATATGTATGATTTTCTAAAAACATTCGCGCCGCACCTGACCCGTCGGCTGGTTGATCAAGCCGTACGTGCCGGCTCTGGTACCGAGCTAGCCGCACTTTTTGACGACATCACATTACCAAACCTCTAGTCCCATCATTGCCATGGCGTCGAATTGTTCTATATGCGATTAAGCTATTTACAATGCATTCTGGCCGCACTCCTCATTGTGGTACTCGGTGGCTGCACGCGCTCCTCTGATCTGCTGGTGCCGGGCAATTATCGGGCTGTGTTGGCAGTGCCTGGTGGGGATCTTCCTTTCCAGTTGAGGGTCACTATTGAAAAGGGGGCCCCCAGAGCGATCATCCAGAACGGTTCTGAGAATGTGCGCATCACTGAAATCGCACGCGCAGGAAATCACGTGGTGCTACGGATTCCAGGCTACGCAAATCAGCTTGAGGTGCAGGCATCAGAAGAGGGGTATCGGGGTGATGCCGTGATGGTGCGCCCCGGCGGCAAGACGATTCGTTTGCCTCTATCCATTACGCGTCACCAGTCGTGGCGATTCTTCCAAAATGCGGACGATCACCCAATGAAAGTCGGTGGGCGATGGTCCATCCGCTTTTCCGACGAGGGCGGTAGCAGTCCTGCCATTGGCGAATTCACTCAAGACGGCGCGCATGTCACCGCCACCATCTTAGATCCCACGGGTGACCACCGCTTTATAGAGGGTGAGGTGAGAGGTCAAAACCTTCTGCTCTCGCGCTTTGATGGTGGATCGGCGTATTTATATCACGCCACACTGCAGGCAGATGGCACGCTCGTGGGCAAATGGTGGTCCGGCGCTTGGCATGTCTCGGACTTAGTCGCCCATCGCGACGAGCACGCGACACTGACCGACCCGGCGACGGGGCAATGGCCGGAACGGTTATCTTTTTCATTTCCAGACCTCGATGGCAAGATGGTCTCGTCAACCGACACTCGCTTCCAGGGCAAGGTCACCATCGTCTCCCTAGGCGGTAGCTGGTGTCCTAACTGCCATGATGAGGCGGCCTTCTTGCTACCGATTTACCGCGACTTGCGTGATCGTGGACTTGAAGTGGTATTTCTGGAATTCGAGCACTTCGGCAATATGCCAGAGGCGGTTGCCGCCAACCGCCGCTTTGCGCAGAAGATCGACATCCCATGGCCGATATTAGTCGCCGGTATCTCAGATCGTGAAAACGCGGTGAGTAAATTGCCTGACTTGAAGAAAATATTTGCTTTCCCAACCACGCTGGTCATCGATCGGCACGGCAAAGTCCGGGATTTTCAATCCGGCTTTACCGGCCCCGCGACCGGCGCTCACTATGATGTCTTCAAGGCTGAGTTCACTAAACTGATCGCCGACCTCTTGGCGGAATCGCCCTAGGCTGCTGCCTGCGGCTCTTCGCCCCCACTACGCAAAGATAGGACAGACCGTATGCCGTCTTTTGATGCTGTTTCGGAACTGAATCACCACGAAGTGGAAAACGCGACTGATCAGGCCAATCGCGAGGTGGAGCTGCGCTTTGATTTTAAGGGCACAGATGCCAAGTTTGTGCGCCAGGGTGGGGAGATTACGCTGGAAGCACCCGCGGAGTTTCAGGTCAAGCAGATGCTCGACATACTGCGACTAAAGCTAGCGAAGCGAGGCATTGATTTGGTGTGTCTCGAGGAAGGGGAACCAGAGGTAAATCTGGCGCGTGCGAAACAGAAAGTAACGCTACGCGAAGGTATCAACAGCGAGAGCGCCAAAAAACTGCAAAAAGCCATTAAGGATTCCAAGCTAAAAGTACAAGCCGCAATCCAAGGGGACAAGCTGCGGGTGACCGGCAAAAGTCGGGACGATTTGCAGGAAGCAATGGCGCTGCTAAGGCAGCAGAAGGTCGATGTGCCACTGCAGTTTAATAATTTTCGCGATTAAGACCTAAAGCGGCATGCTTTCGTTAAAAGCTACGGAGTCGCCGACTCAACAGACCGCAGAGTCTGATGCGATCGTAGGACCCATGAAGGCGATTAAGACTCATTTACACAGGAAGTCGTCATGAATAACTTACTCAACCCACTGCTGGATCGCTTAAGCCAGCCACTGGATACCACCGGCCGCGTTTTGCTCGGCCTGTATTTTTGTCTGCCGGGCATCATGAAAGTGGTTGGCTTTACCGGCACACTCGCTTATATGCAGCAGCATGGCGTACCGTGGCCGTTACCCTTGTTACTGATCACCATTGTGCTTGAAGTGGGTGGAGGCCTTGCGCTGATCGTTGGTTATCAAACGAGGATCGTCTCTTTCCTCCTAGCAGGGCTTACGCTGCTGATCTGTATCTATATGCATGACTTCTGGAGGCACTACGAGGGCGGAAGTCAGCCACATGAGTTACAGAACTTCATTAAAAACTTAGGTATCTTTGCTGGCCTTTTACTTCTGATAGGGCGTCGCGTGCAGCCGGTATCACGCACCGTACGCGCCTAGGGCACCTGTCAAACCACGATATGGCTGGTCGGCTAGCCATCCGGTCGTAGGTGCTTAAGAATAACGATCGAGGAATGGCAGTGATATTCTATGCTCGGCATAGGCCTCTGTTCCCTCTCCCTGTGACAGGCCGGACTTCGTACCATGGTAAAGGCAGTATTTCTTGACTACGGTTCGGTTAGCTTTGACGGTGATCTGAATGACGCGGCGCTGACAGCCGCACTCCCTGCGCTGCAGATTTATCAGAACACACGAGACGAAGAAGCCGATGCGCGCCTTACCGACTGCGTTGTGGCGCTCTCGAATTCTATTCAATACGGTCGCGAACGCCTACTACGCCATCCTAAGTTAAGGCTGATCGCCCTCACGGCAACCGGGACCAACAGCGTAGATCTGGAGGCTGCACGTGAGCTTGGCGTCGCTGTATGCAACATACGCGACTACTGTACTGCATCGATTGTGCAGCACGTCTTTGCAGGTCTACTGGCATTGACCCATCATATTCGTGAATATGACAGTGCGGTGAAAGCAGGACGATGGGAGCGTATTCATCAGCACGTCGCTCTAGCACCCATCCGCGAGCTGGCGGGGCGCACCCTCGGCATCGTCGGTTTCGGCATGCTAGGCCAGGCCGTTGCTCGCGCGGCTGACGCCTTCGGGATGCATGTCTTAGTCGCAGGCAGGCCGGGTCACGCGGCGGCAGGTCGGATAGCGCTCACTGAGTTATTGCCGCAGGTCGACGTGCTGTCATTACACTGCCCCATCACACCTGAGACCAAGTATTTAATTAATCGCACGTCACTCAACTTACTTCCGTCGGATGCTATCCTCATTAACACGGCGCGGGGGGGGCTAGTCGACGCGCAGGCCTTGGCAGAGGCGCTCCGTGGGCGAACCCTAGGAGGCGCCTTCATCGATGTACTCGCAGAGGAGCCGCCGACGTCAGACAGCCCACTGCTGAATGTGGATATTCCTAATCTCATCTTGTCGCCGCACATGGGCTGGGCGGCGCGCGAGGCTCGTCAGCGTGCGGTCGATGAACTGGCAAAGAACGTAACTGATTTTCTGCGTGGCGGCACACGGAATCGTATTGTTTAAATTGACATATTCAACGCTCGGCAAGTCCTTAGCTAAGGACAAGAGAGACAGTAATTGAACTCGACACCCCGGGCACTGCGTTCACTTTTAGTCCTAAGACTGATCGCGGTATTTAAATTTGCAAAAGCCCTCTTCGTCATCGCAGCGGGTTTTGGGCTGCTGTCATTCTTCAATCCATCGGTATCGAATTATCTGTATGGCTTGCTAGATGAGCTGCCGTACCAGTTTGAACAGCGACTGTTACACAACGTACTCGACTTCCTGAGTGGTTTAAGTCCGATTCGGCTTCGCACCTTCGCGATGGCTACTTTTGCTTATGCGGGATTGTTTTTGGTTGAAGGTATCGGCTTATGGCAGGGCCTCCATTGGGCGGAGGTTTTGACGCTGATTGCGACCAGTACGTTAATTCCGGTAGAACTCTATGAGTTGTCGATTGGAATCAGTTTCGCCAAGATCATGGTATTGGTTTTGAATTTAATGATTCTTGGTTATCTCATCATGCGGTTGCGCCGAGAGCGCGCTTGGGCACACAAAGCACAGCAGTAGTCGCGACAGCGCAGTCATTCGTTTTAGTCAAAGCCTGCTGTCGCGCGCTGTGGCTAAAGCGGTGTACGGTGCGAGCGATTGGCAATCACGACGCCGGCTAGGACCGTGCCTAGGCCGATCATGGTGCCGAGGTCTAAGTGGTCGTCTAGGATCAGCCAACCAAAAAAAGTAGCGAACACGGGCACCAGCGGCATAAAGCGCGCCGTACCGGCAGCGCCGAGTCGTTCGACCGCGTAATTGAAAGCAATCAGTGCAATGACGCCGGTCAAGGCTCCCTGATAGACCGCCTGCAGTATAAGGAATTTGGGTGGAGCGGCGACCGCCAACTGGCCGAGTCCACCCCGCAGTATATAGATCGGTATGTACACGAGGGCATTCACCACTGACACGAAAGCGGCGGTCACCATAGGCTGCATACGCATCACTCGGCTGACGACGGTGAAGGTGGCCCAACACGAAGACGCTAGTAAAATCAGTGCAAAGCCCGCGAGATGGGCACCTCCACTGAAGACATCGCGTGACAGAATCGCCAATACACCAGCGATCGTGAGAGCGAGGCCAAGCAGTTGGACTTTACTGGGATGTTCTTTAAGAAATGCCCACACCAAGAGCACGGCGATAGGACTCACCGCACCAGGACCCAACACGGCACCTTGGCCAGAGGTGGCCAGACGCATGCCGTAGGCGAATAGCAAAAAGTAAGGCACGCCCGCCCCGACCGTCATGGCGAGCAGTAACCAAGGACGGTGCCAAGGAACGTCGCGCCAGCGCAGCAGCAGCACGGGTAACAGCAGTAGCCCCGCCATGCCGTACCGCAACGCCGCCACATCGCCAGGTGTGAGGCGACTTAAAACGCCGAGGCGGGTCACAGGCACCCATCCAGCGTAGACAGTCACGGCAAATAAAACAGCCGCCAGTCCCAGTCGGCGCTGCACTCTCTCTTCGGGGTCATTCATGTGAGCTAAGCCGGCGATGACACGCGGTAGAAAAAAGACGCCTTAAGACGGATTGCTTTCAATGCGCTCCAGCGCCCAATGCAAAACTCTCCGCAAACGCGGCACAGTAAGGGCAAGCGCTTGGTCGTGTGAGACCCAGCGGTATTCATGGTGCTCCGCTCGACCCAAACTCGGATTGATCGGCAAAGACACGGGAGCCCCCGCCGAGCGCGCCACGAAGAAACGCACCACTTTGCCACCCGCATAGGGCTCCGTATCAATCGTGTCCTCGCCCCACAGAAATTCGAGGTCATGCAGTCCTGTCTCTTCACGCACTTCACGCATCGCAGCTTGTAAGGGGGTTTCTTCGGCTTCCATGCCGCCTTTGGGAAGATCCCAGTTGCGGTAAGCACGCAACAACAGGAATTCACGGTGTCCACTCAAGTCGCGGACTACCACGACCCCCGCTCCGCGCTTAGTGGCCCGACTTCGCATGGCACACAGTATAAGCGGGCCGACCCCTCGTCGCCCAATAGAGCGGGGCGAGGCGAGAAACATCGATAGTTACTATTAGAATAATGATTTTGATAGACTGTATAAATGAACATTCGTGACCTCAAATACCTCGTCGCGCTAGCGGATACCCGCCACTTCGGCCGCGCGGCTGAACGCACGTTCGTGAGTCAACCGACCTTATCGGCCCAACTGAAAAAACTGGAAGAATTTTTAGGCGTCGCCTTGATTGAGCGTCGACCACGCAAAGTGACACTCACGGCGGTTGGAGAACACGTCGTCGAACGCGCGCGACAGGTGCTTCGCGGCTGTGCGGACATACAAGATCTCGCCAAAGCAGCTCGCGATCCCTTATCGGGAATTCTAAAAATCGCACTCATCCCCACCATGGGCCCTTATCTACTGCCACTCATCATGGCGCGCCTCCGAAAAGCACTGCCCAACATGCAACTGATGTTGTACGAGTACCAAACTGAGGCGCTACTGAACGCGCTGCGCGCAGGCGATATTGATCTGGGGATTCTCGCGTTAGGTGTGAATACGACGGGGCTTGATACCCAGAGCCTAGGACAAGATGCCTTCCATGTCGCCATGCCCCACAACCATCGCCTCGCCAAAAAAACGGCCATCCACCGCGAAGACCTGGTGGGTGAGACCGTGCTGTTGCTCGAAGATGGTCACTGCCTTCGCGATCAAGCATTAGAAATCTGCGCGCGCATTCACCTGCAGGAAGCCAGTGATTTCAGAGCCACGAGCCTAGAAACATTGCGACAAATGGTCAGCGGCGGCTATGGCATCACGTTGATGCCCGCCATGGCAATCCAAGGTCCTTTTGCGGCCTCGAAGACCTCGGTGACACGGCCGTTCGCACCCCCTGTACCGACTCGAGTGATCGGGTCAGTGTGGCGTCGCAGCAGTACCCGGCTGAGCGCCATCAGTGCCATCAACGCCGTCACGACGGAGGTGCTTGATAAGCGCCTGTAGTGCGGATTAAGTGTTTAGTGACCCGGAGGTCTTCGGGGAAGACTGCTAGGCGTGCCGCTCGCTCTGGCCGCATTCGCAGCCTCTGACGCATCTCGCTCGACCGCGCCTTTGGCCGCCTCCACTGCGGCGTCGCTGGGTGATGTCGACGGCTCGGCTGGCTGATCGCTCCTTGAGTGCCCCGACTTCATTATCGTCCCCGCTTCACCGGGTACTGAGGGCTGACCACAGGCTGACATCAAGCCCAGACCAATGCAGACGGCGACCAACATACAAACACGAGTCTTTTTCATCGCATCACCTTCATGGATTGATTTGTCATTTACACAATGAACCGACGGCCACCTAGCTGTTCATCTCGCCACGCCCGCACGCAACCTCATCGCCCACGGCACCTAAACTATAACCCCAACGGGTCGCTCGTCCTCTCATTTCACTATAACCATCACCCCATTGCGAGCTATCCGCTATTGGCGTGCTTTAAGTAGCCAATGGTCAATCTGTGGCAGATAGGTTTCTTGATTCTTGTGCCGCCACAAGATCCCCTCTGCTGCGGCCGTCGCCTCGCGCCTCGAACCCGGCGCCAAATGGTCTCGAGCGTAAACAGTCATTTTGGCGGCAAGCACCGGATCCGATGAATAGCTTACTAGACCCGAGACGTAACGACTACGAGAACTCGTGTCTACTTTGCTTAATACGTCTGACAGATGACGCTCGACAAAATCAAAAGCCATATTCGGATGCTTTATCGCCACGGCGCGTATCATCGAGGCACTGGTGGTCGCCTTAGGCTCAGCGCTCAGCGCCAAGTCGAGGGCCTGTTGAGCCAACCGAGCGTCAGTCGCCAACGAGAGCGCTATAAACAAAAATTCCTGCAGCATCGGTGTCTTTTCTGCGATCGCTGCGGCATGTAAATCATCCCAATCTGACGCCGTGGCATGCTCTGCGACCACCCGTACGATCGCCTTCCGAAGAACGCCTGGCACGGCCGATGGTTCACTCGCCTGTGCGTGATAGCGCCGGCGCGCCTCAGCGATGACCGACGCATCATCCAACTGGCTGAGCACGCTAATCAGCGAGGTACGTAATTTAGCCACCGCGGTTGCCTCGCCCGCCCGAGCAGTCCAACCCACCTGAGCGAACACCGGCGCTAAGCGCTCGATTGCAAACTGTCTAAATGTCTTCTGCCGAATCGCATCACCTTGATAGTAGTCATCGAGCGCGAGCAAATCACCAACGATCAGCGCCCAGACCGGCGCTGCAGCCGCTACAGGCGTCGCCACCACCAGATCGAGATAATCGGTGACTGGCTCCTGGCCACTGAAGCCAAAAGCCCACCGGTCTGCTAATAAGCCGAGTTGATCAAGAGGCGCGATGGCGCTGAATGCGTCTCTCAATGCAGCCAACTGCGCGGGTGGATACAGCGTACGGTAGTACCCGCTTTGGCCTGCATTCACCACCACCGGTGTGCACCCAGGTACCGACAAGACGCCATGTCCGCCGGTGACCACGGTCTTTGCCATTACCCTACCTGACAGAGTGGCTGCCATCACAGGCACCGACCAAGATAACGATTTCTTATTCGGCCGATCAGCAGTGAATTCTCCCTGCGTCATAACCAACTGGGTTTGATCACCGACACAGCTTGCGGCGTCAACGCGAATCATCGGAATACCCGGCTGCAAAGTAAACTCGTGTGCAATGCGCGTAATTGGAATGCCGGATGCCTGCTCCATCGCTAGCCAAAAATCATCGGATGTGGTGTTTTGGTAGCGATACGCTTTCATGTAGCGCCTTACCCCACTCTGCCAGGCTTCATCACCCACGTAGCCTTCAAGCATATGAAGGACTGCCTGCCCTTTTTGATAGGTAATAGAATCAAATGCTTGGCTGGCTTGCTCCACTGTCTCAATATGTTGAACCACTGGATGCGTTGTTCGTACGCCATCACGACTCATCGCGGATTCACGCGCTGCCACTGCTAAGAGCGCGGTATTCCACTCGGGGTGTAACTTAGCAGTTGTGCGACTCTCCATCCAAGACGCAAAGCCCTCATTCAACCAAATATCATCCCACCATTGCATAGTGACTAGATCACCAAACCATTGATGCGCTATCTCGTGCGCTGCCACAGAGAACACGGCTTCCGTATCGGACTGCGTGGCCATAACGGGATCTAGCAATAGAATACGCTCGAAGGTAAAAATCGCGCCCCAATTTTCCATCGCACCGAAAAATTGGCTGGCGCCGGGTGCTGCAATATTATCCAGCTTAGGCAGCGGATAGGGCTCTGCAAAATAGTCGTTGTACTCGCCTAAAATTTGTTTCGCTGAATCTAACGCAAACTGACCTTGCGCAGCGGCGCCCCTGCGAGTGACTACACCAATCTCAGTTGAGCCCTCATGGGTCGTGATTCGATCAAAATCACCTTCTGCAAAAAACAGTAGGTAAGTTGACATCTTTGGCGAGCTGTCGAATCGAACCAGCGACTTGCCATTCGGTAATGTCGAGCGTTCAGCGACGGGCATATTGCTGACAACATAATCCTCTGCAGGCACAATCGCCTGCAATGCGAACACTGCCTTGTAATTGGGCTCGTCCCAACACGGGATAACACGACGCGCGTCAGAGTTCTCGAACTGTGTATATAAAGCTCTCTTTTGACCATCGGTGGTTGGGTAGTCAAGCGCAAATAAGCCGCTGGTCTGTGTGCCTACGGTCCCCGTGTAGGTCAGTGCCAGCCGATAAGATCCAATCGCTAATTTTTTATTGAAGCGAAAGGTCGCTGCCTCGTGAGCGGCGTCTATCGTCACCACTGCAGTCAGTGGCGCCTCACCGGTAGACTCACCCACGATGCTCACACTTGAAAAGACCAGATCCACGGCATTCAACGTGATACTAGCCGTGGGCTTCAAGACGTCGAGGAGGATGCTGACTTGCCCGTTGAAGGCCAGGTTGGCCATATCCGGCTCTAACTGCACGTCGTATTTTAGGGGTCGCACGGTGCGTGGCAGCTGCGTCGGCGTCTCTGCGGAGATGGCAGGACCGGCGAACAGTAGGGTGGATAGCAGCGAGCTGACAGCGGCAAAGCGAAGGAAAAACATTGAACGATACATGCACATTCCTTAAAAGAAACCCGACCAGTTGGTAGCCTTAAAACACCGTCACAGGGCTGATGTTTCAAAATGGATCGTCAGAGCCTCCGCCGGCAGTGGCATCAGAGGGCGGTAGAGTACCGTCAATGTAGCGTGCACGTCGCCGTGGGTCAAAACGTCTGTCGCTGGTGGCCCTTGAAACCGCTGACGGCAGTGAGTGACAGTGGCGTCTCGGGGGAGTAGCGTCTGAGAGGCAAGGGAGGGCTCCTCAATGACCTCAGCCACGGGAGATATATGCGTTTAGCCTATCGGTATGATCCAAGCACCCTGGTGGCAGCCGCGCTGCTACTGGCGCTCACCGTGTCCGTGTCGCCCCCCACACGTGCCACACCGCTTGAGTACCCGCCGGCAGAGAAAACCGGGGTGGTTGAGAGTCACTTTGGCACCCCCGTCGCTGACCCCTATCGGTGGTTAGAGGATCTAGACTCGTCCGCGACGCAGACCTTCGTCCAAGCACAAAGCAGGCTAGCGGATCACTATCTGGGGTCACTCCGGGGACGTCCCGCACTGCGTGAGCGCCTGGCTCGGCTGTTCAGCTTTGATCGCTTTGGCACCCCATTCCACGCAGGCAGTCAGTACTTTTATACCCACAACTCAGGTCTGCAAAATCAGAGTGTGCTGTATCGCACCGACCGACTATCGGGACATCCCACGGTCTCGTTCGATCCTAACGCGTTGTCCAGCGATGGCCACCTCGCGGTGGTCGGATATGTGCCTAGCCACAGTGGCGAATGGCTTGCTTACGGGGTGTCGGTGTCAGGCTCTGATTGGACTGAATGGCACATCAGGCAAACCATCACCGGCAGGGAACTTCCCGAAGTGATTCGTTATACAAAGTACTATGCGCCCGTGTTTTCCAAAGACGATCTCGGTCTTTACTACAGCGCATTCAAAGCGCCGGTCAGTGGTACGGAGCTTGAAGCACAGGATATTGATAACGCCGTGTATTACCACAGGCTAGGCACTGATGCGGCCATGGATGCCAAGGTATTCGACCAGCCAGGGCACTCCGATTGGCAATACGAACCGCATCTGTCTGATGATGGCCGATGGCTGGTTATTGCGGCAGGCGAAGGCGAGGTCGGTGACAAAGGCGTTGAGAACATTTACGCCATAGATACGTCATCACCACAGCCCCTAGCCACTCAGGTGATTTTCGATGGCTTTAGGGCCGCTTATGTATGGGTAGGAAGTGATCAGGGCGAACTGTACTTCGTGACCACCAACGAGGCCCCCAATGGTCAAGTAGTGGCAATTGACCCTACTGCAACTGCGGGCCACCGCGAGCGACACGTCATCCCTGAGGGAGAAGACGCGATAGCCATCACTGAAAAAAGTGCTGCCATCGTCGACCATCGACTGATAGTAAAGTCACTGCACGACGCGCACAGTCAGGTCAGCATTTATAACCTCGATGGAACGCTTCATCAAATCATCGCTTTACCCGGTGTCGGAACGGTACATGGATTCGACGGCCAGTCACAGGATACAGAGAGTTTTTACACGTTCACGGACCTCATTACGCCACCCACCGTCTATCACTACGACATGAAGACCGGCCGCAGCACTGTATTCAAATCGCCACGCGTTGCTTTCAATCGAGCCGAGCTTGAAGAGCATCAGGTGTTTTATGCGAGCAAGGACGGCACGCGCATTCCTATGTTACTGGCCTATAAAAAAGACCTTAAACAGAATGGCAAAAATCCGGTCCTTCTGTATGCATACGGGGGCTTTGGCATTCCCACATTGCCTTTATTTAATGCCGCCCACATTGCTTGGCTAGAAAAGGGTGGCATCTATGCCATGGCCAACATCCGTGGTGGTGGCGAATATGGCGATGCGTGGCACCGACAGGCCATTCGGGAGCATAAGCAGATCGTGTTTGATGATTTCATTGCCGCGGGAGAGTGGCTTATTAATCAGCACTACACCACCACGGCCAAACTGGCGATTGAAGGCAGATCGAACGGCGGTTTATTGGTCGGCGCTTGTATTACACAGCGGCCTGACCTCTATAGTGCCGCGATTGCTCAAGTCGGCGTGATGGACATGCTGCGTTTCGATCGCTTTGGTCAAGGCGCTGGCTGGACTGGCGACTATGGATCGCCGCAGGAACCCGCCGAGTTTCAGTCGCTATTGGCTTATTCGCCGGTACACAACGTCAAGCTTGGGCAACGTTATCCGGCGACCTTAATTGTAACCGGCGATCACGACACCCGTGTCATGCCCATGCACTCCTTTAAGTTTGCCGCGGCTATGCAAGCCGCGCAAAGTGCGAGCGCGCCTATTTTACTGATGATCGAGAAGTCATCTGGTCATGGCGGTGGACCGACAGTCACGCAAGCCATCGATCAAGCCGCAGATATCTATTCTTTTTTAATCGAGAACTTAGGCATGAACGCGGCGCACGGGAGCCCTAAGCGACCGCTTGTCCCCACAGCACTGGCTGCTCATTGAGCGCCACCCAAAGCGTGAGCGTTCAGCGGGCTATTTTGCATGTGGATATGGATGCATTTTATGCATCGGTGGAACAACGGGATCGACCTGAGCTTAATGGGTTACCGGTCATTGTGGGTGGTGGCTCGGTGCGCGGTGTCGTGGCAGCAGCCAGTTATGAAGTGCGTCGCTTCGGCGTACATTCGGCCATGCCAACGCGCATCGCTTTGCAGCGCTGTCCACAGGCGATTTTGGTCAAGCCCCGAATGGCTCGATACAAGGAGGTATCGGGCACCGTATTTTCGGTCTTCCACGAATTCACGCCCGACGTGCAGGGACTGTCTCTCGATGAAGCATTTTTGGATGTGACCAACAGTATCGATCTATTTGGAGCACCTGCAGATATAGGCCGCGAGATCAAGGCAAGAATTGTCGCGCGCACCGGACTCACCGCCTCAGTCGGTGTCTCGCACAATAAGCTACTGGCTAAGATTGCATCTGATCTCAACAAGCCGGATGGACTGTGTGTGATTACGCCCGACCAGGTGAATCACATACTCGATCCGCTGCCCATTAGACGCCTTCCTGGTATTGGGCCAAAGACCGCTGCACGACTGGAGGAGCTAGCCCTTCGCAGTTTTTACGATGTGAGGATGGCGCCAGAGCAGACACTACGGAGCATCTTTGGGCGCTACACGGACCAGGTGCGCGAGCGCGCCTCGGGCATTGATGATCGCGCCGTCCTAGCAGACGTATTAGAAAAACAAATCAGCGCTGAGGAAACCTTCGCCCAAGATCTTGGCACACGGGACGCGTTGCATGCCGAAATCGCACGGCTCAGTGATCGTATAGGTCAATTATTGCGACAGCGCAACCTGCGAGCAGGCACGATCTCGGTAAAAATTCGGACGCGGAACTTCCATACCGTGACGCGCAGCGTCAGTTTCAAACCCGCGAGCGACGCCACTGGCACGATCCTAGCGGTGGCGACGGACCTGTTTGATCGCTGGTGGGCAGAGCAGCAGCACGCGTGGGTCCGGCTACTCGGTGTGGGCCTCAGCGGCCTAGCACCCGCCGATCAGTTGGATTTATTTAAGGAGCCGATCGATACGACCGCCAAAGGCCCATCGATCGCACTGGCTCGTCGGGAGAGCGCCACCTTAGACCCGACCTTAGACCGAATACGCCAGAAATTCGGCGCCGACTCCGTAAAACGAGCCAGCAGCCTCGGTAAGGAAGACAAGGAAGATGGGTTTAAGGACGCCCGCCGCCGATAGCAAACGGGACTGCCGTGAAGCGGCTATGATATTGACTATGTATACGAGTTTTTTTGGGCTCGCTGAAAAGCCTTTTGCGATCACGCCAGACCCCCGCTATCTGTATCTCAGTGAGCGGCACACGGAGGCGCTCGCCCATCTGCTGTACGGCATTGATGATGCGGGTGGCTTTATCCAACTGACGGGCGAAGTGGGTACCGGGAAAACCACCCTAATACGCAGCTTATTGGCGCAACTGCCTGCTCATGCGGATGTCGCGCTGATCTTGAACCCGCGAGTGACGCCCGAGGAGTTCTTACGTGCCATTTGTGATGAGCTTGATATCTCACTGCGGCCCTTGCAAGCGGGCAGTGTCAAGAACATTGTGGACGCATTGAATGCATTTTTATTAGACGCTCATGCGCGTGGCCGACGGGTCGTTGTACTCGTCGATGAAGCACAGCAGCTGTCAGTGGACGTATTAGAGCAGGTCCGCTTACTCACTAATCTGGAGACCGCCACCCATAAACTATTGCAAATTATTTTGGTGGGCCAACCTGAGTTACGCGACCTGCTTGCGCGTAATGATCTCCGCCAATTAGCGCAGCGCATCACCGGTCGCTACCATTTAACTCCCCTCGCTGGGTCAGAATCAGCCGCCTATATTCGCCACCGCTTGAGTGTTGCTGGGGCGACCACTGACATTTTTTCTGAACGTGCACTGGCGGTCATTGATCGGCAAGCAGCTGGCGTTCCGCGCTTAATGAATGTCATCGCAGATCGAGCTTTGTTGGGCGCTTACGTGGCCGAGAAGCATCAGGTTACGGCAGGCTTAGTACGCAAGGCGGCTGCTGAAATTCGCGGCGGCAGCGAATCGACTCTACGACCACGACATGTCTTTCTCATCGGTGCAGGACTCGTGGCACTCATGCTCGCAGCAGTCAGCACGGTACTCGTAACCCACCGACTCACCAAGGCAATACCTGCTGTGGCGCCGCAACAGACTGCCACTCAGGTGCGTTCGAGTGAAGCACTCATCGCTTCGGCAGGAGCGCCTTCGCTGCACGCGTTTCTTACTCAGCATGCCAATGATTCGGTAACCGATGGCGCGTTAAAAACACTGTTCGGATTGTGGGGTCTCTCGATGCACGAAGGATCAGCGCCGTGTGACGATGCCGCAGCCGCAGGCTATGAGTGCGTCTCAAAAAAGGGAACGTTCGCCGAATTACAACGACTCAATCGGCCGGTGATTTTGTCACTCTCCATGCCAGATGGGGTAGAACATCAAGTCGTGCTGAGCTCTTGGCTCGATCAGGACGTCACGCTGACGGTGGGCGATCAACAAGTGAAAACCGGCTTGCCGGAACTCAGTCAGTATTGGTTTGGAGACTTCTTATTGTTATGGCATCCACCGGTAGCCAGCGGGCATCTGATTAAGCCGGGTCTGCGCGGTACGGAGATTCGATGGCTGCGGCGAGCGCTGGCCAGTGACTCTCCGACGTATACGGCCAGCGACTCCGATGTATATGACACGGCGCTTCAGCACGAAGTGGAAACATTTCAGCGGGCACACCACGTCGCTGTGGATGGCATAGTCGGGCAGGAGACCTTACTGCTGCTCGACGCCAAGGTGGCGGAGCCTGGCACCCCCGTACTGGTCGGGAGTGAGCACTGATGTCGTTTATCTTAGAGGCTCTTAGAAAGTCAGCCCACGCCAGAGATCGCCAGGTGTTACCTCATGTGGTGAACCGGCCCACGCTAGACACTCGGCGCAGCGCGTGGTCGTGGTGGTTGGGCGGTTTTACAGCGCTGTTATTAGTGAACGTAGGTGTTTTACTGTTTGTGCTGTTCCGGCCATCGAATCCAACGAGCGCGCCGCCGAGCGGAGTCGCCACCGTCGCCCACCCCGCTGCAATGGGCAAGGTGAGTCAGCGCGTCATCCGGCCGCTCGCCACAGAAAGCCAACCGGGGGATACGACCGTCGAGGGAGTCGAGCCACCGACGTCCACACCGGCATTCACTGCACCGCGCGGAAGACCCGTCGACGGTGGCCACGGCACCCTCAGCAGTGCGCCCTCACTATTAACGCCCCCCTCGGTGACACAGCTACCAGCGCAGGCGACCGCCGGCCTACCGCCGCTCAATCTCGAATTGCATGTGTATAGCGCAGATCCCAGTCAGCGCTTCGTGATCATCAATGGAGAGCGCCTACACGAAGGCGGCGCCCTTAAAGCAGGGGCTCAAGTCGAAAAGATCACCGCTGAAGGAGTGGTTCTCAGCTACCAAGGCACGCGCTTCTCGCTGCCATAGGGCTCCACATCGACAGGGCTTACGCTTACACTGCGGCATCAGCGAGCAACCTGCTTAACTCACAGAGTCCGCTCACCTCTCACACATCACAGGCCGACTTCTCGTATGCGATCAGAAGGTTTCCCCCCCATTGCGGCGCAAGATGCCAAAGTACTGATCTTGGGTTCCCTCCCCGGGCAGACGTCTCTGATGCAACGACAGTACTATGCGCAACCCCGCAACTCCTTTTGGGTGATCATGGGCGCACTGTTTGAGGCAGGCCCTGCCCGAAGCTATGAGGAGCGAATGCAGCGACTGATGGATCGTGGCATAGCGATCTGGGATGTTTGCGCCGCCGCCTCTAGAAAGGGCAGTCTCGATGCGGCGATTGACACCCACAGTGTCCAGCCCAACGACTTCGCCGCTTTTTATGCGACCCACACCCAACTTCGCCAAGTGGTTTTTAATGGCGCCACCGCCGCTGCGCTCTACAAACAGCACGTGCTCCCCATTCTGTCGGCGGAGTGCCGCAAACTGCCCACGTTGGTACTGCCCTCGACCAGCCCCGCTCATGCAGCCTTGTCACTGAAGGACAAACTGACACAATGGCAGGTGATCACTAAAAAATTGCAGTCGAACCAATCCAATCGTCACTCTCCCCGTTAAGTCACGCCTGCGAGTATGCGAAACGCACCACCGACACGCGCTGATGTTTTTTTAAAAACGGCTTACCAACTCGGGTTACCATCTGATCCGTGTATTTAGGAGCTCCCTTGAACGCGCCGACACCTCCCCTACCGAAGACCATGCGTTATATACAGGCCACCGCCGCAGGAGGGCCAGACGTTCTCGTACTGAGTGAAGGACCGGTTCCGCAACCGAAAAGCCATGAAGTATTGATTCGCGTAGAAGCTGCCGGAGTGAATCGGCCTGATGTGATGCAGCGTCTAGGAAAATACCCGCCACCCAAAGATGCAAGCCCGGTCATTGGTCTGGAAGTCGCTGGTGAAGTCGTCGCCGTCGGCAGTGACGTTCTACAAGTACGCCCAGGTGCGCGAGTCACCGCTTTAACGAATGGCGGTGGTTATGCCGAATACAGTGTCGCACCCGCGGTCCAGTGCTTACCTTGGCCAACCGGCTTTGATGCCATTCGCGCCGCCGCCTTGCCTGAGACCTATTTCACGGTATGGGCGAACCTATTCCAACAGGGTCGCCTTACGCGCGGCGAGTCGGTACTGATTCATGGCGGCAGCAGCGGCATTGGCGTGACAGCGATTCAGTTGGCGCGTGAGTTTGGTGCGCGCGTTTTTGCCACCGCCGGCAGCGATGAAAAATGCGCCGCCTGCGTGAGTCTAGGTGCTGATGCCGCGATCAATTACCGAACTCATGACTTTGCTGAAAAACTGCTTGAACTCACCAACGGCGCGGGCGTACAAGTCGTACTCGACATTGTCGGCGCGCCTTATTTTGAACGTAACCTAAAGTGTCTGGCGATGGATGGCCGTCTGTTGCAGGTATCTACTTTGTTAGGCGCCAAAGTCGAAAACTTTGACTTATCACGAGTGATGCAAAGACGACTGATGGTGACAGGTTCCACTATGCGGCCCCGCAGTACGACTGAAAAGGGGGCGATTGCCCAGGTGTTGCGCGAGCAATTATGGCCTTCACTGAATGCCGGGCGTTGTGGTCCCGTCATTTATAAGATCTTCCCCCTTGCCGAGGCAGCGGCGGCCCACGCGCTAATGGAGAGTAGCACGCACATTGGGAAGATCATGCTACAGGTGGCTCCGCTGTGACTCGATTTGACCCACCACCCGCCAGCAACGGTGACCGAGTCTTTGCTTACCAGCGCTGTGGAACGCGGCGAAGTTTTGTCACGTCATATCCCATCGCACGAACATCGTCGACTAACTTGACGTAGTCAGACTCGGCTAGGCTTGGGGTCCTCGCCATAATCCATACGTAGTCACGTGCGGTGCGCGCAATAATCGTTTGCTGGTAGTGATCATCTAGACCAGCAATCAGAAACTCGGACTTTATCGGCCAAATGAATTGCATGCCCCAGGTCGCGTGGTGAAGCCCATCGACTACAAAACCCGTAGGTTGATAGCGCTTAACAGGTCCATCGAACGCGCCTTGACGAAAAGTGAATGTGGTGGCCACTGTGCCATTGGGCGCTAAGTCATACCGTTCGAGTGCATTGTAAGCATCTCGCTCGATGAAAGTCGGGATGTGCGCAATGACATACCAATCTCCCATAAAGCGTTCTAAGTTGACGTCAGCAACGGTTGGCAGCGGGGGACGCGTACTGACGCAAGCCGCCAGCACACCCAGTGCGAGCACCACTGACCACTGACTCAATAGGCGAGCAAGGCGCCCCATCGGATGATGAGGATTGGGTTTGTTATGCAGGGGTGTCACGAAATGCCTCCAAGGCGAATTGATCCAGACGATACACCGTCCATCCGGCGACCGGGCGAGCGCCCATCGATTGATAAAACTGAATCGCAGACTCATTCCAATTAAGGACCGACCACTCAAAGCGCCCGCATCCGCGCTCGAGCGCCAAACGGGCGATGTGCTGCAAGAACTGTCGTCCGATCCCCTGCGCCCGATAGGCCGGTCTGATGTACAGATCCTCGAGATAAAGACCAGGGCGGCACAAGAAAGTTGAATAATTCGAGAAGAATAGGGCAAAGCCTACCACCTGCCCCTCTAGCCGGGCGAGCAACGCTTCGGCTTTAGGCGTCACCCCAAAAAGCCCTTCGTGGAGCGCGGCCGCAGTCCCGACCGCCGCCTTCGACAGTTTCTCAAAATCAGCCAGTTCCCCAATCATCTGCAGAACGACGGGCACATCGGCGGGGGTGGCGGGCTCAAAAGTCGGTTGCACGAAAACTCCCCTTAAGCGGTGGGCTGCTTTGCGGTGCGTCAGGCGCCCTGCCGCCAGCCAATGCCCGAATTCATGCAAAGACCAAGGCCCCGGTTTAATCAAAGGGTCATAGGCGTTGCCCAGCACCCATGTCAAACTACCGGTCAGCCTCACACCTCAAAGACCACTGCCATGAAACGTATCACCGCCATTCTAATGAAAGGCCTAGCCGCCGTCTTACCCATCAGCATGACGCTCTATGTCATTTGGTGGTTGGCACACACGGTCGAGGCTTTAATGCGTGGCATCATTTTAAGCGTGCTGCCCGCCGAACACTATCACCCCGGTATGGGCATCCTGATTGGACTGGTGGTTTTATTTTTGGTCGGTAGTGGTGTCAACGCCTATGTGGTTCGGCGGAGCCTCGCCTTCTGGGAAGACTGGCTGGAACGGATTCCATTGGTAAAGACCATCTACAGCGCCATGCGAGACATCACCCGCCTGTTGCCGTCCGGGCACGCACGCCAAGATGTACAGAGTGTAGTGATTTGGCGCTTCAATCAGGCACGACTGCTGGGTTTTGTCACCCGCGATGCGTCCCCCGAATTCAAAACCCGGCCAACGGATGCGGATCTGGTGGCGGTGTACTTTCCGCTCTCGTATATGCTGGGCGGCATCACGCTGTATATCGCTAAGAGCGAACTCGAGCCCATCGATATTCCGGTGGAAGCAGCGATGCGGCTAGCGCTGACGGGCGGCATGGCATCAACCACCGCCGCACGCCAAGACGAGACCCATCGATCTTAGGCGTGGGCCAGTCTCAGTTGGCTGCCTCGATAAGCGACCGCCATCTGCTCGATGCCTTGAGTCCGACGCGCCACCCGTCGAATCTGTTGCAGCAGGCGCTGCAATACATGGTCTGAACTGAAGCGTCCGCCGGCCGCATGGTCATCGGCCACGCACAGGTGCAATACATTGATGCGCTCAATCGAATCGCGCACATAGACCACCACGCCGACCGGACGTGCGCCGCCATCCGCTGACTGGATGGCGAACAGCGTCTGTACTTCAGGGCACTTGGCAATCTGCATGGTCAGGGTCCCATCGCGCTCAATCACCTCCGGCAGCCCATAGCGCTCAATGGTCGCTTCAATCTCATGGCGCACGCGATGCTGTCCTTGATTAAAAAATAGCATTGTCTCTAGCTGCCCACGCATCGTGGCCGGCAATCGAGATTGAAAGGTCAGGGCGTATGACATAGCAAACAGCGCGTCGGTGAAACCCGTAAAGACACCTTATCCTGCACCGCATGCGGTGGCTTGTCTATCACTCAGTGAATCGGGCATTTGATAAAAAGCTCAATTAATCAACTAGTTAAGTGACTCTAAAATACAACAGGATGCGGTCGATGAAGCCCCGTCAGCCCGCAACTGCCGGTACCCGCAGCAGTTTTTAAGTGCCAATGCCGAGGCTACCCGGTGTGGGTGCCACGCCACGACCGATGGCTAGCCTCATCGGCTCATCTCCCGTCTCCATGATCACCCATCCCGTCCAATACACATCCAAATAACGACGTCCTGTAGGTGACGCCGGCCCTCAGGCAGGCTACCCTTCGAGTCCTTTCTACCGGGGTCCTGGGAGAGCTTGATGCGACTGACGATCAATGGCCAACATCATGATATCGACGCATCGGCGGATATGCCGCTGCTGTGGGTGCTCCGTGATCTCGTCGGGCTCACCGGCACCAAGTTCGGCTGTGGCGCGGCACTGTGCGGCGCCTGCACGGTGCACATCGACGGTGTCGCCACTCGCTCATGCGTGTTGCCCGCCTCCGCGGTAGTCGGCAAGCAGATCACCACCATCGAAGCCATTGGCGGCACGCCCCTTGGCAAGAAAATCCAAGACGCTTGGGTGGCAGAGGATGTCCCCCAATGCGGCTACTGCCAATCGGGTCAAATCATGTCGGCGACCGCTTTACTCAAAACCACGCCTAAGCCAAGCAATGCGGAAATCGACAGCGCCATGAATGGCAACATCTGTCGCTGCGGCACCTACAGTCGCATCCGCAAAGCCATCCACCGTGCGGCCGAGGGTTGAGTGTGACAACGTCTCAGTCCAATCGACGCGACTTTATAAAATCGTCGGGCCTAGCCGCTGGCGGCTTATGGGTGGGGGTCTCCTTGCCGTTGGCCGGGCGTTTGGCGGAAGCAGCCTCCGTAGCGGCGCCCCCTACGCCGGTGACCGCTTTTGTCAAAGTGGCCGCTGACAATCAAATCACCTTAATCATTCCTAAGTCCGAGATGGGCCAAGGAGTGTTCACCGGGCTTGCGCAAGCGGTCGCCGATGAGCTGGAAGTCGACTGGCAAAAGATCACGGTCGAGTCAGCACCGGTCGCTGAGGTGTATCACTTACCCTTCGTGCCCTCGCAATTCACCGGCGGGAGCTCATCGATCGCAGGCAGCTTTGCCGCCATGCGCAAAGCCGGCGCCACGGCACGTCTCTTATTGATTCATGCCGCCGCCGATACCTTAGGCGTCCCGGCCAGTGAGCTACAGGCCGAACATGGCATGGTGATTCATGCCGCCAGCGGTCGACGCCTCCCCTTTGGCACCCTCGCCGCCCATGCAGCCACCTTGCCAACACCACAAGACCCCCCTCTGAAAGACCCATCGCAGTGGCGCTACATCGGCAAGGACATGCCTCGTGTCGATTCGCGGGTGAAATCCACCGGCAAAGCGCTATTCGGTTTAGATGTCCGTCTGCCCAATCTCCACTTTGCCGTGGTTGCCCGGGCCCCCACGTTTGGTGGACGAGTAGCCAGTCTAGACTCCAGTGCCGCCAAAGCAGTGCCCGGGGTCATCGCCATAAAAGAAGTGCCCAGTGGCATCGCGGTCATTGCCAAACATACGTGGGCAGCCTTGCAAGGTCGCAAAGCTTTGAAAGTGCAATGGCAGGATGGTGCCGGCGCCACTTTTTCCACCAGCCAACTGGCAAAAGACTATGCAGAAAAGGTGAAACAATCGAGCATGGTCGTCCACACGCTCGGTAATCCGAGTGCTGTGACAACCGGCGAGCACCTTGAAGCCGACTACGTCACGCCCTATTTAGCCCACGCGCCAATGGAGCCTCTTAATTGTGCGGTGGACTTTAATGCCACCGGCTGTGACGTGTACACCGGCACACAGTTTCAAACCGGTGATCGCGCGGCGGCGGCTTTTGTGGCAGGCCTCAATCCCGAGCAGGTGCGTATCCACACCACGTATTTGGGTGGCGGCTTTGGTCGCCGCGCCAATCCGGCTTCTGATTTCGTTCGTGAAGCCGTTTCGGTCGCGAAAGACTTTGGCGCACCCGTGATGACCGTCTGGTCAAGAGAAGATGATATTCAAGGCGGCTATTATCGCCCGCAAGCCCACAACCGCATGACCGCGACACTCGCAGCGGATGGCAAGCCTCTGCTATGGACTCACACCCAGGCGGTGCAATCCCTCACTCGGGGAACTCCGCTAGAGAAAATGGTCACTGATCCAAAAACGGGCGTGGAGCGGCTTCAACATGAAGGCGCCTCGACGATGCCTTACCAAATACCCAATGTGCAGGTCAGCGTGCACGATGGGAGGGCGCCGGTCCCTGTCTTGTGGTGGCGTTCCGTGGGCCACTCGAATACCGCGTTTGCAGTTGAGAGCTTCATCGATGAGTGCGCCCATGCCGCGGGTATCGATGCGATCAGCTATCGCGAAGCACTCTTGGCTGAGCATCCGCGTCATCTGGCGACGTTGAAGCTCGCCGCCGACAAAGCGCAGTGGGGGAAAAAGCTACCCGCGGGCCGCGCACACGGCGTTGCCATCCATGAAGCCTTTAACAGCGTGGTGGCAGAGATCGCCGAAGTGTCACTCGTGGATGGCCGCCCCCATGTCCATCGGGTGGTCGCGGCCGTGCACTGCGGTATCGCTGTCAACCCGCGTTTGATTGAGAGCCAAATTGAGGGGGCCATTTGCTATGGATTATCGGCCGCTCTATTTGGAGAAATCACCTTAGAAGAAGGGCGAGTGCAGCAATCCAATTTTAATGATTACCCGCCGCTGCGGATGGCGGAGATGCCAGCCGTCGAAGTCCATATAGTGCCCTCGACCGACTACCCGTCCGGCATCGGCGAGCCCGGCACACCACCCATTGCGCCTGCGGTGGCCAATGCGTTGTTTGCTTTGACCGGCATTCGCGCGCGGCGCTTACCACTCACCCACACCTCGTTCTCACCCACTAAGCCCGCCTAAAAGGCGGGCCTATCCACTCACCTCAGGCGGACTGCTGCGCAGCCTGCGCGGCTTTCACGGTGGGGCGCTGCGAAATACGTGACTGATAAGCCAGTAAACTAGGCCACGCGCTTAAATCCATTTTCACCATCGCCGGCCACGAAAGAACAACATACAGATAGGCATCCGCCAGCGAGAACGTGCTGCCCATCAGATAAGGACTCTTCGCCAGTCGTTCGGACACCAGCGCAAAGCGCCGCATCAGCTTGGTCACTGTGTATTTTTTTGTCTCCTCGGAGGCGGTGGGATCGAACAGGGGCCCGAAATCCTTGTGAAGCTCTGCGTTGATATAACCTAACCATCCCTGCAACTCGGCACGCTCCACGGTACCGTTGGCCGGAGCCAAGCCGGCAGTCGGCTGCAAGTCAGCGACGTACTGCAAGACAGCAGGCACTTCTGTCAATAAAACACCCGAGTCTGTTTGCAACGCCGGCACATACCCTTTGGGGTTAATCGCTCGATAGTCTTCGCCCGATGCCGTTTTCTTGGTCCTCAAGTCAACGGCAATAGACTCCACTGACTGATTAATTTCCTGCAGTGCGATATGCACTGCAAACGAGCACGACCCCGCGGTGTAATACAACTTCACGACTCAATCTCCTTATTAGCTAAATCCCCTACGAGACCGACTTGGTCAAGCAAAAAAATCATCTCTTCAGCAATGTCTCGATATCGCTTAAAGCGACCCGATGTGCCGCCGTGACCCGCTTCCATATTAGTGCGAAATAATAGCGGTCGATCGTCTGTTTTCAACGCACGCAGTCGCGCCACCCATTTCGCCGGTTCCCAGTACTGTACTTGGCTGTCATGCAAGCCCGTTGCAACATAAAGCGCAGGGTACGTCTGTTGACGAACATTATCATAAGGTGAGTAGCTCGCAAGATACGCATAGGTCGCGGCGTCCGCGCCCGGCGCGCCCCACTCCTGATACTCGTTGGTAGTCAGCGGAATGCTTTCATCGAGCATGGTCGTCAAAATATCGACGAACGGGACTTGAGCAACCAACGCACAGTACAGCTCAGGCGCCTGATTGGCGACCACCCCAATCAAAAGCCCTCCCGCACTACCACCGGTTGCACACACGCGCTTCGAATCAGCATACCGCGCCGCCACCAAGTGGCGCGTCACATCAATAAAATCGTTGAATGTATTGCGCTTGTTCAGTAAACGCCCTTGCTCATACCAACGCCGACCCCACTCCTGACCGCCGCGTACATGAGCAATGGCATAAACAAAACCGCGATCAACCAATGAGAAGATCGTCGATCGAAAGCCGGGGTCTTGAGACAGACCATAGGCACCGTACGCGTACAGATGCAAAGGGGCCGAGCCATCCAGCGGCGTGTCCCGCCGATACAGCAAGGACACCGGAATGGCTGCACCATCGCGGCTTTCGACCATCAGCATCTCGGTGTGGTATTGATCGGAGTCAAAGCCCCCTTCAACGGGCTCCCGCTTTCTAAAAACCCGCTCTCCTGTTTCTAGGTTGTAATCGTAAGTGGTGCGAGGCGTAGCGGGTGAGGCATAGCCATATCGTAGCCAGACACTGTCATGCTCTTCGTTCACACCAATCGTCATGGTGTAGGTAGGCTCCTGCGCAGCGATCAGGAACGACTCACCACTCAGCCAACGATGCACCCGAAGACGACTGAGACCCCCGTGGCGCTCTGCAAGCACCATACATCCATGGAAAAGCTCAAATTCCTCAATGAAAGTATCGTCGGAATGGGCGATCTCCTCACGCCACTGCGTACGATCGGCAACATGCTCGATCGGCACCGTCACTATCTTAAAATTCTCAGCGCCTTCGTTGGTTCTCACCACAAAGCGGTCAGCCAGATCATCTAATTGATACTCATGGTCGCGTGTCCGAGGGATGGCCACCCGAAAATGAAGCGCTGGATCAGCACTGAGGGCATAGCGCACTTCAGTGGCCATCGTGCTAGTCAGTACCAGATAGATAAATCGGCCGCTTTTACTGCGCTCGACATAAATATAAAAGCTGGGATCAGACTCCTCATAGATAAGAACGTCTTGGGTATGGTCTGTTCCTAGCCGATGACTCATGAGCCGACAGCCAAGCAGCGTCTCGGGGTCTTTCGCAATGTATAGGATGGTCTGGCTATCGGATGCCCACGCAATATCCGATTCAACGTGTTGAATGGTGTCTGGGTACAGCTGATCACTACTGAGCGCTTTCAGCCGTAGGGTATATTGACGGCGCCCGACGCGGTCCTCGGCATAAGCTAATTTTTGTCCATCAGGGCTCACGGCGAGCTGGCCCACCTCATAAAAGTCAGCACCTCTGGCCTCGATCGAGGCATCAAGCAAGATCTCTTCCGGCGCATCCCAATCAGCTAGGCGGCGCGCGTACAGAGGATACTCATGGCCAGCCGCGAATCGGGTGTAATACCATGCCCCCAAGTAGCGATAGGGAACGCTTGAGTCCTCTGGCTTTAAACGGCTAATCAGTTCCTCATATAGCCGCGCTTTGGCAACTGCCAACGGCGCCAAAATCGCATCACAGTGGATATTTTCAGCTTCGAGGTGACGAAGCACAGCCGGGTCCTTTCGATCATCGTCTCGTAGCCAATAGTAAGGATCGGACCGTGAGCCAAAGGGCGAGGTCACCTCAAAAGGGTACATAGGCGCGATCGGGGACGACATCGGCACGATTTTCACCTTATCCGCGAATCACTATCCTACGCGAGCTGAGCTGGGCGCGCGGAGCATGCTAGCCTTAGTACCCTATGATTAAGCAAAAACAGAGTCGCTCCGCGCATCATGGCCATCAGGGCTTTCGCCACTGGCCGGCCGGCGGACTGATCGCCTGCGCGCTCTGGCTCACCCTCGGGGTAACCGAGGCGTCGCCCACCTCGCCACCCGCTAACAACGATCCGACGGCGTTCAGTTACAAGACGCTGCCGATCGATGGAAGCGTGGACTTTGTGATCACCCGAAACAGCCCTTCATTTGAGTTCCATTCCGGACAAAGCCCTTATCAAGCGTTCCGCTTACCGGATGCGCCAGGCCGATATTTGATCGATGTGGTGAGCTTCCTTGATCACCCGGATGCGCCAGAACAGGCGCGTGTGTTTTATCCGATCGTTGCGCTTCTGACCGACGACTTTTTGGTATCGCGCACTACAGACTTTAGTGCACTACGATTTGATCTGCCGGTTTTCGAACACACCACTCAACCTGCTTATCGATTAACTGTGGGTATCGATCCGATCGCTCTTCACGAACGTTATCTGGTGGTCTTTACCGCCCGTGCGATTCTCGAGAAACGGTCGCTGCCAATCATCAGTGATCCAGCAAATGCGACAGAGGGCGCCCACGATGTGCTGTTGGGGGCAAGTCCCACCGGCAGACTACAGATCATGGTGCGACCCGCTGAACTACCGATTAGCTCCGGCACCGATCCGTCACGCTGATCACACAGACCGAGTGGCTGTTTGTTCTTTAGGAGCGACCGCCCGCTGAACGCAATTTAATCACCCGTGCCCGCTGACCCGATAACCGCCACCACACTTCATAGATCAAAAAAAGCGCCAGTGACAGCAACAACGGCAGCACTTCAAGCAATAGCCGATAAGCAATCACTCGCCCGAGCAATGCGGCGGGTGCAATGTGCGGCATCAGAAGCAAAATCATCGATTCAAACACGCCGATTCCGGCAGGCACACTGCTCGCCAAGGCAGTGAGAATACACATCACATAGATGCCTAAGAACACCACGAACGGCATATTGATGCCACTGGGTAGTAACACGTAGAGCACGCCGGCTGCACTACACACTTCGGCGATGCCAACGCAGTACTGCATGGTGGTCAGTTGCGGCGAAGGCAAGGTGAGCATAAAGCGCCCCAGTGACAGGGGGCCACGCCGCACAGCAATGAGCGTCAGGTAGGCCAAATGCAGGGCGAGCAGTGCGATGCCCGTACCGCGAGCCAGTGGCTCGGAAATATGCAAAATGGCAGCAGCAGCGGCACTTTGCAGTACTAAGGAAAGACCGAG
Organism: uncultured Pseudomonadota bacterium; assembly: GCA_903862885.1. Classification (GTDB taxonomy): domain Bacteria; phylum Pseudomonadota; class Gammaproteobacteria; order Steroidobacterales; family Steroidobacteraceae; genus CAIKZZ01. The sequence goes on from CAIOZU010000018.1 coordinate 125,879, forward strand.
TAGCAACCCTAAAGCAGCGGGATATGGAATTGACGCCAACAAGACCATCTTGCCAATATCCAGCGGCCTAACCCCCACCGCTGAATATAGGCGGTAGCGGATCGCCCCACCCGATACCGCACCCCAACCGACCGCGTGACCAATCGGGGCGGCCAGCAGAAGCGCTAAGGCAGCACGCCGGCGACTGACCGGGCCCGCCATAAATTGTGCAATCTGAATTTCGCAAAAAGTCAGCGCACTGTAGAGGCCTACCACGAGCAAGCCCCCTATCAGCAACGCGGTGATCGGGAGGCCACGCAAGGTACTGATGACATCGGTGAAGTGAATACGACTGAGAGTCCCCATCAGCACATGGGCCGCCATGGCAATAATGCCGAGTGAGACGGCGATCGGTACCAGCTGTTTAAGGCGCGTAGACACGGACATCAACGAACTCGACGCTCAGAATAGTTTTCTTCAATGTTGTCTCTAAAGAAACTCCACATAGCGCCTGAACTGGAGAGCCGCCGCCAAGTGTCAGCGGACACGCCGGAATACTCCACTAGCCCCCCGCTGGTGAACTCCACACGCAGCAATCGATTGGCTTCATCGTAACCAATAGCACGCAAGCTGCCCGCATTAACGGCTTTCATTTCCACGATGATTGCTCCTCATTAGGTGCATGCCAAGCGATGCGTTGAATCGATCCCTCTGCACCCTGCACTAACAGCGGCTTTTCTTGCACAGTCGCGGGCACCTGGAACACAAAATGCATGACGGTGCTGCCTTCTATGGCCAGATCTAAGCGGTACTCGCCGGCTGGGTCACCTTCCGCCAGTGTCCAATAAAACCGTGACAACTCACCTTGCACGACCTCTTCTTCGCCTTGAGATGCCGCGCTCTCACCATCTGCCGAAATCACCACATCCGGATCAGTGGACGCATCGCCCCAGTCGGCGGGCGCTTTAGGAAAAAATAGATGTTCTTGCCAGCGCAGCGTATGCCGCGGTGTATCGACTTGTAGGACCCAGCCAAACACTTGGCCACTGTCGGCGGGGAGCGCGGCCGTCGCGATGAATTGGTCTTCACCTTGTTCGTTGGTGGTGAGCATCCCAAACTCCGCGCGTCGAATCAGCACATCAGGCGCCACTTGCATGGGCCAGTGAGGAGCGCCTGTGATCATGGGGCGCGCAGCAGCCGCATCGACTGATACAGAGAATGCCAAAAGACAGACAAGGCGCGCACAGGGGACAATCAGGCACTTCAGATCCACGACGTCTCCGACCGTTTTCTCGGGGGGATTATCACCGAATCACTGTGTCGGCGCTTAGACGCAGCGCTCAAAGCGACGCGAGACGATCAAAGGCAGCCCAGGTGCGTGCATCAGCCTTAGGCGCTTGCATGAGGCCCGTGGCCCATAGGTGGGCATGGCGCAAGGCGATGAGCTGATGGGCAAAAAGTGCCAGGTCGGTGGATGCGGATAAATGGCCATGACGCACCGCCGAAGCGGCCAGCGTTTCAATCATTTGAGTGAAATCGCTGAACAGGCGCACCAAGTGAACCGACAGCGCCGGATCACAGGCCGGCAATTCGATCGCCCCGACGATGAATGGGCACCGCCCGGCCAGACCGGCATTCAGCGGCCAATCCAGCCAGCGACTGAACAACCCACGAATACGAGGCAGCCCAGGAGCGTCCTGTTTGCTGGGCACGAGGACCGTCGCTTCAAAGAGGGCGGTGGCATAGTCTAAGGTGGCCCGCTGCAGGGCTTCTTTTGAGCCAAAGTGAGCATACAAGCCGCTTTTTGTCAGGCCGACGCGATTCGCCAAGGGTTGAAGATTGAGCCCCTGAAAGCCAGCCGCGCACACCGTTTCAACAGCGGCCTGAAGAATCGTTGCTCGAGTGGTTGCGCCTTTACCCATACCTTGATATTAGCACAACCGGTCGTTTTATTCTGGAGAGCCCACCGAATCCGATGGCTCGACGCCCCGCATCCCGTCTCTCCTGGCGGCGCGATGCACGCGCATCGCACCGCCTAAGGACTTATTTACAGCCCGCCTCACCATCTTTGATGCTGACCACGAGCGATCCCGCATCCGTGATGTCACGCTCACACGACACGGTGTCAGACGGCAGACCCACGAGGAATTTCCACTTACCAGGCGCCATCGGCACGGTGGTGGACTCACCCGAACAGCTCACGCCGTCGGCACCCTTGTTCAGTTTGACGGGGGTTAAAAACTCTTTTGAGTTCGACAATTTAGGCGCACCGGGCAGCAAGGTCACCGGTACCGCTTTCACATTCACATCCTCACAACCACCGCTCTGGGTAATCGAGGCCACCTGAATGGTCGCATGCAACATCGCGGGGCCCTCTGAGCCGCAACCCGCGAGGCTCCCGACCACAAGCGCCGCGGCAGCAGTCATCCAGGTCAGACGAATACGGGCGGTGGTGTTCAACAAACTGTGCATGCGGGTTCCCCTGGTAGTTCAACGTAATGCGCCACAGGCGCGGACCTTATTGTAGCTGCTCTAGTCGACGCACGGGAACCCCCAACCCACCTGGATTGCAGGCGCCTTAGATCCAAGGTTGTTCTAACTCCCACAAGATGGGGCTCAGCGAGCGCACCACGTGCACACCTGCCGCCACATGCCGAAACCCCCGACGTAACCGCCGTTGATACCAGTCGACCGACCGCCGGCGCACGTCCTCATCCGTTCGCACCTGATCCGCCGACACCCGCCAATCCCGCTCCGTCAGCACACTCAGATAGAGAGCGCCCCCAGCCAGCTTCGCTAACTGACGGATCGCCTTGGCAGCGGTCTTGTCATCCAGATACTGCAGCACATCATGACAAATCACCAAATCATAGGGTTTGGTTGCATGAAAATCGGCGATAGACCCCTGATGCCAGCCGAATCGCTCACACAAGTAAGCGCTCAGCTCAAGTCCCTCATAGCGTGCTTTAGGAAACCGCGCCAACAAGCGCTCTCGCAATAAGCCCACACCACAGCCGGCGTCCAAAATTCGACGCACCGGCAACTCCAAGTACCCCACCACACCGGCGATCAAATCCACCAACCGTTCAGCGTGACCGGCATCCGCCACGCGCGTTTTGGGATCGCCATAGAAACGATCAAAAAAATCGCGATCAAAATCGCTCGCCTTGTGTTTAGGCAAACCCGACCTCGACTCACTCATGAGAGGCTGCCTGTCCCAGGCTATTCACTTGGCGCATCTACTTCCATCCGATAAAAAGACCCGTCGAAGCTCGCGCTCCATTTCTCCTGGAACGCCACTGACCCACTTCACCTCATCACCTCGTTCATTCCCCTACGGCACTGGATCAAGCGCCCTCAAAAACAGGTGAGGCCACCCGCGCTTACGATTATTTTCCTGCCTATGCCGTCCACACATCGCCGTCCGCACATCGGTGTTGCACACTAAAGTCACGACTACTTTCACCACGTTAGCACAGCCAGCGCTTGCCAACGGCCAGCTGACTGACTTCAAGTTTGAATTAAAAAGCGCCTAGTTTTATAAAAACTAGGTGGGATAGAGAGATCGTGGCCGAAAGGGCCGCACTTAGCTTGCGGCAACCGTGAACTACCCGTCGATAAAAAGCGCGGCACACGCCCCAATATCACTCGGTAGCGAAGTAACGCTTCCTTATCCATAGGGCCACGGATACCAAGCCAACCATGATAGGCACCTCGACGAGAGGCCCAATCACAGCAGCAAAGGCAGCGCCTGAATGAATCCCAAAGACACCAATAGCCACAGCGATGGCCAGTTCAAAGTTATTGCTGGCCGCTGTGAAGGATAAAGTACAACACCGCTTGTAGTCGATCCCCATCTTTCCTGTCAGAACAAAGGTGATAATAAACATGGCAAGGAAGTAGACCAACAGCGGCATAGCGATCGTCAACACATCCATAGGAATGGTAACGATCAACTTACCCTTTATACTAAACATCACCACAATCGTAAAAAGCAAGGCGATCAAGGTGATCTTGCCTATCCTCGGTACAAACTGCTCGTGATACCAACTTTTGGACACGAACCTGAGCATCACGAATCGCGTCAGAACGCCAGCCACACACGGTATCCCAAGGTAAACGAACACGCTTTGAGCGATTTGTCCAATGGTTATATCCACCACAGCGCTCCGCAAACCGAAGTGCGGGGGAAGAACGGTTAGGAAAAAATAGGCATAGACGCTAAAAAAGAGAACCTGAAACACGGCGTTGAAAGCAACCAATCCGGCAGCGTACTCAGTCGAGCCCTTAGCGATGTCATTCCAGACAATCACCATAGCGATGCAAGGAGCCAAGCCGATCAAAATGAGGCCGGCCATATATTCTGGCTGATTCGGAACGAAGAGGATGGCCAAACAGAACATCAGAGTAGGGGCTACAACCCAGTTCATGAGCATAGCCAAGCCAAATACCCTCTTGTCTCGAAACACATCAGGAAGATCTTCGTACCTCACCTTAGCGAACGGAGGGTACATCATTAGGATCAGCCCGATGGCGATTGGAATGTTGGTTGTTCCAACCTGAAGCGAATTAATACCTTCGCCGACCGTGGGAATGAAGTATCCCAGCCCGACTCCGACAGCCATCGACAGAAAAATCCAAACCGTGAGATATCGGTCGAGAAATGACAGTTTTTTGGTTATCTCGCTCATACGTTGGCTAACTCCCGCACTTTTTCTTGAAGACTCATTTGAGCCAACTGCTCAAGTGGGAGATCAGCCATAAGCTGAAGCCGCTGTCGAAGCCCGAGCATCACGTCAAAAAATGCGCGTCTTTTATCTTCATCTGTACCTTGAACTCGCGACGGATCTGGGAATCCCCAATGGGCTGTCACAGGCGTGCCAACCCACACAGGGCAGACTTCACCCGCAGCGTTATCACAGACAGTAATAATGAAGTCCATCTTGGGAGCCGTGGGTAGTGCGAACTCATCCCAGCTCTTGGATCTCAGCTTCGCCTCTGGATAGCCCATCTCTATGGCCAAGTCACGAGCGAATGGATTGACGGCGCCTGCTGGCGTCGAGCCAGCTGAATAGCCGACAAATTTTCCATTAGTCTGCGTGCTGGCTAATGCTTCACCGAGCACCGATCGAGCTGAGTTGTGGGTACATAGAAACAAAATATTGTAGGTTTTCATCGCTTCGCTCGCGCCTTCTTTAGTGCGGTGGTTGAGCAGTCTTTACCAGCGCAGCAGTTGAACAGTAAAAAATCCATCAAATCGGTAACGATGTCAGCTCTGGGTCTGTAGATCAGATGCCGACTTTGACGCTCAACGGAAACAAGATGAGATTGATGTAGTTCCTTGAGATGAAATGAGAGAGTGGCTGGTGGCACACCCAATGATTCACCTAGCTGTGACGGTCGGATGCCTGTATCGCCATGTTGAACAATCAAGCGAAACACATTGAGTCGAGTGGCCTGACCTAACGCCAACAGGGCTTGTATCGCGTCCACATTTTTCATGGTTCCATGATTATCGAATTATGTGACAGGCGTATGACAACGTCACCGAATCATGCGCGGATCAAGATCACTACAGGCATAAAGGCGAGCTCCTCCACCAGCGCGAAGAGCGTCACGGGATTACTCCACCGTCACGCTCTTCGCGAGGTTCCGCGGCTGGTCCACATCGGTGCCGCGTAGAATGGCAACGTGATACGCCAGCAGCTGCAAGGGGATAGTGTAAATAATCGGCGCCTGAAACGGCGTCACTTGCTGTGGCATCGTGAGCACATGCACGCCGTCTGAATCGACAAAGCCGGCTTCTGGGTCAGCAAAAACATACAGCTCGCCGCCACGCGCACGCACTTCCTGTAGGTTAGACTTTAACTTCTCAAGGAGCTCGTTGTTCGGTGCCACCGCGATCACGGGCATGTCGGCATCGACTAAAGCCAATGGCCCATGCTTGAGCTCTCCCGCCGGGTAGGCTTCGGCGTGGATATACGATATTTCCTTCAGCTTCAGCGCACCTTCCGAGGCAATCGGTGACAGCGCCCCTCGCCCAAGAAATAGGGCGTGGCGCTTATCAACAAACTGCTGGGCGAGCAATCTCACGGCAGGCTCCAGAGCGAGCGTTTGTTCAATCAGGCGCGGAATTTCAATAAGTTGGTCTACCAAACTATGTTCTTGGGCGCGCGCCATCCCATGGTGCTTCGCCAGTGCGATCGCTAACATGTTGAGGGCCGCCAACTGAGTGGTAAACGCCTTCGTTGAAGCCACCCCAATCTCGGGCCCTGCGCGCGTGAGCATGACTAAGTCCGATTCTCGTACCAGTGAGGATTCAGGCGCATTACATATAGCCAAACTGGCTAGGTAACCCGCTTTCTTCGCCATGCGTAAAGCCGCCAGCGTATCGGCGGTTTCACCGGATTGGGAGATCGACACAAAGAGCGTGTTCTTTGGGACCACGGGGTCCCGATAACGGAATTCGCTGGCGATGTCGATCCAACAAGGTAAGCGCGACAGCTGCTCAATGAAGTAGCGGGCCACGGACCCTGCATGCCAGCTGGTGCCGCAAGCGACGATTTGCACTGCCTCCGCCTGAGCGAGCATCGCCTGCGCTTGCGGTCCAAATGCCGCCTCGAGCAATTTACCACCGGCGACACGCTCCTCTAGCGTTTGCGCGACGGCACGAGGCTGCTCGTAGATTTCTTTGAGCATGTAATGCGGGAAGTCACCTTTTTCGGCGGCATCAACGGACAGCTCGCTGTCACGAGTTGCACGGGTGACCGGGCTACCCGATGCATCAAAAATGTGGATCGACGTCCGGCGAATAAGCGCGATGTCCCCTTCTTCTAAAAACTGGAAGCGACGTGTGACTGGCAGTAGCGCGGCGACATCCGAGGCCACAAAGTTTTCATCAACACCAAGACCAATCACGGCAGGGCAGCCAAGACGCGCCATGATCAGCGTGTCAGGCTCATGCTCACTGATCACGACCAACGCAAATGCACCCTGCAGTTCGGCCACGGTGGCCTGAACAGCAGCCAACAGCGTGGGCGTGTGCGTGCGGTGGTAGTGCACCCGGTGGGCAATCACCTCCGTGTCAGTTTCAGAAGTAAATACATAGCCTCGCGCGGTTAAATCGGCGCGTAGGGCTTCGTGATTCTCGATGATCCCGTTGTGAACAATAGCCAGGCCATCGCCAGACATATGCGGGTGGGCATTGCGTTCGCTGGGTATGCCGTGGGTCGCCCAGCGGGTATGCGCAATACCCAAATGCCCGCTGGCCGGATGGGCGGTGAGCGCGGCCTTGAGTGCTGCGACTTTGCCGACAGTCCGCGCTCTGTGCAGATGATCCGTTTTATCAACGATGGCGATGCCTGCAGAGTCATAACCTCGATACTCGAGTCGCTGAAGACCTTCCAAAAGGACTGGCACAACGTCGCGCGAGGCAATGGCACCAACGATTCCGCACATAGTTAGGGCCCGCCGTAAGTCACGAAACGAAAGGTATCAAGTCAGTCAGTGGCATACAGATTAAGCGTCACTCGGCTTTTTTTTGGTCACAGGACCCCCCTTCGCAATGCGCGCGGCGCGCACCTCTTCGGTGGCTTTCGTTGGCCGACGCCAATGAGACAGTGATTTCTGTTCACTTCTTTCTACAGTCAACTGATCAGGCGGTGTGGACTGGGTAATCGTAGAGCCGGCCGCAATGGTGGCATTTTTACCCACCGTGATGGGTGCCACTAACATCGTGCCGGACCCAATAAAAGCGCCGTCTTCAATGGTCGTTGGCCACTTGTTTGCGCCATCATAGTTGCAGGTGATGGTGCCGGCACCGATATTCACATCCTGGCCCACCGTGGCATCGCCGACATAGCTCAGATGATTGGCTTTGCTGCCAGCCCCAAGCGTGGAATTTTTAATTTCGACGAAGTTACCGACATGAGCATGATCCGCTAGGGTGGTACCCGGACGCAGACGCGCATAGGGCCCCACCACACAGTGGGCGCCTACCGTGGCCTGTTCAAGGACGCTGTATGGACGAAGCACCGTGTCGTCACCAATGGTGACATTTTTTAGGAGGCAACCGGCTCCCACAATCACACGATGGCCCAACTGAACCTGCCCTTCTAACACCACATTCACATCCAAGGTCACATCACGCCCCACACTCACCTCGCCGCGCACATCGATGCGCGTTGGATCAATGATCGTGACACCGGCGGACATTAAGGCGGTGGCCTGAGATTGTCGGTATGCAGACTCGAGTGCAGCCAGCTGACGTTTGTCATTAACGCCCAGCACTTCTGCCTCAGTCGGCGCCACCAGTGCGTGCACGGTAAAGCCATCGCGTACAGCCACGGCGACGATATCGGTGAGGTAGTACTCCTCCTGCGTATTATTGTTTTTGATACCACTGAGCCAGCGCTTCAGTGCACCCGCTGGGGCCACCATCACGCCGGTATTACATTCTTGGACACCCTGCTCTTTGCGGGTGGCTTCTTTTTGCTCGACGATGCGATACACATGATGGGCATTGTCGCGCAACACCCGACCGTAACCGACCGGATTGCTCAGAATGACGGACAGCAGGGCAAGCGAGCGGGTACCCGCCTGAGCAATCAGTTGCGTCAAGGTATCCGAGTGAATCAGCGGCACATCGCCATAGAGCACCAACACCAGATCATCATCAGGGATGGCGGGGATCGCCTGCAGCAGAGCGTGCCCCGTCCCCTTCTGCTCAGCCTGCAGGACCCACTGAATGGATGCATCCGGAAAAGCGGCGCGGACTTGCTCGCCGCCGTGCCCATAGACCACGTACGTCGATGAGGGTGCCAAACGGTGGGCACAATCCAGCACATGACCCAGCAGCGGCCGCCCTGCCAAAGGCTGGAGCACCTTAGGCAGATCGCTGTTCATGCGTTTGCCCTGACCAGCGGCCAGGATCACGATGCTGAGAGACATGGAGGTCCTCGAACGCGTCAGGACCGCTATTCTCGCACGGTGGCCCGACGACGGGCAGACTCCGGTCGGTCAGGCGTCACACTCACGGGATAAATTTAGGCTAGCCGCGGGGGGTGGAATACCGGTAAGGCCCTAACCAGCATAGCGCCAGTGCCCCGGCCACCATCCCCAGCGCACCCCACAGCAGAATGCCATCGAAGCTGTGCGTCGCATCATAAAAATGCCCGTATACCGAGGGGGCTACGCCGCCACCGATGGCAAAAAAGCTATAGAGAGCACCATAGATAGCGCCATAGTGACGGGCCCCAAAATACCGGGATGCCAGAAAGGCCAGTAGGTCATATTCCATACCGATCGCCACACCGAGGCTCGCAATCAACCACAGCGCCGTGGTCGGCGTGACCGGCCCATGAATCACCACCAGATCCGCCGCCACGGGCAGGCTGAGTAATACCAAAGCCACCCACGGTGCCCAAATCCGATCGACCAGCCAACCCCCCACCAAGCGACCGCCCATCACAAAAAATCCAATCAGAGGCAGCAACACCAAAATCTGCGGCCGACTCAAACCGTGCGTCGACAACAACAAATCCATATTAGGAATGGGGCCACCCACCGCAAAGGCAATCGGCAAAAACGCGCCGCCAATTAACCAGAAATGCCTGTCACGCAACGCCGCCCGCAAGCTCATACCATCCACTGCATCCGCACTGCCTTCTTTCACCACCACGGCGGGTGGCTCTTTAAACCACCTCAGTGCCAAAGGCCATGCCACCACCAAAGGCAAGGCGGCGAGTGCCACATAGGCGCCCCGCCATCCAAACGCATCGATCGCCCAAGCGGTATAAGGTTTTAATAACAGGGCGGCCACGCCCGTTCCGGTCAGCGCCAGGCCCAGCGCGAACCCTTTACGACGATCAAACCAACCATTCACTGCGCGCGTCCACGTGACAGGCAAAGTGCCCGCACCGACCGCCGCCATCACACCCCAAGTGGCGTAATAGCGCCACAGTGAGCCATCTTGTAGCGCAAACCCAGACACCGCGAGGCTGAACAAGACCACGGAGGCAAGCGTCACCCGTCTCACACCATACCGATCGGCCAGCCAGCCGATCACCGGACCCATGACGACAATCACCACCGTCATGACAAGCAGCCCGCTCATGATAGTGGCCTGATTCCAATGAAACGCTTGCGCCAAATGCGGCGCAAACAAGCCCAGCGTGTAAAAGGGCAACGGCGACAACCCCAGGCCGATGCCAATTAATGAGGAAAACACCACACGGCCGCCTCGACGGAATTCAGCATAATCATTCATCGGCGCACACCCTACTCCTGGCATGGGATATCACTCTATCGAATCACTGAATCTTCCACTGAAAAGCGGTCTCGAAGCCGCGCCACAGGGCCGGTAGCCAATCAGGTCGTTGATGATGGATGGGATGATGAAGGCTGACAGGCGGACACCCACCACGACGTCAGATAAAAATAATCGTCAGTGGGGGGGTTGAAGTGCAGCTCGCTCATCGGACGAAACGCCGTGCCTGGGCACGTCCATCGCGAAATTTACGCTCGGCCCTTACGCAGTCGCTCGAGCATCTTAATCTGCGCCAGCGCACGTAACAGCTCCGCTTGCGCCTCAGCCAAGGTCAACGCATCGGTCTGATCTCGAATCAATTCTTCAGCGCGCTGCTTAGCGGCAAGTGCAGTCGATTCGTCTAAATCATGGGCGCGCAGCGCGGTATCCGCCAGCACCGTCACCCGCTGCGGCTGAATCTCTAGTGCACCACCACCAACGTAAAAAGCTTGCTCCTCGCCTGACGGCAATTGCACGCGCACTTCCCCTGCCTTCAACAAGGTCAATAACGGTGCATGCCTCGGGGCAATGCCGATCTCGCCTTGCGCCGCTGGCACGAACACCATGGCAGCGACGCCGGAGAAAATCTCTCCTTCTGCGCTGACAATATCTAGGTTAATCGTGGCGGCCATCAGTCAGTCCTCAGGTCAGCGTTTTGGCTTTTTCAGCCACTTCTTCAATCGATCCGACCATATAAAACGCTTGCTCAGGGAGGTGATCATATTCACCCGCAATGATCGCCTTAAAGCCGCGGATGGTGTCCTTAAGAGACACATACTTGCCGGGCGATCCGGTAAACACTTCCGCCACGTGGAAGGGTTGCGATAGGAAGCGTTGGATCTTGCGTGCGCGATACACCATGAGCTTGTCCTCGGCTGACAACTCATCCATACCGAGAATCGCAATGATGTCCTGCAACTCCTTGTAGCGCTGCAAAATGGCCTGCACGCCACGCGCCGTGTTGTAGTGATCTTCACCGATGACCAACGGATCTAGCTGCCGCGAGGTGGAGTCGAGCGGATCGACGGCGGGGTAAATACCTAAAGCCGCAATCTGTCGAGACAGCACGACGGTGGCATCTAAGTGGGCAAAGGTCGTTGCCGGCGACGGGTCAGTCAAGTCATCGGCGGGCACATACACCGCTTGGATAGAGGTGATTGAGCCCGTCTTGGTGGAGGTGATGCGCTCTTGAAGAACACCCATTTCCTCAGCAAGCGTCGGCTGATAACCCACCGCCGATGGCATACGACCCAACAGTGCCGACACTTCGGTACCCGCTAAGGTGTAACGATAAATATTATCGATGAACAGCAGCACGTCACGGCCCTTGCCATTGGCTTGCTTCTCATCACGGAAGTCCTCCGCCATGGTGAGCCCGGTCAGCGCCACACGCAGACGATTACCCGGTGGTTCGTTCATCTGGCCATACACCATGGCCACTTTTGAGTTCTGTAAATTATCAAGATCGATGACCTTAGAATCGGCCATCTCGTGGTAGAAGTCATTGCCTTCACGCGTCCGCTCACCGACGCCGGCAAACACCGATAAACCCGCATGCGCCTTGGCGATGTTGTTGATCAGCTCCAGCATGTTGACTGTCTTACCGACGCCCGCACCACCGAATAGACCGACCTTACCGCCCTTCGCGAACGGCACCAGAAGATCAATGACCTTAATGCCTGTCTCTAATAAGTCCTGGCTGCCCGCTTGCTCATCATAAGACGGTGCCGGACGGTGAATTTCCCAGTAGTCCTTCGCAGCGACCGGGCCCCGCTCATCTTGCGGGTCACCCAAGACGTCCATGATGCGACCTAAGGTGCCAGTACCCACGGGGATTGCTATCCCCTTACCGGTGGCGCTGACGGTGATGCCGCGCTTCAAACCTTCGGACACACCCATCGCAATACAGCGAACAATGCCGTCGCCGAGTTGTTGCTGCACCTCTAAGGTGAGGTGACGGCCGTTATCTTCGAGCTTCAGGGCTTCATACACCCTAGGGACCGATGCCCGCGGAAATTCGACGTCAATAACGGCGCCAATAATCTGGACGATTTTGCCGGTGATGCTCATGGTAGTGCTCATGGGTTCAAACCTTTACTCAAACGGCGGCTGCGCCGCCGACGATCTCTGAAATTTCCTTGGTGATCGATGCTTGCCGCGCCTTGTTATAGATCAGCTGCAATTCATCGATCAATTTTCCGGCGTTATCGGTGGCGCTCTTCATCGCCACCATACGCGCGGCCATCTCACAGGCAACGTTCTCTACGGTGCCCTGATAAACCTGCGACTCAACATAGCGAAACAGCAGCCCATCCAACAATTCGACCGCTGATGGCTCATATATGTACTCAAACAACTCAGGCAGCTCGGGGCTCCTCACGGGCACAGCGGGTAGCAGCTGTTGCACCATGGGCTTCTGGCTCATGGTATTCACGAACTGAGCATTGACGATCACTAAGCGATCGATTTTCCCATCCACATAGTCATCCAACATGACTTTAACGGCGCCCATAAATGCCGCCATATGCGGGCGGTCGCCCAAACCGACGATGGCGGACGAGATCGGCATTTTTAATCGCTTGAAGAACTGGCCGGCCTTAGAGCCGAATAAGCATAGATTGACCGCAATTCCCTGACTCTCATACTCACGCGCGGCGATCAGTGCCTGCTTGAATGTATTGACATTTAAGCCGCCGCACAGGCCACGATCGGTACCAATCACAATCATCCCGACCGTCTTTACCGGCCGAACCGTTAAATAAGGGTGCCGATGATCCGGGTTGGTCAGGCAGATATGGCCAATGACATTACGTATTTTTTCCGCATAGGGCCGCGCCGCACGCATACGCTCTTGCGCTTTACGCATCTTACTCGCCGCAACCATTTGCATGGCTTTGGTGATTTTTTGCGTGCTTTTTATGCTCGCAATTTTTGTGCGGATTTCTTTTGCGCCAGGCATGGGTCTTCGCCTAGAAGCTCGCCGTAGAGAAGAAGTCTTCGCACACCTTTTTAAGGGCAGCCTCAACTTCCTTCGACAGATCGGGCTTTTCGTTAATCGACTTCAATAATGCCGATGCATTGGTCTTGGCAAATGACAGCAGCTGCACTTCGGCACTCACCACCTTGTCTTTAGGCACTTTGTCGTAGAAGCCGCTATTCACGGCATATAAGGACAGGCTCATTTCAGCAACGGACATCGGTGAGTACTGCGTCTGCTTCATCAGTTCCGTGACCCGCTGGCCCCGATCGAGCTGACGACGAGTGGTCTCATCTAAGTCGGATGCGAACTGTGAGAAAGCAGCCAACTCACGATACTGGGCAAGCGCCAGACGCACGCCGCCACCTAACTTCTTGATGATGTTGGTTTGCGCAGCGCCGCCTACGCGGGACACTGAGATGCCGGCATTGATCGCTGGGCGAATACCCGCATTAAATAAATCGCTTTCCAGAAAGATCTGACCATCCGTGATCGAAATGACGTTGGTGGGCACGAAGGCAGTCACGTCACCCGCCTGCGTTTCGATGATCGGCAAGCCAGTCAACGAACCCGTCTTGCCCTTCACGCGACCTTGGGTAGCAGCCTCTACATACGCTGAATTAACGCGGGCGGAGCGTTCCAGTAGACGTGAGTGCAAATAGAACACATCGCCTGGATAAGCCTCCCGACCCGGTGGGCGGCGCAACAGCAAGGAGATCTGCCGATAAGCCCACGCTTGCTTGGTCAAATCGTCATAAATGATCAGCGCGTCTTCGCCGTTGTCCATGAAGTACTCGCCCATCGCACAACCCGAGTAAGGCGCCAAGTACTGCATCGCGGCGGTCAGTGAGGCGGATGCTGAGACAATGATGGTATGCGCCATGGCGCCGTGCTCTTCGAGCTTACGCACCACGTTGGCAATCGAACTCTGTTTTTGCCCAATGGCTACATAGATACACTTAACGCCAGTGTCTTTTTGATTAATGATCGTATCGATAGCGACCGCGGTCTTCCCGGTCTGTCGATCGCCGATGATCAACTCGCGCTGACCTCGGCCAATCGGCACCATCGCGTCAATCGCTTTCAAGCCGGTTTGTACTGGCTGCGTCACGCTCTGCCGATAGATCACGCCTGGCGCCACCCGCTCGACGGGTGACTGTAGCTTGGCGTTTAATGGACCTTTGCCATCAATCGGGTTGCCTAAGGCATCGACCACGCGACCCAATAGTTCCGGGCCAACCGGCACTTCTAAAATACGGCCCGTGGTTTTAACGGTTTGGCCTTCGCGAATATGTCCGTAGTCTCCAAGCACCACGGCGCCCACCGAGTCACGCTCTAAATTGAGCGCCAACCCATAGGTGTTATCAGTGAATTCGATCATTTCGCCGTAGCGAACGTCGGCCAGACCATGCACACGGACAATGCCGTCTGTGACACTGACGACGGTACCGACATTACTCGCTTCGACGGCGGCGTCGAATGTCGAGATGCGAGCCTTAATGAGATCACTGATCTCTGACGCTTTGATGGACATAGTGCGTTCCTTCCTAAACCTTGTCGACCGTAAGCGAACTCATGCTTACGATTGCGATATCTGTTGTTCGAGGCGCGCGAGACTTCCCGCGAGCGATCCGTCAATAATCAAATCACCGGCACGGACAATGGCGCCACCCAACAGCGTGGCATCAAGCGTTTCCGCTACACGGATGTTGCGGCCAAAACGGGTCGCCAATGCCGACTGCAAACTCGCACGCTGTGGGTCCGTCAGCGCCATCGCCGTCACCACATTCACGTCGAGCGTATTCTCTACTTCAGCACGCAGCACTTCGTACTGAAGAGCGATCTCTGGCAGTGAACTTAATCGGCCATTTTCAGCCAACACCGCCAGAAAATTCTGGCCGTCATCATCGAGCACGACGCCCGCATCTTTCGCTACCCCGACAAACAATCCAACTAACTCGCTGGCGCTCACCCGTGGATTGCCGAGCAACGCGGCCGCCTGTGGGCTCTGCGCGACGGATGCCGCGACAGCTAACCCGCGCGACCAATACGCCAACGCACTCTTCTCACGCGCATACTCAAAAGCCGCGCGCGCATAGGGTCTCGCGATGGTGGCGGTTTCTGCCATGAGCTAGCGTGCCGTCACAATGCGGTTAGCCAACTCGTCTAATAAAGCGGCGTGCGCTGTCGCATCAACCTCTCGTTTGAGGAGTTGTGCAGCCCCGGCAACGGCCAGTGCGGCTACTTCAGCGCGCAACTGATCACGAACCTTAGAGGTTTCAGAGGCCACTTCATCGCGAGCAGCCGCGAGGAGACGCGCTCCCTCCGAGAGGGCTGTGCCGCGCGCTTCTTCAACCGTTGCGCCCGCAGCGCGCCCCGCTTGATCGACGATTTGCACGGCCTGATCGCGCGCCTCACGAATAATGCCGAGTGCCTGTACTTTGGCCTCGTCAAGAGCATGCTGGCTGCGATCAGCCGCGGCTAAGCCCTCCGCAATTTTTGTTCGGCGGGTCTCGATCGCAGTCATGATATTCGGCCAACCGAATCGCATGACCAACAACGCGACGGCGAAGAACGCCAGTCCCTGAATGATCAGTGTGATCGTAATACTCATGCCTATCTCCTCACGTTGGCAACTCCCGAGCGACGTGTCGCTCGGGAGGTCGCCGGCGACCCGTTACTTGACGCCAAGCGCCGCAAGAAATGGGTTCGAGAAGATCAGCAACAGCGCGATAGCCACGCCAATGATGGGCACGGCGTCGAGCAAGCCAGCCACGATAAACATGCGGGTCTGCAACATAGGCGCAAGCTCAGGCTGACGCGAGGCGCCTTCCAAGAACTTGCCACCGAGCAGTGCAAAGCCGATTGCCGTACCGAGCGCGCCTAAGCCGATCAAAAGGCCTGCAGCGATGACAGTCATGCTCATCACCTGCGCGATCTGGACGATATGATTCTCCATGGTCTTCTCCGTAACTCCGAAAAGGTCGATTAATTAAAAAAGCCGATCAACACATCTTAATCAATGGTGCTGCGCCGCCATGCTCAGATACACCACCGTCAACATCATGAAAATAAACGCCTGCAAAGTGATCACTAACACGTGGAATGCCGTCCATACGAAACCCGCTATGAACTGCAGTGGCGCCATCACATAGGTCATGCCAGAAGACACTCCGGCACCTAAGGTCATGCAGGCAATCAAGATGAAAATCAGCTCGCCCGCATACATGTTGCCAAATAACCGCAAGCTTAAAGAGACAGGACGAACCGCCTCCTCGATGAGTCGCAGCAATAAATTGGGACCCGCAAGCAGCAACTTACCAACTATGCCATTGGCATGAAAGGGCGCCGAAACAAATTCACTGAAAAATCCGACGACGCCTTTGTGCTTAATACCGTAGTACTGAATGAGGAAAAACACACACATTGACATGCCGAAGGTGGTGCTTAAATCGGCGGTCGGCACCACACGCAAATGCTCAAACCCTAAGTGATGAGCGGCAGCAGGCAACGCATCCACCGGCAACATGTCCATGAAATTCATCATGAATACGAGGCAAAAAATAGTAATGGCTAATGGCGCGACCAGTTTCCCATCGCCGTGGAAGGTCTCTTTAACCAAGCCATCAACAAACTCAACAATCAACTCAACGGCACATTGCAGCTTACCGGGCACCCCGGCAGTGGCGCGTCGCGAGACCCCGATAAACAGCGTGACAAATACCAGAGCGAGCAGCACTTTAAAGAAAATACTGTCGAGATGAAGCGCGGTGAAGCCCTCTCCTTGGCTTAAGTGCTCAAGGTGATGCTTGATATACCCCGTCATGTTCTCCGGGCCGTCAGCAGCCATCGTTCAATGTCCTCACGGTCTCTTGACCCATATCAAACCCAACCAAAATCCAAACTGTGCAGCAATGAAGCCTGCGAGCAGCGGCCAGGCATCTAAATGCGCCACCGCCAACGCCAACCACAGGGCAACGGTTACCCACACCCATTTGGCCACTTCACCGCGATACAGGGCTCTCGCCAAAGTACCGCTAGGCGCAATGCCCGGCTGAAACAGTGTCCAGCCAAACAGCACGCTGCCCATCGTCGCGATCGCACCGCCCACCCAAGTCGCTCCAAACGCCACCCATCCCGTAGCGGCCCCGGTGGTCACCGCAACGAGTGCCGTCGCAGCCAACTGGGCGCCCGCGTAGCGGAGCACCATCCATCGGCTGCGGCGGCGGTGTGTGTCCGCTGGGTTCAACGCCCTGTCATCCTTTCGCCGCCACCCCACAGGCTCGCTTGCCAAATACTGAGCCCACAAAAAAACCACTGCCAGCCCTCATGTTTCAGAGACATCGCGTGCAGTGGCCTTGCGGCTGCAGGGAGCGCCGCCGCATCCCATTAGGCGCGCGCATTATAGGTGTCTTAGGCGGGTACGGCAAGCGCAAAGATGCGGCGGCGGCGCATGCTAAGCCTATGTTGACGCACCGGTTTTTGACCGAATGGGTTAGTGAATGTGCGCCAAAATGCCATCCAGTTCTTCGAGGCTCGAGTAATTGATCACCAACTGCCCACGGCCCTTGCTGGCTTGCTTGAAAGTCACCTTTGCGCCTAACTTCTCGCCCAACTCGATCTCCAGACGTTTGACGTCTGCATCCGGCGGCGGAGTAGGTTCATCGTCCCGTCGGGTCGGCGCCACCAACCGCCTGACCAGCGCCTCGGTTTCACGCACAGACAAGCTCTTTTTAGCGACCAGCGCGCCGACTTCAGCCTGCTGACGGCGACTGCTCAGGCCTAACAGGGCCCGACCATGCCCCATCTCCAACGCGCGCTCCGCCAACAAGGTCTTCACTTCATCCGCTAATTCCAACAATCTCAATAGGTTAGACACGGTGGCCCGAGACCTGCCGACTGCTTCAGCGGCCTCCTGGTGGGTGAGCTTAAATTCCACCACCAGACGATCCAAAGCCCGCGCCTCTTCTAAAGGATTTAAGTTCTCGCGCTGAATATTCTCAATCAGGGCCATCGCCACGGCGGCTTCATCCGGAACCCGCCGCACAATCGCCGGTATCTCCGTAAGACCCGCCAACTGCGCAGCCCGCCAACGCCGTTCACCGGCGATGATTTCGTAGCGCTGAGAGTCGGTGGGTCCTTGCGTACCAACGGGTCGCACCACAATCGGCTGAACGATGCCCTGCGCTTTAATAGATTCGGCAAGCTCCGCCAATGATTCGGGACGCATATCGAGGCGCGGCTGATATTTGCCGCGCTGTAACAGATCCAACGGCAGCCGAATCAACTCATCGAGGGCAGGCGCGAGCCCCGCGCCGGTCGCCGGTGCATTCGCCTGCGCCACCACCTGACGAGCGGTCATATCACCTAACAGCGCGCCCAATCCCCGACCCAAGGCGGGCTTTTTAATCGTCATGGTGTGCTCTCCAACGGCTGCGTACCAGCCTCTGCATGGGCGCCGGTTTCGCGCCCAATCATTTCTCCGGCGAGTGCCAAATAAGACAAGGCGCCGCGTGATTCTTTATCGTGATACAGCGCCGGACGCCCATGACTCGGCGCTTCAGCTAAACGCACGTTTCGCGGGATAATCGTGCGAAAAACCCGATCTCCAAAATGCTCAATCAGCTGCGTACTCACCTCATTCGCCAAGTTATTCCGAGGATCATGCATGGTGCGTAATATCCCCTCTAGGCGCAGTGTCGGATTGATACTCGACTTGATTTGCTCCACCGTACCGAGCAAAGCTGATAACCCTTCTAACGCGTAATACTCACACTGCATCGGCACCAACACCGTATCGGCAGCCACCAGTGCATTTAAGGTCAACATGTTAAGCGCCGGCGGGCAATCAATCAGGATCATGTCGTAATCATCAAGAATCGGCGCCAACGCTGCTTTGAGTTTCAATTCTCGACCCGACTCCAATTGCAACAACTGCACCTCGGCGACCGTCACGTCTTGGTTAGACGGCAACAGATCAAAGCCCCCGGGTTCAATGGCGACGATCGCCTGTCGGGCAGCACAATCCCCCAACAACACTTCGCAAATGGACTGCGTCAGGGCACGCTTATCCACCCCACACCCCATGGTCGCATTCCCTTGAGGATCTAGGTCAAGCAGCAACACACGCCGCTTCATCGCCGCCAGTGAGGCGGTTAAATTGACGGCAGTCGTGGTTTTGCCGACGCCGCCTTTTTGGTTGGCGATTGCAATGATTCGATTCATAAGTAAGCCAGAATAACATCCGCGCCGGTGGGCGCGGGGGCGAGACGAAGTCCCTACCAAGACGGGTTGGGCCGCTGCCGCCAACCCGTTATCACTCAAGCACCTACGCCTGTTCAGACGCTATCTCAACGCCTTGGCCAATGCAGGACACCGTCAAGGGCTGCCCCCGCGCGCACAGCCGATCTCCCCCGTGGGGACATCCCGATTACACCGGTGCGTCTAAAAGCACGCGCGCGATGCGCGCCAAGTGCCGCTGGTCACTCAAGCCGGGCACCGTCAATGGCTCTACCCCCAACAAGCGCCACTGCGGGGGCAAGTTCGATAGCTCAGCCGCCGGGTCCTTGCCCTTCATCGCCAACAACGTACCGTTCTTTGACACCATATGGCCGGCATAACGAATAAATTCGGGAATAGTCGACAACGCACGCGACACCACCGTCGCAGCGCGTTGTTCAGGCTTAAAGTGTTCAGCGCGCACGCACACCGCCGTCACCTCTGGCAAGCCCACACTTTGAATCACGTGTTCGACAAAGCGTATTTTTTTACCGGTCGAATCCAGCAGCGTAAAGCGAAGGCTTGGATTTAAGATAGCCAGTGGCAGACCCGGAAATCCAGCGCCCGTACCTACGTCAATCACGAACGGCCCTTTAAGCCAAGGCTGTACCGTCAGGCTGTCGAGCAAATGTTTTTGAACCATCGCCACCGGTTCGGTGATCGCTGTCAGATTGATCTTTTGATTCCATTCGACAACTAAATCAAGCAAGGCCATCATTTGATCGCACTGCGTTGCAGTGGCCTTGAGACCTAAGGTCTCAAGGCCTTGCTCGAGAATCGTCCGGGGGTGATCAGTCATGTCGCTAGTTTACGCTGACTTCCTCACCCGGTACGCAGGCTCTCAATCTAACGATCAGCTATTTTTAACCATGGCCGCGACCAAATCCTGAATCGGCATGGCATCTAAAGCGGCTGGGTCAGAAAATAGACCGACGATAAGGGCCGTCTGCTTCGCCGAAAAATGGGCGGCCACTGACTGCGAGAACTTCTCAAGCAACAACGGAATGCCTTCGGCGCGACGCTTGCGATGGCCCACCGGCACATCCACCTGAATCCGCGGCGTGTGGCTACCATCCTTAAAGAAGACCTGAACCGCGTTACCGATATGTCGCTTGTCTGCCTCGTAGTATTCTTTGGTGAACGGCGCGTACTCGCGTACTTCCATGACATCGCGAAGTGCATCCACTCGGGGGTCATGCGCGACGCTGTCTTCGTAGTCTGCTGCTGTCAGTCGACCAAAAATCAGCGGAATGGCAACCATATACTGAATGCAGTGATCACGATCGGCAGGATTAGACAGCGGACCTGTCTTGTCAATGATACGGACGCCTGGCTCCTGCGTTTCAATGACAATCTTTGTGATGTCAGCCAACCGGTTCGCCACGGAGGGATGCAGCGTGATGGCTGCCTCGACCGCCGTCTGCGCATGAAATTCTGCCGGGAAGCTGATCTTAAAGAGAATATTTTCCATCACATAGCTATCGAAGCCCTGCTTGTAGACCAACGGCTTCTTAGTAATCACGTCATAAAATCCCCAGGTCGGGACCGTCAGCGCAGAGGGATAGCCCATCTCACCGGTCATCGCCATCAACGCATGACGCACGCCACGACTGGTGGCATCGCCAGCCGCCCAGCTCTTGCGCGAGCCTGTATTGGGTGCGTGACGATAAGTCCTAAGCGCACCCCCATCAATAAAGGCGTTAGACACCGCGTTAATCACTTGCTCTTGCGAGCCACCTAACATCGCGGTCACTACCGCGGTAGTCGCCAGCCGCACGTTAAATACATGATCTAAGCCGACGCGATTGAATGCATTCTCAAGTGCTGTGACGCCTTGAATCTCATGAGCCTTAATCATCGCCGTCAGCACCGCCCGCACCGTCAAGGCTGGACGACCCTCTGCGACATTGAGCCGCGATAAATAATCAGCGGTGGCCAAAATGCCACCTAAGTTATCTGATGGATGACCCCATTCGGCCGCCAACCAAGTGTCATTGAAGTCCAACCAACGAATCATGGCGCCAATATTAAAAGCAGCCTGTATTGGCTCGAGCTCGTAACTGGTTCCCGGAACGCGAGCGCCACCGATCATCGTGGCGCCCGGTACCACGGGCCCCATGAGCTTGGTGCAGGCAGGATATTTCAGGGCCTGAAAACCACACGCTAAGGTATCCATCAGGCAATAACGAGCCGTGTCATAAGCGAGCGCGCTGTTAATAGGGGCACTGTGCGCATACGTGGCAATATCTACCAGTACCTGATCAGGGGCTGGACGAACGGTCGACTTAAAATCGTGACTTGACATGATGCATCTCTATAAAACGTGAAATGAAATTAACGGCGTTCCGCCAGCGGCACGAAAGCACGTGGCTCAGGGCCTACGTAGTTGGCGCCGGGTCGAATGATTTTTCCGTCGACTCGCTGCTCAAGCACATGCGCCGCCCAACCCGTGGTTCTGGAAATGACAAACAGTGGCGTGAACATGGCGGTGGGCACCCCCATCAGGTGATAGCTCACGGCACTAAACCAATCGAGGTTCGGAAACATTTTCTTTGTTTCCATCATCACCGCCTCCAAGCGGGCAGCAATGTCATACAGCGCCGTATCATTTGCCAGAACCGACAAGTCATGAGCCACTCGCTTAATGATGACATTACGAGGATCGCTGATGGTGTAGACGGGGTGACCGAACCCAATGACCACTTCTTTATTGGCCACTCGCTGTCGGATATCTTTCTCTGCCTCATCCGGGGTACGGTAGCGTTGCTGTATCTCAAGGGCGACTTCATTGGCACCGCCATGCTTCGGTCCACGCAACGCGCCGATCGCACCACTAATCGCTGAGTAGATATCAGACCCCGTGCCGGTAATCACTCGCGCAGTGAAGGTGCTGGCATTGAACTCATGCTCTGCATATAAGTTCAGTGAGGTGTGCATTGCCCTAATCCACTCGGGACGAGCGGGCTTGCCATGCAAAAGATGTAAGAAGTGCGCACCCACGGAGTCATCGTCGGTTTCCACAGTAATGCGCTTGCCGCTGTTACTGTAGTGGTACCAGTAGCACAGCATTGAGCCCAAACTGGCCACTAAGCGATCTGCAATATCCCGCGCCGCCGCATGATCGTGCGCCGGGTCCTCTGGCGCAACGCAGCCTAGGGTAGACACTGCGGTTCGCAGAACATCCATAGGGTGAGCCGTACTCGGCAGGGCCTCTAACACCTTAATCACTGAGGGATGTAAGCCACGCAGTGCTTTAAGCTTTTTCTTGTAGCTGGCAAGTTCCGTGGCGTTTGGCAGATGCTCATGTATCAGCAGATACGCGATCTCTTCAAATTCAGCGTTATCCGCGACTTCTAAAATGTCATAGCCACGGTAATGTAAGTCATTGCCGCTACGACCGACGGTGCAAAGGGCGGTATTGCCGGCAAGAACGCCTGACAACATGACAGACTTCTTGGGTTTTGGAGCGGCGGTGGGCGCGCTTTGATCACTCATGGATTTTCTCGCACTAGGGGTGAACGAACTCTTCCGTGGTTATTTGTTAAACAACTGATCCAGTTTTTTCTCGTACTCGTGGTAGCCCAACACCTCATATAATTCGGTGCGGGTTTGCATGCGATCAACGACGCCCTGCTGGGTGCCTTTGCTACGAATTTCCGAGTACACCGTCAGCGCCGCCTGAGACATCGCGCGAAACGCAGACAAAGGGTAAAGAGCTAACGACACACCGACGTCGGCCATTTCAGCAACCGTGAACAACGGTGTTTTACCAAATTCCGTTAAGTTAGCTAGCACCGGCACCTTCACCACGTCGGTGAATTGGCGATATTCGGCTAAGGTGGTCAGCGCCTCCGCAAAAATCATGTCGGCACCCGCGTCTACGTACGCTTGAGCGCGATCTAGGGCCGCTTGCTGACCTTCGACCGCATGCGCGTCGGTGCGCGCCATGATGACGAAAGACGGGTCCACACGACTATCAACAGCGGCTTTCAGGCGATCAACCATCTCCACCATCGACACCAACGCTTTGCCTGGACGGTGACCACAGCGCTTGGCTTGGACTTGATCCTCGAGGTGCATCCCGGCAGCGCCTGACTTAATTAAGTCCTTGGTGGTGCGGGCGATGTTAAAAGCGGCGCCCCAACCCGTGTCGGCATCCACTAGGAGTGGCAGGTCCGTCGCCGAGGTGATGCGGCGCACATCCTCGCAGACATCGTTGAGTGAGGTGATACCCAGATCAGGCAGCCCGAAGGACGCGTTGGCGACACCGGCACCGGATAAGTAGAGCGCCTTAAAGCCCGCTTTTTCGGCGAGTAATGCGGTGTAGGCATTGACTGCGCCCACCACCTGCAGGGGTCGCTCTTGCTGCACCGCGGATCGCAGGCGGTGCCCGGCCGTAGTGAGCGCGCTATTTGCTGGAGTCGCCATAGTGCAGTCTCCGAGATATGAAAGGCCATCGTAGTGCGTAGAATGGGTCGCGTGCCACGATGTACGTCACGCAAATCAGCCCGCTGATGCGCATATAGTACGCTAGCGAACGACTCAGGTGCCACTCAACTTCGAAGCGGCGACACGGTCAGCCCAGTAGATGAGTCCTTGAACATTAAGGTCGATGTCTAAATCGAGCGCCGCATGGCGCGTTTTGGCATCCGCTCGGTCGCCGTGCGCGTCGAGTTGGGCGGACATCCACTCAAACAGCTCATCACCCATGCGTCGAACACGGTCAGGCCCCGCCCCATGGCGGCCCGCAATGGCCACATAGGCGTCAACACCCCGATGCAGGTCTTCGGCCAGTCGGTTGATTTCCGTGACCTGTCCATAGTGAGTGAGACAAACGGCCGCCGGCTGTAAGGCAACGATACGATCGATGGTTCGGTGCATTTCACTGGGATCAAAATGAGTAGGGGTCGTCGCGGGAATCACAAAGGCGTGGCCATTCACGTCCAATTCCCGATACGAGACACCAAAGTTGTCGCCCGCAAAAACCACCCGCGCGATCGGATCCCACAGCACATAGTGATGTAAGGCATGGCCAGGGGTGTGCAAGCACTGATAAGAGCGATCAACCCAAAAAAAAGACAGGCCTTCTTCGGTGACCTGCAATCGATCCGCTGGAATGGGCAGGATCTTTCCGTAGGTGGCAGCAAAAAAAGCCTCGCCATACACGCCAATGGTGGCTTGAATCAGTTTCGTAGGATCCACTAGATGAGGAGCCCCCTTGGGGTGCACCAGCACCCGGGCATTCGGCAAGTGCTTAAGCAACGCCCCCGCACCGCCTGCATGATCTAAATGGATATGCGTAAGAAAAATCCAATCGACTGATTCAACCGTCAGTTGCTTCTCTTGAAGCGCAGCGAGCAAATGAGGCACCGCAAGCGCCGTGCCCGTATCAACAAAGGCCGCTCGCCCCTCTCTAATCAGCAGATAGCTGGCGTCAGAGGCGGGCCTAATATGATGGGTATCGATGGCGGAGATGCCATCGGCGAAATCGGTTATCCCTGACATGCAAAAGCCGGCTCTCGCCGGCTTTTGATCATCGGATGCCATAGTCATCACGAAGCTCAGCGCGTCGCCTGTGGTACCCAAAGGGCCGGGCGTTGATTAGAAAAATACACCGCCACAGCGTGAATATCCGATTCTTGTAGAGTCGCTGCGAAGCCCGCCATGATGGCGTTCTGTCGGGTGCCTTTGCGATAAGCACGCAAAGCCTGCTCTATATAATCAACTTGTTGCCCCGCGAGCGTCGGATATTCGGCGAGAATGCCGACGCCATCCGCACCGTGACAGGCAGCACATGCTTGGGCGGCGGGTGGCAATGTCCCGACGGTTTTACCCTGCGAGGTCACCGGCGACTGCGTCGCAAAATAGGCGGCAATGTCACGGGCATCTTGCACGGTCATGCTCGACGCTTGGGCACGCATGGTCGGATGCAAACGTGCACCCCCCCGATACTCAGCTAAGGCCGCGGCCATATAATCTGCGTGCTGGCCACCGATCTTAGGGACGCGATAAGCCGGATAGGCATTGCGGTAGTCGGCCACACCGTGGCAACCGAGACACGTGTACCCCAGTTTGGCACCGTGTGCGGCATCCCCCGCGCGCAGCTCGTCTGCATGCACCACCGCGCAGGTGGCGAGCGTCAATGCCAACACGCCGGCAAATACCTTAAAGCTCTTATTTATCAATAACATAAGTCTCCACACGCCCCGTCAGGCTAGTCTATCTATCCGTCCAAGTGGCGAAATGGTACGGAGACCCATTAAAAAATGCCACCACAGAAATCAGTCTCCTACCGATTAGGTGCCCTCCGGGCTGCGCTCACACCCACTGAAGCCCAAACACCCCCCAACCCATCTGCGTCGATGTGTCATCAGCCGTTCATATGAAAGAGTTACAAAGGGCCTCCCCCACCATGACCACCCAGCCCGCCAATGCACCCCTCTGATGATCTAATGCACCGGTTTGCCGCCGCAGGACACGGCAACTACTTCGGCGGCGACGTATCCTTTTATGTTTAAGACACCTACAACATAATCTGTGGTTGTGATGCGCGTATTGATCGCAATCAACGGTAGATTGACGCAACGGCTAGGAGATGAACACATGAAGAGCTCGGAACTCGTCCGTTGGATGCGGCACGCGTTCATGGTGCTGGCCGGCGTCAGCGCTGCCTTTATGGCATCGGCGGCGGCCCCTGAGGACACACTCAAGACGCCACAACTCATAGTGGTCATGTCTATTGATCAATTTGGCGCTGCGCTCTTTAACCAACATCGAGCCAGCTACCGTCAAGGGTTACTTCGCCTGATCGAGCAAGGGGTGGTATTCCCAGAGGCCTATCAGAGTCATGCGGCCACCGAGACCTGTCCGGGACATAGCACGCTCTTGAGTGGTCGTCATCCGTCTGCCACCGGCGTGGTGGCCAATCATTGGCGCGATCGGGTGACAGGCGCTCCTGTCTATTGCGTCTACGATGTGACGCATCCCGTCCCTGGCCGTCCTGACAGTCCACGCGGGCCTGCCCATCTCAAGGTCAGTGTGTTCGGTGAGTGGTTAAAGCAGGCGAATCCGGCTTCCCGTGTATTTGGGATCTCCGGCAAGGACCGGGCCGCCATCGCCATGACCGGTCACCATCCGGATGGCGTGTTCTGGTGGGATGATGAGCGTGGCTTCACCACCTCCGTACCCGCCGGATCCGATGAGCGCGCGCGACTGGAGGGTGTTTCGTCTTTTAATCGACAACTATTCGACTCCTGGTCAAAAAAAACGCCGACATGGGACATTGCTGATGCGAAGTGCTTAGCCCATGCCGAGACGCGCCAGTATGGTGCACTGACCATCCACCACCAAGTGCCGCCACTCAATAGCCCCTCAAGCACAGGACCCTTTTCTCTTGAGCATGCGCCCAGTGTGCAGCGATGGCTGCGCGCTTCCCCTGTGTTGGATCAAGCAACCCTTGATTTAGCCGCTGAGCTCATCACGCATTACCATTTAGGGCAGAGCACCGCACCTGATCTGTTGACGATTAGTCTGAGTGCAACCGACTACATTGGACACCGCTATGGCTTACAGGGTCCGGAGATGTGCGATCAAATAGCCCATTTGGATCAGTCCATCGGTCACTTCATGGATGTGCTCAAGAACTTAAATGTCCCTACTCTCTTGGTCATGACGGCAGATCATGGATCGGTGGATGCCGCTGAACAAGTGGCCGAACACGCCGTCCCGGCCGACCGAATTGATCTGACGGCCTTAATGGGCCAGTTAAATAGTGAGCTGCGAAAAGCCTTACGCTTAGACATCGACCCAATCATTGGCGATGGCCAACAGCTGTATATCTCACCCAAGATTGTCTTGCCCACTATGCGCCAACGCGTGAGTCTACTGGCCACCAAAGCGCTGCGGCAGATGCCACAAGTCGTCGACGTATTCACCAGTGCACAACTCGCTCAGATTCAAATTCCACACGACAAACCCGCGAATGAGTTAACGCTGGCCGAACGCTTTGCAGAAAGCTTTGATGCGACACGCAGTGGTGATCTGAGTGTCGCCTATAAGGCCTATGCCTCTTTTGGGTTTCCAAAGTCGCCGGGAGACGCCATCGCCGAGCATGGATCCCCATGGAACTATGATCGACGGGTACCATTAGTCTTCTGGTGGCCGGGAAGCACCGGCTTTGAGCAATCGTTACCGGTAGAGACGGTCGACATCGCACCGACTCTCGCCGCTTTAGTTGGCATTAAGACACCGCCCGTCGATGGACGTTGCCTCGAACTACAAGGCAAGATCAGTCACCGCTGCCTGAGCACTCGTTAATCAAATAGCAGGCTCAACACAGCGCTGACTCGACTTTATAAAGCGGCTTGCTCAAGCGCCTCGGCAATGTCCTGAAGGACACCATAATCTTGGGGCTTCACCGTCGGTGGATAGCGTTTTAGCACGCGTCCATCGTGACTGATCAAGAATTTCTCAAAGTTCCACTCAATATCCCCGGCATGCCCTTGCGCAGCATCTGTCAGCCATGCATACAAGGCATCGCGGCTAGGGCCGTTGACCTCAATCTTTTTAGACATCGGGAAAGTCACACCAAACCGCTCTGTACAAAAAGCGGCAATCTCTTTTTCCGTCCCTGGCTCTTGAGCGCCGAACTGATTGCACGGAAAACCGACCACCGTAAAACGCTCATCTACCAAATCGTTCTGTAGTTCCTGAAGACCCGCATATTGCGGCGTGAGCCCACATTCGCTGGCGACATTGACTGCCAAAATGACCCGGCCTTTGAGCGCGCCCAACACATCAGGCGTGCCGTGGATGGATGCCAGTTTGAAACTAAAAAAATCACTCATGGTTGCCACTCTAAATCCCTGGTGTAAGTTACATTCATTCCGTTGTCATACCAACCGCGGACATGATTTGAGACTAAATGCTTATTCACGTAATAGTACAAGGGGATAATCGGCGCATCCGCCAGCAACTGTTTTTCCGCTGCCTGTAGTGCGGCGATTCGCTCTAGCGGGGAAACCGTACCAGCCGCTGTTTTCAAAAACGTATCATAAGCTGCACTATGGTATTTCGGCAGGTTAATGCCAAAGCCGCTCGACATGACTTCCGCGAAGGTCCAAGGATCATTGTAATCCGCAATCCAACTGGCCCGAAATACCATCGTGTCGCCGCGCGCGATGCGTTGCAGTAGGGATTTAAATTCCTCGCCCCCTAAGATGACTTCCACGCCAAGCGCCTCTTTCCACATGGCAGCAATAGCTAAAGCGATGCGCTCATGGGTGCTCCCACTAGGGAAGCGCAACTCGATCTTGAGTGGGTGCGTGAGGGAATAACCTGCCTGCTCATACAGAGCGCGTGCACGTGCCCGTCGGTCGGTAAGCGACAGCGATGCCCAAGCAAAGCGCTGCGCTTCATAGGCCGCCATGCCCGGCGGCACCCAGGTGTAGGCAGGCACTTCGCCTAAGCCTGTGACGCTGGCAACCAAACGCTCACGGTCTACTGTCATGGCCAGCGCCTGCCTCAGTCCTTGGGCGTCTTTAAAAGGCGCTTTGTCTAAATTGAATCCGTAGTAGTAAAGGCCCCACTGTGGCGCACGATGCACGGTGGCGTCGGGTGTGGACTCCAGATGGGTCAACGGCTGTAGCGGCAGCGTATAGGTCGTGTCTAAGCCACCCGCCCGGAAACGCGCGTATTCATCGTTGGCATCCGCAATATGCAGATAGCGCACTTGCTCAATCGATGGGGCGGGCTGTCGCCAGTAATAGGCATTACGTTGGGCGGTCACTTCGCTGCCTACGATCCACGCGGTGGGCACATAGGCCCCATTGGATACCACTTCACCGACGCGCGCCGGTGCCAACCCGTGATAGGTGGGATAGGTGCTCCAGTGCGCCAGCAGCCCCAAAAAATAAGCGATCGGTCGCACCACGTGCACCCGAAAGGTCTGAGGATCTATCGCCTCCACACCCAGTGAGCCAACCGGCCGTTGCCCCGCCAAAATCTCTGCCGCGCCCGACACGGGCTGCAAGGCTTGTGCATAAGGGGCACCGGTGCTTGGATTAATCAAGCGCTGCCACGACGTGACAAAGTCCTGTGCGCTAACCGCCTCGCCGTTTGACCAACGGGCATCCGTGCGTAGGTGGAAGGTATACACCAAACCATCTGCGCTGATGTCCCAGCTAGCCGCCACGCCAGGCGCAGGGCGTGCTTGGCTGTCGAGGCTGACTAAGCCCTCATAACAGTCGCGGATAATCTGCGCCGCTGAGTCCGTCCGTGCGAATTGTGGATCCAGCGAATCAGGCTCCGGACCGTTGCCGCGCTTTAGGGCGTGTAACTCATGCGACGGATGGGTGGGCGTCTCGCTCGAATGACAGCCTGCCATCAGGAACACCCAGGCGATAACAGCGACGCGACGCACCCATCGGGCCGTCATCCAGCACGTCCCAGCTTCTTTAAATGCACCAACAACAAAGACACCGCCGCCGGCGTCAACCCCGGAATGCGTGCCGCCTGGCCAAGCGTCAGTGGCCTGACTTCAACGAGCTTCTGATAGACCTCGTTCGATAGGCCCTTAATATGCCCATAGTCCAAATCCACCGGTAAAGAAGTGCCCTCATGGCGCTCTAGCTTCGACACTTCTTTCTGTTGGCGGGTCAAATATCCCGAGTACTTCGCTTCTACCTCAAGCGCTAACGCCACCTGCTCAATCAGACGACCATCGCTCTCGTCTACGCAGCCGCCCTTCTCCATGGCGGCTCGTTTGGCTGAAAAGAAATCCCAGCGCTCATCATTAATTAAGTTGAGCTCCCGACCTTGGGGGGTCAGTCGAGTATCTGCATTGTCTTCACGCAGACTGAGCCGATACTCGGCACGACTGGTGAACATGCGGTAGGGTTCGGGCGCGCCTTGAGTCACTAAGTCATCAATCATCACGCCCATATAGGCCTCGGATCGTTTAGGCCACCACGGTGCTAAGCCTCGTGCACGACGTGCTGCATTTAGACCCGCGATCAAGCCTTGCGCACCCGCTTCCTCGTATCCGGTTGTGCCATTGATCTGGCCAGCAAAATAAAGACCGGGCAATGCACGCGTGCTGAGCGAATAGTCCAAATCACGTGGGTCAAAAAAGTCGTACTCAATGGCATAGCCAGGACGCGTGAGATGGGCTTTCTCAAAACCTTGGATGCTGCGTATGAACTCCAACTGCACATCAAATGGCAAGCTGGTGGACACCCCATTCGGATAGAGCTCTTGGGAGTCTAAGCCCTCAGGCTCTACAAAAATCTGATGGGAGGTGCGGGCGGCAAATCGCACGACTTTGTCCTCAATAGAGGGACAGTAGCGGGGTCCTCGACCTTCAATAAGTCCAGTGAACATCGGCGACCGATCGGCGGCGGCGCGAATGAGCTCGTGGGTGCGCTCATTGGTGTGGGTGATGTGACATGGGATCTGTCGTGGGTGATCACTGGGTCTGCCCAGATAAGACATCACGGGCAATGGATAATCACTGTCTTGGCGCGTCATCACCGAGAAGTCGACAGACTTCGCATCAATGCGGGGTGGCGTACCGGTTTTCAAACGACCGACTCTGGGCATCAACTCGCGCAGACGATCAGCGAGACGATTTGAAGCCGGATCTCCCGAGCGACCCCCACTGACATTCTCAAGCCCCACGTGAATACGGCCACCCAAGAAGGTGCCTGCCGTTAACACCACACTGGTGGCTTTAAAGCGCACACCCGTCGCTGTAACCGCACCCAACAGTTTGCCCTGCTCTATCCACAGATCAGCAATCTCTTGCTGAAAGATAGAGAGGCCCGGCGTGTTTTCTAAAGTAGATCGAATCGCTCGCCGATAGAGGGCCCGATCGGCTTGCACACGCGTCGCGCGTACGGCCGGGCCTTTACTGCCATTCAGTATCCGCAGTTGAATGGCGGCCCGATCAGCCGCCTGAGCCATTGCGCCGCCCAGCGCGTCAATTTCGCGAACCAGATGACTTTTTCCAATACCACCGATGGCGGGGTTGCAGCTCATGGCCCCCAAGGTTTCAACGTTATGCGTCACCAATAAGGTGCGCGCACCGGTACGTGCCGCCGCGAGCGCCGCTTCGGTGCCCGCATGGCCACCACCGATGACAAGAACGTCAAATTGATCCGGGTATTGCATGGCGCTAGGTTACGATATTTTCGATGCGAGCCGCACACTCTCTGCGAGCAATTAGCCAAAATCAGGGCTTCATCACAGGCCGGCAGCTATCCGAGGCACCCAGTACTTCGCTATCAGCTATGTAGTGAGCTGGCCGCTCCTAAAATCCCGCACCGCTTGCTCAATTTCAGCGGCCGTGTTCATCACAAAGGGCCCGTAGTGCACCACCGGCTCGCGCAGTGGCTTCCCACCGATAACCAAAACACGCGCCGGTTCTGATCCCGCGGTGAGACAGACCGAGTCGCCGTGGCTTAATTGCGCGAGCTCATTTTTTTTGATGAGCTGTGCACCGATGCTCACGGTGCCTTCAAACACATAAGCCAACACGCGATGATGCAGGGGCGTGACTAACGTGAGTGTCGCGTGCGTGCCGAGGGCTACATCGAAGTAGAGCGGTTCCGTAGCGCCCCCGACATGAGCGCCAGCTGTGATGTCCTCAGATCCTGCCACCTGACAGTGCCCCGCAATGACTTTGATCAGGGCATCACTGAGCGCATGCTCTGGTATCTCTTCTGGATCCAGATCTCGATAATTGGCTGCCTTCATTTTCTCGACGCCCGGCAGATTAATCCACAGCTGAAAACCGCGCATGCGACCCGCCACTTGCTGCGGCATTTCAGAATGAATGATGCCGCGACCCGCAGTCATCCATTGCACAGCACCGGGCTTTAAGTCACCTCGATTCCCCAAATGATCCTCATGCAGCATATGCCCATCGAGCATGTAGGTAACCGTCTCAAAGCCTCGATGCGGGTGCGCCGGAAAACCGGCCAAGTAATCACTGGCTTCACTCGAATCAAACTCGTCGAGCATTAAGAAAGGATCGAGACCCTGCTGGGGTGTGATCAGACGCGTCAGACGCACGCCTCCGCCATCTGAGGTTGGCCGTCCCCGCGACACATGACTCACCAGCCGACTGCTCACCATGATTAACCGTTCCTTTTTCAATCCACCAATATAAGGCCACTGGTCTTTATTTCAAGCGCTGTGCGCCTCGCCATAACGGTTAGGGCCTTGGGAACCCGGTAAAATAAGCAATATCATGACCAGCAGACCACCCACATAAGGCAGCAGACCCAGCAAGAGCCACCAGCCCGACTTATCGGTGTCATGCAGGCGTCGAACCGACACTGTCCAATTGGGTAAAGCAGTGATCAGCGCAAACACACCGGCCATGGACAGCGCGCCTATCACACTGCTAGGAATAGAAAAGCCAAGCACCCAGACACTGCTCTCGTTACTCAACGCAAGATCACTAAAGCCAACCGTCATTAATAAGAGGACACACAAGGCCAGTAAATTGAATAAGTTAAAATACAGATACTCTGAACGAGACGCACGGCCGCTAAACGTCGCGTACTGACGAAAGCAGGACTGTACCGCCCTATTGAAATTCATGACGCACACCCCGTTACCACCGCATTGGGCGATTGACGCTAACACAAGCAAGTAGCTGACATACCAGTCTACTCGCTGGGATCTTAAGTCTTCGTCGCTTTCGGCCCTACTCCACCCCGTGGATTTGGATTACTCTCCCTGTCATGGATACTCTCCGCTGAGGCTGACGCCGTGTTTCGTTTTTTTGAACAGCGTGTTGCTCCCTACCCAGACACGCCCCCACCGGAGCTGCCCCCCAGCCTGCTGCGCTTTATGTGGGCCTGTACGCGGGGCGTCAGGGGCTATATTGCCACCATGACGCTGGCGACCGCGGCGATTGGGGTATTCGAGGCGCTGCTGTTTAGCATGTTAGGACGGGTGGTTGACTGGCTTGCGAAAGCGGACCCCCGTCAGCTATGGATCACGGAGCGGCTGCATCTACTGATACTGGCGGCAATTTTGGCTGCCAGCGGCTTAGTGGTGGTTCTACAAACCCTAGTTCGCCGGCAGGCATTGGCTGGAAATTTCGCGATGCGGCTGCGCTGGGACTTCCACCGCAAAATGCTCGCGCAAAGCTTTAGCTTCTATCAAGACGAGTTCGCGGGACGAGTCGCCGCGAAAGTCATGCAAACCGCCTTGGCAGTACGCGATGCGTGGATGATCCTGGCTGACATTCTGGTTTACGTACTCATCTATTTCACGACCATTGTATTGGTCGTCGGCAACTTCAGCGCGTGGTTACTCATCCCTTTCATGGGTTGGTTGCTCCTGTATGCCATCGGCGTGTGGTATTTCGTGCCGAGACTGGCTGCCGTCGGTAAGGCGCAAGCGGATGCCCGCTCCATGATGACGGGACGCATTACTGATGCGTACACTAACATCAGTACGGTCAAGTTGTTCTCTCACACCGATCGCGAAAGTGAGTACGCCAAGCGGGGAATGGCAGAATTTCTTAGGACTGTTTATCGGCAGATGCGCATGGTGTCCGCGTTCGAGGTCGTCAATCATATGCTCGGCATGGCACTGATTGCGGGCACCTGCGGTGTCACCTTATGGCTATGGAGCGAGCACGCTGTTGGTATTGGCAGCGTCGCGGCTGCAACCGCCATGTCACTGCGACTGAACGGCATCTCGCATTGGGTGATGTGGGAAATCGCTTCCTTATTTGAACAGGTCGGTACTGTCGAGGACGGCATCACCACTCTCGGAACCCCGTTAGCGGTCGTTGACGCCTCGAACGCTCGGCCACTTGAGGTCACTCGAGCAGCTATTGAATTTAAGCAGGTGACCTTCAACTACGGCAATGATCGCACCGCGACAAAAGCACCGATCATTGACCGACTGAACCTCAAGGTGCGATCCGGAGAGAAAATCGGCTTGGTCGGGCGCTCCGGCGCCGGCAAGAGCACCATCGTTAACCTGTTATTGCGCTTTTATGATGTTCGCCAAGGGCAAATTCTGGTGGATGATCAAGATATCTCCGGTGTGTCACAGAGTAGCCTGCGCTCGCAGATCGGTATGGTGACTCAAGATACGTCTCTACTGCATCGCTCGGTACGCGAAAATATTCTATACGGCCGTCCAGAAGCGAGCGAAGAAGACATGATCAGTGCGGCGAAAAGCGCTGAGGCTCACGCTTTTATTTTAGGGCTTCGCGATGCCAAGGGCCGAACCGGCTATGACGCGCACGTCGGTGAGCGTGGCGTTAAATTGAGCGGTGGCCAAAGACAGCGCATTGCGATCGCGCGTGTGATGTTGAAGGACGCCCCTATTTTGCTATTAGATGAAGCCACCAGCGCGCTAGACAGCGAAGTGGAGGCCGCCATTCAAGAAAGTCTCTATCGCTTAATGGAGGGTAAGACCGTAGTGGCCATCGCCCACCGACTGTCTACGATCGCTGCGATGGATCGTTTGATTGTGCTTGATAAGGGGCGAGTAGTGGAAGAAGGCAACCATGCGACACTCGTCCAACAAGGCGGCCTATACGCCCGCTTATGGGCGCACCAAACGGGTGGATTCCTAGGCGAGCAAGACAGTGACGAACCACCACCTGAGGCCTGACGATTCAGGCAGCGTTTTGCCTTATCGCGCTCACTGACCCCTTATTTGGGTGGGTTCATGTAGCCCAACAAATCGGTTTGATGAGCAATCACTTTCCACGCGCCCTGCTCTTTACGGAACACCGTTGAGGAACGTAGCTTCACCGTTTCAGTCTTTCCGTTGACGACATTCACGCCGGTCTCAATACAGTTGATTAATGCCATATCCGTACCAACAACCGTGTTGATTTTCTCGGCTGTGACCTGTCCACCCAACTTACTCGCAGCTTGCACACTCCATTCTTTTTCGATTGCATCCCAGCCGACTAAATAACGACCACTCGGACCCATGTAAGTGATATCTGGCGCTTTTGACCAGGCGTCTTTCATCGGCTGCCCATCGCCGGTGAACATCACGTTAAGCGCTTTATAAAAGGTGGCTGTTGCGGCGTTAATCGCCTGTTCATTGCTCATCTGCATGCTCTCCTGATGTTTAACTGACGCTGCAGTGGGGTTGGCTGAAGCAAGGGGTGCGGCGATCAGCAAAAAATAAACGAGCCGCGTCGCAATTGACGGAGGCCGCTGGCAGTGACTGATGATCATTGATGAAGTCCTTTGATCGAAACAGGTCGCTCTTTCATTAGCTGCAAGGCAGTGACGATACACGCTATCAAACAGGCTATCAAACACAGGAGCGTGTTGAGGGCGTTAAAGGACTTAGACCTGATATCAGCGTTGCTTCTCGTAGGCGACTCACCGCCAGGGGAGAACAACGCTAGATGCAGCACCATGGCAGATGCTAGGCTGAGTTTTGGCCGTGTGGCCCGTTTGACCGTCACATCAAGGACCTGATTTTATAAGAGGTTAGTATGATTGAACTCCATCATCTCAACGAGTCCCGCTCTAGACGCATTACCTGGTTACTTGAAGAGCTTGGCGTAAAGTACGCGGTCATTCGCTACCAACGGGACCCGGCCACACGGCTCGCGCCGCCTGAGCTCATGGCCATTCACCCGTTAGGCAAGGCGCCCGTTCTGCGCGACGGTCCGCATACGATCATAGAGTCGGGGGCGATCGTTGACTATCTCGTACGTCATTATGGCAAGGGTCGTTTTTCACCGGCGATCGATTCCGCAGATTACGAGCAGTACATGCAACTCATGCACTATGCCGAGGGCTCTGCGGCGCTACCGCTGCTGCTAAAGCTCTACGTAGGACGCCTCGGTGAGGCCGGCGCGCCGCTGCACCCGCGGATCGAAAGTGAAATTGCCAACCACCTCGGCTGGCTCGAGCGCACCTTGGGCGATCGCGCGTATTTTGTGGGAGACCATTTAACCGGTGCCGATGTGCAGCTGCTTTTTATCGCTCAATTGGCGGTCCGCATGCAAGGTGCCGAGGCGTTTCCTCATCTGACGACTTTTGCTTCGCGAATGGAGGCAAGGCCGGCTTATCAAAGAGCCATCACGCAGCATGGCGTATAGCGCGTCACCAGTAAGCAGCACGCCGACATAATACGGCGACCTAAACCCTACCGTATATCGCTCGGATGGGTTTAGGGAAAGAGCCCGCGCCATTGCTTGCCCATGCGCACCCGTTCAATGCCGATGGCAGTAGCGGCGACCCGGTGCGATACGGATTCTTTTTGCGCGCGGCCAATCACTGCATTAAAAGTGCTTTTTAGAATCGTCTGTAGACGATCTCGAACCTCTTGCTCTGTCCAAAAGAGACGCTGTAGATCCTGCACCCACTCAAAATAGGAAACGATCACCCCGCCTGAGTTGCACAGAATATCGGGCACCACAAAAATCTCATTCCGCCGTTGATCCAGTAGGCGATCGGCGTCTGGAGTGGTAGGTCCGTTTGCGCCCTCCGCTAGGATGCGACACTTCAGCTGACCGGCATTTTCGCCCGTGATCACGCGCTCAACCGCCGCCGGCACCAACACATCACAAGGAAGCGTCAGAAAGGTCGCAGGATCCGTCTCCGCCTCACTCGACCAACCCTTGAGTACGCCTGTTTTGGCGACATAGGCAGCCATCTGATTAATCGGTAGGCCTTTGGGGTCATAAAAAGCGGCCGTGTGATCGCTGACACCGGTGACACGAACACCCATTTCCTGACGTAAGATCAAAGCAGTCGATCGGCCGACATTACCAAAACCCTGCACGATCGCCGTGCATTGGTTCGCGACTAGCTGGCAGCACGTCAACGCCTCGCCAATCAAAAAGGCGACGCCGCGACCGGTGGCTTCACTTCGTCCTAATGTGCCGCCTACAGCCACCGGTTTACCGGTGACGATTTCGGCAACCGCGTGGCCTTGATACATGGAGTACGTATCCATGAACCACGCCATGGTTTGCTCGTTGGTGCCCATGTCCGGTGCCATCACATCGATCTGCGGCCCAACAAAAGGAATCATCTCTTGCATATAGCGCCGAGAGACCGCTTCTAATTCGCGACGGGACAGACTTAAAGGATCGCAGGCCACGCCACCTTTAGCACCGCCATAAGGAAGACCCGCCAGGGCGCACTTCCAGCTCATCCAGATCGCGAGCGCCGCGACTTCGCCGATATCCAGATCCGCCGAAAAACGCGTGCCGCCCTTGGTAGGTCCTAAGGTGAGGTGATGCTGTACCCGGTAGCCCTGAAAAACGTGCGTGCGGCCATCGTCTCTGTGAATCGGCACAGACACCGCGATCGCTCGTTTCGGCAACAGCAACCGGGGTCGTTCATCCTCAGGAATCGATAGATGATCAGCTACCAGAGCAAACTGCTCCGCTGCCATGTCAAAAACAGGTCCAGTAAATAGGTTCATCGCTGTTCTCCGTTATAAAACGCAAAACCGCTCGCGACGGATGATAGAAGAAAAACCCCACGATGGACGTGACGCGCGATCTCTGGTGTCCTTAGTACGCGCCTAAGTAGCCCGCGTTGCAAGTGCTTTGCTCATACCGGCACAGCCGATGGCCTGCAAAGCGCATGGAGCAGCGTATAAGGGCATTCCGCAGTACGAGGCAGTGCGTGCTAGAGCGGTCGTGTGGTGG
Organism: uncultured Pseudomonadota bacterium; assembly: GCA_903862885.1. Lineage (GTDB taxonomy): Bacteria > Pseudomonadota > Gammaproteobacteria > Steroidobacterales > Steroidobacteraceae > CAIKZZ01. Next base: position 164,087 of record CAIOZU010000018.1, read on the forward strand.
TGACGGTGTGTAGATCGCCGGATTCAGCGGTGCCAACGTAAATACCGGTGACATTAGTCGCTCGCTCGCGCTGATATCGCTCAAGCATCATTCGCTCAGACGGACTCGTGAGCTTCTCCCAAGGAATTTCGTCAAGACGAAAGGCATGCAGCGATACCGGCAAAGCCGCATGGGTGCTGGCACTCGCTGCCTGCCGCACGGCGGTCCCGCGGTGAATCACGAACTGCGTGTCACCATCCTCATAGACAGCGAATAAAAAGGGCAGGGTGATGGTATAGCCTGCCTCAGCGAACTTGCCGAACAAACCGCCTTTCTCACCGACACCCCCCAAACGAGTCGAGGCAGGGACACCAAAGCCCCCCGTGTCTGGATGGGCCTCGAGCAACACCCCGTCCGCGCATTCAAGGACCGCACCAACGCGCACACGACCGTGACGGTGACTGGACTCGACCGCCTGCTGCAACAATCCAAAACGCAAATAGGCGCCGCTACAAAATCCCAGCGGTGCGCGATTCTCATAGGCGTAGTCAACAATGCGACCCAGCAGAATCGTGTGATCACCCGCCAACACTCGCTCATGCACTTCACAGTCAAACCAAGCAACGACTCCCTCAAGCAACGGGCTACCGGTGTCACCGGCACGCCAACCCACTTGCGCAAATTTGTCGGCGCCCCGTGAAGCGAAAACACTAGAAATCTCTTGCTGATCATCGGCGAGAATGTTGACGGCAAAGCGTTGGGTTTTCTCGAACAGCGGGAAGCTGCGCATGCCATGCGCCAAACAAACGAGCAATAGCGGCGGATCAAGGGACACGGACGTGAAGGAGTTGGCAGTGAAACCCACTGGCCCGTTGGTGTCGGAGTGAGTTGTCACCACCGTCACGCCGGTCGCGAACGAACCGAACGCGCGTCTGAGATCTTGAGTATCAATCACCTTCATGCGTATGGCTTTAGCGCATCACGAAAGGATTGGCCATTGGATCGCTTGACGTATTAAGCCAAACCGTCTTGACCCGCGTGTAATCATAAATGGCTTGTAATCCGCTCTCACGACCGTAACCACTATTCTTAAATCCGCCGAACTCAGCCACTGGAGACACCACCCGATAGGTATTGACCCAGACAATGCCGCAGCGCAGTGCCTTGGTCATACGCAGTGAGCGCGCACTGTCGCGAGTGAAAATACCAGCCGCAAGTCCGTAAGCCGAGTCATTGGCAAGCGCGATGACCTCCTCCTCCGTACGAAAGCGCAGCACGCTGAGTACAGGCCCAAACAACTCCGTGTCCATAATGGCCGTCTGCTGGCTCGGGCACTCGATGATGGTGGGCTCAAAGAACCACCCGTCTTTAAGATGCGGAGGTGCGCGTCCCCCGCAGCGCACCGTCGCCCCCTCGGCACGCGCGCGTGCAATCTCTTTTTCAAGCTTCGCCAGTTGGCTACGCGTGGCGAGTGGCCCCATTTGTGTGGTATCCCCGAGTGGATCACCGATCCGTATCTGGGCAGCGATGTCCGTTAGTCGCGTCAGGAATTGGTCAGCAATCGTCTCATGAACATACAAGCGCGAACCCGCCACGCAGCTTTGTCCACTGGCACCAAAGATGCCGGCGACCACCCCATTCACCGCACTCTCAATATCTGCATCCTCGAATACGATCACCGGCGACTTGCCGCCGAGCTCTAAAGACACTTGCGCTAGATTCTCAGCAGAATGGCGGATGATGTGGCGCGCAGTCTCAGGACCTCCGGTAAAGCTGATACGCGCCACCTTTGGGTGTGAAGTCAGCGTCCGACCACACGGCTCTGCGAGTCCGGAGACGATGTTAACAACGCCGGGGGGTATCTTTGCCTCGGCGATCAGGCGGCCAAACTCGAGCATGGCTGCTGACGCATGTTCCGAGGCTTTGAGTACCACCGTGTTGCCGGCGGCAAGAGCCGGTCCCATCTTAAGCGCCGTGAGAAACAGCTGCGAGTTCCACGGCACCACCGCCGCCACGACGCCGAGCGGCTCACGCAGAGTCATCACCAACAGATTGGGCTTATCAATCGGCAGGGTGTCACCGTGCACTTTGTCAGCAAGGCCCGCATAGTAATGAAAGTATTCAGCGATGTAGGCGGCCTGCCATCGAGTCTCATTGAAGAGCTTGCCGGTATCGATGGTCTCGATCCGTCCTAATGCCTCAGACTGACCAGCCACCAAATCGCCCAGCCGCCTGAGGCAGCGACCGCGCTCAGTGGCTGTCATCTTGGACCATGGACCGCTTGAGAATGCACGCGCGGCCGCTTCGACGGCACGATCAACATCCTTAGCGCTGGCATCGGGGATGCTGGCCCAGGCGGCACCAGTGGAGGGATTCATGCTCTCGAAACGCCGGTTGCCCTCAGCGTCCACCCACTCACCATCGATCAGCATCTGATATTGTTTGAGTTCGACCATCATGTCACTCCTAACTGCACACGCCGGACGACCGGCAAACCCACGAGGTCTACGGTGGCTAAAAAAATGACCAAACACAAGGTCTCCCGCAAGTTCCGGGAGGGTCTCGCCATCCGTCGCGAGGTCGTGGGCGATGCGTACGTCGACCGCGCACTCGCGGCAGCGGATGAGTTGACTTGGCCTTTGCAAGAACTGGTCACCGAATACTGCTGGGGAAGCGTCTGGTCACGGCCACAGCTCAACCGTCGGGAACGGAGCCTGCTCAATCTGGGCATGTTGACCGCACTCAACCGACCCCACGAGATTCGTATTCACATCATGGGCGCACTAAATAACGGCATGACTCGAGCGGAAGTCATTGAGACGTTCCTGCAAGCCGGTATCTACTGCGGAATACCCGCGGCGGTGGACAGCGTTCGGATCGCACAGTCGGTATTTACAGAACTCGATGCGGCCACGGCAACGGAGCCGAAATAATGCAAAAAAAAGCGCATGTGATCGGCGCTCCGCTGACGATTGGTGGGCGCGTTTTATCTCTGTCACGCGCCATCCGAGCGGGCGACTTTGTGTTTCTCACCGGCCAGATTCCCATGCGCGACGGCAGTGTCGTGACCACCGGCACGATCGAAGAACAGACCCGCATTGTGCTGGAACTGATCCGTGACACGCTGGTGGAGGCCGATTGCACCCTCGGTGACGTCGTTAAATCCATGGTGTGGCTGCGCGAGCGCGCCGACTTTCCGGGTTTTAACGCGGTCTATGCCGAGTACTTTCCGGTGGAGCCACCCACCCGCTCCGCTGTCATCAGCGAACTCCTCGTCGATGTGCGCGTCGAGGTGGAGGTCGTGGCGTACAAGCCGGTCTGAGGCGCGAGTCAGGGGCATTTTTGGTGTGAACTTGCGGTTACGCCAAGCGGAACCTGTGCTACCGTTTACTTAGTTTCCGTAATTGCGGTGTAATGATTTTTCGTGGTCGCACGCCGTTGGCCGCTACCCTATTCATTCTCACCGGAGCGAGTTCACATGAAGTTCGATCTCGTCATTAATCTTGAACGTATGGACGACAGTATCGACATGCGCGCAGTGATTAGCCATGTCACTGAGATGGTCGAAATGGCGGATGCGGGCGGCTTCGCCATCGCCTGGGCCGCTGAACACCACGCGCTTGAAATGACCATCGCGCCGGGGCCCTTCCAGTTGCTGGCCCACTGGGCCGCGCACACCACGCGCATTCGTTTAGGCACCGCGTGCGTGGTCGCCCCCTACTGGCATCCCATCAAACTGGCAGGCGAGGCCGCGCTACTTGATCTCTTATCGGGCGGGCGCCTCGAATTCGGTATCGGTCGTGGTGCTTACCAGAGGGAATTCGATCGCCTGATGGGCGGTATGAATCAGAATCTCGGTGTACCGATGATGCTGGAGATGATCCCGGCACTCAAGCAACTCTGGCTCGGCGACTATGCCCATGAGGGCAAGTACTGGTCCTTCCCGGCAGCCACCTCGTGCCCCAAACCCTTACAAACACCGCACCCCCCGATCTGGGTGGCGGCGCGCGATCCGGGCACCTTTAACGCCGCGCTTAAAGACGGTTACCACATCATGACCTGGCCGATGGTGCGGCCATTTGCCGAACTAGAAGAATACAGGCGTCGCTTCGAGGACGGCCTCGCGGCCGCGGGCCCCGATGTCAAACGCCCGCGTTTCATGACCATGCGCCATGTCGGCGTGTATGCCAAGGCGGGCGGTGAAACGCCGTTCATCGACGCCATCCAGCGTCAGGGCAAGCAGTTCGAAAACCTGTTCCGCGGACTTGGGCCAGTCGTTAATGGCTTCCCCATGGACCCCGACCCAGCACTGTTCACCAATCAGGCAGAGTACGCGCGCGATAACCTGATGGAGAATTTACCCCTAGGCACGCCGGAGCAGGTGATCCAGAAACTCAAGCGCTACGAGGCGGCGGGCGTTGACCATTTCTGCTTCAACTCGGCTTATGGCCTACCACTTAAACACCAAAAAGCGTCGTTGAAATTATTCATCGACGAGGTCATGCCGGCATTTGCTGAACGCGAATCGGTCGCTGGTTGAACATGGCCGCTAAGGACCCGCATGGAACGCGATATGAGGTGACCGGCAACGGACCACCCATCGTGCTGGTGCACGGTCTAGGCCTTCATCACGCGATGTGGCAATGGGTGAGTCCGACGCTCGATCGCGATTATCGTGTCATCCGCTACGATCTCATTGGTCATGGTGACAGCTATCGTCAACCGAGCAATCTGACGATGGCAGATTTTGTGAGGCAGCTGAACGATCTAGCCGATCACCTCCAGCTGACACGTTTTGCTGTGATTGGATTTTCGTTGGGCGGTCTGATCGCTGAGGCCTTTGCACTCGCTCATCCAATGCGTACCGCAGCACTCGGCGTGCTGCACTCCGCTTATGATCGCAGTGATGATGAGCGCGCTGCGATCCGCGCGCGCGTGTCGCTGGCCCGCACCGTAGGCCCAGACGCTACTATAGGCCCCGCACTGCAGCGCTGGTTTACAGCAGAGTTCGCGGCGCGAAGTCCCAAGATCCTTGAGCAGGTTCGCGCTTGGGTCACTGCCAACGATGCAGCTTCATTCGCAGCGGCCTATCATGTGCTGGCTGAGGTGGATGCAGAGCTTGCTCATACACTCAGCGCGATCCGCTGCCCGACGCTTGTCATGACCGGCGATGAGGATTTTGGGAATTCTCCGGCCATGGCCCAACAGGCTGCCGCTCAAATACCCGGCGCTGAGTGCGTGATATTGCCGGGACTTCGCCACATGGCACTCGCCGAGGATCCTAGGGCAGTCCTCGATGCGCTATCCCCTTTCTTAGCCCGTGCCTATCCATATCTACCGGCCTGATCCGGAACGACTGAGGACCTCATGGATTTTTCGGTTAGTGAAGAACAACAGCTGATCATCGATGTTGCTCATCAATTCGTGCGCAGAGAATTATTGCCACATGAAGACGTAGTCGAAGCACAGGACTACGTACCAGATGAACTATTCGCGCAAATCCGTCAGCGCTCGATAGAAGCGGGGCTATTTGCCGCCAATATCTCAGCTAAACATGGCGGCGGTGGACTAGATGCCCTGACGTTCGCGCTCATCGAGCGCGAGTTCGGTTGGGTCTCTTATGCGCTGCACTACATCGTGCACCGACCGAGTAATATTCTCGAAGCGGGTTCACCCGAACAAATTAAAAACTATCTCGAACCCACCGTCCGTGGTGAACGTCTCGACTGCATCGCCTTCACCGAACCGGGTGCTGGCTCCGATCTATCCGCGATGAGCACACGGGCCGTTCGTCATGGCGATGACTACGTCATTAATGGATCAAAACATTTCATCAGCTTCGGCATGCGTGCCGACTACGTGATCTTATTTGCAGTCACTGGCGAAACCGATGGACCGCGCGGTAAACGTTCTGAAATCAGCGCTTTCCTCGTCGACAAAGGCACCAAGGGCTTCACCGCGCGACGCGGTCCTGTCTGTACCGCGCATCGCGGCTACGACCATGCGGAACTTTTTTTCGATGACTGCCGAGTGCCCGCACGGCAAATGCTCGGCGCGCCCGGGGAAGGCTTTCAGCTAGCCAGCAAATGGTTATCCCCCGCCCGGCTCTCCATCGGCGCCCTCGCCGTCGGCCGCGCGCAACGCGTGTTCGAGATGTCTGCGGAGTGGGCGGGCACTCGTAAACAGTTCGGGCAAACCATCGGCCGCTTTCAAGGCACCGGCTTTAAGCTCGCGGATATGGCGACCGACATCGCCGCCGCAGAGATGCTGACACTGAAGGCTGCTTGGAAGTTTGATCAGGGACTGATGACTGATCAAGATGCCGCCATGGCCAAAGTGTTTGGCTCCGAGATGCTTTCCCGCGTCACAGATAGCGCCGTGCAGATCTTCGGCGGGATGGGATTAATGAACACGCTGCCGATCGAGCGCTTCTGGCGCGATGCACGCATTGAGCGCATCTGGGACGGCACCAGCGAGATCCAACGTCACATTATTTCGCGGGCGATCCTGCGAAGCTATGAAAAATGAATACTTTGTTGAGGAAGAACCTGTCATGAGTCGCAAAGCACCCGATCGCGTGACACGCGTAGGCATCATCGGTACCGGCGTGATCGGCGGCGGTTGGGCCTTGCATTTTCTAGCGCAGGGACTGGACGTGGTGGCTTATGACCCGCATCCAGACTGCCGCCAGCGCTTTAAAACCATGTGCGATAACGCCTGGCCAACCTTGGTGCGCCTAGGCTTACGACCCGGCGCCTCGGTAGATCGCATTCGATTCGCCGCCAGCCTCGAGGAAGCAGTCGCCAACGTCGACGTGGTGCAGGAGAACAGCCCCGAAGTACTGCAATCCAAAATAGACACCCTCGCGCGTATTGATGCAGCGGCACCCAAAGACATCGTGTTGCTGTCGAGTACGTCAGGACTCAAGATGACCGACATGCAAGTCAAGTGCCAGCATCCCGGGCGTACGGTGGTCGGCCATCCCTTTAACCCGCCCTATCTCGTGCCCTTGGTCGAAGTGGTCGGTGGTGACCAGACAGCGCCGGAGGCAGTGGACTGGGCCGTTGCTTTTTATACCGTCTTTGGCAAGCGGCCTGTCAAACTCGATCGCGAAGTACCAGGGTTTATTGCCACCCGCTTACAAGAAGCGATGTGGCGCGAGATGCTGCACATGGTGAACGAAGGTGAGGCGACCGTGCAACAAATCGACGATGCCATCACCTTCGGTCCTGGAATTCGGTGGGCCATCACGGGACCTGGTATGAACTACCACTTAGCGGGTGGAGAGGGAGGCATGGCGCACGTGTTAGATCAGTTTGCGCCCTCCCTGAAATGGCCGTGGACACGCCTTGAGGCACCGGAATTAACGCCAGAGCTTCGTGCGAAAGTCATCGATGGGTGCGTCGCAGAATCTGCTGGTCGCAGCATCAACGACATGATCCGAGATCGCGACGCGTATCTGATCAGCATCCTCAAAGTGCTGCGAGCACCGCCGGAACTCACCTAAAACAAGCGAACGATTGGAGACTATGATGACTGATGAAGTGCGCGTTGAACGCCGCGGTGGCGTGCTGGAGGTGACCATCAACCGGCCGCCCGTGAATGCCATCGATCTCGCCACCAGTCGCAAGCTCGGTGAGGCTTTTGGTCAGCTCCGAGACGATCCAACGCTGCGCGTTGGCATCATCACCGGCGGTGGCGATAAAGTGTTTTGTGCCGGTTGGGATCTTAAGGCCGTCAACAGCGGCGAGATGGCCCTCAACCGTTGGTGGGAGACTGATTACGGCACCGGTGGCTTCGCAGGGCTCACCGAATTCTGGGGCCTTAACAAGCCCGTGATCGCAGCCCTTAACGGCAAGACCATTGGCGGCGGCTTTGAGATCGCGCTGTCCTGCGATCTATTGATCGCGGCAGATCACGTCCAGTTTCGACTCCCTGAATTACCCCTCGGGCTCGTGCCGGACGCCGGCGCGGTACAGCGTCTGCCCCGACGCATTCCGCGCAACATCGCCATGGAGATGCTCTATCTGGGTCGCTGGTTAAGCGCACAAGAAGCGGCTCACTACGGTCTGGTGAACGCCGTCGTGCCAGCCGCGGATCTGATGACCAAAGCACGCGCGTGGGCAGACCAGATCGCTGCGGCGGCACCGCTGGCAGTCGAGGCGATGAAAGAAGTGACGGCTGGCATCGAAGGCCTCTCACCGCGCGTCGCCTACACGACGATGCGCGCCGGTCACTTCGCGGCCTACGAGCGGATGCTGGGCTCAGGTGATGCGAAGGAAGGCGTAGCGGCATTCGTCGACAAGCGTACCGCTGACTTTAAGAGTCAGTGAGTTTAAGAGCACACGGATGACCAGCCCCCCGCCACTGCGGTCGACGCCGCCGCCTTCACGGCTGCAGCGACTACTTGCGCCACGCAGCATCGTCTTCATTGGCGGCAAAATCGCTGACATGGCGCTCGCCCAATGTCGTATCGCCGGTTTCGCGGGTGAGTTATACCGCGTACATCCTTCCAAAGCGATGATCGATGGCGTGCGCTGCTATCCCAGCATCGAGGCACTGCCGGTGGTACCGGATGCGGCTTATGTCGGCGTCAATCGCAACGCCACCATTGAGGTGGTAAAAAGCCTAGCTGCTCGCGGTGTCGGTGGCTGTGTGTGCTATGCCGCCGGTTTTGCGGAAGTGGGTGGTGAGGGCATTGAACTGCAGCAGCGCCTCATCGAAGCGGCCGGTTCGATGCCGCTGGTGGGTCCAAACTGCTTTGGCTACATCAATTATGTGGATCGGTCGGCCCTGTGGCCATATGTGTTTGGTGGCCATCCCATCGAACACGGCGTGGCACTGATCTCACAAAGCGGCAACGTGGCCATGAACCTGACCATGAACGAGCGCTCGGTGCAGTTCACGCACGTCATCTGCGCCGGCAATCAAGCAGTGCTCGGGCCAGCAGATTACCTCGAGGCATTGCTTGAAGACTCTCGAGTGCGTGCCATCGGCATGCTGCTTGAAGGTCTTGACGACCTCGCTGCTTTCGCGCAGATGGCACATCGCGCGCTTGAACGTCGGGTACCGATCGTCGTCATGAAGATCGGCCGCACCGCCGCGGGCGCGGAACGCGCCAGTTCTCACACGAGTTCGTTGGTAGGTTCTGATGTGCTTTATGACGCGCTGTTCGAACGACTCGGGATCATTCGCGTCGATTCGCTCAACCGACTACTCGAGACCTTGAAGCTGTTCGATGTCGCACCCCCAATCCAAGGCTCGGATATCGTCACGCTGTCCTGCTCAGGCGGCGAGGCAGGCATCCTCGCGGATCTGTGCGATACCTACGGCCTCACCACCCCCGCTTTCTCGAGTGAGCAAACACAAGCGCTCGTGGCCATGTTCCCGGGCTATGTCACGGTGTCAAACCCCTTTGACTACAACACCTCCATCTGGGGTGACAAAGCCGCCATGCAACGCTGCTTCACGACCTCTTTATCCGGTGCCCATCATGCGGCGCTGTTGGTCTATGACCATCCGACCATCGACGCCCCCGAAGTCGCCGAATGGATCGATTGTTTGGAGGCATTCATCGCCGCCCATGCAGCCACCCGCATGCCCGCCTTTCTTGCCTGCACGGTGTCAGAACTGATACCAAAAGAACTACGCACTCGACTGATCGAAGCGGGCGTGGTGCCCATGCAAGGACTCGACGATGCCCTGTTTGCGATCGCCGCCGCTGGCCGCTATCAGGTGCAACGTCATGCCAGACTCGCCACCCCGCTGCCACGGTTTGCATCCGGTGCCGCCACCGAATCAACCGGCTCGTTCCTCGATGAGTGGGAGAGTAAGCAGCGCTTAAGTGCCGCCGGTGTCACCATTCCGGTAGGCCGCTTAGTCAGCCGGGCGAAGGTCGGTGCGGCGGCCCTCGAGGTAGGATTTCCGGTGGCGCTTAAAGCCTGCGGGACTGCCTTCACACACAAGTCCGAATTGGCCGCGGTGCACATCGGCCTGCATTCGGTCGAAGCGGTCGAGGCGGCGGCTGACGCCATCACCCGTGCCGCAGCGACGCGAGCTCTTGAGGCGAGCCAGTTCATTGTCGAATCTATGGCCGGGCCCACGGTGGCCGAACTGATCGTCGGCATCCATCGGGATCCGCAATTTGGTCCGACGCTGGTGATCGGCTCTGGCGGTATCTTGGTTGAGTTAGTCGGTGACAGCGAAAGCTTACTGCTGCCCACTGATCGCGCTGCCATTGAGCAGGCCCTCAACACGCTCAAAGTTGCGACGTTAATTAAAGGTTTTCGGGGGCGCCCTGCGGGAGATCTTGCCGCAGCCATTGAGACAATTTTAGCCATCGCCACTTTTGCTGAGTCCCATTGGGACACCGTGCAAGAACTCGATGTCAATCCGCTAATCGTGCTCCCTCATGGGTGCGGTATCATGGCGGTGGACGCCCTGCTTAGAATGTCAGACAACCAATGAACTAGTGTGGAGATCGGATCATGAACCGAGATGTGATGATTACTTGTGCGGTGACAGGCTCTGGCGACTCGATCGGCAAACACCCTGACCTGCCCGTGACGCCAAAGCAAATTGCTCAAGCCTGCTTTGATGCGGCCGCGGCCGGTGCGGCCATGGTGCACATTCACGTAAGAAATTTAGAAAATGGTAAGGCCAGCCGCGACCCAAAACTATTTCGTGAAGTGGTAGAGCTGGTTCGCGCCAAGGGCACGGACGTGATCATCAACCTCACCGCCGGTATGGGCGGTGACTTCGTGCCGAGTGCTGAGAATCCTGCGATCGGCGGGCCGGGTACTGACATCGTAGGCGCCATGGAACGCCTCGCACACGTCGAGCAGTTGCTCCCGGATGTGTGTAGCCTCGACTGCGGCACGCTGAACTTCGGTATGGGCAATGAGGTCTATATCAACACCAGCGCCTGCCTCGCTGCCATGGCAAAACGCGTGCAAGAGCTCGGCGTTAAACCAGAACTCGAAGTGTTCGATCTCGGCCAGATCCGTCTGGCGCGTCACTTGATCGATCAAGGTCTCATCGATGCCCCGCCTCTTTTCCAGGTCTGTCTAGGCCTCGCGTGGAGTGCGGGTGCTGACACCAACTCGATGATGGCGATGACTAACGCGCTGCCACCAGACGCTAACTGGTTCTCCTTCGGGCCCGGCACCATGCAAATGCCCATGGCAGCCCAGGCCATGATCTTAGGCGGTAATGTCCGTGTCGGACTCGAAGACAATCTGTATCTCAAGAAGGGTGTGCTCGCCTCGAATGGTCAGTTGGTCGAAAAGGCGGCACACATCATTGACCAGCTCGGCGGTCGCGTGATGTCGACTAAAGACGCGCGCATCAAACTGGGTCTTAAGCCACGCAGCTAACCATGCCTCATCTGCATCAGGGAACCTAATGGCCACAAGCCCGCTCATCGAACAACGATCGATCGACTACGTCCCGATCCGTGAGCGGCGCGGCAAGCTCTGGCATCTATGGCCCGTGTGGTTCACCGGCGGCGCTCATTTGGCGACCATCGCCAGTGGCGCAGTCGGCATCCTAGCCGGTGGCAACCTGTTGTGGACGGCCATCGCAGTGATCATCGGCTGCGCGTTCGGCACGTTTTTCATGGCCTTCCACTCGACGCAAGGGCCGCAACTCGGTCTACCGCAGATGATCCAATCGCGGCCGCAGTTCGGCTATGTGGGCGCACTCCTCGTTTGGGGAGTGGCACTGATCACCTTTATTGGCTACTGCGCTTTTAATCAGGTGCTCACCGCCGATACGCTGTATACGCTTGGTGATTTTAACCGTCCACACACGATGATCGCAGTCGGCCTATTGGCGGCGGCACTTGCGGTGATTGGCTACGACGTAATCCACGCTGCCCAACGGGTTTTGGCATATCTGCTACTCGCCACGTTTGTGGTCATGACAGTGGCAGCTTTTGGACTGCACTTTCCTGCGAACCAATTTAATGTCGCTGACTTTCGCATGGTGCCCTTCGTAAGCCAACTACTGACCACTGCCGGTTACCAGTTATCTTGGTGCATCTTTGTCTCTGACTATTCGCGCTACCTGCCAAAAAACGTTGGCGTGCGCGCCTCTTTCTGGTGGACCTATGTCGGTTCGTTCATCGGTACAACGTGGCCCACACTGATCGGCTCCGTTGCGATTGCGCTATTTCCAAAAATGGAATTAACTGCAGCGGTCAAAGCCGCCGCCGACTTGATTCTGCCAGGCTCCGGTGGTCCTTTTTTAATCGCCTCGGTACTGGGCCTTATTACCACCTCCACACTGATGTTCTATAGCGCCTCGCTGACCTTATTAAGTGTCGCAGACTCTCTTCGTCCGTTACGTCCTGCGCTCTGGCATCGTTTAATCACGTTGATTGTGCTGCTCGCTGTGTCGTGGTGCATGGCGCTCAGCTCTTCGAAAGACTTTGCCACCGAATTCGGTGAGTTCTTGGTCATACTGGGCTATCTATTCACACCTTGGACCGCCATCAATCTGGTTGACTTCTACTATTTGCGACGCGGCCATTACTCCGTACGAGAGATATTTAATCCGCGCGGCATGTACGGTCGCTGGAACTGGCGCGGGCTCACAGCTTACTTTGGCGGTTTCCTCGCGATGGTCCCGTTCTTTAGTACAGGTATCTACCGAGGCCCAGTGGCCGTAGCGCTTGGCGGCGTGGATCTGGCGATGTTGGTCGGACTGCCCGTGTCGACCGTGATCTATCTGATCGCGTATCGACACTTTGATCTGAATCGCGAGATCCGACTGGTGGCCGCGGCCGATGCCGGCCTTGATCCTGACGGTTGAGCTCGCTGTCAGCGAACAGGTCGATCAGGGGAATAGCGCAGCCGGGCATCCCACGCCCCTGACTTGACCAACTTCGCGATCTCATCTCGAGTCAATGCGATCACTGTCTGCGTCGCACGCGACAAGGTCGAGTCGGGGATACCCAAGATTAAATTCCGTGTAACCTTCGGCTCAACAAGGGGTGCATAGGTCAAACGTTTCTGCTCCACCTCACGCGATACCGCGGACAGTGGCAAGGCGCTATAACCAAGGCCTTGCTCGACTAAATCGACGAGCACGCGGAAGGAGTCGGCTTCAAAACGCACCTCCAACTTGATCTTAGCCCGATGCGCCGCTAATTCGACAACTACCCGCAGACCGTGCGGACGACTGGGCAGCACCAAGGACAGGTTTGCAAACGTGGCCATCGACATGGGGGTGGCCGGATCAAGACCCGCATGCGGTGGCCCCACCACCACCAAGTCCTCAAGCAGTAACTCTTCAGCGCGCATGTGAAACTTCTCGCCGGGGCCATACACGATGGCCGCGTCGATCTCGCCCCGCTGCAGCCACTCAACCAGATGGCCTGAGTAGCTCTCCACAATCCTCAGTTGCACCGCCGGAAAATCCGCGGCTACCCGGCAGGCGAGGTGGCGAGCCAGTACGTAGCTCACCGTGGGCACCACACCAAACACGACCTGGCCACGGATGGCCCCCGCATGAGCACGGACATCTTCGTAAACCTGATCGAGCTGGCGGATCAATCCCGGTACCCGACGCAGCAATTCATCCCCCGCCAAGGTGAGGCGCATGCCACCCCGATGCCGATCGAACAGCACCACGCCGACTTCTTCCTGCAAAAGCTTCATCTGTCGGCTGAGAGCCGGTTGCGCCACCCGCATACGATCCGACGCCTTACTGAGTGAGCCCAGCTCGGCGATTCGAATAAACGTCCTCAATTGTTGCAGGTTCATGGCATTAGCTATATCAGAAAAGCATATTTGGTAGAAGTTTATTATATTCATAATATAGCTAGACTCGGTATACCTGCCCTCAGGGCTGTATAGGATTCCCCTTCATGTCAGCAGACGACCTCTATCAGGACATCCGCGACGCGGTACGGGCGCTGTGCTCGCAGTTCCCGGCGGAGTACTTTCGCCAAATCGACGCTGAGCGGGGCTACCCAGCGGCCTTCGTCGATGCGCTGGCTACCTCGGGTTGGTTGGCTGCACTGATTCCCCCAGAGTACGGCGGGTCAGGCCTCAGCCTGACCGCCGCGTCCGTGATCCTCGAGGAAATCAATCGCTCCGGCGGCAACTCCGGGGCCTGCCATGGCCAGATGTACAACATGGGCACGCTGCTGCGGCACGGTTCGGAGGAACAAAAACAACGCTACCTGCCAGCGATTGCAGCCGGCACGCTACGGCTGCAAGCGATGGGGGTCACTGAACCCACCACCGGGACAGACACCACCAAGCTCAAGACTTTTGCGAGCCGCAAGGGCGATCGCTATGTGATCAACGGCCAAAAAGTGTGGATCTCGCGCGTCCAGCATTCGGATCTGATGATTTTGCTCGCCCGCACCACACCGCTCGCTGAAGTAAAAAAACGCTCGGAAGGCATGTCCCTGTTCATCGTCGATCTCCGCGATGCGATTGGCCGGGGTCTCGAGGTGCGACCCATCATGAATATGGTTAATCATGAGACAAACGAGCTGTTTTTCAATGACCTGGAAGTGCCCGCTGAAAATTTGATCGGTGTCGAAGGCCAAGGCTTCAAGTACATCCTAGATGGTCTAAACGCCGAACGCGCGCTGATCGCCGCGGAGTGTATTGGTGATGGCCATTGGTTCATCGACAAAGTCACGCGCTATGCCAATGAACGCGTGGTCTTTGATCGACCAATTGGTAAAAATCAGGGCGTGCAGTTTCCAATCGCCCGCGCGCATATCAACATCGAGGCCGCGAGTCTAATGCGCTTCAAAGCGTGCGAATTGTTCGATGCGGTAAAGCCCTGCGGTGCCGAAGCGAACATGGCCAAGCTGTTGGCCGCTGATGCCTCTTGGGAAGCGGCCAATGTGTGCCTACAATTCCACGGCGGCTACGGCTTTGCCTGCGAGTATGACGTCGAGCGTAAATTTCGGGAGACGCGCCTCTATCAGGTTGCACCAATCTCAACGAACCTGATTTTGTCCTACGTCGCCGAGCATGTGCTTGGACTACCGAGATCCTTTTGAGTAGGCCGCTGGATGGACTGCTGGTACTGGCGCTGGAACAGGCGGTGGCGGCGCCTTACTGCACGTCACGCTTGGCCGATGCTGGCGCACGCGTCATCAAAGTGGAGCGTGCAGAGGGCGATTTCGCGCGCTATTACGACCGCGCGGCCGGTGACCAGTCGAGTTACTTTGTATGGCTCAACCGCGGCAAGCAGAGCCTGATCGCCGACATCAAGAACCCTGTCGATGCCACCCTGTTACAAACGATCGCTGCTCAAGCGGATGTCTTTGTACAAAATCTGGCGCCAGGTGCGGCAGCACGTGCGGGATTTGGATCGGACGCTCTACGGGCACTGAACCCGCGTCTTATCACGGTGGATATCTCAGGCTACGGTGACGATCCGGCCTGCGCCGATCTAAAAGCCTATGACCTTTTAGTGCAAGCCGAGAGCGGACTGGCCTCGATCACCGGACTGCCCGAAGGACCTGGCCGCGTGGGCGTGTCGGTGTGTGACATCGCCTGCGGCATGTCAGCACACGCCGCGATACTGGAAGCACTGATCGAGCGCGCTCGCACCGGGCAGGGTCAAGGCATTAGACTGAGTCTGTTCGACGCTATTGCTGATTGGATGAGCGTGCCGTTACTGCAATACGAAGGAGGTGGCCAGGCGCCCCGACGGGTGGGACTCGCCCACCCGAGTATCTGTCCTTATGGCACGTTCACGACGGCAGACGGAGTACAGGTGGTGATTTCGATCCAAAACGAACGCGAGTGGCAGGCGTTTTGCAGCCATTTTTTAAAAGACGCAGCACTCGCATCACAACCGGGAATGGAGTCGAATGTCGAACGCGTTAACCATCGGCCGCAAGTCGATGCGCGCATCGCTGACGTATTCGCCAAACTCGATCGATCGGCCGCCACTCAACGACTAAACGCCGCCAACACCGCCTATGGTTTTGTGAACGATGTCCCCGCCTTTAGCCGACACCCCGCACTGCGACGCGTCACCATCGATACGCCCTCAGGACCCATGAGTATCGCGGCACCCCCAGCTTTGTCCACCGGGGGCAGCAAAGTGCTGGAAGCGGTACCGGCTCTCGGCGCACACTCCCATCTCATTCGCAGCGAATTTGCTTCTGCCCACACGGACGCTAAGGTATGAGCGCTTCATCCACACCGCCGATCGCCGCATCCGACGCGGTCGGTCGCGAAATGCGCAGTCACGACGTGCTGCGGCTCGTGTGGGTGAATGCGCTGGAGGCCACACTCGATCTCAGTGGCACCGCGCTTAAAGACGGTGACCCACTACCCATTGGGTGGCACTGGGTCTTCTTTCACACGGTGGAACCTCTATCCGCCCTTGGCGTCGACGGCCATCCGCGCCCCGGCGCGTTCCTGCCGGCCGCGCCGTCTGCCCGTCGCATGTGGGCGGGCGGGCGTTTACAGATTCGTGTCCCTCTGCGGATCGGCGAGCGCGTAGAGCGCCGTTCAACCATTCATGCCGTGAGCGAGAAGGCCGGCGCCAGCGGTCTGCTGCGATTAGTAACCGTCAGACACCACCTCAGCTCTGCCAGTGGCGGTGATGTCGTGGAAGATCAAGACATCGTGTACCGCGAGAGCGCACCGGCCCGTGCATTTGCTCGCCGATCCACACCACTCCCCGCCCTCTGTCACCACCCCGATGTGACTCGTCTCATTCAGCCATCGGCGGTCCAGCTGTTTCGCTACTCGGCACTCACCTTCAACGCACACCGCATCCACTATGATGCGGACTACGCGCGTACCGATGAGGGCTATCCGGGGATTATCGTCCATGGGCCCTTGGTGGCCACCTTTTTACTTGAGTTGTTGCGCGCCGCGGCGAACACACGCCCTGTGCGTGAGTTTTCCTACAGAGCGCTCAACCCACTGATACTCGGCGAAACCTTAGAAGTGTGTGCACGCACTGACGGTGAGCGCGTGAGCCTGTGGGCCACTGGCCCTGGGGGAATTGTGATCATGACTGCCGAGGCACTGGTATAGGCCCGCCTCCCCGCAGCCGACCCGTGGGCTCACGTTAGCTCATCGGATAGCGTGCCAGCACCTCTGGACCGAGCGCTTCTTTGAGCTCATCCAGCCACGGCTCATAGTGCCGCCAGTGATCAACCGCCGTGGCATAAATAGGCTGGCGAACTTGTTCTGAACTGGCAGTGCGCACCGCCCGCTCCGTTTGATGAAAATTGAGGCAAGCGTCCTCAAAAGGCAAACCGCAGAAGTCGAGTAGGCGCCGCACTTGCTGTTCGGTATCGAGGGTCACTCCTTCATACTGCATGCGCAACACCTTGCCTGGAAGCAACGTATCCCAGTGATCCATGAGCGACAAATAGTCTCGATAATACTTGCCTATGTTTGTCAGTCCATAGGTAAAACTTTGGCCTTGAGCGAACAGCTGCGTAAAGCAACTAAAACACGCCGCCATGGGATGACGTCGTGCGTCGATGATCTTCGCGTTTGGCAGGATGAGATGAATCAAGCCGATGTAGCGAAAATTGTTCGGCATCTTGTCGATAAAAAATGGCGCTGTCCCGCGTTGAATACGCGTGCGTTCTAGATACTCTTCACCCAGCGCACGAAGTGTCTCTGGTTCGATCTCAGTTAATAGATCGGGATAACGAGGCGTCTCGCCAGGCCGCAGTCTGCCAGACAATTTTCGAACGATCGCCGGAATGTCGATGAGTTCTTTGGTGCCATCTACCCGAGAGTGGCTCGCCAGTATCTGTTCGAGCAGGGTCGATCCGGAACGCGGTAAACCGACTATAAAGATGGGATCAGGGGATACACAACCGAAACCAACGCGGCTTGCAAAAAAAGTAGGGGTGCAGACTTGAATGGAGCGCTCAATCTCAGCGGTGGTACGCTCCGCGCTGTAGCGCTCAACGCTCACCTTGATCTCATTGCCTTTTTGATAGTGAGTGAAGGACTCGGCGTACTCGCCTTGAATTTCTAGCGCTTTACCGAGCGCAAAGCGCAGATGAAAATGATCTTCCTGAGATCCCGCACCACTGGCAATCTGTGCGCGCATCGCCACGATGTCGGCGCGCTCAAAGCGAAACGTTTTTAAGTTGGCGAGGCTCCAATAGGCATCGCCAAAACTGGGCTGCAAACCGATCGTTTGCCGATAAGCGGCGATCGCGTCATTCTGTCGACCGACGGTTTTTAATGCGTGCCCATAAACCAGCGTGGTCATCGGCCGCTGTGGAAAATCTCTAAGCAAGCGCTCATAGAGCGCGATCGCTTGCGGAAAATCCCCCATTTTTACGTAGATCGATGCTTTGAGCATCAGAAAAGCGTAGTGCTTAGCATCTGTCTGCAGCAATCGGTCAACTTCAGCCAGCGCTTCGACTAGGCGCTCACGCTGACTGAGAAACTGAGCAAAATTGAGGCGTGCCAAGGTGAAGTCAGGCACCAGTTCGAGGCAGCGACGGAATAAGTGTTCAGCGCCCTCAAAGGCACCGACTCGAACACCGATGTCGGCCAGCAACCGAATGGCGGTGGCATCATCAGGGCGATCGTACAGATAGGCGCGACAGCCGCGTTCCGCGAGCGCTAATTGTCCAGCGCGCGCTTGGCGCACAGCCTCGACGAGACGAGGGTCGGTCGCATTCGCGAGTGCGAACTGATCGGCAGCTTCAGTCGCCTCATCAATCTTGCCCTCAGCGGTGGCAAGCTCAGCCAGCGCCTTCCAGCTGTCTGGCAGCTGCGGGCTCAATGCAATCGCCTGACGAAGCGCTTCTTTCGCTAAAGGCGTCTCACCCAGACTCGCTAGGCACAATCCCAGTTCTTGCCACGCCAAAGCGAAGTCAGGCACTTTAATAACAAGCGACGCTAACTGCACCCGAGCGCCCGCAGAATCACCGCGTGCACGCTGAATGGCGGCCAATATAAAGGCACTGTTGGGTTCGTTAGGAAAGCGGCTGAGGATTTCGGTCGCTTGCTCGGCGGCAAGCGCATGTTGACCATGGGCGAATAGCGCCATGGCGTGCCGCACCGCGCTTTTCAGGTCAGCGGTCGGCGCATTCCCATCAGCAGTTGGAGATTTATTCACCGCAAAGGGCGCCGTCGGCGCGCACAAGATACAGGCCCATCATACCCGCACCCTGCTCGCACCGACGGAGGTGCGCTATCAGAACGTAACCCACGCCTTCAAGCCAAATGACAACGGCCGGTTAGTCACCACTGAATACTCGTAGTTACGTGGATGCACGTTGAGCTGCGCTGATTCATTGGTGGCGTTGTTGATGTAAGCCTGGGCACCTATGTGCCCATGCGTCACACCGGCCGAGAGATTAAGCAAGTTATAGCTATGTTGCTTGTAATAAAACTTCTCTGGCGTGATGCGGTTATAGCTATCACCCACGCTGGTGTCACTGGCTTGCACAAACGCCTCGTAGTTACCTATCGGGAAGTCGTAACGAATACGCGCGGTCGCTTTGAGTTTCGGCACATTCGGCAGCGGCGTCCCCTTAGGCACCGACAACGAGCCACTCGGCAATCGGAAATCTCCGGTCGTCTTGGCATCATTGTAAGAAGCAGACGCTGCAATCGTTAGTCCCCGCGTCGCAACCCACGCGATATCCGTCTCGAGGCCACGATCCTGAGCAGTACTCAAGTTATAGACGTTGCCGCAGCAAGCGGAGAGCGCAAAGTCATACACCGTGTACTGAATTTTGCTCCAGTCCATTTGATATACCGAACCGTTCCACCGGATGTGTTTATCAAGCCAAGAGGTCTTCCAACCCAACTCATAGTTCTTGAGCTTGTCAGGCTGCCAAGCCTGCGTGCCGGCCGTCGTAATCAAACCCGGATCCCGGTTCTCACCACCAGGTCGGTAACCCTCGGAATAGGTGACGTACAACAAATCATCGGCCGACAGCTTCCATGCCAGATTGCCCTTGTAGATCTGGCCTTTAAAGCTCACCGATGAATTAGCGACCGTGTCTCGACAGGTTGGGTCAGACGCACAATAAGCACCCGGCCCCCAACCAACGACGCCATTGACATCACTAGACTCATCATAGTGACGCGCACCAATCGTGGCACGAAGCGTAGCGCTCACGTCGTAATAAATTTCGCCAAACACCGCCTTTTGGGTGTCTTTCCTTGTCTGATCAGTCCGGAAATAGACTCCCGAGACGTCATAACCTGGAACTTGCAGTGAGGGTGACATACCTGGCTGAATAAAAAGCGTCGTATAGCGATGCTCAGCGGTTTGATCAAATAAACCGACCACATACTGCAACGGCCCTTGTCCGCTTGACTGCAGTCGTAACTCGTTACTGGTGCGACGATACTTATTGTGCGAGGAGACGTACTCATAGAGGCTAGTGCAATCGGTATGGGTGTTATTTCCCGAGGCCGAGTAGTCGCACGCATAGTACGGAACATAACTGAAGTCTTCACCGTACTTACTGTAATCGGTCACGTACTCAACGCTGCGATCCAGATGTGAGCCCGTGTAGGTCAGTTTGTGATGACCGATATCGCCTTCTAAAGTCCACGCCGCCTGCGTGAAGTCGTCCTTTCTGCTTTCAGCGGTGAAACGCTGAATGGAATGATTATTGCCGGTGCTCGGCGGGTCAGATTCCCAAATGCCGTGCGAGCGGGTGTTCTGCCCGGTCACACTGGTGGTGCCCGTCCACTGGTCATTGAGATCAACTTTGAGCGCCGCTCGATAACCGTCCTTGCTCGATTTGTTTTGGTTCGGACCCGTGAGACCGGCGTTTGAGAGCTGCGCTACTCGAGGTGGATCGAACGGCGGTAGAGAGTAAGTCCGCTGGCCCACGACATTATCGATCCAACCACCATCCTCCGTCGACCAACCCACCAGTCGCATCGCCGCCTTATCACCGATGGGCAGGTTAACGAAACCCTCCACTGAGCGGCTACCGCCACCCCCGTCGGTGCCACCGGCACCCACGTCAAGCCGCCCTTCTACTTTGCCGAGAACCGGCTTGTTGGTCACAATACGCACGACGCCGGCCTCAGCACTTGCACCGAACAAGGTGCCTTGCGGTCCAGCGAGGGATTCGATACGCGCGACATCGTAAATATTTATGTCCAGATTTGACGAAATGGTCGTCACCGGCGCTTCGTCCAAATACATACCGACGCTGGGTTGTGATCCTGAATAGTTTCCATCGCCACCGTCAGAGATGCCGCGCATCAACACCGTGGCCGTGCCCGGGCCGCCGAAGGACTTGAAAGACACTGAAGGCATTAACTGTGCGTATTCCTCAAAGCTCTTCGCACCGAGAGACGCCAGCGCATCACCACTGATGGCTTGAACGCTGATCGGCACATCCTGAAGACTCTCGTCGCGCTTTCTTGCCGACACAATGACTTCACCCAGACTGTCGCTGGCCTCAACAATCGCACTGACCGGGGAGGTATAGGCGGTTGCGCCCGTCAGTACCGCTGCGATGGCGACACTGAGCCGCGACCGCGATACGGACCGAACTGCGCTGGCTGTGTGTTGTGACTTCATGAGATCCCCCGTGCTTGTGGTTATATAGAGACGACGTCTGGGCACTCAGACACTGGCACTTGCACTCGTCACCGCGCCCCACTCACCTTCATCTGTTACCGAATTTAACCTAAATTCACTTTCGATAATTTAACTATATAATATGCCAACAGGTTATAGGCACCGAGGACGGCGACTGCGGCGACTGCGGCGACCCGGGCCCTCCCCGGTCGGCGACACCCTCCCCACCTGCGTCCGGGTCGCGGCGGTAAGATGAGATGCCGTGACACAAGCGTCACAGGAACAGGCATTGACCCGTCACACCCCTTTCATCCAAGGTGTGTCATTCTCGCAACGATCTTCCGGAGTACGCATGGCCATTGTGATTCGCAAAGCAGTCGACTTTCTTGAGGAAATCTTTACGGACGGCGACAAAGCCGCACCCCGTCCCCTCAAAATCTTCGGTTCCGCGATCGTGCTGCGAAATCCCTGGGTGGGCCGCGGCTATGTGGAGGACTTAAAGCCTGAGATTCATACTCTTGCTTCGGAACTCGGTCGTCTGTTAACGGCCCGCATGGCAGCCCTCGCCGGGGGCGCCGATAAAATCGAAGCCTATGGCAAGGCCTGCGTCACTGGCCTCAATGGCGAACTGGAGCATGGTTCAGCGCTCATTCATACGCTGCGCTTTGGTAATCACTACCGCGAAGCCCTCAGTGCCAAGAGCTACTTGTCCTTCACCAACACCCGCGGACCCGCCAACTGCCCGATCATGGTGCCCTTGATGCACAAAGACGATTCCGGCATGCGCTCACACTATCTGACGGTGCAGTTCTCGATACCCGATGCGCCCACGCAAGACGAAGTCCTTGTGGTTCTCGGGGGGGCCACCGGTGGCCGACCCCATCATCGGATCGGCGATCGTTATCAAGATCTTAAAGATCTCGGTAAGGATGTCACTAATCCAGCAGGCGTCTAGCCTGAGACGAGTACGCTCGGGGTCGCGCCCGTCGCGATCCGCCCTGCTTCGGCGGTCATCCAACGGATGAAGCTTCGCACCGGCGGCAGCGGTTTGCTGCCGCGCGGTATCACCAAGTACACAGCGAGGCCGCGGCTGAGCTCAAGATCTAAAGGCCGCACCAGTTGTCCTTTGGCCAGCAGGTCGGTTGCAAGACCGGTGAACCCGAGCGCAATCCCATGACCATCCAGCGCGGCCTGTATCACGTTGGCATAACTATCAAAGCCCAGCGTCTTCACCGCCTTGGGCACACGAACCCCAATGCTATCGAGCCACCAACGCCAGTCTTCGGCAACATGCACCGGCCCATCCAGATTAATTAAGGTGTGTCGCAAAAGATCCGCCGGCCGCTGCAGCGGCGGTGCCGTCCGTAAGTACGCCGGCGAACACACCGGAAAGGAATGGATCCCAAAAAGTCGTACGGCACGCAGGCCTTTCCAACGACCGTCACCGTAGCGCAAAGCCACGTCGATGCCATCCGCCACCATGTCGGTGGGCGCATCGGAGATTTTCATATGAATCTCCAGATCCGGATACTTCTGACGAAACATCGCCAGTCGCGGCATCAACCAAAAGGAGGCAATCGCAATGGTCGCAGACACCGTGATGCCATTGGGCCGCTGTCGATTCTGTATCGCCATGGCGCCACTCGCGATACTCTCTAGACTCTCCTGCACGATCAGCTGAAACGCGCGGCCCGCCAAGGTCAGCTCAACACCCCGATGACGTCGGTAGAACAATTTAATACCGAGGTGATCCTCAAGCACCCGAATATGTCGACTCGCCGCCTCGCGACTGACCCGCAGTTCCTGCGCGGCCTCGGTCAGACTCGAGTGTCGTGCGGTCGCTTCGAAGGCGACCAGACTACGCAGCGGCGGCAGTTTGGTTGCGAGATGCGCCATGCGAGCTAGACAAACACGCGCTGCAATACGCCCCAGTCTGCCTGACCACTCGGCAGCGCTAGGATGGCGGCAACCAGTTGCTGTGCGGTGTTGTCATCCAACCCCCCGTGGCGCATCAGCATCAGGGCCTTCTCAACCATCTCATCCCGACTCAATGCGGCATCCGGGTCTCCCTTACACACACGCCGATCCACACGAAGCGTGACGCCCTCCACGGTGGTCACACTAACCGCCGCACCCCAGTAAGTATCCGGATAAGCCGACCGGTATGGCTCAGCAACCTGCGCAGAAATCTGACGGCGAAGACCAGCAAGACGTTGCCGATTGGTCGGATCAAAGGATTCGAAGTTCACTTGCCCGTCGGCTAATGCCGCTGCAATACAGTGATACAGAGAAAACTTCGCCTCGTATTCACTGTGTGGATCGGGCCGATCGCACACATCAATAGCCGCCTGGTAAACCTCCGCACGCACCTCGCGAATCGCCCGTCCGGCTAGCTGAGTGTGCAGATCTAAAGCCGCATCAATCGCTGGATGCGTATGGCGACACGATGGCCACGGCTTAATCGAGGTGCCCACCAATTGCCACGCAGCCTGAGGATCTGCCAGCACGCGCGCTGGAATCGCATCGGGACACGCACCAGCAAAAAAGCCCTTCTTGCCTTCCAAGATGGCGGGTGGCCCGGTAAAGCCGAGTGCCGCCAGTTCCGCAGCGAGCAATCCTGACTCCGCCGCGCGTCCAGCGTGTAGGTGCTTGCTCATCGCACCCGTATCCAGAAACTCCCATAGCCCACTCGACTGCGTGCCGGCATTGCCCAACGCGTGCTGCGCTTCTAAGTCGGTAAGCTGTAAAAGGCGGGCCGCGACCATCGCCGAACCAAACGGACCGCAAGTGGCGGTGTTATGCCATACCCGATAGTGCGCAGGACCCACGGCATTGCCGACACGACACATCGCTTCATAGCCATGCAGTACCGCATGTAGCAGTGCAACACCGGTCACCTGGTGCTTCGCCCCGAGCGCCATCGCCACCGGGACCGTGACACAACCCGGATGCGTCACCGACGCGCGATGCAAATCGTCGGTCTCCAATATATGTGTCAACGCACCGGCCACGAACGAACGACTCGATGGCTGTATGGGATGGTCGGCGCTCCAGCGCATCAGGATGCGACCGGCGTTCGTATTGCGGCCCCCGATCGCATTCGCACACGCATCCAGCGTGAACAGCGCGGCTGCTTGCAAGTCAGCATCCGTAATGGGCTTATAGCGAATCAGGCCAATCAACTGACCGGTTAATGTGGCGGTGACAGTGTCCATACAGTGCGATCCTCAGATGACATCGACCGATGAGAGTATCGCGGGCGCCGAGCGGGATGTCGATTGACGATTGAGACAGGGCGAAGGGCGCTACCACTCCGGCATAGCAATCATCGCCAAATGTTATGAAACGCCCTCTGCCACGCAACGCATTAGGAGGTCGCGTTTTTCGCCAGAAGACGCGCCTTAGCCAGCAGTGACTCAGCCATGGCGATGCTCGCCCGATCAAGCAATTTACCATCCAGCGAGACCGCGCCTTTATGATCGCGCATCGCAGCCTCCATCGCCAAAACGATGCGCGACGCCTCGGTAAGCTCAGCAGCGGTCGGTGTGTACACCGTATTCGCGAGCCCGATCTGCGATGGATGAATGACCAACTTGCCCTCGTAGCCGAGTGCGGCCGTGCGCTGCGCGGCCACCTTGAAACCTTCCTTATCACTGAAGTCACCGAAGGGCCCATCAATCGGCCTAAGACCATAGGCTCGGCAAGCCACCAATAAGCGCGTCTGCGCCGCATGCCAAGGGTCTGTCCAGAACGTCGCTCGCGTTCCATCCGCCGCAGGATCAGCCAACACACGACTGTCCGGGTGTACCCCGCCGATCACGGTACTGCGAGCCCGCGTAGAAGCAGCATAATCAGCCACACCAAAACCCATCGCTTCCAACCGACGACTGGACTGAGCGATGGCCTCCACGTTGACCATCCCCAACGCGGTCTCAATCAACACTTCAAAGCCGATGCGCCGAGTCCGCCCCACCGCCGACTCCACCTGTGACACCAGCATATCCACCGCATAGACATCAGCAGCAACACCCACCTTGGGAATCAGAATCATGTCGAGACGCGCACACGCCGTGACAATATCGATGACATCCCGATACATATAATGCGTATCAAGGCCGTTGATACGGACCATCATGGTTTTGGTGCCCCAATCGATCTGATTGAGGGCGTCGATGGCATTTAATCGGGCGCTCGCCTTCTCCTCAGGCGCCACTGCGTCTTCAAGATCGAGAAAAATGACATCCGCCGCAGAGGCCGCTGCTTTCTCGAAAAACCGCGGGTTGGACGCGGGCACAGCCAATTCGGAGCGATGCAAACGCGGCGGTGCGTGTGTGATTGAGGTGAAGCTCATGTCATCTCCGTCCGTAATGTATCCGTTTGTCATCCCATTCAGAATGGCTAGCGAGATAGCTGCGCTATCCGCCGATTCCCTGACCACCACAACGCGGCGCCTATACCGTATAGACCACCCAACACGGCCGCCACCTTCAGCGCAAACCCGAGCTGACTTGGCACCTCGCCCAGTGGCACGAGAGTCAGCACGAAAGCGCACCCGGATACCACAAACCCGGTCATAGCCGCCAGTTTTAAGCCGATGCTCCATTTTACCGAGTGGGTTCGAAAGCCGAAGAGTACCGCTCCAAACAACAGCAAGTACACCATGCTGAAACCACCGACCGATACTGCCGCAGCCACCTGGGCCGCTTCATTATTGCCAGCACCCCACAAGCTAACAAAGCCCAGCAGAAACAAAGTAACCGTCACCGCGGCAATCGCTTTGGACGGCGTCTTAAAGTGAGGATGCAGATCGCTCCACCACCGCGGCAGAAGCCCATCCCAGCCAGCGACCATAGGCAAACGGGCCAGCATGCCGACACTAATCACTACCGCCGCCAGCAGTGCCAACATCGACAGAGCAACCGACGCCGCGGTGATCACACCCCCCACGCCTTCAGAACCGAAGCCGGCCTGCAGCAATTGAGGCACAGCGGCCGCCATATCGATATGACCCGGGGCGATGTACGCGAGCAAAGCCGCCGTACCCGAGATGTATAACAAAGCAATCAGCGGTGCAGCAATACCCACCGAGCGCGCCACATCGTTTTCTGGTTTTTGACACTCCTCAGAAAAGATCGAGCACTGATCAAACGCGCTCAACGCGCCCAGCGTCATTTTAGTAAAGACATTCAAAGTGATGATAGACATGCCCGGCAGAGCAAATGAAAATGCTCGTAACGCCTCCACTTTGCCAGCGAGCAGCGCGCGCACCAATAAATACAACATGGCAGCAAAGGTCACCAACAACATGATCGATCCACCCGTACTGAACCACTTCGCCAGGTGCAAGCCGCGAACATTAATCCAATAAGTGAGCAAGCACACCGCTGCCGTCAAGCCGAGCGCAAACGGATTGCTAGCAGCCATCCACTCCCCATGGGGACCCGCCACATCCGCCGCCGCATCGGCAAGGGTCGAACCGAGCGCCGCATACAGCGCGACCACCGCAATGGTGACGCTCCAGCCCGCCATGAATCCCGCCCAGGGGGTAAGGCCCGCTTTCACCCATTGATAGGCGCCGCCTTCGAGGGGAATCTCTCGACTCAGCTTCATCACCACGGCCGCCAATGGCATATAGAAAAGCCCGATGGCTAGCAGCCATAGCAGCAGCTGATTGGATCCTTGCTGTGCGGCGTACGCAGGCCAAGTCAATGAAACAATCAGGATGACTTGAATCATCACCAGATCACGCAGCTTTAATTCCCGGCGGAGTCCATGATTTCTTTTCATTGTGCCACCAGTATAAGACAGATCCGTCACCCAAAGCCCTGTGAGGAGTCGCCTCGATCACAGAACGTCGCTCTTCTGGTTCGTTTTGCCTCGAAGGTTATTTACCGATGCAAAAGCTCGCGAAGATCTCGCCCAGTAAATCGTCACTGGTGAATCGGCCGGTGATTTCAGAGAGCGCGTCATGCGCAAGCTTTAGCTCTTCCGCAATCAATTCGGTGCTGGTGCCACTCACCAAGCGGGCTTGAGCCGTCGCTAGGGCATCCGCGGTTCTGGCCAATGCTTCAAGGTGGCGTCGCCGCGCACTGAGTACCCCCGCATCGAGGGACTGAAAACCCAGCACCTTCTTCAGATGAGCACGCAATACCTCTAAGCCTAAACCCGTCTTCGCCGAGATCCGTTGCCCGCTCAGTTCGGGCTCCATGGGTTGATCGGCTTTATTAAAAATTAAGGTGATGGCGCTTTGAGTCTGCAAAGCCGCGACTTCACCGGCAGCAGCGGCCACTGCCTCCACGTCGCTGCCATCCACCACATACAACACATGATCAGCCTGCGCCATTTCAGCCAGTGCTCGTCTGATCCCCTCCGCTTCAATGCGTTCCGGATTCGCGCGCAGTCCGGCGGTGTCGATCAACAGCACCGGCAACCCGTCTAAGTCGATCCGCTCACGTAACAAATCACGGGTGGTCCCGGGAATCTCGGTGACAATCGCTGCCTCAGTACCGACTAATGCGTTCAGCAGACTCGACTTACCCGCATTGGGTCTGCCCGCGATCACCACGGTGCATCCTTCTTGCAAGAGACGCCCCTGCCGAGCACACATCTGTAACGCCGACAGATCCTCGATCATGCCGGCTAAGCGGGTCGCGACCCCGCCATCGGCCAATAATTCAATGTCTTCGTCTACAAAATCAATGGATGCCTCGACATACACACGCAGATCGACAATCGCATCAGTCAGTGCATAGACGCGAGCGGAGAATTCGCCCGCTAATGATCGAACGGCGGCGCGAGCGGCAGCCGCGGAACCGGCATCAATCAGATCCGCCACCGCTTCCGCCTGGGCTAAATCCAACTTGTCATTTAAGAAAGCCCGCTCAGAAAACTCACCGGGTCTTGCCAATCGAGCGCCTAAACTCACCAGCCGTGCGAGCAGTAAGTCGAGCACCACCGGTCCACTATGGGCATGGAGTTCAAGGACATCTTCACCAGTGAATGAGTGCGGGGCGGGAAACCACAGCGCCAAGCCTTGATCCATGGTCTCACCCAGGGCATCAACAAAGTCACGACGCGTCGCGTGTCGGGGAGATGGCAGCGGACCAACAATCTGTTGAGCAATGAAGGCGGCCAATGTGCCGGACAAGCGGATCACACCGATGCCGCCACGCCCGGGTGGCGTGGCGATGGCGGCGATGGTGTCGAGCGGAACCACGACGTGAGGATGACCGCGCGATTAGGCGCGCGATACCTGACTTTCTGTCTCGACGATCTTATTAATCCGCCACTGCTGCAGGATGGACAAGCCCGTATTGGTGATCCAATAGAGCACCAGCCCAGCCGGCAGTGAGGCCATCATGACGGTCATCACGAGCGGCATAAATGCAAATACCTTGGCTTGCATTGGATCCGGTGGCGCTGGATTCATCTTGTACTGACCAAACATCGCCACACCCATAATGGCGGGCAGAATGTAGTAAGGATCCTTCGACGACATATCCTGCAACCAAAACAAAAAAGGCGCGTGGCGCATTTCCACGCTCTCCAACAGCACCCAATAAAAAGAAATAAACACGGGCATTTGCAAGAGCACAGGCAAGCAGCCTGCTAAGGGATTTACCTTCTCGCGCTTATAGAGCTCCATCATCTGCTTGCCCAACTGCTCGCGCTCATCCTTGTAGCGCTCTTGCAGTGCTTTCATGCGAGGTGCGAGGGTGCGCATCTTAGCCATCGAGCGACCACTCGATTGCGCTAAAGGATAGAAAGCCAGCTTGATTAAAATGGTGACAATGATGATGGTGAAACCCCAATTGCCCACGAAGCGCTGCACGAAGGACAGCAAGGCAAACAGCGGCTGCGCAATAATCGTCAGGCGACCATAGTCCGCAGTGTATTCAAGTTTCGGGCCTGTGACCGCCAGTTGATTTTGTAGTTTCGGTCCGATGAACAGCGTTTCTTTAAAGTCAGCACCTTGGCCTGGCGCAATCTGCGTCCATGGCGACGAGGTGGTCAGTTGGAAATTTTTGTCCTGAACCTTTAAAGCGTAATCCGTGGCAACATCAGCAGCAGGCACCATGGCGACCACAAAATGATGTTGCATAACCGCTGCCCAACCGCCGGCTACGGGTTGTTTTGGGAGCTGATCTGGATCCACCTTATCCAAATCTAATTTTTGGACCTTGTGGCCGTTGTACACGGCAGGCCCTCTAAACGCATACGTGGATGGATCAAACATCGAGCGATCGGCTTTCTGCCAATGATGAATGATCTGCGCGTAGCTACGCAGCTTCCAAGGCTCTGCACTGTCGTTGACCGCATGATCGGCTAATGCAATGGCGTAATGACCGCGAGTGAAGTTAAAGGTGCGCGTGACGCTGTGCCCGGCGCCATCGGTCCACGTGAGAGGCACGGTCAAACTGTCTTGACCATCGAGCAACTGATAGCGCTCGGCGCGAGTGCTGAATAAAGCGCGCTGATTAGGTTCAGGCCCTGTTCCGCCTGCCGTGAGGCCCCACTGAAAATCAGCCGGCGCGACGCTATTGTCCGTATCAATCAGTCGCATCAGATCGGTCGGCGCGGCTTTGTGCACCGGATACTGCAGCAGAGTGGCTTGGCGAATCTCAGCGCCGCGGGTGCTGATCACTAAATCCAGTACGTCCGTGGTCACATGAATTAGAGCGGCGGCAGGAGCCGCCGATTCAGCAGCGGGCGAGGTGAGTGGGGTCGATGTCGGCGCGGTCGCCACGGCGGGGGTGGCCGGCGCCTTCGGTGCATCGGGTAAGGCGTCAAAGAGTGCGGCGCTTGAACCGGTTGCCGCTGGGGCGGCCGTGGTCGCTGAGGGCGTCGGGTCTGCAGGGGTCGACGGGTAGTCGCGCTGCCACGTCTGTACGTTCCAGAAAAGGACCAGGGCCAAAAGACCCCACAACAACATGCGCGGATTATTCATTCAGCGAGTCTCGCAATTAGCGTCGCGGCAGGGCGCGACAGATTCAGGCACGGGATCGTAACCGCCTTCATGCCAAGGATGGCAGCGCCCTACTCGGCGCACGGCCAGCCAAGCGCCTCGCCACGCACCATGACGCGCCAAAGCGTCTAACGCGTATTGCGAGCAGCTCGGATAAAAGCGGCAACGCGGCCCTAACAAAGGGCTGATCGTCAGACGATACAATAACACTGCCGCGCGTAAGCATTGCGACAGGCTGCCATATCGCTGGAACCCTCGCTGAATGCTAGAAAGGAACGTCACGCTCTTGGGCCTGAGGGCGCGTTCGCCTTACGAGTGACCTCAGCAAACAAGTGTTCTAACGTGTTGAGCAATCGCGTCCGGTCGACGGATCGCACGCCCGGTCGGCTAGTCACCACGTAATCAAGAGCGGGTAAGGTGACTCGCGTGAGTCTAAAAAATTCACGGATTAATCGACGCACTCGATTGCGCTTGACCGAATTGCCGGCGCTGCGGGTACTGACCGACATCCCTAAACGGGCAAAACCGAGTTCATTCGACAAGGCATTGACGGCAAACACACCATCACCCGAACGCTTACCGCCCCGGTACACCCGTTCGAAATCGGCGGGTGTGCGTAGTTTATGACAGGGTCTGAAATGAAGGAGATCGGTCACGGCGACGCCTCAGGCTACGCCGGCGGGGGATAATCCGCCCGGACTCAGGGGATCAGCCGCTTGCGGCCCTTCGCGCGACGACGTGCAAGCAGCTGCCGGCCTTTCTTGGTCGCCATACGCGCACGGAAACCGTGGGTGCGATTGCGGTGAACGGTGCTCGGCTGATAAGTGCGTTTCATGTCGAAATCGTCCAGAAAACAAATAATTGGCTGCTTACACAGAGCCGTGCAATTTACTGTGGTGTGCTGGCCTTGTCAACGCCCAGCGTCGCGAACCCGCAGAATAGACGTTCCAGCGACCCTCGTCACAGGGTAGACTCGCTGCCCCCCTTAAATCACCTCGATGTGAGCACAGCCTGAATGTCCCTTGCGGAAACATTGTGGAGCCGTTGCCTTAAAAGCCTCGAAAAAGAGGTGCCAGAGCAACATTTTAACGTTTGGGTTCGGCCCCTTCAGGCGGTCGAAGAGCCCGGCGTATTGCGCCTGTTGGCGCCCAATCGTTTCGTCGTCGACTGGGTCCGACAGCACTTACTCGAGCGCTTAAGCGAAATCATCCGTACGCACGCTGAACGGGACCCGCCTTTATTGGTGTTGGAAGTGGGTTCCCGTGCCACGCCCATTCCCGCGGCCGAGGCACCGGCCATCGCCACCACCTCCCCGGTTAATGCCTTCGGTAAGCGGCATCAGGCGACCCCCGTTGTGCTGGGGGGACGCATTAATCCCGAATTCACCTTTGATACCTTTGTCGAAGGCAAAAGCAACCAATTGGCTAAGGCGGCGGCCCGCCAGGTGGCCGATAACTTGGGCCGAGCGTACAACCCGCTGTTTATTTATGGTGGGGTCGGCCTCGGCAAAACCCACCTGATGCATGCGGTAGCCAACGCCATCAAAGTACGCAAGCCCGATGCGCGGGTGGCCTATGTGCACTCCGAGCGCTTTGTCGGCGATATGGTGAGGGCCCTGCAGCACAATACGATCGGCGACTTCAAACAAGCCTATCGCTCACTGGATGCCTTACTCATTGATGATATTCAGTTTTTTGCAGGCAAAGAACACTCCCAGGAGGAGTTTTTCCATACCTTTAATCATTTGCTAGAAGGTCAACAGCAAGTGATTTTAAGCTGCGATCGGTATCCAAAAGAAGTGAACGGCTTAGAAGAGCGTCTAAAATCGAGATTTGGTTGGGGTCTGACGGTAGCCGTTGAGCCGCCGGACTTAGAGACCTGCGTGGCCATTTTGATGAGCAAAGCAGAAAGCGCTCAGGTGGCCCTACCGGAGGAAGTCGCTTTCTTCATCGCAAAACGCATTCGATCCAACGTCCGTGAGTTAGAAGGCGCCTTAAGGCGCGTGGCGGCCAACGCCGACTTCACTGGCCACGCCATCACCATTGAGTTTGCCAAGGACGCTCTGCGTGACTTACTGGCGCTCCAAGAGAAGTTAGTCACGGTCGATAACATCCAAAAGACCGTGGCGGACTATTACAAAATCCGCGTAGCTGAATTGCTCTCGAAACGCCGCAGCCGCTCTATCGCGCGACCTCGCCAAGTCGCCATGGCATTAGCCAAAGAATTAACCACCCACTCTTTGCCAGAAATCGGTGACGCCTTTGGTGGGCGTGATCACACCACGGTATTGCATGCCTGTAAGCGAATTAAAGAATTACGCGAAACAGAGCGCCGTGTCGGTGAGGACTTTGCCAACTTGTTGAGAACTCTCACTGGGTGATGTGGATAAGATGTGAATGCGCGCAAGAGCCAAAAAACATGGCAAGATATCCACATCACACACACAGTCTAACCATGGGTTCAACGCTTGTTATTCAGTGGGTTTGACTGTTTGTAAGAGCGTGATGAGATGAGGGTTTTTAGAGTTATTCAGTGATCTCGGCGCCCCTTATAGTCATCATTGTTATCTCACTTCCATCCAGACTTAGATTTAAGATAAGACGCACACCGCCCTGCTAAGGTACGGTTTGACACGGGAAAGGATCACTATGAAAGTCACCAGCGAACGCGAACGGATTTTAGAACCCTTACAAGCCGTGATCGGTGTTGTAGAGCGACGGCAAACCATGCCGATTTTAGCCAACGTTCTTTTATCCGCTAAAAACGGACGCCTATCGGTCACTGCCACCGACCTTGAAGTCGAGTTGGTGGCGAGTGGTGAAGTAAAAACCCAAACGGAAGGCGAAGTGACTGTGCCTGGTCGAAAGCTCCTCGACATCATCAAAGCACTGCCCGACAAGATTCAAGTCACCATCACCTTAGAAGGCGAAAAACTCATCATTCGAGGAGGTAAAAGTCGCTTTACGTTAACCACTTTACCCGCGGCTGATTTCCCGGCGGTGGATGAAATCAGCGCACAACTGCGTTTTGAAGTAGACCAAAGCGCGCTGAAGCGCTTGATTGAGAAGGTTCATTTCTCTATGGCGCAACAAGATGTGCGTTATTACCTCAATGGTATGTTGTTGGAATCTGACGGAAAAATGCTGCGAACAGTCGCGACTGACGGCCATCGTCTGGCTTTGTGCGAAATGGAATTGGTCACTAAAGCCGGCCTGCAGCAAGTGATCGTACCGCGCAAAGGCGTATTAGAATTGCAGCGCCTCATCGGCTCTGAGGGTACCGTCCAAGTTGAAATCGGCAGCAATCACATTCGCGTCTCAATCGGCGACATTCGCTTCACTTCGAAGCTGATTGACGGCCGTTTCCCGGAATACGGGCGAGTGATTCCTAGTAAAGCATCACGGGTGCTACGCGCAGATCGGGACGTATTGCGCCGCGCATTACAGCGCACCTCGATTTTAGCTAATGAAAAATATCGCGGTATCCGAGTGGCTTTGCGACAGAATATGGTGGTGCTGACCGCACACAACCCAGAACAAGAAGAAGCGGAAGAAGAAGTGGAAGTCAGCTATGTCGGCGAGGAATTTGAAGTCGGTTTCAATGTGAATTATCTGCTGGATGCGCTCACCGCCATTGATGGTGCGGAGGTTGAAATCGGATTAACGGATTCGAATTCCAGTTGCTTGGTCACCGCGCCCGGTAGTCAGGCCAGTCGCTACGTGGTGATGCCGATGCGTCTTTGATTGAGGAATGACGCTCGCTCGCTTAGACGTTGATGGGTTTAGATGCTTAGAAAAGGTTCAATTAGAGCTGGATCCGAGTTATAACTTGTTTGTCGGGCCAAATGCGTCGGGAAAAACCAGCTTATTAGAGGCTGGTTTTTTTTTGGGACGCGGCCGATCCTTTAGAACGCGGCGCCTAGATCGCTTAGTGCGGACCCACCAGGAGAGCTTTCGGGTGGTCGGTCGGGTGCGCTATGAGGGCGTAGAGACTGTTTTAGGCGTGGGCGGTGACCGCAAGTCCACGGAAATTCGGATTGGCGGCAGTCCCGCCGCCAGCGCCGCCCTGTTATCGGCTCATTTTGCGCCCCAAATCATCGATCCTGAGATTCATAAACTGTTGGAAGAGGGGCCGCACCGGCGCCGGCGCTTCTTGGACTGGGGTGTGTTCCACGTGGAACCTCAGCTGTTGGAGGTGTGGCATCGCTATCATCGAGCCTTGAGGCAGCGTAATGCGGCTTTAAAACCTCAGACGGATCCGAGCGCCGCGTCGGTGTGGGATACCGAGCTGATGTCGGCCGGAGAGCGCCTGGACGCTCTACGTAGACGGTATTTGGAGCGTTTGGCACCCACCTTGAGTGAATTTGGCCAGCGATTACTCGGATTGCCCGTATCCTTGGCCTATCAATCGGGTTGGTTGGCCGATATGTCTTTGTCGGAGGCCTTGGCGCGCAGCGCGGATCGTGATCGCCGCTATGGATTGACCCACATCGGCCCACACCGTGCGGACATTTCTGTACGGGTATCAGGGCAATTAGCCAAAGAACGGGTCTCGAGAGGCCAGCAAAAACTGCTGGCTGCTGCGTTGACCTTGGCGCAACTCGCTGTACAAGAGGAGGTGGCGCCAGGGCGTGGGGCGTTGTTGTTGGATGATCCGGCAGCCGAGTTAGATCAGCAGAGCTTGGGTCGATTATTGGATCTGGTCAGTGAGTTATCGGTGCAGTTGTTCGTGACCGCCTTGCGAGCAGACTTGCCAGGGCTCGGTCAACCCGGTGCGGTGTTCCACGTGGAACAAGGGCGCATCACGCCCGCCGCGTCGGGCGCATGAATTGTGGATAACTTAAATTAGCCTTAGGCCAAGGCGCCCGATCGGCTCGCTGAAGGCGTCAGCGACCTTTGTCTTTTTTAGGCACCACGGGTGAGTGATTCGATGCGCCCTCGATGGTCGTGTTGCCCCCCTTTTTTTTACCGAAATGCTATACTTTAGGGTCACTTTAGAAAGGGTCGGGCATGTCTCAGAACGACGTCTACGATTCCAGTAAAATCAAGGTCTTAAAGGGTCTTGACGCCGTCAGAAAGCGACCCGGAATGTACATCGGTGACACCGATGACGGCACGGGCTTGCACCACATGGTTTTTGAAGTGGTGGATAACGCCATCGATGAAGCCTTGGCCGGCCACTGCAATGAAATCGTGGTGACCGTTCACGCGGACGAATCGATCACGGTGACCGACAACGGACGCGGCATTCCTGTGGATATCCATCCGGAGGAAGGCGTGTCAGCGGCCGAAGTCATCATGACGGTGCTGCACTCAGGGGGCAAGTTCGATGACACCTCCTATAAAGTCTCGGGCGGCTTGCATGGCGTCGGTGTCTCCGTGGTGAATGCTTTGTCGGAGCATCTGACCATCACTATTGGACGGGACGGGCAGCTCCACCAGCAGCGCTATGCCCACGGCGTGCCACAAAGCCCTTTGAGTGTGATTTCAGCGACCACCACCCGCGGGACCGCGCTGCATTTCAAGCCGAGCGCTGAGACCTTCACCAATATTCTGTTTTCTTACGACATTTTGGCCCGCCGATTACGTGAACTTTCATTCCTGAATTCAGGTATCAAGATTGACCTGATCGATGAGCGGGACGAGAAGCGCGATACCTTCCAGTACGAGGGCGGCATCGGTGCTTTTGTGAAGTACCTGAATCGCGGCAAGACGGCCATTCACGACACCGTCTTTTATTTTCGCACCATGCATGGCCCGATCACCGTGGAGGTGGCGGCGCAGTGGAATGACTCTTATGCCGAGTCGATGTTTGCGTATACCAATAACATCCCACAGAAAGACGGTGGCACTCACTTACAGGGTTTCCGGGCGGCACTGACTCGTAAGCTGTCGGATTACATTGAAAGCGAAGCGAAGAAAGAAAAAGTAGAGATGACGGGCGATGATGTCCGTGAAGGGATGACGGCCATCCTGTCAGTCAAGATGCCCGACCCGAAATTCTCTTCGCAAACCAAAGATAAATTGGTCTCCAGCGAAATCAGAGGCATCGTGGAAAGCGCGGTCTCTGAAAAACTAGAAGCCTATTTATTAGAGCGGCCGGCTGAAGCGAAGGCGATTGTTGCCAAAATTATTGATGCGGCGCGTGCTCGTGAGGCCGCTCGTAAAGCCCGTGACATGACCCGCCGTAAGGGCGTGTTAGATATCGCAGGCCTCCCCGGTAAGCTCGCTGACTGTCAGGAAAAAGACCCAGCGCTGTGTGAAATGTTTCTGGTCGAGGGCGACTCCGCCGGTGGTTCCGCCAAACAAGGCCGGGACCGGCGCACGCAGGCAGTGCTGCCGCTGAAGGGTAAAATTCTAAACGTCGAAAAGGCGCGCTTTGACAAGATGCTCTCAAGCGTTGAAGTCGGTACGCTAATCACCGCCTTAGGTTGCGGTATCGGCCGTACTGAATTTGATGTCGAAAAGTTGCGGTACCATCGCATCATCTTAATGACCGATGCCGATGTGGACGGTAGCCACATCCGCACCTTGCTGCTCACCTTCTTTTATCGACAAATGCCCGTATTGATTGAGCGCGGTCATATCTACATTGCGCAGCCACCGCTTTATAAAGTAAAGCGCGGCAAGAGTGAGCACTACGTAAAAGACGACGCGGAGCTCAATGTGGTGCTGTTAAAGAACGCACTCGATGATGCGTCGGTGCACTTGCATGGGGGTGACAATCCCCGCGTGATCCAAGGTGAGGAACTAGAGCAGCTCGCGAAGCAATATATTGATGTGCAAACCATCGTCGCCAAATGGTCGCGACGCTACGAGGCGCGTGTTCTCGAGAATTTGGTCAATCTGCCGGTGATCCGCCCGGATGATTTATCGGATGCTGGGCGCATGACGGATTGGGCGAAGGCGCTCGAGACGGAGCTCAATGCCGAAGCAAGCCAAGCGCGCAGCTATCGTGTCGAGTTACAGGTGAATGCCGGTGGCCAACCGGTACGCTTTAATATTTTCCGTAACGAACACGGTCTGACGGTAGAGAAGCATCTGCAGCGCGAATTTTTTGCGTCGGCTGAATATCGCCGCATTGCTGACTTGGCGACGACCTTGCATGGCTTGCTCGGTGTGCGCGCATATGTCACCAAGGGTGATTCACGGCTAGAGGTCTCGAGTTTCAAAGACGCGATGCACTGGCTGATGGAACAGGCCAAGCGCGGTCAGACCATTCAGCGTTACAAGGGCTTAGGTGAAATGAACCCAAGCCAGCTATGGGAAACCACCATTGATCCGGCGATGCGTCGACTGATTCAGGTGCGCATCGAAGATGCGGTGGCTGCGGATGATCTGTTTACGACCTTGATGGGTGATCACGTGGAACCGCGTCGTGAGTTCATCGAGAAAAATGCCTTGGCCGTTGCCAATCTAGACGTTTAAGTCGGGCCGCTCGGCTCGCTGCGCTGGAAGTGGGTGAGGCCCTCTCGCGAGAAGGAACACGTCATGATTGAAGTCTTGTTTTGGCCGACTCCCAATGGCCACAAGATCACGATGTTTTTGGAAGAGGCGGGCTTGCCTTACGAGCTCACAGCTGTGGATATTGGTGCGGGCGAACAGTTTAAACCTGACTTCTTAGTGAAGAGTCCGAATAATCGCATCCCAGCAATCATTGATCATGCGCCAGCGGATGGCGGTGCGCCTCTGTCGGTGTTTGAGTCCGGTGCGATCTTGGTGTATCTCGCCGAGAAGACAGGACGGTTTTTACCAACCGAGCTTCGCGCTCGAAAGGCCGTTTTAGAGTGGCTGTTTTGGCAGATTGGCGGCTTAGGGCCAATGCTGGGTCAGAATCATCACTTCAATGGCTATGCGCCGGTTCAGGTGCCTTATGCAATTGAGCGCTACACCAAAGAAACCACACGGCTGTATGGTGTCCTCGATCGTCGTTTGGCACAGCATCCCTTTGTGGCGGGCAACGACTATTCCATTGCCGACATGGCCATTTATCCGTGGATTGTGATGTGGGAACGTCAAAAACAAGTGTTAGACGATACCCCACACGTTAAACGCTGGTTTGACCGCGTGGCCGCTCGCTCCGCGACCGAGCGGGCGTATGCGCGCGGCACGCCGTTACGCACCGCCCGTGAATACACGCCAGAAGAAAAACGGTTGTTGTTCGGCTTAAGCTCGACCCCGGCCGCTTAAGCGCCTCAGCCACCGAGTGCGGTGGTGGTCGTATCAATCCACTCACGCACTTCTTCAGTGACGTCTCGAGGTGTTCGACCGGCCGGGTTGATGGCCGGACCGATCACCACGCGAATGGTGCCTGGCCGCTTCAGTAATCCACGCTTCGCCCAAAAGCAGCCGGCGTTATGCGCCACCGGTACGATCTGGCATCCCGCTTGAATAGCCAATAAGGCGCCGGCAATCCCGTATTTATGCCGCTGACCGACCGGCACCCGAGTGCCTTCGGGAAAAATAATGATCCATTGACCACGGGCTAAGCGATCTTTGCCTTTGCGGATGATGTCGCGCAAGGCGGCGGGACTCGCGTTTCGATTGATGCCAATAGGGCGCAGGCGCAGCGCCGCCCACCCGACCAAGGGCACCCATAAGAGTTCGCGCTTTAATACCCATGCCTGCCGCGGAAACAGCGCCATCTGTGCCAACGTCTCCCACGCGCTCGAATGTTTGCACATAATGATGTGTGCGCCCGGCGGAAAATTCTCTTGACCGGTGACCTCATACCCTAAGCCGCAGATCACTTTCGCGGCATTGATTTGCAGCCGCCCCCACCGCCAGGCCACCGCATAGCACCCTTCAAAAGGCATCCACCAAGCTAAGCCCACGGTAATAATCGCGCCGGTTATAAAAGCCGACGCGAATAAAAAGGTAGTAAACAGCAGTGATCGTACCCATTGCATAGGACGCTCAGTTTAAGCCAAAGTGAGCCCAGCTGCTGACATAGCCAACAGCCACTGTCACTGTGAGGAGGGGAAGGATATGAACTGTGCGCGCAGCGTCGTCATCGGCGCGTTATGCCTCTTGGTGGGCTGTGCGGGGCATCCCGTGGCTCGTCGCGAGGTGCAGCACAATCGCTACACGCCATATGCGGGCGCGCCCGTTGATCAGTTTCGTGCTTATCGCTTTTCTAACTGGGAAGTGGTGGGGGACACTCAGCTGGTGATCTGGACTGAGTTTCAGGACGCCTATTTAATTAAACTGCGTTCCCCCTGTTCCGAGTTGCCTTGGGCCGAGTACATCGCGGTGACCACGACCGTGGGCACCGTCACCCATTTAGATTCGATCTGGGTGGGTCGCCACATGTCTTGCATGATCGAAGAGATTCGCCCCGTCAATATTCGCCAAATGCAACGCGACCTTAAAAACAAGACGCCATCGGCCGCGCCACCACCACCGGCTGGGCGGCAAGCGACAGCTTAACCCGGAAGGCGCGACAAATCGGCCACGGCCAAAAACAACTGGCGAAGTGTCGCGAGCAAGCACAGTCGATTGGCGCGTACCGCTGGGTTTTCCGCCATCACCATCACCTGCTCAAAGAAGGCATCCACCGCCGGTCTCAGTTCCGAGGCGATGGTCAATGCCTCGGCATAATTGCGCTCTCGCACCTTCGCCTCGACTCGCGGGGCAACGCTGGCGAGTTCGCGTGCCAGTACGCGCTCTTCATGATTCTCAAGTAAATCATCACGCACACCGTTCGCCAGTGAGCCGTCGCTCTTTTTCAAAATATTAGCGATGCGCTTATTCGCACTCGCCAAGGCGCCGGCTTCTGGACGTGTTAAGAATTGATTGAGTGCGCGGAGTCGACTGTCAAAGTCAAGGACAGACGCGGGCCTAAGGACCAGTACCGCATCAAACAAATCGGAATGAATGCCGGTGCCACTCTCCAAGTAAACGCTGCGTAAGCGCTCAAATAGATAGTCATAGACTTCAACCACCACCGATTCTTCTGTGATGGGGGTCATCGGCTTTTTCGGATCCACCGGTCGTTGCGTCTGTAGCGTTGAGATGTCCTGTTGACAGGCTTTAAACGCTTGGCGGACGAGTGCTGGGATATCAAGTTCGACCTTTTTGTCGAGCAGGATACGCAACACGCCTAAGCTCAGGCGTCGCAGCGCATAGGGATCTTTGGTGCCGGATGGCTTTTGGCCGATGGCGAAGATACCCACAATCGTATCCAACTTATCAGCCAGCGCGAGGGTGAGACCGGTGGCGGACGTTGGCAGTGCATCGCCTGCAAATCGTGGCAGATACTGTTCCGAGAGGGCGTTAGCGACGGCTTCTGACTCGTGATCATGACGAGCGTAGTAGCCACCCATGGTGCCCTGTAACTCCGGGAACTCACCGACGAGACCGGTGAGCAAATCGCATTTTGCAATAGTGGCCGCTCTTGCCGCCTGCTCGCGATCCGCGCCAAGCGCGGGTGCGAGCGTGAGGGCGAGCGCCTTGATGCGCTCACTTTTTGCAAAGTAAGACCCTAACTGCGCTTGAAAAGTGACCGTCTTTAATTGATCGCGGCGCGCCAGCAAGCTGCTCTTACAGTCTTGATTCCAGAAGAACACGGCATCTGCCAGTCTGGGGCGAACCACGCGCTCATTGCCGGCGCGCACTTCGTCCGGGTTGAGACTGGCAATATTCGCGACCGTAATAAACAGACGGCTTAATTGACCGCTGCCATCTTTGATTGGAAAGTAGCGTTGATGGTCTTGCAAGGTGGCGATCAGTACTTCAGGGGGCAAGCTTAAAAACCGCGCCTCGAAGCGGCCGAGTACGGGCACTGGCCATTCGACTAGAGCAGTCACTTCATCTAGCAGCGCATCACTGATCATGGCGTGGCCCGCCTCAGTCTGTGCCAGAGCCATCACTTCGTGGCGTATCTGCTCTCGGCGCGCCCCAAAGTCAGCCATCACAAAGCCTTTCTTTAAAAGACGAGTGGCATAGGAGCTCGGTACGGTGAGCGCGATCTCTGCGGGGGCCATGAAGCGATGACCGCGGGTATGGCGTCCCGTGTCCACGTCCAAGATGCGAGCGGGCACGACCGCGCGGCCAAACAGTAAAACGATCCAATGGACGGGGCGTACAAATTCTGCCGTGCCGCTACCCCAGCGCATTCGCTTGGCAATGGGCAGCTTGGCCAGAGCGTCTTGAACAATGCCGGCCAGTAAGGTGTCGGTGGGTGCCCCGGGTTTGACGCCGGTATAGTACAAAAACTCGCCTTTGGGCTCGGTGATGCGACTGAGTTCGGCCAAATCCACTCCGCAGGACTCGGCAAAGGCGGTAGCGGCTCGAGTGGGCACGCCGTCTGCTGTGAAAGCGGCGCTGACGGGCGGGCCTTTGCGTTGCACCGTTTGGTCCGGTTGACTGCTGGCGACTTTGCGAATCAGCACCGCCAGACGGCGCGGTGTCGCAAAAGAGCGCGTGATGCCGTGGCGAAGACCCGCGTGTTGCAGGCCCGTGAGGATACCGGCTGTGAACGCGTCGGAGAGTGCACGCAAGGATTTGGGTGGCAGCTCTTCGGTGCCAATCTCAACGAGTAGGTCTTCGGCCTTCATACCACTCTCTCTGCCGATGAGCGGGCCCGTTGTTCTGGTAAGGGCGGATCGACATGCAGCCGAGCCGTTTTTTGCAGCGGAAAGCCCAATGCGTCGCGACTCTGATAGTAGGCTTCGGCGACCCCACGGGCTAAGGTGCGCACTCTTAATATGTAGCGCTGCCGCTCGGTCACCGAAATCGCCCGCCGGGCGTCTAATAAGTTAAAGGTGTGCGAGGCTTTCAGCATGCGTTCGTAGGCCGGTAATGCCAAGGGCACGGTCAGCAGACGTTGGCATTCGCGCTCATGCCCTTCAAATTGGCTGAATAACTCTTCGGTATTGGCCTGCTCGAAATTATAAGCAGATTGCTCCACTTCATTTTGATGGTAGATGTCGCCGTAGGTAATCACCCCGTACGGGCTCTCCGACCACACCAGGTCGAATACGCTCTCAACCCCCTGCAGATACATGGCGAGGCGCTCTAGGCCGTAAGTGATTTCGCCCATGATCGGGTGGCAATCCAACCCACCCACCTGCTGAAAGTAGGTGAATTGGGATATTTCCATTCCATTGAGCCAAATCTCCCAACCGAGCCCCCAGGCCCCTAATGTCGGTGATTCCCAATTGTCTTCGACTAAGCGAATGTCATGGGTGAGAGGATCAAAGCCTAACGCCGCTAAAGACCCT
Organism: uncultured Pseudomonadota bacterium; assembly: GCA_903862885.1. GTDB lineage: Bacteria > Pseudomonadota > Gammaproteobacteria > Steroidobacterales > Steroidobacteraceae > CAIKZZ01. The sequence goes on from CAIOZU010000018.1 coordinate 206,785, forward strand.
AAATAGAGGTCCACAAAATTAGGCGGTGACGGCTTGATGGCGACCTGGAACTGGTAATAGCGCTGCAGGCGAAACGGGTTGTCGCCGTAGCGACCATCGGTTGGTCGTCGAGAGGGCTGCACGTAGGCCGCACGCCAAGGCTCGGGGCCTACGGCGCGTAAGAACGTCGCTTGATGGAAGGTACCTGCCCCCATTTCCATATCGTAAGGCTGCACCAACACACAGCCCTGATCCGCCCAGTACCGTTGCAGGCTGGCGATTAGGTCTTGAAAAGTGCGGGGACGACTGGCGATCCGGCGTCGAGCCATCGAGTGCCTCATAACATGTTCACCGGCAACCCGGCAGGAGGGGTCTGATTATAGCTGACCTGCCCAGAAGCCTTGGCCTCTCGTCGCTGAATCCGCCTACCATAGGGGCTCCGAAGGGGGGAATAGTTGAATGAGCACGCACATGCCAAATGACTCGACCGACTTAATGCAGCCGTGGGCGCTGACTGTGGATCGCACCTTGACGCACGCCGCCCGCTGGCATGCCGATCGAGAGCTGGTGTCGCGCGAGTTCGACGGTTCGCTGAGCCGAACGACCTATGCCGTCGTCGAGCGCCGTGCCCGCCAGCTATCGGCCGCCTTATTGGCAGCAGGCATTGGCCACGGAGATCGTATCGCGACGCTCGCGATGAACAGTGCCGACCACATGACGGCGTGGTTTGGGATCATGGGGATCGGGGCGGTTTGCCACACGGTGAACCCCCGCCTATTCGATGAGCATCTGGTGTACATCATCAACCACGCAGCCGATCGTTGGCTCATTGCCGATGTACAGTTTGCTCCGCTCGTGGCCCGACTTCTGCCGCAGTGTCCCACCTTAGAACGGGTCGTTTACTTTTGCAAAGAAGCTGACTGCCCCACCGGCCATTCGGCGCTTGTCTTTGACACGTTAATTGCCCAAGCCAAGGGTCCCGTGGTGTGGGGAAATTTTAATGAGCACTCACCGGCTGCGCTTTGTTATACGTCCGGTACCACAGGCAATCCGAAAGGTGCGCTGTATACCCATCGATCGCAGATGCTACACACAATGATTATTCAAAGTCCGGATGCGGTTGCGCTGTCGGCAACTGACACGGTGCTGTCGATTGTGCCGATGTTCCATGTCAATGCGTGGGGCATTCCGTTTGCAGCTGCCACCGCCGGCGCTCGTCTGGTCCTACCCGGTGCGCGCTTAGATGGCGCGTCGGTGTATGAGTTGCTAGAACAAGAGCGCGTCACGGTCTCTGCCGGGGTGCCCTCAGTCTGGCAGTTGCTACTTGAGTATATGGCCAGGCATCAGCTGCGCTTAAGTTCACTGCGCCGCGTCATCATTGGTGGTAGTGCGTGTCCCGAATCATTGATTCGGGGCTTTCAAGAAGGCCACAACGTAGAAGTCATACAGGCTTGGGGCATGACTGAGATGTCGCCCATTGGCACGGTGGGCATGCCCACGGAAGCCATCGCCGCCGCCGATCACGCCACCCGGCTGCGCTACAGCGCTAAGCAAGGGCGGGTGCTTTTTGGCGTGGATCTGCAAATCACTAATGATGACGGCGAAGTGCTGCCACGGGATGGCCATACGCCTGGCCATATTCAGGCTAAAGGCCCTGCGGTGATTCAGCGCTATTTTCGCGACGATAAAGAGGCCATTGGCGCCGATGGGTTTTTTGATTCCGGTGATATCGGGACGATCGACCCTCATGGCTATATGGAGATCACTGATCGCGCCAAAGACCTGATTAAATCGGGTGGTGAATGGATCAGCTCGGTTGAAATTGAAAATCTAGCAGTCGGTCACCCGTCGGTACAATTAGCCGCAGTCATTGCCATTCCCCATGTGCGTTGGAGAGAGCGACCGCTGTTGGTGGTTCAGCTGAAAGAAGACCAGCAGAGCACGCCTGAAGAGCTGCTAAAGTTCTTAGAAGGAAAAATTGCTCGGTGGTGGATGCCGGATGCTGTGGTGTTTGTTGAGCAAATACCACTCGGTGCTACCGGTAAGCTAGATAAGAAAAAACTGCGTGCCCAGTTCGCCGACTTTAAAACGGAATAAGTAGTTACTGCGCAGATCATTGAGTGAAATCGTCGAGTGTTGCGTTATTATTTTCTCTCTAAAGGTCACGCAGCCGCGTGCAGGAGATGATGATGCAGAAATCATTTCACTGGCTCTCCCTCGGCATCAGTCTGGCGGCGGCCGCTCTCGTTGAGGGGGCACCGCTCAGCGACCAAGCGATCCACAGGCTGGCGCATGACACCTTTAAGCAACTGATTGAAATCAACACCACCGATTCGGTTGGGAACACCACGACCGCCGCGCGCGCGATGGCCGACCGACTATTGGCCGCAGGCTTCGCACCCAATGATGTGACGGTGATGGGGCCTAACGACCGTAAGGGTAATCTGGTGGCTCGGTACCGTGGTCGATTGAAGTCGACCTTGAAGCCTGTGCTGATCATTGGTCATTTAGATGTGGTTGAGGCTAAAGCGTCTGACTGGACCACGGATCCGTTCGAGTTTGTTGAGAAGGATGGATTTTATTACGGTCGAGGCACTCAAGACATGAAAGTGAGTGATGCGATCGCAGTGACTGATTTGATTCGATTAAAGCATGAAGGCTTCGTGCCAGATCGAGACATTATCTTGGCGCTCACTGCGGATGAGGAAGGCGGTAAGGCCAATGGGGTCGCGTGGCTGTTGAAAAACCACCGTGACTTAATCGATGCGGAGTTCGCTTTAAATCCCGATGCGGGCGGTGTCGTGTTGCATCACGGTAAGCCAGTCACCTTGGAATTTGAGGCGACCGAGAAGTTGTATGCAGACTATGCGGTATCAGCCGTCAACGCGGGCGGCCACAGTTCTCTGCCAAGGCCTGATAACGCGATTTATCATGTGGCGAAGGCCTTGCTGACCTTGGCTGACAGCAGCTTCCCGGTCGAGTTGAATGCCGTGACCCGTGCGTATTTTGCACAGATGGCCAAAGTGGATCAGGGCGAGCAGGCCGCTGATTTCTTAGGGGTCATCGCGTCCCCACCGGATCAGGCGGCGATTGAGCGTTTATCTCTAGACCCTCGCTATAACTCGACGATGCGCACCACCTGTGTTCCGACGATGTTATCGGGCGGCCATGCACCGAATGCCTTGCCTCAGCGTGCGGAGGCCAATGTGAATTGCCGGATATTACCGGGCCACTCACAAGAAGAAGTCCGTCTTGAGCTGGTGAAGCGATTCAGTGACCCCGCCTTGAGTGTCCGCTATCGCAGCGATGCGGGGGAGTTGTCCGATCACGGCTCTGATCAGACAGCCATGGTGCCGCCGCCGATACGTCCTGATGTGATGCGCGCCTTGCGCATCGCTGGCTCGCGATTATGGCCGGGGGTGCCGATGCTGCCGATCATGGAGCCCGGCGCGTCGGATAGCATCTACACCATGAATGCGGGTATCCCAAGCTATGGCATCTGTGGTGTCGCGATTGAGCATGACGATATTCGTATGCACGGCAAAGACGAGCGGGTCGGCGTGGCCTCTTTTTATGATGGAGTAGAGTTTTACTACCATTTCCTAAAACAACTGACGCAGAACAAGTAAAAAAACACTATAACTCACTGCAGCACTATCCCCCCGGCTGCTGTGCCACCGACAATTCATGTCAAAGCGAGCTACCGGTCCTTGTTAACGGTTGGTTTAACAAGGGCTCAACTTCTCCAAGGAACAGACCAACGTGATCACGCGAGACACATATCCACACGCAGCGATCGCGCATGCCAGAGTGCAGGCTTTTCGTAACCCGATCGTCCTCCCTGCTAACGGCTTTAACGGCGGGCCAATCATTCCGAATGATGATCTGCAAATGCTGCGTCACTGTCGTTGGAGAAGGCCCGTTGATCGCTGTGAGTCAGGCTTAGATTTCTCTAATACGATTGCGGGCGAGTGGAACTACCTTGGGCCAATTTATGACCACTTCGGTCATGTTATGTCAGAGATGATCCATCGTGTTATTCGGTCGAGAATAATATTTGGACACGACAAGTGGCTTGCGGTTGGTGCCATCAACAAACGGTCCACAGAATATTCCGACTTGCCTAACGTTTATCGACAGGCGCTGACCGCCGTAGGTATAACGAAGGAAAACCTTTTAATCGTTAATTCAGACTCGGTTGTTGAGAGATTAAATATCTGCGAACAAGGTGCGCAATTAGGCGCTGGTCCGACGAAGGATTATTGCCAAGCGCTCACATTATTTTCTAACACCATGTTGGACGAGCATTTTAAACAACAGGCACGCAGTCGCTATGTTTATGTAACAAGAACTGGATTGCCGCTGCAGGGTAATTTTCTAGGTGAGTCGTTCGTTGAACAGTTATTTTCAGATGCCGGTTTTGAAGTTTTTAGGCCTGAAGATCATGCGTTGATTGTGCAGATGGATGTCTATCGTAAAGCAGATGTCTTGGTATTTTCCGAGGGCTCTGCTTGCCATGGCGTGGAGTTGCTAGGTGCGTTAGGAGAAGTGGTTCTCTTAGTGAGAAGACAAAATCATCGTGCTATATGGCAACGTGTGTTAGCACCGCGCGCTGTGATTTATGAGGAGATCTGCTGTGAAGAATTAGTTGGATCCGCAGTACTTAGTCGAGAGGATGGGCGGCCTCGTGAAGATTATGCCCAGTACCGGTTTGATATAGAGAAGCTAGCAAGTCGGCTCAATGAGCTTGAGATTGAGACTGTGCCGAGGGTTGATAGGTTGGTATATTTGCAGCGCTGCGAAAGTGATTTGGCTGCACACATAGATGCCGTCCGCAAAACAGAGACGTTGCTCCTGGCAGGGCCTGAGGATATAGCCGGTATGTTTTCTTCGCTATCGGCGGCGCGCGGCGCAGAGCCCGAAGCGGTTAGTGTTGAGGGTCACGTATCAGATGTCATTAGTGCAGATCATCAGGGCGCAAACAGCCGGACTGTATTCAACAAATTTCGCGCAATGGGTGGTCGGCGGCGGGTAGCCGTGTTTGAATCAAAAGGGCTAAGTTGGATGGTGCATCCAATCGGGACCAGTGATGGGCGTTATTGCTCAGATACTATCGCGGTCAGCGATCACATGACGCGGCAGGCATTGAATGGTCAGAGTGATGTCGTCGGCGCTCGCTGCGATCTGTGGCGAATGTTGGGTGGTGATATTGATCTGTCCTTTGTGGAGCGCCATCTAATAGAGGATGTTTTGGCAGATTTTATTCGGGCGGAGCGTAACAGCGAAGATCAGTCCGTCATCGCCATTAATAATTGTGTGCCGACCGACAGCACAGTTGCGACCAGAGTGAATAATCGACTGGAGCGTCCTTATCATGCGGACTGGTGGACCGGCGATGCCTGGAAAATCATACCGATTCTTCGGTACTACAGGCCTGATTTGCGTATGCAGGTGTTGGACTCTAGGCGGGTTGGCTTAGTGCTGATTGAGGGGCTCGATCCGAGCTCCACGATTCTAACGGACCGGTATGAGGAGATTTGTCAGCAATGGTTAGGCGCGTCGCTGGTTGACTATGGGTTGCGCCGCTTTTTGCGTGAGGCGAAAACGACGAGTTCGGCGAGGTACTTAGTCCGGACTTGGCGACATGCGTCGCGCGTTGCTTCGTAGTGAGAGGAGGCCTTAATCCTGCTGGGGTATCGCCACGGCAGTTGGGTGAGCGGCGTGCTCTGTCAGGTAGATCAGTCGCTCACTGGATGTCTGTGGGATTGTATTTGTGTTAACCGTCAACATTCCTATATTCACCCGTCGGGGCGCATTCTCGCCATTCTCAATCCGTTCGGCGTGGCGACCCGTCTAGTGGAACGTCCTTAGATGACTACGTTAGCTCCCACTTTCACTCAATATTCTCCAAAAACGCCTTATTTTGGTGCATCTATAAAAAAATGCACTATAAAAGAGCAGTATTTTTCCGTGGAAATTGAAACCGCCCGAGGGTAAGCTATCGTCCTGCTCTATAAAGGTGCGTTGACCCACCGGTGGTTGAGCCCTCACTCCCGATTAGATCCCTGCTTATTTCCCGGAGGTTGTGATGACGAAGCCTGCTGATGTGCTGAAAATGATGAAGGACCACGAGGTCAAATACGCCGACCTGCGCTTTACCGATACACGCGGCAAAGAGCAGCATGTCACGATCCCGTCGCGCTATGTCACGGACGAGTTCTTCGTGGATGGCAAGATGTTCGACGGCTCCTCCATCGCGGGCTGGAAGGGCATTAATGAGTCAGACATGATTCTGATGCCAGACGCCTCGACCGCCGTGCTCGATCCTTTTTTCGACGAAGCGACGCTCAACATTCGCTGCGACATCATTGAGCCTGCCACCATGCAAGGCTATGAGCGCGATCCTCGCTCACTGGCCAAGCGCGCCGAGGCTTACTTAAAGAGCACCGGCATTGCGGATACCGCCCTGTTCGGTCCAGAAAATGAATTTTTCATTTTTGATGATGTGCGCTGGACCACCGAGATGCACACCGCCTCTTATGCCATTGACTCTGGTCAAGGCGCTTGGAACTCGAATACCGCCATGCCCGAGGGCAATCGCGGCCACCGTCCAGGCGTGAAGGGCGGCTACTTTCCCGTGCCACCGGTTGACCAACTGCATGATATTCGCGGCGCGATGTGCGGCGCGCTCGAGCAGATGGGTTTGATCACTGAAGTGCACCATCATGAAGTGGCTACGGGAGGTCAGTGTGAGATTGGTGCCAATGCCAATACACTGGTCAAAAAAGCGGATGAAGTGCAGATATTGAAGTACGCCATTTTAAATGTGGCGCATAACTACGGAAAAACGGCGACTTTCATGCCGAAGCCATTGGTAGGCGACAACGGCAGCGGCATGCATGTGCATCAGTCGCTGGTTAAAGATGGCAAGAATATCTTCGCCGGCGATAAGTATGCGGGTCTGTCGGAGACTTGCTTGTATTACATCGGCGGCATCATTAAACATGCGCGTGCAGTGAACGCATTCACCAATGCCAGCACCAATAGCTACAAGCGCTTGGTGCCTGGATTTGAGGCGCCGGTGATGCTGGCTTACTCAGCACGTAACCGCTCCGCGTCGATCCGTATCCCATGGGTGTCGAGCGCAAAGGCACGTCGCATCGAGGTGCGGTTCCCCGATTCAACGGCGAACCCGTACCTTGCGTTCGCGGCCATGATGATGGCGGGCCTTGATGGCATTCAGAACAAAATCCATCCCGGTGATCCGGCTGATAAGGATTTGTACGATCTGGAGCCGGAAGAAGCGAAGCACATTCCGACCGTGTGCCATTCCCTCGACATGGCGCTGGAAGCACTCGATAAAGATCGCGAGTTCTTAAAGCGTGGCGGCGTGTTCACGGACGATGTGATCGATTCTTACATCAGCCTCAAGATGCAAGATGTCACGCGCTTGCGCATGACGACTCATCCGGCTGAATTCGATATGTACTACAGTCTGTAAGCGGACACCCGGTCCGGACGCTTCAGTGTCCGGACCGGGTAACTGTGACGCAGCGCTCGAAACGGTGGTTGTGACAGACACACACGGATTGAGCACTTGGTCAGTACCGGGACTAAGGACTATGCTCATCGTATGGACACGCGACGGTTACTTTCTACCGCAACGATCGCTCTGCTACTTGCCACCGCGATGGGTGGGGTATGGGCGGGAACTACCCTCTATCGATGGGTGGATGCGACCGGCACCGTTCACTATTCAGACACGCCTGTCCCCGGCGCTGAAAAAATGGAAATCGCGGGCGCTTTGCGCACTAACTCAACCCCCGCAAGACCCTTGGATGACACGAGCCCCGTTGCTCGACCCGTGGCGGGCGTGCAGTACACTCGCTTGGCCATCACCAGTCCAGAAGATGGCGCGGCGTATAGCAATATTCAGACGATCGCTGTGCAGGCGACGCTTGAACCCGCACTGGCGCCAAATCACGCGTTGTATTTCGTCGTGGATGGTCATCAGCAGCCACCCAGCGGGCTCGCCGCATCGATTGAAGTCTTCCGTGGTGAGCACACCGTGGTCGCCACGGTGGTTGATGAGAATAACCAAGCCTTATTCACTTCTGCGCCTGTCACGTTCTCGGTACACAATACGTCAGTGGCTAAACCGCCCCGCGGGCCACTGCTGGTACACCCACCTAAATAATACGCCGGCGTGTCACGCCGTGAGCCGGTTGTTGTAATGTCAGCTCACGTCTCTGTGCGCGGCACCCCATCGCAAAGCCTATTAGACTCATTGAGTTTATCGGTGTTTATCATCGATTCACTCGGCCATGTCGAGTATCTAAACGCCGCCGCGCAAACCTTATTAGCGGTTGGCCACACTCAAGCGCAGGGCCGGCCACTCACCGATCTGATTAAAGATTGTGCGCCCTTTGAGGGGCTCATTGCGCGCGCGCGCCTCGACAACGAAGCCATCGCACACCGCGGACTGCGCTTATTGCCACTATGGCGTATGGACAGTGATTTCGTCATTGATTGTGTCGCCTCCCCGTTGGAAGGCGATCGAGTGCTATTAGAGATATCTGACACCACCCGCCAATTAAGAATCAGCCGTGATGCGGCATTGCTTGCGCAACAAGGCGGTAGTCGCTTGATGGTCTTAGCACTCGCTCATGAAATTAAAAACCCCTTAGGCGGATTGCGGGGCGCCGCTCAATTGTTGGAGCGAGAACTACCCACCGACGTATTACGTGAATACACCCAGTTGATTATTCGTGAAGCGGATCGCTTAAGAAAATTAGTGGATGCACTTTTAGGGCCAGTGGGTCCGCAGCATAAAGTGAGTTTAAATCCACATGAGTTACTAGAGCATGTTTATCGCTTGCTGCGCAGTGAAGCGCAGGAAGATGTGCTGATTGTTAGAGATTATGATCCCAGTTTGCCATCGATTCGGGTGGATCGTGATCAGATGATTCAAGCCATTCTTAATATTGGTCGTAATGCGATTCAAGCGCTGGGTCAGGCCGGTCGATTAGTGATTCGTACCCGCGTTTTGGTCAATGCGACCATTGCAACCCGCCGCCATCGTTTGGTGGTGAGTATGCAGTTTGAGGATGACGGTCCCGGTGTGCCGGCGGAGTTGGCCGACACTATTTTTTATCCGCTGGTGACTAATCGTCCAGGTGGTTCTGGCTTAGGCCTCGCAGTCGCACAAGATTTAGCCACCCGACACGGGGGCTTGATCGAGTTTGATAGCCGACCGGGGCGCACCATATTTACACTGCTGCTCCCTTTAGAGGACCGCTCCGATGGCTGATGCGTTACAGGTCTGGGTGGTTGATGACGATGACTCCATTCGCTGGGTTCTAGAGCGCGCGTTGCGCGCGAGCGGATTAATGTCGCGGGTCTTCACCTCTGCAGAGTCGGCGCTGGTGGCGCTTCGACAAGAATCCCCTGATGTGTTGCTTACTGATATTCGTATGCCAGGTAAAAGTGGGCTCAAGCTACTCGATGATATCAGTGCTTCTCACCCTCACCTGCCGGTGATCGTGATGACCGCGCACACCGATTTGGATGCGGCAGTGGCGAGCTATCAGGGTGGCGCATTCGAATATCTACCGAAGCCTTTCGATATTGATGAGGCGGTGGCCTTGGTCCGTCGTGCGGTGCACAAGCCGGTGGCGGTCAGCTCGTTGCCGCCTGCTACAAAAATCCCCGAGTTGATTGGTCAAGCGCCGGCCATGCAGGAGGTGTTTCGATCGATCGGGCGTTTGTCCCGTTCGAGCATGACGGTTCTCATCACCGGCGAATCCGGTACTGGCAAGGAGCTGATTGCCCATGCCTTACATCGGCATAGCCCGCGGGCAGCGAAGCCATTCATCGCACTCAACACCTCCGCGTTCACACCCGAGTTGCTGGAGTCGGAGCTTTTCGGTCATGAAAAAGGCGCATTCACGGGTGCCGACAGCCTGCGTCGCGGACGCTTTGAGCAAGCCGATGCCGGTACGCTGTTCTTAGATGAGATCGGCGATATGTCTTTGCCACTGCAGACTCGACTGCTACGGGTTCTCGCAGAAGGCGAGTTCTATCGGGTGGGTGGCAATAACCCCATCCGCGTGGATGTGCGGGTGATCGCCGCTACCCATCAAGACCTTGATGCGCGGGTCGCGCAGGGGCAGTTTCGTGAGGATTTGCTGCACCGCCTGAATGTCATTCGCGTGGCGCTGCCGGCGCTGCGTTCTCGGCGGGAGGATATCCCGGCACTGCTTCAGCACTATTTAGCCTCCGCGGCGCGCGAATTGGGTGTCGAGCCTAAGCGCGTCTCGGAAGGTGCCGAACGCCTGCTCAGTGCAGCTGACTGGCCCGGCAATGTGCGGCAACTGGTGAATGTGTGCCGTCGCTTGACGGTGGCAGCCCCCGGACAAGAAATCCGCTCGGTGGATGTGCGCGCGGAATTGGGGTCATCTACGCAGACGGATCAAGCCAGTGACTGGACCGGACTCTTGGCGCGCTGGGCCGAGCATCACTTAGTGACCGAAACCCGCCCTTTACTCGATGCCGTTTTACCTGAGTTTGAGCGCACACTCCTGCGGGTGGCATTGATGCATTCGGCAGGGCGGCGACAGGATGCCGCGCGGCTTCTCGGTTGGGGTCGAAATACGCTGACTCGTAAAATGCGTGAGCTCGGTCTGGATGTGGATGAGGTGGACGACGAGGCCGCGCGCGAGTAATGGGTGATCGCCGCATGATGGGAGGGTGAGCATGAACTCGATGTCTCGGCTTGTGACGTGGTTCGATTTTGCTGCCAATCAGGTGCTATACGGCAATCCATTAATCGATTGGGTTTACGCGCTTGGGTTGGCACTGATCACCTTCGGTATTCTTTGGCTGGTTCGTGCACGGCTGGCGTTGCGTGCGCACTCCTTGGGTGACGACACGCTGGCTCGAGGGCTTCGGCTTCCCTTGGTCATGATTCGTCACACCCATGCGACTGGGCTCTTGGCATTATCGATTGTGATGGCTTTGAAGACCCTGGAGCTCGGTCCGCGCACTGAGCATCTGACCACAGCGGGCATCATTCTTCTCTTGTTGTGGCAAGCGGGCATTTGGGCTCAGGCGGCCGTTCATTTGGTGCTCGACACGCAAGGCGCGTCTGGGCCTGATCGTAATGCCCATTCGGTCGTGAGCGCAGTGCAGTTCATAGCGCGTATCGTGATTTGGTCGGTGGTGCTGTTATTGGCGCTGGATGCTTTAGGGTTCAAGATCAAGACCCTGCTGGCAGGATTAGGGATCGGTGGCATCGCTGTGGCCTTGGCGGTGCAAAGTGTGCTCGGCGACTTATTGGCTTCGGTGTCTATTGCGCTCGATAAACCCTTCGCATTAGGTGATTCTCTGACCCTAGACAATGGCTACGTGGGCACCGTCGAAGCGATTAGCGTAAAGAGCACACGACTGCGAAGTCCTAGCGGTGAGCAGTTGATCATTTCGAATGCTGAACTTTCTAAGGTGCGAATCCGAAATTTCGGTCGGGTGACTGAGCGTCGCTCTGTGTTTCGCGTGCGCGTGGCACAAGACACGCCATCCGCTCACTTGGCGCTCATTCCAACGATCGTGGCGGAGGCCTGCGCGAGTCAGCCTTCGGTCTTATTTGAGCGCACCCACCTAGTGGCGTTTGGTAGTTACGCGCTTGAGTTTGAAGGCTCTTTTTTGGTGTCTACCCGGGACAACACGGTGTTTTTAGACGCTCAGCAAGCCGTGTTTTTAGGCATCACCCGTGCTTTTGAAAAGCAGGCGATTCACCTTGCTAGTGCCCTTCAGCCATTGGCTGGCTAATGAGCAAGACCTGCGTTGGCGACATCGAGGGTGCCCACTAAGTCTTTAATCTGTTTTAGGCCATGTTCAGCAAGATATTTTGCGATCCCCGCATTGATCTTGATGCACGTATGCGGGTCATAAAACAGCGAGGTGCCGATGCCCACGGCGCTTGCGCCCGCGATGATAAATTCCAGCGCGTCGGTCGCCGTGGTGATGCCACCTTGGCCAATGATCGGTACGTCATGGTGTTTGGCGATGTCATACACCTGATGTACTTTTAATAAGGCGATCGGTTTGATGGCAGGTCCCGACAGACCCCCTTGGGTGTTGCCAATGATCGGACGGCGTGTTTTGGAATCGATCGCCATGCCCATCACGGTATTAATCACCGACAAGGCATTGCTGCCTGCTTCAATGCACAGTCGCGCATTCTCACGGATATCCGTTTGATTGGGCGACAGCTTGGTGATGAGTGGCTTGCGGGTTGCCGCGCGACACGCGGCGACCACTCGGGCACTCATATCGGGATAGTTTCCAAACTGTACGCCGCCTTCCTTGACGTTTGGACAGGAGATGTTGATCTCCATGGCATCGATGGCTGAGTCATCGAATCGCCGGACGACATTAACGTACTCGTCAATGGTGCTACCGGAGACGTTCGCAATGAAGCGAGTTTCCTCAAAATCCAGCGTAGGCAGGATATGGGCTACCACATGCTCGGCGCCTGGGTTTTGTAGCCCAATGGCGTTTAGCATCCCCATAGAGGTCTCATAGACTCGATGCGGACGATTACCCAATCGGGCCGCTAAGGTCGTGCCCTTCAGCACCACCGCGCCACAGTCTCGGTTCGAGAAGCCTTCTACTCGCGTATATTCCTCTCCAAAGCCGACGCACCCTGACAGCAAAACAATGGGCGAAGCGAATGACAAGCCACAGAAGTCCATGGCGAGAGAGGCGGCGGGGGCTTCACGAAGGAGGGCCATGGGTGGATTATACCGGCGCATCGAGGAGTCAGTGGCATGTTCGACATTATTCTTTATGAGCCTGAGATACCGCCCAATACCGGGAACGTGATCCGGCTGTGTGCCAACACGGGCTGTCGGCTGCATCTGGTGCATCCGCTTGGGTTCACCCTGGAGGCGGCCCAAGTTCGGCGCGCGGGGCTTGATTATCACGAGATGGCGAACGTACGTGAGCACGCCGATTGGGCAGCCTGTTTGGCGGCGTTGCAACCGACGCGCTTGTTTGCCATTGAGACCGGAGGTGCCACGCGTTACAGCGACGTGCGTTTTCAGGCGGGCGATGCCTTACTGTTCGGGCGGGAAACCAAGGGGTTGCCGGCCGAGGTGTTGTCGACGCTGGCCGCGGATACGGTGCTGCATATTCCGATGCGACCGGGTAATCGCAGCGTTAATCTGTCGAATGCGGTCGCGCTCGTGGTGTTTGAGGCATGGCGCCAAAACGACTTTCAGGTGGAATAGTCGTTTGTGCGGTGTCTGTCTCTCTGGTTACCCTTCGGTCCTACAGTGCATCACTTGCGGTAGTGGCTCGATCACGCCCCCACCGCCGATAGACACCTTACTCGGCTTTTAGATCGCGCCCCATCAACGCCGCCACGGCCTCTTTCAGGGGTACATGCTCGTACAGCACCCGATAGACTTCATGGGCAATGGGCATATCGACATGCAGGCGGCGGGCGACGGCATGGACGGCAGCCGCTGCTTGGAATCCTTCGACGACTTGGCCGATTTCCAACAGCGCGGCTTGTGATGTCAGGCCGCGCGCCATGGCAAGTCCAAAGCGACGGTTGCGGGATTGGTCATCGGTGCACGTTAAGACCAGATCGCCTAGGGCCGAGAGTCCCATGAAGGTGTCGGCTCGCGCACCGAGCGCCGTGCCTAATCGAGTCATTTCAACCAAGCCTCGAGTGATCAGTGCAGCGCGTGTGTTCGCGCCAAAGCCCATGCCATCGGCCAGTCCCGTGGCAATCGCCAATACATTTTTGGTGGCACCACCCACCTCAACGCCCACGATATCAAGCGACGTATAAGCACGAAAATGCTCGCCGGATAAAGAACGCGCCAACTCTTTTGCAAATAGTTCGTCCTCTGAAGCCACGGTCATTGCCGTGGGAAGACCCTGGCCGACTTCGCGTGCAAAAGTGGGTCCTGAGAGCACGGCGAGGGGCACACCGGGCAGCAGGGCCCGTGCGATTTGATGCGGTAACAGACCACTCGATAATTCAAATCCCTTAGTGGCCCATGCGACATGCTGGTGGGCTGTGAGATGCGGTGCCAGCTGCACGAGTGCGTCTCGAAAGGCATGACTAGGGATAGCGATTAACACAATGCCGACACCCTCGACCGCTTTAGCCAAGTCGTGCTCGATGGTCAGACTCGCAGGGAAAGCCACTTGCGGTAGGTAGCGCGCATTCACGCGCGCTGCTGACATGGCGGCGAGTTCAGCCGTATTTCTGCCCCACAGACGAGTCGGCCGATGAGCGCGTGCCAGCTGGATCGCTAATGCAGTGCCCCAAGACCCCGCGCCCAATACGGCGATCGGGGTATGGGTTTGCGCCTCGTCGTCGGGTGGCGACATGAGGCGCCCCGCTCTTAGTTAACGACCGGCGAGGGATTGTTCTGCGCCATGGATTGCTGCATGAGCGCATCGAAATTCACCGGAGGCAGCAAGAAGGGCGGAAAGCCACCTTTGCTGATTAAGTCGGATACGGCTTGACGGCTATAAGGGAACAGCACGGTCGGGCAAAATGTGGCGACGACGCGACGTGTGTCATCTGGCGAGTAGCCACGAATCATAAACAGACCCGCTTGTTTGACTTCCACTAAGTAGGCAATGGTGTCGTTAATTTTTGCTTCGAGGGTAATGGTCAATATGACTTCGTGCATGTTTTCAGCGAGCGTCGAGCCACTGGTGTTCATGTTCATGCCGTATTGCGGCGCCCAATTGGCGGTATTGATATTGGGACCATTCGGCGCTTCGAAGGAGGCATCTTTAATGTAGATGCTCTGGAGAACGAGCTCCGGCCCATTTTGGTTGTCTGCGTCGGGCGCTGTCGTTGGGAGTTCGTCTGCCATGATTAAATCCTGTGGTTAATTAAATGAATGGATAAAAATGATGAGTACAACGCGTCTGAAAAGATCTCAGCCACCGACCAGCAAAGCATCTAACTCGCCACGCTGTTCCAATGCATACAGATCATCACAGCCGCCGATCGAACGATCCCCGATGAAGATCTGCGGTACGGTGTGACGGCCGCTTTTTTGGATCATGATCGCTTTCTGCTCTGGCGCCGCATCAATATCTATCTCAGTGAGCGACACGCGTTTCTGATTGAGCAGGGCACGTGCGCGGGTGCAGTAAGGGCACCACGACGTCGAATACATGATTACTACCGGCGCAGCCATGATCCACCTCAGTCTTTAACCAGCGGCAGGTTGTCCTGCCGCCAGGCGCTCAGTCCACCGCGTAGGTTGAATGCTTGCTTGAAACCCAATCGGACGAGGTGCCGAGCCGCCGCACCCGCCGTGGCACCGGTGTCACAGCAGACAATAATGGGTTTATCTTTGAATCGTTGCAGCGACTCAGCCCCATCGGCAATCTTGTCGCTGGTGATCGATCGGGCGCCGGCAATGTGGCTCGTTGCAAACTCCGCTTCGCGGCGTACATCAATGAGTAAGGCGCCGCCATTCATGAGACGGATCACCTCGGCCGAGCCAATCGACCCAAAGGAGGCGCGCGCGACTCGAAATTCACTGATGGCGACCACCCCCATCATCACGAGCGCCGCCACGACATACCAAGGGTGATGCTGGCTATATTCTAAAAAATGCTGCATTATCAATCACTTCCATCATAAGTGGTGGGGGCGAGTCGATCATTATAGCAGCCGCTTGTGGGGAGCCGGTGTCAGCTACAGTATCGCCTGTGAAAGCCACTTCGCACCATTGGATTCCATGGGCTTTCCTGCTCCTAGGGGCGGGCAGCGTGATGGCGGCGACAAAGCCCCCGAGCGCCCAAGCGGCGCGCAGCGAACTGAGCCGAGTGCGCGCGGAGATTAAGGCGGTCACCCAATCCGTACAAGCGGAGGGGGCTCGCCGTGACCAGGTGGCCGCCGCTCTCAGGACGGCGGATATTGCCTTGGCCCGCACCCAAGGTCGACTCGAGGATATTCATCGCCGCCGTGCAGAGAGTGAGGCCAAGCGTGCTGAGCTGGCGGCGCAAAAAGTACAGGTGAGTGCCGCGTCTAATCAAGAGCAAAAAGATCTGGTGACTGAGTTGAATGCTGCGTTTCGGTTGCTGCACGCACCGCTGCTCTCTAAGTGGTTTGTGACGGATCCGACCCGGCCTGACCGATGGCTGACTGACTATGCTTATCTGGCACGCGCGCGCGCTGCTAGGTTAAAGGACATCAGTCAGCAGACTCAGCAGCTCAGTCACTTAGATGAAGCGCTGGCGGCCGAGGATGTGCGCTTAGCCTCGCTTGAGGAGGATCGGCGTCGTGAGGCAGATGCGCTGGATAAAGCAAAAGCCCAGCAAGCCCGCGCACTGGATGAGCTCAGCCGGCGAGTCGCCACGCGATCTCAAGCGCTCAAAGAACTACAAGCCAATGCGGCGTCACTCGAGGATTTGTTGGTGCGCTTAAAGCGTGCCCTCAAAACGCCCGCCACCACTACTCGGCCCTCGTCATCTGCCACTACACCGAGGGTTCAAGGCCTGTTTGCTTCATTGCGGGGACATCTTCCATGGCCAACGACGGGTCACGTGGCCGCACATTTTGGCGAGTCACGAGTGGGTGGCATGCGCTGGAATGGTCTATTGATCGAGACTGAAGGGCATGCGCAGATTCATGCACCCGCCGAGGGTCGTGTGATTTACGCCGATTGGCTGCCGGGCCTTGGACTATTGGTGATACTCGAGCACGGCGATGGTTACATCAGCCTGTATGGTCATAACGAGCGTGTGATGAAAGAAGTCGGTGACCGGGTAATGTCAGGTGAGGTCCTAGCAACCAGTGGTGATGATAATAGTCATCCCACGCTTTATTTTGAAATTCGTCAAGGGACGCATCCGATCGACCCACTGCCTTGGTTGCAAGGCAGTGGGTCACGCTGATCAAGGTGATCAGGTGCCGTGGAGCATATTTAAGACGGCACCGACGATGCCGCCCACCAACAGCACCGCAATGGGCAATAATGACAACCCAAAGCCAGGACCGCGTTTGGCAGGCTCTTTCACGTAGCTTTGGAAATACATGAATCGTCCAATGATGTATAAGAATCCGAGGACACTCGCTATGCGCGCGTCTACGTAGTATGCAAACAATGGCAACGCAGGGATCAACACCACGATCAGTTCCAAGGTATTCATCTGTACCCTAAAATAGCGGTCAAACACCTCGTGCCCACTGGTAGCAGGCGCTTTCACGCCAAAGCGCCCTCGAGCGCCACCGACGGCGATTGCAAAATACATATACTGCATTAAGGCCAAACCCATCACGATATACACCAGATGCATATGCCAACCTCCCGTATTCAAACCACTACAAAAACTCATCCGTTTTCTGATGCGGTCAGTGCATCGCTTTGTTCTTCAATATACAACGGTACGACCTTCTTTGGTCACTTCCTTTTGGCGTTCTTATTGATTGGAGTGCCGCATTGGGCCAGCGCCGGACCTGTGGCCTTAGTGGGCGGTACCTTAGTGGATGGTGCCGGTGGCGCACCGCTCAATCACAGCGTGATTTTGATTAACGAGGATCGCATCACGGCGGTGGGCACGGAAGACACACTGGCGATTCCTTCTGATGCGACCGTGATATCAACCCATGGGATGACCGTGCTACCGGGGCTGATTGATATGCAGGTGCATCTGAGCGAGCTGGGACACAGCGACCCAGTCCATTGGCAAGCGGCTTATCTGCCGATTGCAGAACGGGTGGTGATGCCAGCCGCTGCAAGCGCCCTGCTCTTGTCAGGGGTGACCACCGCGCGCGATGTGGCCTCCCCTGTGTCTGATGTCTTGTCTGTGCAATCGCGTATTGACGCCTGGCAGACACCGGGGCCCTCTATGTTGATCTCAGGGCCCGCGCTGGTTCGCTATCCGCGGGCTGATGGTGCGCGCTACTGGCCGATTCAGGGTGTTCAAGATACTCGGGCGACGGTGTCACGATTGGCAGCGCTCGGTGTGAATTATGTGGTGGTCGCGGGAGCGGCGGATTTTAGTGCGGAAGAATTACAAGCCATCACCCAGACGGTCACCTCCAAGGGATTGTCGTGGTGGGCATTGATTGAGCATGATCCCGATGTGGTCGCCGCACTGACCGCGGGGGCCACCGGCTTGATGGGTTTTGGCACCGATCTCAATGCGCATTGGTCTGATCTTGCTAAAGGGCTATTGGCGTTGCGCGAAAGCAAAGGCACGCCAGTGCCTTGGTCGGTCGGCTGTTCCGTGCTCACCCATGTGGCCAGTCTGCGTGACAGTGAAGAGCCGCTGGATGATCCCCAATGGCAAGCCACGTTACCCCCTTTAGTAGCAGAGGACATCCGCTACTCGATGAACCACTTAGATAGCCGACCGCTTTTCTCCTTGTACTCAATGCGCCGAGCGGTGCTCGCGACGCGATTAACCGAGGCGCGTACTGCGGGCGCTCAGTTGCTGATGGGTTCAGATGCCGGCGCGCCCGCGCAGTTGACGGCGTTTGCTGCTTGGCAAGAGGTCGAGGCGCTGGTGCAGGAGGCGGGTCTCACACCCGCGGCTGCTATTCGGGCAGCGACTCTTGATGCGGCTCGAACCTTAGGACTCAGTGCTGATATTGGCAGTATTGCGGTAGGCAAGCGAGCAGATATCATTGCGGTTCATGGCGATCTATTGCGTCACGTGGATCGTCTTCAGGATGTCGCGATAGTGATCCATCGTGGCGTCCGTTACCGTTAAGCATCAGAAGAGGTTTATATGTCGGCTTTGCTCATTCGTGGTGCGTGCGCCATCATCGGATTTTGGCTTGCCACCCAGTGGGTGAATGGCGTGGTCTTTGATGATTCGGCCACTTTATTGTTCGCCGGATTACTGTTGGGGGTGATTAATGCAGTGATGAAACCGATTCTTGTCATCTTGACGTTACCGATCACTGTCATGACCCTAGGATTGTTTTTATTCGTGATTAACGCGGCAACGGTTGCCCTAGTGGCGTGGCTACTACCCGGTATGCATGTCGCCGGCTTTCACGCGGCGTTGATGAGTGCGATCTTAGTCAGCCTAGTCAGTTGGGTGGGCAATGCATTTGCGCGCTCATAAGATCTGGCTAGGCTCCGCTAGGCGCTTGCTTCAGTCGGCGTCTCTTGTGCTCGACTATTAGAAGGCTCACCCAAAGACACTAGGATCACACCCAGCAAAATAATGCCCATCCCAGTCAACTGGTGGCCTGACATGCCTTCATGGAGCGCGAGCCACCCGACCAATGCCGCGATGGCAGGATTGACATAGGCATAAGTGGACAGTAGCGCCGGTGAGGTATAGCGCGTCAGATAATTAAAAGCGGTATACCCGATGCAAGAACTACCGAGCATTAAGCAGACGACGGCGCTGATACTACCGATATGCCAGTGCCATCGGGGGAGTTCATTGAGACTGAATCCGAGTCCGGCGAGCATGATCCCACCTGTCAGCATCGTCACTGCAGTGAACATCAGCATGGGAGTTCGCGTGTGCGCGCGCGCGTAATAAATAGAACCCATTGCCCATGATAAGCACGCCAAGATGATAACCATCTGCCAGCCAAAATGACTAAGAGAAAAGCCGTCGTGTGGCCAAACTAAGAAGCCTACGCCAATAAAACCAAGACACACGCCAGTTGAAACCAATGGCGTCAGACGGTGGCCGCGTGCGCCGAGTGTCCCCAGTAGTGAGATCCACAACGCCCCGCTGGCATTGAGTAAAGCGGATTGGTTGGAGGCAACATGCTGCATGGCGAACACATTGACACCGGCGGAGCCGACCACTTGGAGCACGCCCATAATCAGAAAGTGTCGCCACTCGCGACGCTCACGGGGCAACGATTCACCGCGATAGGAAGCGAGCGCCCACAGTAGCAGGCCCGCGCCGATAAAGCGTACTGAAGCCGCCAAAAATGGCGGCAGCTCACCGACCATATATTTAGAGACGGCGAAGCTTGAGCCCCAGATTAAGTAGACCGAAGCCAAGCAGGCGTAAATCAGCCAAGGCTTTGTGGGGGTTTGTCTCATCAGAGGGGGGCAGTGCGAATGGCCTGTCGGTACAGTTGCCAGCCAATGAGTGCTACACCCGCCAGACCAAACCACTGACCGAACTGCGCGCTGTCTGGCAGCGACAGCACATCGATACGACCCGTCCATACGATGGGGATAGCAATGAGCACACCGATAATCGCCTCACCAGCAATCAGTCCAGACGCAAACAGCAAACCACTGCGTCGAGCACTCTCTGTATCTAGGGGTGCTTTTTGCCTCGCATGGTAGCGATCAGCCATCTCAGCCAGTAAGCTGCCTAAGAATATAGGACTCGTGTATTCGAGGGGTAGATAGATGCCCACTGCAATAGCAAGCACCGGTGCACGCCAGCGCCCGCCGCCGCGTTCAAGCCACGCATCCAACAGGATAACGCCAACGCCGACGGCCGCACCTAAAGCGATCATGTCCCAGGGAAGTCCGCCATTAAAGATGCCTTGCGCGACTGCGGCCATGAGGGTTGCTTGTGGTGCGTTGAGCGCGTGTACCCCGACGTGGGCCGGAGTACCTATTCCATAGGCGCTCAATAATAAGTTCAGTACCGGCGCCATGACCGCCGCCCCTGATACCGCGCCGATGGCAAGCATCACCTGTTGACGCCAGGGTGAGGCGCCGAGTAGGCGACCGGCTTTTAAGTCTTGCAGATTATCACCAGCGACCGCCGCAGCACTGCAGGTGACAGCACCAATTAGAATGGCGGCGACCGGACCCACCACGCTGCCAGGCCCCAAAAAAAACAGCAACACCAAAGAGGAGAACAAAATAGTTGAAATGGTGATGCCAGACACCGGGTTATTAGAGGATCCAACTAATCCGGCCATGTAGCCGCTGACCGATGAGAATACAAAGCCTGCCACGATCATGATCAGTGACATCGCCACTGCAATACCGACGCTATGAACGACTGCGTGATAGAGCACGAACAACGGAATCACAAATAACCCGATACCAAGCAAAATGAGGCTCATCGGCAGATCACGCTCTGTCTCTATCACCGCTCGCTCTTGGCCTCGGATACTCAGACCGCTGCGGATGCCCGATAGCAGCGAGTGCCGCAGACTCCACAAGGCCCATAAGCCACCGATCAACATCGCACCGACACCGATATAGCGAACCTTCATACTCCAGATCAGCGTCGCTGCGGTTTCTGCATCGACACCCGCCAGTTTGCTCGACAGGAGTGGATCAAGATCGCTAAAAAAACCGTGGTAAATCGGCATAAACACCCACCAAGCGAGTAAGCCGCCCGCCAGCATCACTAAGCCCACATTAAGGCCTACGATGTAGCCGACGCCTAAAAGCGCCGGGGAAAGGTTGACGCCGAAATACGCGATCCCGCGTTTGGCCACGAAGCCTGCCAACGTGAAAGATTCAGGGACCAGTCGTAGGCCTGACATGAGTAACTTAAAGCCGGCACCGATCGCTGCCGCCCACCCAAGTGCTCTCGCGCCCTCTGCCGCCCCGCTACCGGCACGCAGTAACTCGGCCGTCGCGACACCTTCTGGAAATTGAAGATCCTGATCAATAATCAAGGTCCGACGCAGTGGCACAGAGAACAGTACGCCCAGTAAGCCACCCAGGCCGATAATGGAGAACACCCACCAGTAATCAAAGCGCGACCAGTGACCCAATAAAATCAGTGCCGGCAAAGTAAACACCGTGCCGGCGGCGATGGATGAGCCTGCTGAGGCACCGGTGGCAACGATGTTGTTTTCCAACAGATTGCTGCGGCCCAATAGACGCAGCACACCCATTGAGATCACCGCCGCCGGAATGGCAGTCGCCACCGTTAACCCAGCGAATAGCCCGAGATAGGCATTAGCCGCTGTCAACACCACGGTGAGGATGATCGATAAGAGGACAGCGCGAACACTGAGCTGCGGAGATGTCGACATGATGACCTCGGTATCGTTCGGTGCGGACGGTCTTAGTGAATCGGTCCCATCCAGCGACGCAGAATAGGAGTTGCCAGTAGTACCACCGCGCCGGCGCCGACGCCGATGAGGGTCATGTGCGTGAACTCCGTGGGCATGGTGGCGACCTCACTGCCTATTTCGCCGCCGATCAACCCAGCCACCAGATTGCCGATCGCCGCGCCTAAGAACCAGGTGCCCATCATTTGGCTGGCAAATCGCGTGGGCGCCAGTTTGGTGACATTGGATAACCCAATCGGGCTTAAGCACAGCTCTCCACAGGTATGGAGTAAGTAGGTGAGTAGCAGCCACTGGGGACCGACTTTGCCCCCGGTACTTAGGATGAGTTGTGCGGCCCCTATTAAGACCGCGAAGCCTAGCCCGAGCAGAATGAGCCCAAACCCAAATTTCAGGGGCGCTGAAGGATCGAGATGACGACGGCCTAAGGCAATCCACAGCCAAGCAAAAAACGGCGAAAGCAAAATGATGTAGAGCGAGTTAATGGTTTGATACCAACTGGTCGGATGCTGATGCCCTTCAAACCAACCGCCGAATAAACTGCGATCGGTAAGATCACGGGCGAATAGGTTAAAAGTCGTTGCGGCTTGTTCAAAGCCAGCCCAGAACAATGCAGCACAAAGAAAAAATACAATGATTACCAAGACGCGCTTTTTCTCAGCGGCCTCTAGGCCACCCCATAGCAACACGCTGCCGAAAAAGCCAACGGCACACACCAGCATGACTTGACCCATGGTATTGGCGACTTGGGCCGCATTGATGGAAATGAAGCCTGCCAATATGGAAGCAATCGTAATGGCCAGTATGCTCAAGCCACCTAACAACCACTGACCACTGCGACGCCGCTCCGCGGGGGTGCTGCTTTTAGGTAGCAGACCCGCGTCACCGAGGTAATGGCTGGTCATTCGATACTGAAATAGGCCAATCAACATGGCGACGCCCGCGGTGAGAAAGCCCCAGTGATAACCCAAGGTTTCACCAATCGTTCCGGATACCAATGGCGCGAGGGCGCCACCCAAATTGATGCCCATGTAAAAAAGAGAAAAGCCCGCATCTCGACGAGCGCCCGGTTGGCCACGGTACAAATCACCGACGATGGCGCTGATGTTCGGCTTTAGTAACCCAGTACCCAATGCAATCATCAGTAAGCCAAGGTAGAACATCTCGGTGATGGGCGTGGCCATCATGAAATGACCCAAAGCAATCATGATGCCGCCGTACCAAACGCTTTTCCTTTGTCCTAGCAATCGATCGGCGATCCAGCCACCGGGCAGCGCGAATAAGTACACGGCACCCGTGTAGATGCCGTAAATAGCGCCCGCCGTTTTGTTATCAACTCCTAAACCGCCTTTCGCGAGACTGGCGGTAAGAAAAAGAACCAACAGCGCCCGCATGCCGTAGTAGCTGAAACGTTCAAAGAATTCAGTAAAAAATAAGGTGGCAAGCCCTCGGGGGTGGCCAAAGAACTGAGCAGGTGCCGTGTCGGTGTGGGTCATAGTAGCCTCAAGTTGAATACAGGCGATCGGCGCCCTTGGTGTGGCTGCCTTAGTCAGGCGTTTAAATCAGTCACTACTTGATTGAGCACGTTCTTCACGGGCCCGCGCACCCAGTGTGCTATTGACCAGCAGACGGGCCATGACAATACCAATCTCATAGAGACCATACATGGGTAGGGCCATGATCGTCATAGAAATGACATCGGGTGGTGTGATGACGGCGGCTTGAATGAAAACCGCAATCAGCACATAGCCGCGATTCTTGGTTAGCGTGTCTAACTTGACGAGGCCAGTCCAAACCAACAGCACAATCGCCACAGGGATTTCAAAAGCGATCCCAAAGGCCAGAAACAGCAGCAGGACGAAGTCCAAATACTGGGTCATATCGGTCATCATCTGCACGCCCACCGGGGTAGTGGCAGTGAAAAACGCAAACATGACGGGGAAGACCGCGAAGTACGCGAAGGCGATGCCAGCGTAAAAAAGTAATACGCTAGAAACCAGCAGCGGTACAGCAAAGCGGCGTTCATGACGATATAAGCCAGGTGCCACGAAGGCCCACACTTGATACAGCACATAAGGCATCGCTGCGATCAAAGCCACATAGAAAGCCAGCTTGAAGGGCGTCACGAGCGGCGCCATGACGCTAGTGGAAATCATGGTGGCACCCTTAGGCAGCACCTTGCGTAAGGGTTGACTGACCCAAGTGAATAAGTTGTTGCCGTATACCATGCACGGCAGAGCGACAATGCCAACGGCGATCAAGGATCGTAACAGGCGCGTGCGCAGCTCGAGTAGATGCGAGATCAGGGTGCCTTCGGCGAGCGACTCTGGGCTCGGTTCAGGCGGGGTCATGGGGCGACGATGTGGGGGTTGGCCCTGGCGGCGGTGAGAGGCCAAAGCTGTGTTGCAACGGCACAGGCTCCGGTGCGGGTTGGGTGACCGGCGTTTTGGTTACCGGGGTGATCGACGTGACGGGTGCGATCTGTTGTGTGGCGGGCGGTGCTTCATGGATGGGGGAGGCCACGTGCGCGGACGACGCTTGGTGTGGATCGACCGCAACGGTGACCGGTGCCTCCGCTAGGGGGGGTGATGCGGGTTGCGGGGTCGCGGCGGGTTGGATGCTTTGTTCGCGGACCAACTCATCAAGGCGCACTTCATGTTCGAGTTGCGAGGACAGTTGGCGGGCCATGGCGCGTGCCCGCCCGATGAAGCGGCCAATATCAGCGGCGAGCTTCGGCAATCGTTCCGGTCCTAACACCAGAAGCGCTAACACCATGATGACTAGGATTTCGCTGAAACCCATGTGATGGTCTCAATAAAACAAGGGGGGGCTACCGATTCCCATTCACACCTTGGGCTTCTGCTCTGAGTTGACTGCGCTCGATGGATCAGCGGCAGAAAAATCAGCGTCGCGACCTGGAAGGTGTTGCAACGGTGGACGGGCTTCTGCCACCACCTCTTTGTCACCTGCATCCATGGCTTTTTTAAAGCCTCGGACCGCATCGCCCAAATCTGAGCCGAGCGTTTTGATTTTTTTGCTGCCGAAAAACACCAGTCCGATCAGCAGGATAACCAATAGTTCGCGAAAACCAATACCGCCCATGACACGCTCCAAGGCCCACGAGATAGTGGACTTATTATACTCCAACCCTAGGATCGAGCCGTGCACGATCCGATCTATTTCGGGCTGACTTCCAGCCAAAAGGTCACGGGGCCGTCGTTGGTCAGGGCGACCTGCATCGGGGCAGCAAATTGGCCCGTGGCCACGGAGGGTAATTGCCGACGGGCTCGCTCGACGAAGTAGTCGTAAAGGTGTTTGGCCTCATCCGGCGGCGCAGCGTGACTAAAGCCAGGGCGATTTCCCTGTGCGGTGTCGGCGGCCAGCGTGAACTGTGACACCACCAGTAAGGCGCCGCCGCTTTCTAGCAAACTGATGTTCATTTTGCCGCCGGTGTCCTCAAACACTCGATAATTGATAAGGCGCTCGAGCAGACGATCCGCTGCCTGCTCCGTGTCACCCCGTTGGATGCCAAGCAGAACCAACAGGCCCGCGCCGATGGCGCCTACCGCTGAACCGTGGACCGTGACTGAAGCTTCAGTCACTCGCTGTAGCAATCCGATCATAAAATGACCTCATTATTCCACTTAATAATATGAATCATGAATTAATGAACTATAATTTCCACTTTATTAATAATAACCTTAAAGTGGTATTAATTTATTTATAAAGTCTATATATATTCAATTTGTGGTAAATTTAGACAATTAAACGCTATTTTCTTTTGAAATTTTCTTATTAACTCGATTCAGACGCGCTGATCCCGCCGTCTTGAAGGGCAGTGCGCCGTTCGGTTTGCGGCGTGGGTATCGAGGCCGATGATCGATAAGCGGCACGCGCAGCGATCGCGGTTAAATTAAAATAAGCACCCTGCTCATCCGAGCACCCTATCGCATCTGTCAGCGGAGCCCTCACTGTGACTGTGATCCATGAAGAAGATTTGGTGAGCAGCGTAGCCGATGCACTGCAGTACATCTCTTATTATCACTCACCCGACTTCATTGAGGCGATGGGCCGGGCGTATGCGGCGGAGCAAGGCCCAGCGGCGCGCGATGCGATCGCCCAAATTCTGACTAACTCGCGCCTGTGCGCCGAAGGACATCGGCCGATCTGTCAGGACACCGGCATTGTCATTGTGTTTGTGAAAGTGGGCATGCAGGTTCGGTGGAACACCACGCGCTCATTAGAAGATCTGATTAATGAGGGCGTCCGTCGCGCTTATATCAATGCAGATAATCCATTGCGTGGATCGATGGTGACCGATCCATCGGGGACGCGTAAAAATACACGTGATAACACCCCCGCGGTCATCCACGTCGAGTTAGTGAGCGGTGACCGCATCGACGTCACCATCAGCGCCAAGGGTGGTGGCAGCGAAAATAAAGCGATGTTCGAGATGCTGAATCCTTCGGACTCCGTAGCGGATTGGGTGGTGGAGAGAGTGCCGGAGATGGGCGCCGGTTGGTGTCCTCCGGGCATGTTGGGCATCGGTATTGGCGGGAGCGCCGAAAAAGCACTGCTGCTGGCCAAAGAATCCCTGATGCAGTCCATTGACATGCCCGTGCTGAAAGCGCGCGGCCCACGTACACGGCTAGAAGAGATGCGCATTGAGATTTTTGACCGGGTCAATGCCCTAGGCATCGGTGCACAAGGCCTAGGGGGTCTCACGACCGTACTGGATGTCAAAATTCTCGACTATCCGACACACGCAGCGTCGTTGCCGGTGGCCGTGATTCCCAACTGTGCGGCGACTCGTCATCTACACTTTCACTTAGACGGCACTGGGCCTGCCAAATTAATACCGCCTGATTTAGCGCTCTGGCCCAAAGTAGGCTGGGCACCTGATGTAAATACACGCCGTGTCGCGCTGGATGGGTTAACCCGCCAGGAAGTCGCCAGCTGGAAACCCGGCGAAAGGCTTTTATTGAATGGGAAATTCCTGACCGGCCGGGACGCTGCGCATAAAAGAATTTGCCAATTACTGGATTCGGGTCAGCCCTTGCCTGAGGGATTGTCCTTTAAAGATCGCGTGATCTACTACGTCGGCCCCGTCGATGCGGTTCGCAACGAAGTGGTCGGACCCGCCGGCCCCACTACCGCGACCCGTATGGATCGCTTCACAGAGACCATGCTCGCCAAAGGCGGCTTGCTTGCCATGGTCGGTAAAGCAGAGCGCGGTCCTGAGGCGATTGCCGCCATTCAGCGTCACAAAAGCGCTTATTTGATGGCGGTGGGCGGCGCTGCTTACCTCGTGTCTCAGGCTATCCGCTCAAGCCGTGTCGTGGCATTTCCCGATCTCGGCATGGAAGCGGTCTACGAGTTTGAAGTCAAAGACATGCCGGTCACGGTGGCAGTGGATGCGAATGGCGAGTCGGTGCACACCACGGGCCCTCTAGAATGGCGGGCGAAAATTGCCGGTATTCCGATCGTGATTGAATCGTAAGACGCCGCGCAGCGCGACATTAATACCGCCAAAAGCTCGGCGTAAAGACGACGATCAGTGTGAACACCTCAAGACGTCCGACCAGCATGGCGCTGATTGACAGCCACTTCGCGACGACTGGCAAATGTTGAAAGGTACTAGCGACGTCGCCGAGCCCAGGTCCGCCATTATTAATGCAGGCCGCGACCGCTGACCAAGCAGTCGTCTGATCAACACCGGTTGCCAACATTCCAAGCATCAGTACGGCGAATAACAGTAAGTACATCGCAAAAAAACCGGTGACCGCTGCGAGTACGCGGCCCGGTACCCGCTTATTCGCAAACTTAACCAACAGCGTGGCACTTGGATGCACCAAGCGCGATAGCTCACGCTGTGCTTGCTTCAGCACCAGCTGCCAGCGGATGACCTTCATGCCACCTGCCGCCGATCCTGCGGATCCGCCGACGAATCCGACGAGCATCAAAAGAACCGGCAACATACCTGGCCATACAGCAAAATGCGCCTCTGAAAAACCCGTCGTAGACTGCATCGACACGACCGCAAACAAAGCAAACCGCAGGGCCTGCACGGGTGAATCGTAAGTGTGGGTCATCGAAAGATAAGCAGCGGTAAATAACGCCAGACCTAAACACAACACCAGATAGGCTCTCAACTGCGGGTCACTAGAGTAACTAGAGAGACTTTTATTTCGCCACGCCATAAAGTGCAGAGCGAAATTCACTCCCCCTAAAAACATAAAGACGATGGCGACACCCTCAATTGCGGCTGAGTGGAAATGCTCGATGCCCCCTTCGTGTGGAGAAAATCCACCGGTCGACACAGTGGAAAATGCATATTCCACGGCATCAAGCGTCGGCATGCCCGCCAAGATATAGCCGACCGCACAGGACAGCGTCAGTAGCAGATAAATTCCCGACAGTGAGCGCGCGGTCTGCATCAGCCGAGGCGTCAACTGGTCCTCTTTGATTGGACCCGGCGTATCTGCTTTGTATAACTGCATGCCACCAATACCGAGCATAGGAAACAGCGCAATCGCCAACACCACCACGCCAATCCCACCGAGCCATTGCAACTGCTGCCGGTACCAGAGCACTGCTTGAGGCAGGTGCTCAAGACCCGTCACCACGCTGGCGTTCGTGGTGGTAATACCAGCCACCGCCTCAAAAAATGCGTCGGTCAAGTTCAGTTCCGGCGTACTGCCAAACAAAAAAGGTGCCGCGCTGCACAGGCCGAGTAAAGGCCAAAATAAAGCCAATACCAAAAAGCCATCACGGATGCGCAGTTCGCGATGTTGGCGACAAACAGGCAACCAAATGGCGAGCCCAATGCTCAACAGGATCCCAAAAGCCTGTGCAAATGGCTGCCAAGATGTCTCGCCAAAATAAACAGCAACGACCATGGGTGGCACCATAGCGCTGCTAAATAACGTGATGATGAGTCCCAATATCCGCTGGACAGACGACAGATTCATGGGTGATCTGTGACCTACAGGTAAGAGACGGTCGATTGAAACAGTTTCTCAACTGCAGCGACGTGGCGCTTATCAGTCAAGAATAAGATCACGTGATCGCCTTCTTCTATCCGTGTGTCATGGTGCGCCATGATCACATCATCTCCTCTCACGATCGCGCCGATGGTCGTGCCTTCAGGCAGTGGGATCGACTCAATAGGTCGCCCGATGACCTTTGATGTCTCGGTGCTTCCCCGCACGATCGCCTCCATCGCCTCGGCGGCTCCGCGTCTTAGGGAGTGGACTTTAGCGACATCACCACGACGAACAAAGGCGAGCAGCGCACTGATGGTGATCGTCTGAGGAGAAATGGCGATGTCAATCCGATCGCTCTCAACCAATTCGATATAGGATGGCTTATTGATCAGCGCCATCACTTTGTTACAGCCTAGGCGTTTCGCCAACATCGATGACAGAATGTTTGCCTCCTCGGCATTTGTCACCGCAATAAACGCGTCTGCCTCATCCACGTTTTCTTCTATCAGTAGTTCTTCGTCAGCAGCGTCACCTTCGATGACAATGGCATCTCTGAGAATTTCTGCGGCAAACCGCGCCTGCGCGCCATCCCGCTCAATGACTTTAACTTGGTGGTTGGCTTCTAAGGCTTGCGCGAGCCTCAGCCCGATGTGACCCGCCCCTGCGATCATTATGCGTTTGACGGGGGCTTCGAGCTTTCGAAGCTCACTCATAACGACACGAATATTTTCGCGCGCTGCCAAGAAAAAT
Source organism: uncultured Pseudomonadota bacterium (assembly GCA_903862885.1). Classification (GTDB taxonomy): domain Bacteria; phylum Pseudomonadota; class Gammaproteobacteria; order Steroidobacterales; family Steroidobacteraceae; genus CAIKZZ01. The sequence goes on from CAIOZU010000018.1 coordinate 236,521, forward strand.
ACTTCGTCATCAGGCTCAATGACGGTACTACCCTCGGGCTTGATGCTGCGCCCTTTGCGGTAGATGGCAGCTACCCGCGTTTCTACATCTGGTATGTGGCGTGGCAGATTGGCCAGCGGCTGACCCACCAGCAGCCCCCCTTCGATCGCGCGAACCGAAACAAGTCTTAATCTGCCATCGGCGAAGTCGAGCACCTGCAGGGCGCCGGGGTGACGAATGAGTTGCTCGATGTACTCCATGACGAGCTGTTCTGGATTGATCCAGACGTCCACCGCAAATCCCGCTACCTCGGAGAATAATTCCGGCCGGCTAGTGAATGCGGAGCCGCGGATGCGAGCGATTTTGGTTGGGGTCTTAAACAGGGTCCATGCCACATGGCAGGCGACCATGTTGACCTCGTCGCTATTGGTTAACGCAACGATCAGTCCCGCATCAGCACAACCGGCGGCTTCTAGCACGGCGGGGTTGGCGGCGTTACCGCTAATGGTGCGGACGTCGAGTCGGTCTTGTAAATCTCTTAGGGCGTCATCGTCGGTATCGACAACGGTGACTTCATTGCCCTCTTCGCGGGACAGATGATAAGCGGCCGTCCGGCCCACTTGGCCTGCACCTAATAGAATGATTTTCACATCACCACACGCAGCAGCGGAGGAGCCGCCAGTTTAGCAGGCTGGGCTCACTGGCGACTGGCATGCTCTCGAAAATATTAGATCGGTTCGAGGTTAGCGTAGGCGAGCATGAGGGTCTTTCGGCCCGCCCGCTCAAAATTGACTTCCACTTGGGCGCCTTGGCCATGGCCATCTAGGCGCAGAATGACGCCATCACCAAAGCGACCATGTCGTACCCGTTGCCCGAGTCTCAGGCCAGATGCATCTGGCTCCTCCTCGCGGATGACCGGCGCCGATTGCCCTGAGTACAGTGGACGAGAGACTTGTATACGGGGGCGCACTTCCTCGATCAGTTCCGTGGGCACTTCGCTCACAAATCGCGAGGGCATGCCAAATTGGTCAACCCCATGTAGGCGCCGTTGCTCAGCGTAGGTCATAAACAGTCGGCGCATGGCGCGAGTGATGCCGACGTACGCCAGACGGCGCTCTTCTTCGAGCCCACCGATATCGTTAATAGAGCGTTGATGCGGGAATAACCCGTCCTCGAGGCCACATAAAAACACCATGGGGAATTCCAGTCCCTTGGCGGAGTGCAAGGTCATCAATTGGACGCTGTCCTCCCACTCGCTCGCCTGTCCTTCACCGCTTTCGAGAACGGCATGCGCTAAAAAAGAATCCAGGGGTGACAGTTCATCGCCTTCTTGCATGTTAAAACCGCGAGCCGCTGACACTAACTCCTCCAAGTTTTCAATTCGCGCCTCACCGCGCTCGCCCTTTTCCTTGCGGAAATGCTCAAGCAAACCGGCTGCCGTGATCACTCGATCGACTTGCTCATGGAGTGGTAATCCCGTCACTTCCTTTGAGAGCCGCTCAATTAATAGTAAAAATCCATGTAGTGACTGCGCCCCCTTAGGTCCGAGCGCACCACTGGCAATGGCGCTGGCAGAGGCCTCCCATAAGGACAGTGCCTGAGCCCGCGCGAGCTCACGAATGACATCGAGGCTTTTAGCGCCGATGCCGCGAGTCGGTAGATTCACGATACGCTCAAATGAGGGGTCATCGCGACGATTAGAGGTCAGTCGCAAGTAGGCGAGCGCGTCTTTAATTTCAGCGCGTTCGAAGAATCGCAGTCCGCCATAGACCCTATATGGAATGCGTGCAGAGATCAGGGCTTCTTCAAGGGCGCGCGATTGGGCATTCGATCGATACAGCACCCCGACCTGCTGGCGTTGCCCGCCTTGCTTCACCCACTCTGCAATTCGGTCAACGACAAATTCAGCTTCATCGCGCTCATTAAAAGCGGCGTATAAGCGGATGGGTTCACCTCGCTCGCCATCCGTCCAAAGATTCTTTCCAAGCCGCTCCCTGTTATTAGAGATCAGGGCATTGGCAGCCTCTAGGATTGTCGCGCTGGATCGGTAGTTTTGCTCTAACCGAAATACGCGTGTGCCCGGGAAGTCTCGTTGATATCGCTGTATATTTTCAACGCGTGCGCCGCGCCAGCCATAAATGGACTGATCGTCGTCGCCGACCACAAATGGGATGCTTTGCTTTCCAGCTAGTAACTTTACCCACTGGTATTGAATGGCATTGGTGTCTTGGAACTCATCTACTAACACGTGGCGAAAACGGCGTTGATAAAAATCGAGTAGCTCCGGCTGATCACGCCAAAGTTCAAATGATCTCAGCAGCAACTCAGCGAAATCGACGACGCCAGCGCGTTGGCAGGCGGCTTCGTAGGCTGCATAGACCTTAATCATTGTCTGACGGGTGGGATCGCCTTCGTCAGACAGGTTTTTAGGTCGGCGTCCTTCATCTTTTTGAGCATTGATGAAGTACTGTAGTTCCTTAGGAACCCAGCGAGCATCGTCGAGCTCCATTGCTTTGATCACTTTTTTAATGACGCGCAACTGGTCGTCGGAATCTAAAATCTGGAACGTCTGCGGTAGTTGGGCCTCGCGCCAATGCAATCGTAGTAAACGGTGTGCTAGCCCATGGAAGGTGCCTACCCACAGAATACCGCCAGGCAACTCAAGCAGCGTTTCGATCCGCCCACGCATTTCCTGGGCCGCTTTATTGGTAAAAGTGACCGCTAGAATAGAATGGGGCGAGACCTCTTCTTGGGATACCAGCCACGCGATCCGGTGGACCAGAACCCGCGTCTTGCCGCTCCCGGCCCCTGCCAGCACCAACGTGGGGTTTGCTGGCGCAGACACACATTCCCGTTGGGCCTCATTGAGATCGTTCAGTAGTTGCTCTGCGTCCACGCTCAAGATTCTAACGACTTGCAGCGGTTTCGTCTGGTTGTTACGCGTCAATTGCCTGTGATCGGGTCGATTTTTGCGGTCAATATGGATAAAAAAATGACGTCATGGTGGTTCATTTCATGGCTAGCGCAGGTGGCAGTCTTTGATGCGACGCTTCGCATCACGCCACCTTAGGTAGGCGAAAGGTCATGCCGTTCCAAACGCTGTGGGTGAGGACGTATCGCGACACTGTTTCGGGTCACACAAGATCAAGTTTCTTGACCTGACCGCGTGCGTACACAAAAGGCGACTATTTTTTTAGCCCACTTGCAATGCCTGGCGAATTTTTACTGCGTGCTCCTCGAGTTTTGCAGGATCCGCTTTGATGCGCCCATGGTGTTGTAGCTGGCCTGTCTGGGGGGTCGGGATAATATGAAAATGCAAGTGAAAAATCGTCTGGCCGGCTGCCGCACCGTTAAATTGGCTAATGATAAACCCCGGGGCGTTGAACGCGTACTGCACGGCTTTCGCCACGCGTTGCGTGGTTTGGATAGCCGCCACTACATCGGTCAGTGAGGTGTCGAGTAGATTCTCACCTGCTCTTTTAGGGATCACTAGAGTATGACCATCGGCCTGCGGCATGATATCCATAAAGGCCAGCGTGTCAGCATCCTCATAGACGCGGACACAGGGGATGTCGCCACGCCCGATACGTGCAAATAAGTTATTCGAATCGTAGGGCATGGTAAAAGCTCCTATTGAGGATGAGATCATAGCGCGGCTAGGCGATGATCCGGTAAGGTGTCTGCTGGATGCTGTGAGGCAACGATAATGGCGGATCACGCGGCGGTAAAGACAGGTGAGCCTCGTCAGTGTGCGAGTGCGGTGGTCATGGTTCGCCCCGCTACTTTTTATAGTAATCCTGAAACCTTAGCAACCAATCAATTCCAGCATCTCGCGAGCTTGTCGCTCGGTGAGACCCTCGCCGCTGCACGGGCGGAATTCGCTGCCGCAGTGGAACGATTGCTGCATGCAGGGATCGAGGTCATGGTGCTAGAGGCGGATCCGTTGGCTGATACGCCAGACGCTTTGTTTCCGAACAATTGGTTTTCAACCCATGCCGATGGGCGCTTGTTGCTGTATCCGATGAGTGCGATCAATCGACGGCGCGAGCGTCGTCCTGAAGCGCTGCAGTCTTTGTTATTGGCGCATGGCTATGAGGTTGATTCGATTTCTGATTTTTCATCTTTGGAGCAGGTAGATCGCCTAGTGGAGGGAACGGGCAGTTTGGTATTTGACCACCCTGCACGGCGAGTTTACGCCTCGCTTTCTGCTCGCACTCATCCGGAGGCGGTGGCCACGGTGGCACAGGCGCTTGGCTATGAAGCAGTGATGTTTCACACGCAGGATGCGCAGGGCCGATTGGTGTACCACACCAATGTGATGATGGCGGTGGGGGCATCGGTGGCTGTGCTAGCCGACGGCATGATTCAAGATCCATCCGAGCGCACGTGCGTGCTTGATACATTGAGTGACAGTGGCAAGGATGTGCTGCCGCTGTCTTTGGAGCAAATCGACGAATTTGCAGGCAACGTTTTATTCTTAGAGGGCCCTACTCAAGGACCGTGTGTGGCATTGTCTGAGCGCGCTTTTAAAAGTTTAGGTGGGCCGCTGCAGCGGCGGCTCGAGCGGCACGCGTCACCGTTGCTTTTTAAGGTACCGACGATTGAGCATCTGGGCGGCGGCGGCATTCGCTGCATGTTGGCAGAGATATTTTTACCAAAAAGAGCGGCGCGGCCGGCTGCGACACCATGAGGCGGGTTGCATGACCCTGGTGCCTATTTTAGATGTGGCTGCTATGCGTCGCGGCTTTGATCGCGCGAGTGCTCACTACGAGCAGTACGCGGTGGTTCAGGCACGCGCCCGTGAGGAGTTATTGGCCAGGTTGTCGTTACTGTCTTTTCAACCTCGGTATGTGCTTGATTTGGGCTGTGGTACGGGCCTTGGTACCGTGGAACTACAGAAGCGCTTTAAAAAATCCCGAGTCATTGCTCTCGACAGTGCCAGCCAGATGCTGAGCCAAACCCATGCGCGAGGCTCGTTTTGGAAGCCGATGTCTTGTGTGTTGGCAGATGCGCACCGCCTTCCTCTTAAAAGTGGCTCTGTAGATCTAGTTTTTTCAAATTTTTTAATGCCATTTTCGCCGAATAGCGACGCTCTCATGCGCGAAGTAAGGCGCATTTTGTCGCCTCGCGGCTATTGGACTTTCACCGCGTTGGGCCCGGATACCCTAAAAGAGCTGCGAGCAGCGTTCGTGAGCGTAGGTCGGGAGCCCTCAATTCATCCCTTGTTTGACATGCACGACGTGGGCGACGCGCTGGTGCGCGCCGGGTTCGCAGATCCGGTGATGGATGTGGATCGCTACGCACTGACCTATCCCTCGCTGACTGCTTTGCATCAAGATCTGAAAGGGATGGGCGCACAAAGCGCCCTCGCCATTCGCGCGAAGGGACTGCTCGGCCGCCGCACACTCGCTCGCCTGGAGGCGCACTACGCGCGCTATGGTGCGGATGCGGATGGTAAGCTGCGGGCCAGTTGTGAACTGATTTATGGCCAGGCTTGGTGTCCTGGATCAGAGCCGCCGATCCGTAGTCGGCGCTCAGAGACGGTCATTCCGTTGACTGCTCTGAAGCTTAAGCGCTGACCTCTTTTCAAAGCCAGCATCACCTCGTCTTGGTTGACAGTAGGCGCGCATCATTGATCTCCATAAGGCGCGGCGCTCTGACCGTGACAACCCCTCTCTTCGACGAGCGGATTGTAGCCATAAGTCGCTGTTATTGAAGAAATTATTTTCGCATCACGCGCATCGCCGCAAGCGGCCGCTCCCTCCCATATCGCGGTGATGATGGCTGACGTGTCAGCCGGCGGTTACGCCGCTCGCTAAAGGCAGCAAAATGGGTGTTCCGTAGTGAGTAACCCGTAGTTCACGAATGTGTGCCCGCAAGGTACACTGCGGCGCCGGTTAGGTGCGGGTTTGCTTTGGATGACAGCTAAGGGGCTTAGATGTTTAAACGTAAATTTATCAGCGCACTGGTGGCATTAGTCGCCACCACCCCTGTGTTGGCCTATGAATCGAGCTACAACATGCCGGTTGGGGTGACGCCTATTTCGCGTGAAGTGTATGCGCTGCATATGACCATGTTTTGGGTGTGTTGTGCGATCGCTGCCGTCGTGTTCGGCGTGATGATCTATTCGATTATCAAGTTCCGTAAATCTGCGGGTGCCATTCCGGACAAAACGCTGCTCCACTCCACCAAGATGGAGGCCGTGTGGACGACCATCCCGGTGATTATTTTGATCGCCCTTGCGATACCCGCAGCTCGAACATTGGTCACTATTGAAGACACGCGAAACGCCGAACTGACCGTCAAGATCACTGGCTACCAATGGAAGTGGCAGTACGAATACTTGGGTAAAGACATCGCTTTCTACTCAACATTGTCGACTGATTCCAACGAAGCGCGACAGCTGCATTCTGGAATTGATGTCAACACTGTTAAAGACTATTTGCTTAGCGTCGACCATCCCTTGGTAGTGCCAGTCGATACTAAGGTGCGGATACTATTAACGGGCAATGACGTGATCCATTCGTGGTGGATGCCCGATTTTGGTGTTAAGAAAGATGCGATCCCGGGATTCATTAATGAAGCTTGGTTCAAGGTCTTAAAAGTGGGTCACTACACCGGCCAGTGCACTGAGTTATGTGGCCGAGATCACGGCTTTATGCCGATCGCTGTCGACGTGTTTTCGAAGGAAGATTTTGAACGTTGGATTGCTGCCCAACAGGCAGCAACAAAAGTCGCGCACGCGGCGCCAGAGCCTTCGCCGGGCGAGGCTATTGCGATGACCTCGCGCCCATAGCGGTTAAATTTCCAGGCACCCTGATAAAGAATTGACGGATCTTTTATGAAAACTGTAAGCACCAACAACGTAAGCGCTGACCGCCATGATGACCATAAGCCAAGCGGGATAGGTCGCTGGTTGTTTGCAACGAATCACAAAGACATCGGTACGATGTACTTGGTTTTCTCTTGCATCATGTTTTTTATTGGCGGTGCCATGGCGCTGGCGATTCGCGCCGAGCTCTTTCGACCGGGCATGCAGTTTTTTGATCCTGGTTTTTATAACCAGATGGTTACGAACCATGCTCTGGTGATGATTTTTGGTGCAGTGATGCCTGCGTTTGTGGGCCTAGCCAACTGGATGATTCCGTTGCAAATCGGCGCACCCGATATGGCACTGCCGCGGATGAATAACTACAGCTTCTGGATTTTGCCCTTCGCATTCACTTTGTTACTCGGTTCTCTGTTTACACCCAGTGGCGGACCAGCCGGCGGCTGGACGATGTATCCGCCGCTGTCGCTGCAGTCCGGTAACAGTTTTCCCATGATGATTTTCGCTGTCCACTTGATGGGCGCATCGTCCATCATGGGTGCCATCAACGTCATCGTGACCATATTGAACATGCGTGCTCCTGGCATGTCTTTATTAAAGTTACCTCTGTTCTGCTGGACTTGGTTGATCACCGCTTACTTGCTAATCGCAGTGATGCCTGTTTTGGCGGGCGCGGTGACCATGTTGTTGACCGATCATTACTTTGGCACCAGCTTTTTTAACCCAGCGGGGGGCGGTGACCCGGTGATGTTCCAGCACATTTTCTGGTTCTTCGGTCATCCCGAAGTTTATATCTTGATTTTGCCAGCTTTCGGTATTGTCTCGGAAATCATTCCCACGTTCTCTCGCAAACCGATGTTTGGCTATGATGCCATGGTGTATGCCACTGCCTCGATTGCCTTCTTATCGTTTATCGTCTGGGCACATCACATGTTCACCGTGGGCATGCCGCTCGCTGGCCAGATGTTCTTTATGATGAGCACCATGCTGATCGCGGTGCCGACCGGCGTAAAGGTGTTCAACTGGACCACGACCATGTGGAAGGGCTCATTATCTTTCGAGCCGCCCATGCTGTTCGCACTCGCGTTCCTGTTCTTATTCACGATTGGTGGCTTTTCAGGGCTGATGCTTGCCATCGTGCCGGCGGATTATCAGTATCAGGACACTTACTTCGTAGTGGCACATTTCCATTATGTGCTGGTGCCCGGTGCTATCTTCGCCATCATGGCGGCGGTTTACTATTGGCTGCCTAAGTGGACTGGCACCATGTACGACATGACTCTCGCCAAGTGGCATTTTTGGGTGTCGACCGTCTCCGTCAATGTGCTGTTCTTCCCGCAGCACTTTCTGGGACTGGCCGGGATGCCGCGTCGCATCCCGGATTACAACGTTCAGTTTACGGACTGGAATATGGTGTCGTCGGTCGGTGGCTTTGTTTTCGGCTTCTCGCAACTTGTGTTTGTCTGGGTCATTATTAAAGCAGTCCGCGGTGGTCCACCGGCGAGTGCCAAAGTGTGGGACGCTGATATGCCAGGTCTCGAGTGGTCGGTGCCATCACCCGCGCCGTATCATTCCTTTGATACGCCGCCAGACGTGCACTGAGGGGATCAGAGACTTATATGGCCTTAGAGCGGCAGGATATTGCTCGACAGAAAACACGATTAAGGCGAATCGTGTTTTTTACCGTGCTGATTCCGGTGGGCTTTTATACGTGGTTTATCGCCACGAGCATTCTGCGTAGCTTACATTGATATGAAGCAGACCAGCAATCGTGGACTGGTGATGCAGTTGTTGCTGTTCACAGCAGGTAGTTTTGCATTCGGGTTTGCGCTGGTGCCTCTATACAGCGTCCTTTGCCAAGTGTGGAACACGGGCAATCGATGGTATGGGACACAAACGGCAGAGGCCTCAGTGATTGAACGCCCGGTGACTGATCGGGTGGTGACGGTAGAGTTTGTGGCCAATATTCCGCATGCAGGCGCGTGGGAATTTAAGTCACAAGTGCCCTCCATCAAAGTGCAGCCCGGCAAGCTTTATTCCACTAGCTTTTATGCGCGCAATCTGACCGACCGGGCTGTGGTTGCGCAAGCGGTACCGAGTATTGCGCCGCAAACAATTGCTCGATATTTTCGCAAAACAGAATGCTTTTGCTTCACGCCCCAAAATTTTTCCAGCGGTGAAGGTCGAGAGATGCCGGTGCGTTTCATAGTGGATCCGGATTTGCCGCTTGACGTGGATCGAATTACGCTCGCTTACTCTTTTTTTGATGCGCCGCAGGTTGCTGCGGTTTCTCGATGATGTTTTCTTAACGCTGTATTTTCAGGAACGCCCATGGACCACGCCCAACCAGCTGTCGCTCACGATAAGTATTACGTCCCTCATGGGAGTCCTTGGCCATTTTTTGGTTCAGTCACGCTCTTTATTTTGATGGTGGGCGCCGTCATGACTTTAGAAAGTGGCGGTATTGGTCAGTACGTCTTGGGGCTTGGCTTTCTTTTATTGTTTGGGCTTTTCTTCGGTTGGTTTGGCACGGTCATCAAAGAGAATCAGGCAGGCATTTTTAATATGCAGGTAGACCGTTCATTCCGGATGGGAATGAGCTGGTTTATTTTCTCTGAAGTGATGTTCTTTGCGGCCTTCTTTGGTGCGCTGTTTTATGCTCGACAGTTGGCTTTGCCTTGGTTGTCGGGTGAAGGCGCGAAGCACTTAACCAGCGTTATATTGTGGCATGACTTTGAGGGCGGATGGCCCTCTAATGGCCCGGCGCATCTGGGTCCAAGCGGCAGCGGCAGCACGTTTGAAACCATTCCGGCGCTTGGCGTGCCGTTGATCAACACGGCTTTATTACTGACGTCAGGCGTAACCCTCACTGTGGCGCATCACGCCTTGCGCGCCGGTCATCGGTCGGTGCTTAAAGTATTTTTAGCGCTGACCTTTTTGCTCGGATTCTTGTTTGTGTTCTTGCAGGCTCGTGAGTATCACGAGGCCTATACCGAGTTGGGATTGACCTTGAGTACCGGCATCTATGGCTCGACATTTTTTATGTTGACCGGATTCCACGGTTTTCACGTGACCATAGGCGCGTTGATGTTGCTAATCATTTGGTTGCGCACGATGAACGGCCATTTTACGCCACAGCGGCACTTTGCCTTTGAGGGAGTCGCCTGGTACTGGCACTTCGTGGACGTGGTGTGGCTCGGTCTTTACATTTTTGTCTACTGGCTCTAGGCCCGTATTGCCCACATCGCGATAACGGCCGCTTGTGCGGCCGTTGTTTTTTAGATGGCTTCTTTGTGTCGGCTTCTTGGGTCAGGATGCTAGTGCGCAAAGGTATGGGGCGTTATCCATCCTTGATGGCTTGCGAATACGAGTAAAGCCAGCAGCGCAACCGATAGACTGATGCGCCAGGTCAATGCACGAAGCATTTTAGATGAGTCGCCTTTGCCGGTGGTCAGATGAAAAAGCGCTACGGCGAGACTTCCGAGAATGGCAAGCAAGGCGGCGCTGATGACAAGTTTGAATAGATCCAAGGTGACGGCTCCGTTGGGGGACCCATTATAGTGCTAAGCCTACGGTTGGGTTCGCGCGTCTTTAGACCAAAATGGCTGCCCACGCTCTGCGTGCTGCCGTTGCTTGGTTTATTGCTTTGGCTGGGGGCGTGGCAATTGCATCGTGCCGATGAGAAGCAGAGTTTGTATGCCGCATTTGACAAGGGCGGTGGCCAAGCGGTGCCTTGGCTGGGCGCACGGAGTCAGCCACGCTATTCGCATGTAGAGGTGTCTGGACACTTTGTCGCAGATCGGCAGATCTTGTTGGATAACATGTCGTATGCGGATGCGGTTGGCTATCGGGTATTGACGCCTTTTGTGAGCACAGACGGCCAGTGGCTGTTGGTGGATCGTGGTTGGGTGCCCGCTGGCACCCATAGAGCGAAGCTGCCTGATGTGAGCGTGCCGGAGGAGAATCGGACCGTTCTGGGTCGCCTAGATGAGTTGCCGCGTCCGGGCATTCGGCTCGGCGTTGATGAGGAAGCCGGTTGGCCACGGCGGATGAACTACCCTACGCAGCAGCATATACAGCGGGTCTTGGGACAGACGGTGTTTGCAGGGATCTTGCGACTGGATGCCAGCGAGCCTGACGGTTATGTGCGTGATTGGCATCCGGGCGGCCTGCCGCCGATGCGTCATTTAGGGTATGCGGTGCAGTGGTTTGCGTTGGCACTCACCTTGGCTGTACTTTATATATTCTCGCAATGTGTGCGAGTGGAGCCGCCGGTATGACAGCGAGTGGTCAGGTCTCTCCAGGGGTGATCGGTCGACGTCGCGCGATGTTGTTAGTGATCGCCGCGCTATTTTTTGGCCCGCTGGGCCTTGCGTTCTATATGTACTATGGCGGCGTCTCGTGGGTGCCGCATCAGGGCGTGCAACACGGTGAGTTATTGAGCGCGGTGCGACCGGTACCGATGGCGCGGCTGCCCATGCCGCAGGGGGGTACGACCCAGCCGGCATTTTTGCGTCATCGGTGGACGTTGCTTTACGGGGTGACCGAGCAGTGCGATGCCCGTTGCGCGCAGGCGGTCGCCGATTTGCGCGCCATTCGCCAGGCGCTCAATCGTAATCAAGCCCGGGTTCAAGTGGTCGTGCTGGGCGCGGCTCCCTGCTGTGCTGACCTGCAAGCCCTCCAGGCCCAAGATCCCAGCCTGACCTTGGCGTGGGCAGACGGGCCAGAGGCTCCGCCGGTGATTGCGGCGCTGACCCTCGGGCAGGGGGCATGGAATGCGTCAGGAAACGTATATCTTATTGATCCTATTGGTAATTTTCTGATGTTCTATGGCCCTTCGTTTACCAAGAAAGGTGTCCTCACGGACCTTGAGAAGTTGCTTAAACTGTCTCAGATCGGCTAGCGATCGTGTTGCTGCTACGGCGCGCCTTTAGGGCTTGATGGGGATGTGGGCGCCGGACTTATTATTCGGCGACAGAAAGTGACGCTTTTGGCGTTTTCCTTTTGTTTTTAATGATTTATTCTTGCGCGCTGCATTCACAAAGCGGGTGCATGGCGTTATGGGTGATGGGGGTGTCTAAGTGTCTATTGTTGAGGCTCATGAAAAAGAACGGGTCGCCGTTGAATCCGCTCTGCAGCGTTTTGGCGAGGAGCCCGGCCCCTTGTTGGTGGTGCTGCATGCCGTTCAAGACCACTTAGGCTATATACCGCCGACATCGATTCCCGTGATCGCTGAGCGACTGAATCTGTCGCGTGCGGAAGTGCATGGTGTGATGACGTTTTATCATCATTTTCGTACGCACCCACAGGGCCGTCGCGTGGTACAGATTTGTCGCGCCGAAGCCTGCCAAGCTCGCGGTGGCGAGGCGCTTGAGGCGCATGCGAAGAAGTGTCTGGGTGTGGATTATCATGGCACCACGCCTGACGGCGGCACGACGCTGGAAGCGATTTACTGCATGGGCAACTGCGCGACGGGCCCATCGATGCGCATCGATGGCAAACTACACAGTCAGGTGACGCCGGCGCGCTTTGATACGCTTTTGGCTGAACGAGGAGTGAACTGATGGTCACTCGCGTTTATGTCCCTAAAGATTCGACGGCGCTTTCATTGGGTGCTGATGAGGTCGTTGCTGCCCTGCACAAGGCCGGCGCGCCCATTAAGATTATTCGCACCGGTACGCGTGGCATGCTGTGGCTGGAGCCCCTCGTGGAAGTGGAAACACCGGCGGGTCGTATTGCTTACGGTCCGGTGACCGCAGCCGATGTCCCTGGTCTCCTGGTCGCGGGTCTACTGAACGGCGCCCCGCACGCGCTACGCATTGGCCAGCCTGAAGAACATCCTTACCTTAAAAGTCAGCAACGACTGACCTTTGCTCGCGTGGGGATTGTCGATCCCAGCTCAGTTGAGGATTACATCGCCCATGGTGGCTATCGGGGCTTAGAGCGCGCGCTTACCATGGCGCCTGCCGATATCGTGAAAACGGTTGCTGATTCTGGTTTGCGTGGCCGCGGTGGCGCTGCGTTCCCAACCGGTATTAAGTGGAAAACCGTATTGGATCAGGATCAGCCGCAGAAGTATGTGACATGTAACGCCGACGAGGGCGATTCAGGTACGTTTGCAGATCGCATGCTCATTGAAGGCGATCCACTGACGTTAGTCGAGGGAATGACTATCGCAGGCTTGGCTGTGAACGCCACGATGGGGTATGTCTATCTTCGCGTTGAATATCCCGAAGCCATCGACACCTTACGTGCCGCCATTGCAGCCGCCTATGCGGCAGGCTATCTCGGCGCCAGCATCAAGGGCAGTGGTAAGCAGTTTGATCTCTCTGTGCGTGTGGCCGCGGGCGCTTACGTCTGTGGTGAAGAAACATCGATGCTGGAAAGCTTAGAAGGCCGCCGTGGAGAAGTGCGAGTCCGTCCGCCGCTGCCAGCGATCAAGGGTTTGTTTGGTAAACCCACTATTGTGAACAACGTGATCTCACTGGCATCGGTGCCCGTGATTCTCGAGCGTGGTGCAGACTTTTATAAAAATTATGGTGTGGGACGCTCACTGGGTACGCTTCCCATTCAGTTAGCCGGTAACTTAAAGCACGGCGGCCTAGTTGAGCGCGCTTTTGGCGTGACTCTGCGCGAGGTGCTTTATGACTATGGTGGTGGATCGGCCAGTGGTCGTCCCATCCGCACCATTCAGATGGGCGGGCCCTTAGGCGCATATATACCGGTTGCTGACTTTGACACGCCGATCGACTACGAAGCATTAGCCGCGGTGGGTGCGCTCGTGGGCCACGGTGGTATTGTTGCTTTTGATGATACGGTCGATATGGCCAAGATGGCTCGTTATGCTTTTGAATTTTGCGCAGTCGAGTCGTGTGGCAAGTGCACGCCGTGCCGAATCGGTTCAACGCGTGGCGCTAATCTCATCGACAACTTACTGGCAGGAAACCAACCTGCAGAGCAGAAAACGCTTTTAGAAGGGCTGTGCGAAACGATGTTGCAAGGCAGTCTCTGCGGGTTAGGCGGTATGACGCCGTTCCCAGTGCAAAGCGCCATGAAGCATTTCCCAGAAGACTTCGCCCCTCGCGGTCGACACTAATTTTTTGAGGCTATACCGATGTACGCCATAGATCATCATGACCTTGGGACCCCACCGTCGCCATCCACCAAGATGGTGTCGATTGAAGTAGACGGCCGTCAGATTTCAGTGCCAGAAGGCACCTCCGTGATGCGCGCATCCGCACTGGTCGGCATCAGCGTTCCTAAATTATGTGCAACGGATAGCCTGAAATCGTTTGGATCCTGCCGCTTGTGCTTGGTTGAGATTGAGGGTCGTAAGGGTTACCCCGCCTCATGCACCACCCAAGTAAGTGAAGGCATGAAAGTTCGTACCGAAAGCGACAAACTGATGGCGCTTCGTAAAGGCGTCGTTGAGCTGTACGTCTCTGAGCATCCGTTGGAGTGTGATGGGTGCCCCGCAGACACGCACTGCGAGCTGCAAGATATGGCAGCACTGCATGGTGTTACGAAGAGTCCTTTTATTCACTCTGATGCCCGACCACCGGCGATTACTCAAGAGGCTGCTCATCTTGAGTTTAATCAGGACAGTTCTAACCCGTACTTTAATTTTAACCCAGAGCTTTGTATCGTGTGCTCGCGATGCGTACGAGCGTGTGATGAAACTCAGGGCACTCTCGCGCTAACGGTCTCGGGCCGTGGACTCGCCTCACAGATCGCCGCCAGTCAAGCAGAAAGCTTCCTTGAGTCGGAGTGTGTCTCGTGCGGCGCGTGTGTTGAAGCCTGCCCAACCGCTGCTCTCTCTGAAAAGACGCTGCTCGCTGTGCCAAAGCCAACGGCTGCCATCGCCACCACCTGCGCCTATTGCGGCGTCGGTTGTCAGCTGAAGGCAGAAGTGGTGGACGGTAAAGTGGCGCGTATGGTGCCTAACCGTGCCGGGCAGGCTAATCAGGGTCACGCTTGCGTAAAAGGGCGCTTTGCTTATGGCTATGCGACCCATGAAGATCGCATCACTAAGCCCATGATACGCGCAAAGATTTCTGATCCTTGGCGTGAGGTGTCTTGGGATGAGGCGATCAATCATGCCGCCAGCGAGTTCAAGCGCATTCAAGCAAAGCACGGCAAAGATTCAGTCGGCGGCATCACCTCGTCGCGCTGTACTAACGAAGAAACTTTCCTTATTCAAAAATTAGTGCGCGCAGCCTTTGGTAATAACAACGTCGATACCTGCGCACGCGTGTGTCATTCGCCAACTGGTTTTGGGCTTAAGTCCACCCTTGGCGAGTCGGCAGGAACGCAGGCTTTTGATTCTGTGATGTTGGCTGACACGATACTGCTGATTGGATGTAACCCAACCGAAGCCCATCCTGTCTTTGCATCGCAGATAAAGCGTCGACTCCGTGAGGGCGCCAATCTGATCGTCGTTGATCCACGCGTGATTGCATTGGTGCGTACGCCGCACATTGAAGCAAGCCACCACCTGCAGCTTCGGCCGGGCACTAACGTGGCCATGGTCAATGCATTGGCCCATGTGATCGTGACAGAGGGCTTGGTAAAAGAAGACTACGTGGCTGCTCGTTGCGAGAAAGACGCCTTCGATAAGTGGCGCCAGTTTGTATCGGATCCGCGTCACTCACCGGAGTCATTGCAAGCGATTACTGGTGTGCCAGCTTTAGAAGTACGTAAGGCGGCGCGGCTTTATGCCTCGGCACGTAATGGCGCGATTTATTATGGTTTGGGCGTGACTGAGCACAGCCAAGGTAGCACCGCGGTGTTGGGTATTGCTAACCTCGCCATGGCAACTGGAAACCTGGGGCGTGAGGGTGCCGGCGTCAGCCCACTTCGAGGCCAGAACAATGTGCAAGGTTCCTGTGACATGGGCTCGTTCCCGCACGAGTTCTCGGGCTATCGGCATGTGTCAGACAACGCCACGCGCGAACTGTTTGAGAATGCTTGGAGCGTGAAGTTGGCGGATGAGCCAGGTCTTCGTATCCCGAATATGTTTGAGGCGGCGCTTGATGGAACCTTCCGTGGCATGTATATCCAAGGTGAGGATATTGCGCAGTCTGATCCCAATACGCAGCATGTAGTTGATGCCCTGTCATCTCTTGAGTGCTTGGTGGTGCAAGACATTTTTATGTGTGAAACCGCCAAGTTTGCGCATGTCTTCCTGCCAGGCGCATCTTTCCTAGAGAAGGATGGTACGTTCACCAATGCCGAGCGACGTCTTGGGCGTGTTCGTAAGGCGATCGAACCTCTGTCGGGTCTTGCCGATTGGGAAGTAACGATCAAGCTGTCGAATGCGCTGGGTTATCCGATGCACTATAACCACCCGTCCGAAATTATGGACGAAATCGCGCGTTTAACGCCGACTTTTGCAGGGGTCAGTTACGACAAGTTGGATGAGTTAGGCAGCATTCAGTGGCCGTGCAATGCACAAGCGCCGGATGGTACCCCGACTATGCATGTCGGTGAGTTTGTGCGAGGCGAAGGCCGTTTCTACGTCACCGAGTACGTGCCCACGCGTGAGCGTTCCACCAGCCGCTTCCCGTTACTGCTCACCACGGGGCGTATTTTGACTCAGTACAACGTGGGGGCTCAGACTCGCCGGACCAATAATGTGGCCTGGCATGATGAAGACCGACTTGAAATTCATCCACACGATGCCGAGCAGCGTGGTGTGAAACACGGCGATTGGGTGGGCATCACCAGTCGTGCCGGTGAGACCGTGTTGCGAGCCACCGTCACTGATCGAGTCCAGCCGGGTGTGGTCTACACCACTTTCCACTTCCCTGAGTCTGGTGCCAACGTGGTCACGACCGATAACTCGGATTGGGCAACCAACTGTCCTGAGTACAAAGTCACCGCAGTGCAAGTGGTGCAGGTGGATAAGCCACTGGATTGGCAGGAGCGATTCCGGAAGGATCGTAATGAACGGCTACCTGCGCATGAGCATGCAACGACCGCCTGAGTAGAGCGTGTGACACCACAGAGAGAACTTAGATGCAAGCCGAATACTTAGTGACGATGGCCAATGACGTCGCTGTTTTTTTTGAGAGCGTGCATTTGGCGACGGCAGAGGGTGTCACAGCGGCTGATTCTGTCCCCACTGAGAGCGGCCCGTATCGAGGAGTAGCGGCTGCGGTCGAGCGGGAGGGGCTTCAGCACCCGTTGGCGCCCGCTGTATATTTAGCCGCCTCCGGGGCGGCGGCCCATATAAAAAATTATTGGGATCCGCGCATGCGGAGCGCAATCATTGAGATCTGGCGCGCTGGTGGCAGTGAACTATCCGTGCTCGCAGGCTTTGCCGTTCGAGTACTTGCTAACATGCCGGCTAAGGCGAAATAACTCGCGTGCAGGCTCGACTCATAAAAATAGCCTCCGATTTGATCTGATCCGGATTGTCGAGACACACGCGTATGCTCATAGCGGATCGATTGCGCCTCTTTAGGCGGTTGGCGCGTGCGGGTGCTGCGCTCGCCGCGATCGTGGTGGTTGTGGGCGCTTGGGTTCGTCTGACGCAAGCCGGACTTGGATGTCCGGATTGGCCCGGGTGTTATGGTCATATCACGCCTGCCGCGGTTCTGGATCGAATGGCTGATGCGACTGCGGCTTTTCCTAGCCGCCCATTTGAATATCAAAAGGCGCTGCACGAGATGGTGCATCGCTATATCGCCACTGCTTTGGGCTTGGTGATCATCGCCTTGGCATGGTTCTCCGTGTGGAATCGGCGTCAGCCGAACCAGCCGCGTTATCTTCCTTGGGCCATCTTAGTGCTGGTGTGTGCGCAGGGCGCACTCGGCGCATTTACGGTCACCCTCCTTTTAAAACCGATCATTGTGACCATGCACCTGATCGGTGGTCTGACGACCTTGTCTCTACTGTATTGGTTGTCATTGGCGCCTGAGCCACGCACCGACTTGACCCAAAGATGTTTCTTGCGTTACGCCGTTGTGGCAGCCATCGGGCTGCTGATCCTTCAGATCGTCTTAGGTGGTTGGACGAGTGCCAACTATGCCGCTGTGGCGTGTCCTGACTTCCCGACCTGTCAAGGCAGCTTTGCGGCACCGACCGATTTTGCAAATGGATTTGCTCTACACCACACGACAGGTATTGACTATGAGGGGGGCGTGCTCACTGTGCCGGCTCGTACGGCCATTCACTACACGCATCGGATAGCGGCAGTCGTGGTGGCTGCTTATGTCGTATTATTGAGTTTGCTAGTTTGGCGCTCAAGCTCGACTCAGCGCGTGAAGCACGCGGCGCTCGCGATGGCTGCCGCCGTCGTGCTGCAGTGGCTGATCGGTGTGAATTTCATCTGGCAAGGATTTCCGTTATCACTCGGCACCGCTCATAATGCCGGTGCTGTGTTGTTACTGCTGTGTACGGTCACGCTGCTTAGGCGTGTCTGGCCAACCACCCAAGCGATAGCCGCACGTTAAACTAAGCGGTGTGTCGCCCGTTGGCGGCTCGGTTTTGGCTTTACCCGTTGAGTGCTGTTCATGGCAGAGTACACGCCGATTACGTTGCCACCCAGCCCAGCGCCTCGCTGGCGTGATTATTACGAGCTGACCAAGCCCCGAGTTGTTCTGTTGCTTGCTTTCACCGCCTTGGTGGGTTCTTTTCTGGCGAGCCCCGGGCTTCCGCCCCTTCAACCTTTGATTTTCGGTTTTATTGGAATTTGTCTAGCCGCCGCTTCTGCCGCTGCTGTGAACCACGTGATTGATCAACATATTGACAGTGAGATGGCGCGGACTCGTCGTCGACCGCTGCCCACTGGATCATTGGGCGATACTCAGGCGTTGGTGTTCGCCCTGTGTCTTGGCACCGGATCGATGGTGATTCTGGTATTTCTCGTCAACACGCTGACGGCGTTACTAACCTTTGCATCTTTGATCGGCTATGCGATTGTTTATACGTCCTGGCTAAAACGCGCGACGGTACAAAATATCGTCATCGGTGGGGCAGCCGGTGCGGCGCCACCCATGCTCGGTTGGGTAGCGGTGACTAATGCTGTAGAGCCTGGCGCCTTAATGTTGTTCCTAATTATTTTCGTGTGGACGCCACCCCATTTTTGGGCATTAGCCATCGCGCGTCGTGATGAGTACGCGAAGGTTGGAATCCCCATGATGCCGGTGATTTACGGCATTCCCATGACGCGGTTGCATATCCTTCTGTACACCATTCTACTAACCGCCGTGACGTTGCTGCCTTGGTTAATGGTCATGAGTGGACTGATCTACTTATTGTCAGCTCTCGCATTAGACGCGATTTTTTTAAGTTATGCATGGAAGCTCTATCGGAACCCGCAGCCGAATCTCCCGATGCGTGTATTTCGATGGTCGATAAATTACCTAGGCCTGCTGTTTGCTGCGCTGCTCATCGATCATTATTGGATGATTCCTGTTTAATTAGAGGCCGGGTAGCTGATGCGCGTATCGGATCCCCCTGCTGGCGATAAGGAATCTCTAGGGTCTGCTGTATTTTTTTAGGATGGCATCCCCCACCGGGGAGCAGATTTGGGCTTTCCCTAATTTTCAAAAAACCGACGGCGTCAGATCGAGCGCGGGCGCGTAGCGCGCAATGTATGCACCAAGAAAGATGCGTGCGTTGCCACGATCTGCTCAACCGAACATCGCGTTTTCTGCATGACAAACCCCTAGCCTTCAGGGCCCCTCGTTTGCCGAAAAACTAACATTCTCTGTGGTCCGAACTCCTCATAGCGGCTGAATACCACCTTTGTGCTCAGCCGGTCACCTCGACGTGACCCTCTACGTAGACGATGGCCCGGCTGGCGCTTTGGCCGACGGTGCGTTGGAGCGCGTGGGTTGTGCCTTCAGCCAAGTGACCAGACCCTTTGTGGCCTGATTGATTTGGTCAGGACGTAAAGCGAAAGATAGGCGTAAAAACTCGTGCCCCCGGATGGGGTCAAAATCAATGCCCGGCGCCGTTGAAATGCCCGTCTCCTGGAGTAAGCGCTGGCAAAATACCATGCTGTCATTTGTCAGATGGGAGACATCAATGTAAAGATAAAATGCACCCTGCGGGCAGTGCATCTCCCTGATGCCGATGGCGCTTAACGCAGCCAGCAGTTGATCACGGTTGTGCCGATAGCCTGCCACTGACTCATCAAGCGATATGTGATCGTCAAAAGCCATTAGTGCGGCTGTTTGCGCGATGGTCGGCGGCGTAATAAAAAAATTAATCACATAAGCGGATAAACGCGCAATGAGATCCGTTGGTACCACCATCCACCCGAGTCGCCAGCCAGGCATCCGATAATATTTCGAAAAACTGTTGATCACGATTGCGTCTGGATTGACTTCAAGTGCACAGATGGCACGCTCGCCATACGTGATCCCGTGGTAAATCTCATCGGAGATCATAGTCATTTGCCGACGTGCGCAGACAGCGGACAAGGATTTGAAGGCTTGTCGGTTGAGGACAGCGCCAGTGGGGTTGGCAGGGCTCGCCACCACCAGCCCCTGCACAGGCGCTGCAATGCTGTCGAGCATGGCGCCGGTCATCTGATAGCCGGTGACCGGATCGAGATCAATTTCGACGGCCTCTCTACCCAGCGCTTTTAGGGTGTTGCGATAGGCGGGATAGCCCGGTCTACCAACGACCACTCGATCGCCCACATTAAATAAGGCAGTAAACACCGTCACCAGCGCGGGGCTCGCGCCAGCGGTCAGCAGGATTCGTGCAGGGTCCACACTCAAACCATAGGTTGTTTGGTAATGTTGGGCGATGCGTGCGATCAGGGCGCGGGACTCCACATAACCAATCGGGTCATCCCTCGTCGCTTGGATCGCAGCCGCTTGAGCCGCCGGAGACGTACCTGCCGTTGGCTGGCCAAAGTGCATCGGAATAACGGTGCGACCCTGCTGAATGAGATCCGTCACCTGCCGTGCGATCTGCGCGGTATGAAAATTTTCAATCTCGGTACCATGCCAACGCGTGATGGCGGCTCGCTGGTCCTGGCGTGTAGAGGTGGCGTCTTTGGTCATATTATTGATCGACCACGCGTCTCCAGCTAAACCACATCAAACTTTACTCCCTGAGCGAGCGGCAAATCAGCTGAGTAGTTGATCGTTTGCGTTTGCCGCCGCATGTATGCCTTCCAACTATCTGAACCCGCCTCGCGACCGCCTCCGGTTTCTTTTTCGCCCCCAAATGCGCCGCCGATTTCGGCGCCACTTGGTCCAATGTTGATATTGGCAATTCCACAGTCGCTGCCCTCAGCCGATAAAAAGCGCTCTGATTCTGATAAATCCTGAGTGATGAGGCTAGAAGACAGTCCTTGCGCGACACGGTTGTTTTCTTCAATAGCATCGTTTAATTGATCGTATTTGAAGACATAAAGAATCGGCGCGAAGGTCTCTTGTTTAGACACCTCAATGGCCTCGTCTAACTCAACAATCGCAGGTCGCACATAAAATCCATCTTCTAGGTCAGGCACTGCGAAGCGCTCACCATACGTAATTCGAGCGCCGGCGGCTTTAGCAACAGCGAGACTCTGTTGCATCGCGTTGAAAGCCGCCTCATCAATCAGTGGTCCTACCAAGGTGTCGTTCGATAGGGGGTTACCAATGCGTAGGCTCCCAAAGGCCTTTTTTAGGCGGGCAACAATCGTGTCATAGCGGCTGTGGTGAATATATAAGCGTCTTAGACTGGTGCAGCGTTGGCCGGCGGTTCCTGCTGCCGCGAAGGTAATTGCGCGGATGGCTAAGTCTTCTCGTGCAGAGGGGGTGACAATCAGCGCGTTATTGCCGCCTAGTTCTAATAGGCTACGGCCAAAGCGACTCGCGACTTGGCCTGCCACATCGCGCCCCATGCGGGTGCTCCCTGTGGCACTGATGAGTGCGAGGCGTGGATCCTTAACGAGGCTCGCGCCGATGTGACGGTCACCTTGGACGAGTGCGGTGAGGCCAAGCGGCGCCTCGGCAAAAGAGGCTGTCACATGGTTTAAGACGTGTGACAAAGCGAGCGCAGTGAGGGGTGTTTTTTCGGAGGGCTTCCAAATCACGGGATTGCCGCAGATCAGTGCGAGACTCGTGTTCCAGGCCCACACCGCCATCGGAAAATTAAACGCCGTGATGACACCCACAGGACCCAGTGGGTGCCAGCGCTCCATCATATGGTGTTCATGACGCTCAGAGGTAATTGTTAAGCCGTACAGTTGGCGCGACAAACCTACAGCGAAATCACAGATGTCGATGACTTCTTGCACTTCACCGCTAGCCTCACTGGTGATTTTCCCGGCTTCGAGTGTGATCAGGT
The DNA here is from genome assembly GCA_903862885.1 of uncultured Pseudomonadota bacterium. Taxonomy (GTDB): domain Bacteria; phylum Pseudomonadota; class Gammaproteobacteria; order Steroidobacterales; family Steroidobacteraceae; genus CAIKZZ01. The sequence continues at coordinate 258,626 of CAIOZU010000018.1, forward strand.
GAGCCAATTCAGTCTTATGATGTCTGACTGCCTCGCCGAATAAGCGCACCAGCTCGCCGCGCCGGGGCGCAGGCACTGTGCGCCACTGACGAAAAGCCGTGACAGACTGCGACAGTATTTTCTCAAGCTCAGCCGGGGGGGTGCTCGGTACGCGACCCAGCAAACGCCCATCGATAGGGGAATGACTGGCTACATCACCGAAGGTCAGCTGAGCGCGGTCAAAACCGACGGTAGTGAGACTCATAAGGTAGCCTTTAGGGTCAGGGGCGCGGCCGCTATGGTACTCGTCGCGTACGCACGGCCAAAGCGATTTTCTAAAAATGCGCTCAGTTCGATGTCTTCTTGTCGTACAAAGCCTTTGGAGGGGACTTTCCCTGACACGAGCAAATCAAGCACCGCACAGACTGCACAGGCGGTAGTCGTTTGAATGGCCGTCCACTCACGACCCGCAATCGTTTGTGGGTAGACGGTATTCGCATACGATTCCTGCCAGACGCGCCCATTACGAATGCCTGTGGCCGTGGCGAAGATGACAACCATGTCTTGAGGCGTCCCAGGAATAGCATACTCAAGCACTTCCGTGAGCAGTGCCGGGCGCTCGGCTAGCCTAAGATCCTGCAGCAGCAGTTTCATGGCATCGCGATGACCTGGATAGCGGATCGTTCGATAATTCAGATGCCTCACACGACCGGCTAAGGTTTCACAGAGGGTACCTAGCCCCCCAGAGGTGTTAAAGGCCTCGTACTGCACTCCATCGAGTGCAAAGTGCTCCAGTTCTTCAAGCGGCGGAACGCTGACTAGCTTGCCTTGTACGATGGCATCGCAAGGCTGGCAATACTCATTGATCACACCAGCCGTACTCCACGTTAAGTTATAACCTAAGGCGTTGGATGGGAATTCTGGCAGGGCGCCTACCCTTAAGCGCAGCGCATCGATCTTTTCAAAGCGCCGCGCCAGGTGCATACCCACGATGGATATAAAACCGGGGGCTAATCCGCACTGCGGAATCAGCGCGTGCGTGGCGTGCTTCGCGAGTTCGCGAACGGCTTGGGTGGTCGCCACATCCTCGGTCAGATCCAAATAATGGATCCCGACCGCTTGGGCTGCTCGAGCGACGTGTTGGGTGACGGAATACGGGGCTGCACTGATCACCGCATAGTGGCCGCGCATGGCCTGCACCAAGCTGTCGTGATCAGTCACTGACAGCGGATGAGTCTTGAGCTCTGTACGCGCCGGAATGGCGTCTAGTGCGGCCTGTGATTGATCGACCAAGGTCACCGCATAGTCGCCACTGGCGATCAGCAGCTCGGTGATCATGGTCCCGATATGGCCGGCGCCAATCACCACAATGTGGTTAAGGGGGTCGCTCATGGAATACTCCCAAACAAAAAGACAATATCGTCATTTTGATAGTAATAATCATTGAAATGAAGATCACTTTCGACGAAACTACAGTTCATTACTAGCATATCGCCGCTCTAATGATCAAAACGCTGCCTCAAGACCCCGACCAGGCCCTCCTGCTGTTGCTCCGCGACAATGCTCGCCTATCGACCGCCGCGCTGGCGCGCGCACTGGGGGTCGCTCGATCGACCGTACAGAGCCGCCTGGATCGCCTCGAACGCGCCGGCACTATTCGCGGGTACACCATCAAAATGAGCCCTGATGCGGAGGCGCGCCACGTTCAGGCGCACGTGATGATTGCCTTGGAGCCTCAGCAACAAGCCTCGGTGGAACGCACGCTCAAAGGCATGAGTTCCGTCACTGCGCTGATGACAGTGAGCGGTGCCTACGATCTGATTGCCATGTTGGCTGCGCCATCGACTGAAGCATTAGATCAAGCGCTTGACGAGCTGCGTGCCTGTCCTGGCGTGCAGTCAACAACGACCGCCGTGGTGCTCTCTCGTCGCTTTGAACGATGAAGGGCGAGCGGCCAGGCACTAAGTGAATAGATAATCGAGAGCGATCCCAATAAAAACGACCGCACCGAACCACGCGTTATTTTTAAAAGCTCGAAAGCAGGCCTCTCGCTCACGGAATTGAATCAGGCGCTGCTGGTAAGCAAATAAGCAAGCACCCGCCAGAATGCCTAGCATGTACCAGTGGCCTCGCTCTAGCATTGCGCCGACGACGCCGAGTAGTCCTATCACCGACATTTGGCAGATACCAATGATTAGACGATCCGCGCGACCAAACAAGAGAGCGGTCGACTTGATGCCGACTTTGAAATCGTCATCTCGATCAACCATTGCGTACTCAGTGTCATACACCATTGTCCAGAAAATCCCTGCCGCAAATAATACCCAGCCGACTGGCGGTATCACATGCTGCTCCGCCACAAACGCCATGGGCACCGACCATGTAAAAGCAAGACCGAGCCACGCCTGTGGTAAGGAAAACCAACGCTTCAGAAATGGATAAATGAGCGTCAGCAGTGCGCCCACCACGGCATATGCCACCGTCAGTTGATCGAGTAAGCAGACCAAAGCGAATGCCGCAAGCGATAAAGCAATATAGATACTCATAGCCTCTGCCGCCGTGATCCGCCCAGCGGCCAACGGGCGGTTAAGTGTTCGCTTGACATGAGGATCTATTTTTCTATCAGCGAAATCATTGAGTGCGCACCCCGCAGAGCGGGTCAGCAACACACCCAACGCAAATACGGTCAATGTCCGCTCATGGGGGTGGCCGGATGCGGCTAGCCACAGTGCCCACATGGCCGGCCATCCCAGAACCCATATACCCGTCGGCTGATGTAAACGAATCAAACGGCCGTAATCGACCAGTCGTGCTCTGAGACCGAACTGTTGCATAGCGCCTGCTGTCCTTATTTTTATCGGTTGACTACCGTGCCTCATTCAACAAGTGCGCTAGCAACGCCTCTATACTTGCCCATACTGCTCGCCGTTACCAATCCAACGACGCAGTAGCGGCCGAATCGACTCAGGATGATGCGAGATCAGTTGCTCAGCCGCTTTTTGCACCCTTGGCAACAGATCAGCGTCGCGAATCAGCTCCGCCACTTTCATTTGTACAAGCCCTGTCTGACGCGTACCCAGCAACTCGCCCGGTCCGCGCAACTCCAAGTCCCGCTCTGACACCTTGAATCCATCCGTGGTCGAGCGCATCACATCCAAACGTTCCTGGGCTAAGCGAGAGAGCGGAGCGCGATATAGCAGGACACAGGTTGATTCTGCGGCGCCTCGCCCGACCCGCCCACGCAACTGATGGAGCTGCGCCAGTCCCATTCGCTCCGCGTTCTCAATCACCATCAGACTCGCGTTCGGAACATCTACCCCGACTTCGATGACGGTGGTGGCCACCAATAAATTGAGCTCGCCTCGTTTAAAAGACGCCATCATGGCCTCTTTTTTCTTTGACGTGAGACGGCCATGCACCAACCCAACCTGCAGCGACGGCAATGCGCTGACTAACGCGGCGTGCGTCGCTTCCGCCGCTTGATAATCCAGTTCATCGGACTCCTCAATCAGTGGGCACACCCAATACGCTTGCCGACCTTCCCGACAGGCGGCTGCTATCCGCGCGACCACGGTATCTCGCCTTGTCTCGGGCAATACCACCGTACTGACGGGCGTGCGCCCAGGGGGCAACTCATCGATGACTGACACATCAAGATCTGCGTAAGCGGTCATGGCGAGCGTCCGTGGGATCGGGGTGGCGGTCATGATCAATTGGTGAGGCACTCTGCCTTCTTTCATGCCTTTCTCACGAAGCGCCATTCTCTGCTGAACACCAAAGCGATGCTGCTCATCGATAATAACCAGCGCCAGGCGATTAAAGCGAACACCTTCTTGAAAAAGAGCATGAGTACCAATCACGAGCGGTACGTCTACTCCGCTTGCGATGGCATTCAGAGTTTTTTGTCGGGCGGTGCCTGTGAGTTTTCCAGACAGTAAGGCAACGGGTAGGCGCAGCGGCTTGAACCACGATTCAAAATTTTGCCAGTGTTGCTCGGCGAGCAACTCAGTGGGTGCCATCATCGCAACTTGATAGCCGGCTTCGATGGCCACCAACGCAGTGAGGGCTGCCACGACTGTTTTGCCCGATCCTACGTCCCCTTGCACTAAGCGGAGCATAGGGGAGGTCGTGCCAATGTCTTTAATGGCTTCGCTGAGTGTGCGCTCCTGCGCTTGAGTGAGCGAGAACGGTAGGGCCTGTCGAAACTGCATGACTAGCTGTCCGGCACTCACCAAGGGCCATGCGGGTTCAGTGCGTATTTGCTGGCGCAACAGGCGCAGACTGATTTGGTGTGCGAGTAGCTCTTCGAAGGCGAGCCGTCGTTGCGCCGGATGGGTGCCCATGGCGAGTGGCATTAAGTCGGCGCCCGGCGGTGGCCGATGCACGTAGGTGAGCGCCTCCGCTAAAGAAGGCAGACCCAGATCACGTAGCAAGTCGCTCGGTAGCCAGTCGCGCACCCGCTGCTGCTCGGCATCATCAAGGGCCAGGGCAGTGAGAATGCGAAGTCTGCCCTGCTGCACGCCTTCAGTGGTTGGATACACAGGCGTCAGTGAGTCCTCGGTTCGTTGTGCGTCCGGCCCGTCGGCGCGGCGGTACTCGGGATGAACAATTTCAAGCCCGAGGCTGCCGCGTCGGGCCTCTCCATAACAGCGCAGGCGCACACCGCGTGTGAGTTGGGCTTGTTGCTGGGCTGTGAAGTAGAAAAACCGTAGCGTGAGAAACCCAGAGCCGTCGGTGATGCGCACTAGTAACTGACGTCTGCGTCGGAACACCAATTCTGCCAGTTGCACCTCGCCTTCGACCACCGCCCGATCACCCGAGCGGAGCGCGCCGATGGGTATGATCTGCGTACGATCTTCATATCGCAGCGGCAAGAGAAACAGTAAGTCTTGAACTGTCTCAACGCCTAATTTGGCGAGTTTCGTGGCGAGTGCGTCCCCGACCCCCTTCAGGGCGGTCACAGGTCGCAGTTCCGCGGCGGAAGTCGTCACGGATTTTCCCGACGGAATCGGTCCTAGGCTCACAGCCCTAGAATACAATCCGCCTCAACGGCTGCCCCGCGGGGCAGTGAGGCCACACCAATGGCTGCTCGTGCAGGATAAGGTTCTGGGAAGTATTCGGCCATCACCTGATTGACGAGAGAGAAATTGGCAAGGTCGGTCAAGAAAACATTGACCTTTACTGCGTCAGCGAGGGTACCCCCAGCCGCCGCGGCGATTGCTTTAAGGTTCTCAAATACGCGGCGCACTTGCGCCTCAAAGTCGCCAGTCACCATGGCCTGACTGACTGGATCTAGAGGAATCTGCCCCGATATATACACGGTATTCCCAATTTTCACGGCTTGTGAATAAGTGCCAATGGCGGCGGGTGCTGCCGACGTAGAAATAATACTTTTGGCCATGACTAGGGACTCCTCTATATAAGACTAAGCATTGTCGCATGCCACGTGGTGTCAGTCGCTTATCATCACGCAATCAAACGAGTGAGTGACAGTGCCTCTGGCATGTGGCGAATCGCTTTTAATACAGTGGCCAAATGCACTCGATGGCGCACCTGCAGTTCGACGGTAATGGTGGCGCTTTCACCATCGTGTTCAGCGACATCTGCCCGACTGATATTGGTGCCCGTCGCTGCAATGCCCGAGGCGATGGCGGCCAATACACCGGGTTGGTTACTGACCTCGATTTTAATCTCAGAGGCGAATGTCCGCTCGATGCCGCCTTCCCACGCCACCGGCAACCACTTTTCTGGATGCTTGTGCCAGTGGCGGACGTTTCCACATTTAGATCGGTGAATCACGACGCCGCGCCCGATGGAGAGGAAAGCGATGATGTCATCACCGGGAATGGCATAGCAGCATTGGGCGTAAGTCACCATCAGCCCTTCCGTGCCTGCGATTGATAAGGTGCCGGTAGGACCGGTGACTGCCACGCCATCGGCGACTGACTCATTGCCGTGAGCCTCCGTGTCGATGGGCAGTAAGTGGCGCGCGACCAGCGGCGCGAGCCGCTCTCCGAGTGCGACCTTCTCAAATAACTCCTCAGTGGTCTTGCAGCCCAAGTGGCGTGCAGCAGCCAGCAGGGTGGTCGGGCCTAGACGCTTGATCGTGAGCTTAAATTCCGCTAATGCTTGATTAATAAGTCGCTCACCTAGCTCGATCGCTTCACCGTGTTGCATGCCCTTTAGGTGAGTGCGGATCGCGGCACGCGCTTTGGCGGTGACGACGAACGACGACCACGCAGGGTTCGGCGTGGCATTTTTTGCGGTGATGATCTCGACGGTTTGGCCATTTCTCAGTATGGTGCGCAACGGTGTTAAGCGCCGATCGACTTTGGCGGCGACGCAGCGTCGACCCACATCCGTATGGACGGCGTAAGCGAAGTCTACGCACGTGGCTCCGCGCGGTAGCCGTAAGATGTTTCCCTTGGGCGTGAATACGTACACCTTGTCAGGAAATAGGTCTATTTTTACGCTCTCAATAAACTCCTCTGAGTTCCCGCCTTCCTGCATTTGCACAAGTTTTTTTAGCCAATCGCGCGCATGGTCCGGTTGGCTCGTTTCCGTATCTTCCCCAGTCTTGTATTGCCAATGCGCAGCAATGCCATTCTCGGCAAGCTGGTGCATGGCGGTGGTTCGAATTTGCACCTCCAAAGGGATGCCGTTCGGACCGAACAAAGTCGTGTGTAAGGATTGATAGCCATTGATTCGAGGGATGGCAATATAGTCTTTAAATCGACCCGGCATCGGTTTGTAGGTGCTATGCACAAGCCCTAGCGCGCGGTAGCAGGCATCGACCGAGTCGACGATGACTCTGACTCCATAGACATCGATGATCTGTGCAAGCGGTACGTGCTTCTTGCGCATCTTTTGATAAACACCATAGAGATGTTTTTCGCGTGATTCGACGAGTCCTTTGATAGACGCTTTTTTAAGCGCATCATTCAATCTGCCAGTGATTTTTGGCAAGAATTCTTTTTGATTGCCATGCGCGCGTTTGAGTTCGCGATCAAGCACTTTATGGCGCTGTGGGTATAAGCTCTGAAAGCCTAGGTTTTCAAGCTCTGTCTTGATTGAATGGATGCCTAATCTATTAGCAATCGGAGCATAGATTTCTAGCGTTTCTAGCGCGATGCGGCGTCTCTTGATAGGCGGCATACTGCCCAGAGTTCGCATGTTATGGGTGCGGTCAGCGAGCTTCACCATGATAATTCTGATGTCTTGGGTCATCGCCAGAATCATTTTCCGAAATGATTCTGCTTGCGCTTCTTTGCGACTCTTAAACTGAACTTGATCTAGTTTTGAGACGCCATCAACGAGTTCGGCTACTTCGCGGCCAAACTGGGCGACAATTTCTTCTTTGGCGGTGGGCGTGTCTTCGATGACATCGTGCAGAAGGGCGGCACAGATGGTTTGAGCATCGAGATGCAAGTCGGCCAAGATAGCGGCGACTGCCACGGGGTGTGATATGTAGGGTTCGCCCGTGAGGCGCTTTTGACCTTTATGGGACTGTTCCGCAAGTTCGTAGGCGAGTTGAACTCGCTCTATTTGATCTTCGGGAAGGTAGCTCTCAAGTTTACTGAGCAGCTGTGTGATGCCGGGGGAGCGGCGCCCACCCGGCAAGAAGCTGAGCAAGGAGGACGCATAATCCATGGGGTGATCGCGCTTTTGGTCAGCGCTGATCCTCCACTCAGTCGCTCAAGCCAAATTGCGGCGCACGGAAATCGGGCGGCAAGTCGAGCGCGCTTTCTTGGGGCGGCAACAGTGGGGCGGGCTCTGGATCCGCTTCCAACAGCAGTTCTCTGCCAATCTTGCCTTCGGCAATTTCTCGCAAGGCCACTACGGTTGGCTTGTCGTTTTCCCAGTCCACCAGCGCTTCGGCGCCATTGGCGAGGCGACGCGCGCGCTTGGACGCCAAGAGCACGAGCTCAAATTGGTTTTCAACGCCTTGCTTGAGGCAGTCTTCGATGGTGATGCGGGCCATACACATTTCCGAACAAGAATACGGGGTCGATCATGATACCCGAAAAGGCCTCTGGCAGCCAATTCAGTTTATTTGGGTTTCATGCACGCGGGCCCCTTAGGTTAGCAGGCTACTCGCGAAGGCAGCCAGTTCAGCGCGATCCGTCGCAAAGGGCCGGGGATCTTGGGTCACCAGCTGCGTCAAGTCGCTTAATGCCTGTTCAAATTGGTCGTTGATCAGGACGTATTTGAACTCCTGCCAGTGAGACAGCTCTGTGACGGAGTCTTTTAAGCGTCGTGTGATCGTGTCGAGACTGTCTGTCCCACGGCTTCGTAGCCGCGCCTCTAGCTCGGCCCTAGAGGGCGGCAGAATAAAGATGTCGATGGCCTCAGGGAGGCGCTGGCGTACTTGCTGCGCCCCTTGCCAGTCAATCTCCAGCAGTAAATCCTTGCCCTGGCTTAGTGCGGTTTCCACTGCCTGCCTGCCTGTCCCATAAAAATGGTCGAATACGTCGGCGTATTCGAGAAACGCCCCCGCCTCAATCATGGCCTGAAAGGTCGGTTTATCCACGAAATAGTAGTCTTTGCCTTCGACTTCATTGGGCCGCGGCCGGCGCGTGGTATGCGAAATGGAGCACCCGAGCGTGGGTACGCGCGCCATGAGCGCTTTAACTAAACTCGTTTTTCCTGTGCCTGAGGGGGCGGCGACCACGAAAAGCCGACCGCGAGTACGGGTCGTGGGTCCTTGGGTCGCGGTCGGCGGCTCTGCCATGGCGTCTGTCTTCTGGGGGGCAATGAGAGGGGGAATGTTAGCTCGGACTTTGCTTCCTGTGGCGACGACTTTCTAAGCTTTCGGCTACATTGTCGGACTGACCCGTGCGGATGCGGCTATCGCGTGCAGGCCGCTTGATGCCAGCCCGCGCTCTCTGTCAGATTGGGCAGGTATCTATTCGACGTTCTGTACCTGTTCGCGCATTTGCTCAATCAGTACCTTCATATCCACCGCAGCCCGCGTGGTTTCCGAATCCTGCGACTTGGATGACAGGGTATTTGCTTCGCGATTAAATTCCTGCATGAGGAAATCCAGACGGCGCCCAGCCGGCTCGCTGCCTGCGAGAGCTTTATCGACTTCCGCTACATGACTGACCAGTCGGTCAAGCTCTTCATCGACATCCATTTTAGATAGTAGCAGCGCGATTTCTTGTTCAAGTCGCTCTCGATTGAGCTCGCTGGGTGCCGCAAAGCTCGCTAATCTTTCTTCTAGTCGACTGCGAATGCGCGCATGCACTTCTGGTAATCGCTTCCTCACTGAAATGACCAGCGTTTCAATCTGCCGACAGCGATTATGCAGCAGCTGTTCAATTCGGCTTCCTTCACTGTCACGGCTTGTCGCCAATGAACTGAGCGCTTCTTTAAGGGCTGCTTGTGCGAGAGGGGCTAGTGGGCTTGCATCACGGGTTTTTTCCTTGATTACTCCTGGCCAGCGCAGTAAATCAAGCGGCGTAGGCGCATCCAATGATCCGCCACGTGCGGTGGCGCGCTTCGACACCTCATAACTTCTAGCAATCAGCTCGTCTAAAAATTCTTCATCAATATCTAAGCTTGCCTGTGTGCTGACAGCGCCGCGCAGTTGCAAGTTGGCCTCCACCTTGCCGCGCTTTGCGGTGTTGGCAATCGCTTGTCTAAACTCGGCCTCACTGGATCGCAGTTCATCAGGTACTCGTAAGCTCACTTCAAGGTACCGATGATTGACGGTACGCAACTCCCATATGAGGGCGGTGGTCTCCGTGTTGCGCTCTGATCGCGCAAAGCCAGTCATGCTACGAATCATGTGGTGCTCATGTGCTGTAGAATAGGTGGCTACTTTAACAGGGCCGGCGTATCGCCGGAGTGGGATTGGTCGCTTGCAACTCGAATATGCACAGTTAAGCCTTCTCGGCCATCGCCAAGAAAACCAAGACCGGCTCGCTGTGGTGGCTAATGGCCAAGCCGCTTTAGTGGTGGTCGCTGATGGCATGGGCGGCCATCAGGGCGGCGCACTCGCCGCAGAGACTGCCGTTGAGTCCCTCCGCATGGGGTTCCTGTCGGTGATGGAGCCCATTCTGGATCCGATTGGATATTTGCATCAAGCAATGGCCAATGCCCATAGTGCGGTGGTGGCTGTGGGCCAAATGATGCAGTTTGAGGTAAGGCCGCGCGCTACCTGTGCAGTGTGCCTCATCCAGCAGGGGGCTTCTTATTGGGTGCATGTCGGAGACAGTCGCCTCTATCAGTTCCGCGACGGGACGTTAGTCACCCGAACGCGTGACCACAGCCATGTGGAACGATTATTGCGCGACGGCAGCATTACGTTGGCTGAGGCGCCTACTCACCCTATGCGACACTATGTTGAGCAATGCTTGGGCGGTGACCCAGTCCTTCCAGAGATGACAGTGACCGGTCGTAAAGCGCTGCAGCGTCACGATTTGCTGCTAGTTTGCTCGGATGGTTTCTGGAGCAATTTTCAGGATGATGATCTTGCTCGTTCTCTGAATAGGCATGCAGATCTCACAGCGACGCTTAAGACGCTTGGCGATTTTAGTGTGCGGGCTTCTGCACCGCAGAGTGATAATGTAACGGCAGTGGCTGTTCGGTGGATTGCCTAAATCCCACGGTAATTCTTTAGAGGGAGTCTTTATGCGTCCAAGTGGTCGTGCCGCGAATCAAATGCGGGAAGTGAGTTTTGATCGCCATTTCACTCGCCATGCTGAGGGGTCGGTACTGGTGGCTTTTGGCGGCACCCGCGTGTTGTGTACCGCCACCATTGAGGCGGGCGTACCAGGATTCTTGAGAAATAAAGGCCAAGGATGGATCACCGCCGAATACGGCATGTTGCCACGGGCAACGCACACACGGAGTCCTCGAGAAGCAGCGCGCGGCAAACAGACAGGGCGAACTCAAGAGATTCAGCGCCTCATTGGTCGCAGTCTCCGCTCCGTGATCGATCTGAAGGCGCTCGGTGAGCGCACTATCACACTGGATTGCGACGTACTGCAGGCCGATGGGGGAACCCGCACTGCAGCGATTACCGGCAGTTATGTTGCGCTCGTTGATGCCATTGCTACGCTCATTAAACGACGCGATCTGTCAACCAACCCTGTGCATGGACAGGTGGCTGCGATTTCGGTGGGTATTTTTAATGGCGTGCCGGTGCTTGATCTTGACTACGCTGAGGACTCTCAAGCAGAGACCGATATGAATGTCGTCATGAATGGGCCAGATGCTTATGTGGAGATTCAAGGGACTGCCGAAGGGCATGCGTTTCGACCGCATGAACTGACCTCCATGCTGGCGTTGGCAGGTACTGGTGTGGAGCAGTTGATTGCTGCTCAGCAGCAGGCACTGAGCCGCTGACTTTGACCTAAGCGTGTACATTCCGCGACTGGTCATTGCTACACACAATGCCGGCAAACTCGCTGAGTTCTCATTACTGCTGGCTGAGTTTGCTGGTGAAATGATTTCGCAGCAAGAACTGGGGATAGCGGCGGTTACAGAAACGGAAGACACTTTTGAGGGCAATGCCCTTCTGAAAGCGCGTCACGCTGCTGAATGGGCGGGCTGCGCTGCGCTGGCTGACGATTCCGGTCTTGAGGTGGACGCTTTAAACGGCGCACCGGGAGTTTATTCAGCTCGTTACGCCGGCGAGGGAGCCACTGATGCGTTGAATAACGCACATTTGTTGGCGGCGCTCCGCGAAATACCTGCCCCGCGTACAGCGCGATATCGGGCGGTGTTGGCGCTTGTGTCAGGACCTTCAGATCCAACGCCGGTTATTGCGCGGGGTGTTTGGGAGGGCGAGATCATTTTAGATCCACGAGGCGAGTATGGCTTCGGTTACGACCCTTTTTTCATGGTGACCTCGATTAATAAGACAGCCGCCGAGTTGTCTCTTAAAGAAAAAAATCAATTGTCTCATCGTTCGCAAGCGCTCCGTGCCTTGCAAGCACGTCTCAGGTGCTTATGACATCGCTGATTAATCCGCCACTTGCGCTGTATGTGCACTTGCCGTGGTGTGTGCGCAAGTGTCCGTACTGCGATTTTAATTCGCACGTGCACAAGGGCTCCTTGCCGCAGCAGGCTTACGTGGATGCCTTGTTGTTGGACTTGGCACTGGAGGCGCCATACGTGCAGGGACGGTCCGTGGACACAGTGTTTTTTGGAGGTGGTACGCCGAGCTTATTCTCCCCAGAGTCCATAGCAGCGCTGATCCATGGTATTCGTGCGCGCGTGGAGGTGGCATTGAATGCGGAAATCACTTTGGAGGCCAATCCGGGCACTATCGAGCATGGGCACTTTGTTGGTTACCGTGATGCGGGCATCAATCGGGTGTCATTGGGTGCGCAGAGTTTTGGTGCACGCCAGTTGACTCTGCTCGGGCGCATTCACAGTCCAGACGATACGGGTCGTGCGCTGGCGGAACTGAGCGCGGCGGGCATCGTTAACTTCAATTTGGATTTAATGCATGGCCTGCCAGAACAGTCGGTGGCAGAGGCGATGACAGACATAGAGCGCGGACTTGGCTTTATGCCACCGCATGTGTCGCACTATCAGTTGACCTTAGAGCCAGGGACCGTCTTTTTTACACAGCCGCCGGTCTTGCCAGATGAAGAGGTATTGGAGCAGATGCAGCAGGCCACGCACGCGCAGTTGGTGGCTGCGGGGTTTAGGCAATATGAGGTGTCGGCTTGGGCGCGCCCCGGCTTTGAGTGCCGACACAATCTGAACTATTGGCAATTTGGTGACTATCTGGGGATTGGGGCGGGCGCGCATGGCAAGTGGACCGATTCGGCTGAACAGATTATTTGGCGAACCGAGAAGCTCAAACAGCCGCGAGAGTATTTGAGTCAAGCCGCTGCGCAGGCGCCTTTGGGTGTCCAGGTGGCTGTGCCGTCCGATATGAGGCCTTTTGAGTTCCTATTGAACGCGCTTCGGCTCGCGGATGGCTTTGGAGTGGCGGCTTTCGAGGAACGCACAGGGCTCTCCGTGGAGGTGATGGCTGCCCCATTGGCGCTCGCTCAGCGGCGCGGATTGCTTGAATCGACGGCGGTGGGCTTTCGCGCCACAGCGCTCGGGCAGCGGTTTCTCAATGATTTGCAGGCCTTGTTTTTGCCGGTTTGATGGGGGGTCGCCGTGATGGCCGTGACGAGGCAGCGGTAAGTGCCTCTTTTTAGTCGGAAAAAAACATGGGCTACGGGTCGAGTAGGTGACTTGTGCACATCGGTGTGAGTGACAGTGAAAAGTAGTCACTAACAGGTGCTTTGTAATCCGAGTTCTCAAGATGAGCTACATAACTATTTGATTTTAAATATAAAAAAGGCCTGTTCATTTTTTAATCAAAGAGTCATAAATGCATTTTTTGCGCTGCTAAATCCTCCGTGGGGATAGATTGTCCACATAGTTATCCACAGGAATCGTGGATAATATGGAGCGAGGTCTATCCGCTCATTCTGTTAGCCGATAAAGTTCACAATCGATACGCTAAAGACGGGCTAACTGATCGTTTCCGGAAGGGTTTTTCAACACCGCTTGTTGGAACGTGTCGCCTCTACGGTGACCGATCCCGTCGATTCACCTTGCAGCCCGCCCCACCGGTTGCCTATACTGCGCGCCCTCTCTGATGCGCACGCTGTGAACACGCCATGAAGCCTGAAATACACCCCGCTTACACCTCGATTAACGTTGTTTGCAGCTGCGGCAACAAATTTGAGACCGGCTCCACGTTAGGCTCTGATCTCAGTGTCGAAGTCTGTTCCGCTTGCCACCCTTTTTACACGGGGAAGCAAAAAGTGGTGGACACCGGCGGTCGCGTGGATCGCTTTCGTAAGAAATACGCAGCGCAAACCCCCGCCAGCTAATTGTCTTAAAGCCTGTGTGGAATCAAGAACGCCCGGCCCTGCCGGGCGTTTTCATCTGTGCGCCTGATCGTTTTATCCTTGATTCTTGGGCCGTCGCATGACAATCTGCCCGCACTCAAAGGGTATTCCATGACGATTCGTACCTTCACGTTGACCGATGACAGCACGGGTAAGAGCAGTTCTCTTGAAGCCCTACACCCGACCGTTGGCCCTGATGTGCTCAACATCGCTCCATTGGCCAAAGATCACGGAGTATTCACCTACGATCCAGGCTTCATGTCGACCGCCGCCTGCGAATCGAAAATCACCTACATCGATGGTGACAAGGGGATTTTGCTCTATCGAGGCTACCCCGTAGAGCAGTTGGCTGCCAAAAGCACCTTCCTAGAAGTCGCCTACTTACTTATTTATGGCGAGTTGCCGGACACGACCCAGTTGACCGAGTGGCAGAACAATATCACTCGCCACACGATGATCAATGAATCGCTGCTGCGCTTCTTTAATGGCTTCCACTATGACGCCCATCCCATGGCGCAAGTTTCCGCGGTGGTCGCCTCTCTCGCTGGCTTCTATCACGACTCGTTGGATATTTATAACCCGCGGCATCGCGAGATTGTGGCCCACCGCATTCTCGCTAAGATGCCAACCATCGCTGCGGCCGCTTACAAGCACATGCTCGGCCAGCCGTTTATCTATCCTCAAAACTCGTTGAGCTACGGCGCTAACCTGCTCAATATGTTCTTTGCCGTGCCGAGCGAAGAGTTGCAGATCCATCCGATGGCAGCCAAAGCGCTCGACTTGTTGCTTATTTTGCACGCAGATCATGAGCAAAATGCCAGCACGTCAACTGTCCGACTGGCGGGTAGTACCGGTACTAATCCGTACGCCGCCATGTCTGCTGGTGTAGCCGCCTTGTGGGGGCCCTCGCATGGCGGTGCCAACGAGGCGGTTCTGCAAATGTTGGAAGAGATTGGTACCGCTGATGCTATCCCGAAGTTTTTGGCTCGAGTTAAAGATAAACAGGATCATACTAAGCTCATGGGCTTCGGTCATCGTGTCTATAAAAACTTTGACCCGCGCGCCAAGATCATTAGGGAAACGTGTCACGCTGTACTGAAGACCTTGGGGCGAAGTGATAATCCGTTATTTGAGCTGGCGCTTCGCCTAGAAGAAGTGGCGTTAAACGACGAATACTTCGTGTCACGCAAGCTGTATCCAAATGTCGATTTCTATTCCGGCATTATCTACAGTGCTATCGGTATCCCACGCTCCATGTTTACGGTGATGTTTGCGATTGCCCGAACGGCTGGATGGGTCGCCCATTGGCAAGAAATGATTGCTGATCCGGCGATGAAGATCGGACGCCCACGGCAGCTCTATACAGGCCCCACGAGCCGCGTGTATACCGATATTCATACTCGCTAACGCTTTAATTAGAGCGACTGCACCCGATTGCCAGCCCTTTAGGATTTCCATTGCAGACGGCCAACCTCAAAGCAATCGGCCGAATGTTGCTGGGAGTTTTGCTGTTTTCTTTTATGGACGCCGGTCTCAAGAGAATCTCTACATTCTATCCGCCGATGCAGGTCACTGCATTGCGCGCACTGTCATCACTGCCGTTTATATTGCTAACGCTTGCTTTGGGAAATCACTGGCGGGCCCTTCGCGTTCATAACCATGCGCTTTACTTTGTGCGTATTGTGCTTGCCATTGTGATGCTGGTGACTTTTATCTACTCGGTGTCCGTTCAAGGTCTGACTGATACGTACGCGATTTATATGAGCGCGCCTTTAATGGTAGCCGCTCTGTCACGTATCTTTCTAAAAGAGCCTGTGCCAGTCCGGCGGTGGATTGCGATTGCCGTGGGGATGATCGGTGTCTTGATCGCCTTACAGCCTCACGGCCGCGGCCTCCTGTCCTTAGGTGGGCTCGCGGCAGCAGCCTCAGCGATCTGCTATGCCGTGAGCATTCTCTCGATTCGTGTGCTCGGTCGTACGGATTCGGGTTACGCGCTGGTATCGTGGAATCTACTCGGTGTCGCTGTGCTGGCCAGTGTTCTCGCCGCCCCCGGTTGGCAGCCGATGGTGCCTGCGCATGCATGGATTCTTGCCATGATTGGCATCACCGGCGCCTTAGGGCAATACTTTTTAACGCGCGCATTTCAGCTGGCACCGGCCGCTACGGTCACGCCTTTTGAATACAGCGCGCTGATATGGGGCTTGGCCTTGGATTATTTTGTCTTCGCTATCACGCCATCGCTGCATGTTTTACTCGGAGCGGCGATCGTGATGACCGGTGGCTTATACCTGATTTGGGATGAGCATCGCCCAAGCGGTCGTCGGCTAAACGTGCGGGCCTAGAAGCTTTATTACCTCTGACAGAGTGCCGCGTCGCATGGGGCGACCGTCAATGGCAGACAAAGGTGCCTGCCGATCACCATCGGTAGGGAAGACAATGGCTTCGATAGAGAATTCAAAACAACTAAAACAAACGACAGGGCACCGTTGCTGCCGCTCCCTGCTCATTTTTATTTGTTGCTCTGTGAGACGGTACGGCACTTTTCGATCTATCAACTCGATGCTGACGGCCTCAACCGAGTCAGAGAATAGGTGAAGTGTAATGGTCTGATGCGGTGTCGCTGAGCCATTGAGAATCGGCCCGACGAGTTTAGGGTTAAATCGCTGCAGTAAGCGCATGGCCTCTACGGCACATAAGCGCTGCGCATTCAACGTCTGTCGATGGTCGGGCGCGGCAAACAGTCGTTGGTACTCAGCGAGTGCACTATCGACCTCGCTGTTTGTTGGCAAAGGAGAGGTCTCGGTCATTCCAAAGCGCGCCGCCGCTTTTCGTTTAGCAAATGAATGATCTTCAATACCGTGCTCAGCCATGAGCCTCGCGGTCTCTTGGGCAAGCGCGCGGCGTATATCACCACCTCGTATTGCTCTAGGTCGGGACATCAGTCAGCCCTGCATCTATTTACGCTATTAGCATAGTCGATCTGACATCCACACCGCGTGGTCTAAAAGATGGGCTCTTCGCCTGTGGTAGAGCGCTGATTGCCCCCCGTTGGGAGTCCCTTATGGCTGAGGCCGCCGCTGTCGGGTAAGTGACCGGCTAAAAAGAGCTCGAACACGGCATCTGGATCATTGGGGCCGCTGAGAGCGCCACTGGTGGGAGATACGCGCGCGCTGATAACGTCCTCGGGTTGCGATAAACGGTGCGCTGGGCGATGACTTAAGGCTTCGCCCATAAAGTACACCCACATGGGCAGGGCAGTATGCCCCCCCTCCTCGCCAGCACCTAAAGAGCGCTCTTGATCAAAGCCGACCCAAGCGCCGGCCACGATGTCGGCATTAAAGCCTGTGAACCAGGTGTCCCGGTGGTCATTTGTTGTGCCTGTTTTGCCCGCAATATCATCTCGCTTGAGGGACATGGCGCGACGACCAGTGCCACGGCGAATCACATCACGCATTAAGTCCGTCATGATGTAGGCATTGGCGGCAGAAATCACTCTAGGTGCCAATCGGTGGGGCACCGTCATCGTATTGATACCGAGATCACTTTTTCGGGTAATGCCCGCAGTGTTTGGGGTTGCTGAAAAAACACTGCCGCTCAAGTGATCGCCGGTAAGCCTTATGGCATCACTGGACGTATCGGCGCTTACTGACTGGGTCGGCGCGTCGCCAGAGCTTACGCGAGGCGACTCAATTGGTGTCGCACACTCTTGACAGGCTACACGCGGATCAGCTGCCTCTAAAAGATGGCCGTTAGCATCAAGAAGGCGATCAATTAAATACGGCTCTACGCGAAAGCCGCCATTGGCAAAGACCGCAAAGCCAGTGGTGAGTTCGAGAGGAGAAATCTGCGCAGTGCCTAAGGCCAGCGTGAGATTGTGTGGCAGGCTGTCCCCATTAAAACCAAATCGAGAGGCATAGTCGATTGCATAATCAACGCCGATGGAACGCAGAATTCGAATCGATACTAGATTTCTGGAACGTGCTAACGCATCGCGTAGACGTGTGGGTCCGTAAAATATCTTAGAGTCATTTTCGGGCCGCCACATTTCGTCACTGCCACTGCCTAGGACCAAAGGGGCGTCAAGGATAATGGTGGCGGGCGTAAAGCCCTGTTCTAAGGCTGCAGAATAAATGAATGGTTTGAAGCTTGAGCCAGGCTGTCTTTTGGCTTGCACCGTGCGGTTGAATTTACTGGTATAAAAATCAAATCCACCCGCCAGCGCGGTGATGGCGCCATCTTGAGGATCGAGCGAAACAAAAGATCCTTGAACCAATGGTACTTGGGCCAGCAAGGCGGCGCTTCCCGTTGATGGCTGTAGATACACCACATCCCCGGTCACCACGATGTCTGCGGTGGAATGGGGGCTCGTGCCGGGTCGGTCGGCAGCGTGCGCCCAACTCAAGCCCGTCTCCCACGGAATATCATAGGAACGACCATCCTTAGCAAAGGCCGTCACTGTTTTGTCTGTTTGTTTGACGACAATGGCCGGGATGAGCCCGCCGATCTCATTGAAATGCTCCAGCATCTGTGTGGCCGCATGCGGGTTAGCAGGCAGCTGCGCACTGTGGCCGCTGGCACCACGCCAACCATGACGCCGGTCATATTCGAGGAGAGCCGCGCGCAGCGACCAGTCGGCAGACCGTTGTAAGCGACTATCGATGGTGGTGATGACTTGAATGCCCGCGGTGTAGAGCGACTCGCCAAACTTGGGGGCAAGCTGAGCTCGGACCATTTCCGCTATAAAAGGAGCGGCCACTTCCACTCTGGGCCCGTGTTCAGTCGTCTCAATGGAGGCTGTATTCGCGGTGTCATACTCACGCTGCGTGATATATCCAATGTCCAGCATGCGCCGTAGGACATAAGAGCGTCTTTGACGTGCCCGTTCAGGGTTGGCGATCGGATTTAAGCTCGAGGGCGCCTTAGGCAGGCTTGCGATGGTGGCCATCTCGGCAAGTGTCAATTCGGACAGGGTTTTTCCGTAGTAGACATCTGCCGCCGCTGCCACTCCGTAGGCTCGCTCGCCTAAAAATATTTTATTTAGATAGAGGGTCAGGATTTCTTCTTTAGAAAACTGATGCTCGATCCGCAGTGCCAGCAGAATCTCTCGAAGCTTACGAGCCAGATGCTTTTCTGGGCCCAAAAACATATTCCGGGCCAATTGCATGGTGATGGTACTGCCACCCTGGCGGGCTTCGCCGGCCGCAGCGGTCACGATGAAGGCCCGCAGTAGGCTGGGCGCATCGATACCACTGTGACTAAAGAAGCGATCATCTTCCGCCGCTAAGAAAGCATGTACCAGCGGTGGCGGCACCTCTGCAAAGCGAACCGGGGTGCGCCGTTGCTCGCCAATTTGTGCCATGAGCCGCCCGTCGCGGCTGTAAACGCGAAGGGGTACCTGCATTTGGATATCCCGAAGCGTTGCCACATCGGGTAGGCCGGGCGCCAAAATGGCGTAGCTGATGACAGCGCCTATACACAAGACCAGCGTCAGTGCCGCCACCGCAAGGCTCGCCCACTTAATAATTCGTTGAGAAACTGCTGGCACCGACCGTTCGCCTAAATAAGTGAGCTGAAGGTTCCGATTATGCCCGGGAACGCCAGTTTGCATTCAATCCTTTGATTTTCAGATGTTTTATAGCGTATCGATTGCTCCTGCAGACTGACTCAGCGCGACGGCGGTTCTGAATTACCCCGACGAATCGTGACCACCTTCACGCTTTGCTAAATAGCGTTCCTATAAAGTCAGCGACAGTATCGCAAGTAACGCAGCGAAAAAGCCTTACAAAGGCTTGTAAAAGAAAGGGATTTATGAAGTTTTTCCCGCCGCAAATTGCTTGGCCATTTGGGTCGCAATCGGTGCCTTTGATCGGCCTCGACATCACGACGTCATCCGTGAAGCTCATTGAGCTGTCTCGCGATGGCGACGAGTATCGTGTTGAAAGTTACGCTGCAGAAGCCACGCCGCACGCAGGCGTCAGCGAAAAGGCAATTTTAGATCCGATGGTGGTCGGTGAGGCCATTGAGCGCGCGATCCGCCGCAGTGGCGTGCGCTCAAAGTACGCCGCAGTGGCCATCTCCAGTGACGCCGCCATCACGAAAGTGATCCAGATGCCGAAAGATCTGCAGGGGCGCGATCTCGAAGCCCAAGTGGCCTTACAAGCTGATCAATACATCCCCTTCCCCATGGAAGAGGTGAGCTATGACTACGAGGTCATGGGGCCTTCCGACAAAGACCCTGGCAGCCAAGACGTCTTGCTAGTGGCCACCCGCACCGAAAATATTGAATTACGCCAAGCGGCCGTGGCCGCTGCCGGCCTGACGGCAAAAATCGTCGATGTGGAGGCTTTCACACTGGAGCGTGCTTGCCAGCTCATGACCCACCAGATGTTAGATGGCGGTCTGGGACGCACCATTGCCGTATTGGATTTCGGCGCGAGTAGCACCACGTTTAGTGTTTTACGTAACTTGCGGGTGATTTACACCCGCGACTTTGCCTTCGGTGGCCAACAGCTCACCGAAGAAATCATGCGAACCTATGGCTTGTCGATGGAAGACGCCGGCCGCGCTAAAAAAGAAGGTGGGCTGCCCGCTAACTATCAGCCGGAAGTGCTGGACCCCTTCATTGACGACATGACCAGTCAAGTCAGTCGAAGCCTGCAATTTTACTTGGCGTCCGGCTCCGGCCGAGAGCAGCCTGAACAGATTCTAGTGTGCGGTGGATGTGCAAATATCGCCGGTGTCCCTGAGGTCATCACCAGTCGAGTGGGTATTCCCGCAGAGCGCGGTGATCCGCTGGGTCAGATGAAGATTTCTGCTCGAGCCAAAGCGCTTGGCGTGCATCGTGATTCCACGGCACTGCTGACCGCTTGCGGCCTGGCGCTGAGGAGTTTCGACTGATGCCAAGCATCAATCTATTACCGTGGCGCGAAACCGAGCGCGCTCTCAATCGGCGCGAGTTCGGTGTCGGCGTCATCGGCACGGTCTTTGCTGCCGCCGCCGTCACGCTGTTTGTCAGTTGGGGATTCAGCAGCGCCATTGACCGACAAAATGAGCGAAATGCGCTACTTAAGCGTGAAGTCGCGGAGTTGGATAAGCAAATCGCCGAGATATTGGGGCTTGAGGAACAGAAACGGCGTCTTGACGCCCGTATGGCCATCATTACCCGTCTTCAGCGGAGTCGTCCTGAAGTCGTGCACGTCTTCGATCAACTGGTGCGTACGCTACCGGATGGCGTGTCACTGACCGCCGTCAAGCAAACCGATAAACGGATTGAGCTGAAGGGGCTCGCACAGTCTTCTACGCGCGTGTCGACATTCATGCGGAACGTAGAAGACTCCACGTGGCTCACCAATCCAGAGCTACAAGTCATTGAAACCATCAAATCGGGTGCGCAGGGCTCCGACTTTACGCTGTTTGTCACGCAGCGTAGCCTCGAACCCGTCGTCACCGAGAAAAAGCCAGGACCGCTAGTGCGTCCAGCTGGGGCGGCTGCACCATGACTTTCATAGAAGAACTTAAGACGCTCGATACGCGGGATGTGGGCCGTTGGCCGCTACAGTTCCGCCTGATCGCGTTAATTATCTTATTCGTGGTGCTCAGTATCGCGGCCATCTACTTTGTGCCTTATCAATCACAGATGCCTGAGCTAGATAAAGCACGTAATGAAGAAACCAGTTTGCTGCAGGTATTCGACGAAAAGCAGCGAAAAGCCGCCAATATTGATGCCTATAAAGCACAGTTGGCTGAAATGGAGCGCTCGTTTGGAGCCATGCTGAGGCAGCTCCCTGGACGCACGGAAGTGCCTAGCTTATTAGTGGATATTTCCCAGACCGGCTTAGGTGCTGGACTTCAGGAGCGTTTATTTCAGCCAGCGCCCGAAGTCCGCAAGGACTTCTATGCGGAGTTGCCGATTAAAATCCGGCTCACAGGTTCCTATCACCAGTTTGGTGCCTTTGTCAGTGGCATTGCCGCCCTGCCTCGGATTGTCACCTTGCATGACATCGCGATCTCTGGGGATACGCAAAACACTGGGTCAGATCGTCTGACGCTCGACGTGACCGCAAAGACCTACCGCTACTTAGATGATGCCGAGCTAGCACCTAGCGAGAAAAACAAGGGCAGCGCTCGCGGCCAAATGACCCCGGGAGCTCAGCCGTGATCCGCCCTATAAAGTTGATGGTGCTCACTGCAGTTGCTGCCATGCTCACGATGGGCCTGAGCGCGTGCGGTGGCAACACCTCTGATCTAAAACAGTTACTCGCAGAAAAGAAAAAACGACCCGGCTCGCATATCACTCCTCTGCAGCAGATGGAGCCCTATGAGTCATTTGTGTATGACCCCACCGGATTGCGCTCGCCTTTTGCCCCTAGCCTTGTTATGGCGAATGGTAGTGGCGGCATTCGACCTGATGCGCACCGCAATCGAGAATTTCTCGAGGGCTTCTCGCTCGATACGCTGAAGATGGTTGGTACCTTGCGTCTTAAAGAGCGCGCGTATGGCTTGATTCAGTCAAAGGATGGCCTTGTCCATCGCGTGGCGGTCGGCAACTACGTCGGCCAAAATGATGGAAAGATCCTCTCTATCACTGATTCGAAAATCACTGTCGTCGAGATCGTGCCAGACGGAATGGGCGCTTACGTAGAACGCCCCGCTCTGATCACACTCGCGGCCCACTGATTGTTACCTGGAGTACTGGGAATGAACGCCAATAAAGGGCCTGTCACCGTTGCACTGCGCCGACCGAGCTTCGCGCTTGGCTTAGCTGCACTGGCTCTCGTGCTGGTCTGCTCACCGAAGCTCAGCTTCGCGCAGGCCGCCGCCATCAACTTGGAGTCTGTCGACGTCTCGACGCTCTCGACAAGTCAAGTGCAGCTCACGCTGCATCTGTCGGGTCCTGCGCCTGAGCCTTTGATGTTCACTATAGATAAACCCGCGCGCATTTCGATGGATCTGCCGGGGGTATCTCTGGCTCTCGCGCAACGCCGCATTGACGTGAAGTCTGCCGGCATCGACACGGTAGTTGCCGGTGAGGCAAAAGGACGTACTCGGCTTGTGATGAATATGGACGCGCTAGCGCCCTATGAAACGCACGTTGATAACAACACGATTACCATCACGGTAGGCACCAGCCGGGTCGCGGCCAAGGTGACCGCTCCCGCTGTTGAGACCTCGTCAGCGGCGACGGCTCAGACGGCGAGCGTTTCCTCAGGCGAGCACAGTTTAAACGGCGTCGACTTTCGGCGCGCCACCGATGGCACTGGCCGCGTCATTGTCGCGCTCAGTGACGCAAAAACAGCCGTCAACGTGACTCAGCAGGGCCAGCAGGTGCTCGTTGATTTCCTCGGCACTAAGATGACATCGGATCAGCTCAAGCGATATGAGGTGGGCGACTTTGCGACACCGGTGAACACCATTGATGTGACGCGGGTTGATGGCAACCCACGACTCGTGATCTCGGCAACCGGTGACTTCGAGCAAATGGCTTATCAAACAGATAATACCTATGTGATCGAAGTCCGCGCGAAAGTCGCGAAGGCGGCTATCGCAGATGAAAAGAAAGAATATACCGGCGAGCGCTTAACGCTTAACTTCCAAGATATTGACGTCCGTGCCGTGCTCCAGCTGTTGGCGGACACCAGCGGTCAAAACATCGTCGTCAGTGACTCTGTCACCGGCAGCGTCACCTTGCGTCTGCAAAATGTCCCCTGGGACCAGGCGCTTGATATCGTTATGCGCACCAAGGGCCTTGCGATGCGTCGCCGCGACAACGTGATTCTCGTTGGTCCTGCAACCGAGCTTGCAAGCCGTGAAAAAGCAGATCTGCAAGCCAGTAAGGACGTTGAAGACCTTTCGCCCTTGCGCTCTGAGTTCCTGCAAGTAAATTATGCGAAGGCTTCCGATCTGGCCTCGCTCATTAAGGGTAAGTCTGGAAATACCCTGTTATCGCCGCGCGGCAGCGTCGCGTTGGATGAGCGCACGAATACGCTATTGCTCCACGAGACGGCGGATCGTTTAACTGACATCCGACGCTTAGTCGCGACGCTTGATATCCCAGTGCGACAAGTTCTCATTGAGTCACGCATTGTGATCGTCAATGATGATTTCAATCGACAGCTTGGTGCCATTCTCGGTACGACGTCTGTGAAAGCAAATGGCAGTAATGGGTTGCTGGCTGTTTCTGGCAGTGCCAGTGCGGCTAACGGCATCATTAACTCTGGCATTAGTAACTTAAATGCCAACGGCTCAGCGTTCCCGGTGCAAGTGCCGACCAGCAGCTCGAACTACCTGAGCCGCTATAACGTCAACATGCCGGTCGCCAATGCCGCTGGCAGTATCGGCGCGTCGATATTGAGTGGCAACTTTCTGGTTGACCTCGAGCTATCGGCCGCGCAGGCAGAGGATCGTGCAGAGATCGTGTCTGCGCCACGGGTCATTACTTCCAACCAGAAAGAAGCGACTATTGAACAGGGTCAAGAAATTCCTTACCAAGAGTCTGCCTCCTCAGGCGCTACAACAACGCAATTTAAGAAGGCGGTGCTGTCACTTAAAGTGAAGCCACAGATCACACCAGACAATCGGGTGATTCTTGATCTGACGGTGTCAAACGACACGGTCGGACAATTGGTAAGCAGCGCGACCGGCGGCCAGGTACCAGCGATCGACACGCGCTCTATTTCTACACAGGTGCTAGTCAATGATGGTCAGACGGTGGTTCTGGGTGGCATCTTGGCAACCACCAAGAGCACCCAAGAGAAGAAAGTGCCCCTGCTGGGAGACATCCCACTGCTCGGCCACCTGTTTAACAATCAAACCAAGACGCTTAACAAAGATGAATTGCTGATCTTTGTGACGCCCAAGATTTTGCGCGAAGGCGCAACTCTGTAAGGGCTTATTTTTACACGCGGCGTGCACATAGCTTCGGAGTCAATGACATGAATAGTTTAAAATATCTGGCCGCGAGTGCGCTCTTGGCGCTTGGCCTGGTAGCTTGCGGTGGCGGAACCAATACGCTGACAGGGAGTACCGTTCCGAAGGTCACATCGACCGCGGCGTCCATCAGTCTTGCAACGTCCGCTCTGCAGATTGCATCAAACAGTAACGTGACGGGAACACCCGCCTTAGCAACCACGGTGACGGCCCCTACGTCGGCACAGATATCAGCGGTGGTCGTTGATAAAAGCAACAATGCAGTCGCGGGCGCGACGGTCGTGTTTGCGGCTAGCAGCGGCGTCGTCAGCTGCAGCGTGAGTCCTTGCGTTACCAATGCCAGCGGCGTGGTGCAAGCGACGTTGAGTTCAGGCACCGATTTAACGAATCGGAGTATCACGGTCACCGCCACCGCAGGCGCCACTGCTGGCACTGGCACGGTCACGGTGGACGTGGTGGGTACGTCCCTGTCTGTCACGGGTGTTAATCAGCTGTCACTCGGCGCATCCACGACCTACAGCTTGCAACTATTAGATTCAAACGGTGCCGGCATTGCCGGGGCCGTATCGATTTCTTCGGCGCTCGGTAACACCGTGCCGACATCGGTCACCACGGGCGCCAATGGTAAAGCGACGTTCCCGGTGACGGCGAGCATATCAGGCTCGGATCGGTTGACCGTCAGCGCCTTGGGCGCAACGGCCAGTGCAGCGCTTAATGTGAGCAGCACTAATTTTACAGTCAGTGCGTCAGCCGCCACGGCGACTATCGGAACAGACGTTACTATTACGGTCACCTCGCTCAATGGGGGTGCGGCAGTCGTGGGGCAGACGGTCACGTTCTCTGCGACGCGCGGCACATTGAGTGCGGCGTCGGCGACGACGGATGCAAATGGCGTGGCCAGTGTGACTATTCAGTCACTGACAGCCGGTGGTGGGCTGGTGACAGCGACAGCGGGTGGCGCGTCAGCGCAAGCGACCTTAACGTTCTTGGCCACGACGCCGACGCAGATAGCAGTCCAGGCGAGTCCTGCAGCGGTTACGACAAGTGGCCAAAGCACCATCACGGCGACGCTTCGAGATGCCAATAACAATCTGGTTGCGAACCAGCCAGTGAATTTCTCATTGGTTGACGTGACGGGTGGAACCTTGGCCGCATCCCAGGCCAGTACGAATTCTCAGGGTGAGGCAACGGTGGTGTACACCGCCGGCTCGACCACCAGTGCCGCTGGTGGTGTGACGATCACCGCTGCAGTCCCAGGCACCTCCCCTTCAGTCACAGGCCAGACAACCTTGACGGTGGGGGGTCAGACCGTGTTCTTATCGTTGGGTACGGGTAATACCGTGTCTGCGCCGGACGCCGCCACCTACGCGCTGCAGTTCGCAGTGCTCGCGTTGGATTCCCAAGGTGCGGCAGTGCCTAACGCATCGGTGACTGCGCAGGTGTTGCCAGTAAACTATGTGAAGGGCGCCCGTCAGTTCTTTGCGACTTGGGTGACGGTACCTAGTACGCCGGCCGCGTGCCCGAATGAAGACATAAACTTTGATGGTATTTTGCAGGTGGGAGAGGATTTCAACGGGAATAACCGTTTAGATCCGGGCAATGTCGCCTCGGTGACGCCGGTGTCTGGAACGACGAATGCGGCTGGGGAGCTGCTGTTGACCGTGACCTATCCTAAGGATCATGCGGGGTATGTGACGGTCGAGTTGATCGCGACCACCGCAGTGCAGGGGACACAGAGTACCAAGACGTCGACCTTTCTGCTGCCTGGTGCAGCCAGCGATTTTTCGACTGCCACCATCAACCCGCCCGGCATGGTGAGCCCGTTTGGTCAAGCTGCTACGTGTAACGATCCTAATTAATTACAGCGCGTGAGACGATCCTTCGCGGCCACCCTTTTGGGTGGCCGTTTTCGTTTCTGGTGCTAGCGTTTACACTGTTGCCATGGCTGGACCCTTGACCTCGTCTGATATCTCACCGATTCATCCTCGGCGCATCTTTCTCATTGGTCCGATGGGATCGGGTAAGTCGGCCGTGGGCAAAGCATTGGCTCGCCTGTTGAAGCTGCGGTTCATTGACAGTGACGCGGAGATTGAGCGGCGCACGGGGGTCGATATCCCGTTCATTTTTGAAAAAGAGGGTGAGGCGGGATTTCGCGAGCGCGAGCGCGAGGCCTTGGCGGATTTGACTCTTTTGGATGGGGTGGTGCTGGCCACAGGCGGGGGCGCTATTTTGCTTCCTGAGAATCAGGCTTGGCTGCGTGAACGCGGTACCGTGGTCTACTTGCAGGCGTCTATTGCCGAGCAGGTCAAGCGCACTCAACGCGGACGGCATCGTCCGCTGTTGCTGCATGCCGATCCCGCCACCCGCCTCGCTGAACTGATGGCGGTGAGGGAGCCTATTTACTTGGCGCTTGCGCATGGCGTGGTGTCGACTGACCGTCGGCGAGTTCTCGACGTGGCTAAACACATTGTCGCGCTCGTGCCTGCCGAGGGGCCGAGCTAGCTGACGACGAGGTTTAGGTGCTGGTCTGGCAGAAAAAACATAAATAACTGATTTTTATCATTTTTTACTACTTCTTTCGAGTGGACTGCAGCGCTCTTAGCCGGCCCGGTTAGCCGGTTGTTGTGGCATCGTTGTTTGGTCGCCACCCGAGTGCCAGTTCTTGTTATCGTTCATTCCGTGAATAAACCCCGTCATACCATCAAGATCGACTTGGGCACCCGCAGCTATCCGATTCACATTGGAGCCGGACTGCTGGCTCAGCGCGCGATCGTTGAAGCGGCTTTGCCAGCGGGGCCGCTACTGGTGGTGACCAACCAAACGATCGCGCCTCTGTACTTGGCGCTCGTCCAGACAGCGCTGGGGGGGCGCTCGTGCGCCGTGTGCGTATTACCCGATGGCGAGAGTTACAAGACGCAGGCCACTTTGGGGCTAGTGTACGATGCGCTGGCGGCCGCTAAAGTATCTCGCGACGGCGCAGTCATTGCCCTGGGTGGTGGTGTGATCGGTGACATTGCGGGATTTGCTGCTGCGACATGGGCACGTGGCATTGATGTTCTGCAGCTGCCGACTACCTTGCTGGCGCAGGTCGATTCGTCAGTCGGTGGTAAGACCGCCGTGAATCATCCAGCGGGAAAAAATCTCATTGGTGCATTCCATCAGCCGGTTGGCGTCATTGCCGATCTCTCAACGCTCTCGACTTTGCCAGAGCGAGAACTGAGAGCGGGTCTGGCTGAGGTCATTAAGTACGGCTTAATCCATGATGCGACCTTCCTTGACTGGATTGATGCATCTCTTTCAGCGTTGCTGACTCGAAACGAAGACGCTCTGGCACATGCCATCCAGCGTTCTTGCCAGATCAAAGCTGAGATCGTCTCTCTCGATGAAAGAGAGACAGGTCCCCGAGCGCTTCTCAATTTTGGTCATACGTTTGCTCACGCTATTGAAGCAGCTGCCGGCTATGGTGAGTGGTTGCATGGTGAAGCGGTTGCGACGGGCATGCTGCTAGCCGCACAAATGTCTGAACGCCTTGGTTTTTTGTCGACTCCAGAAGTGACTCGCCTGAGAGAGTTGCTCATCCGCGCGGGTCTACCGACTGAGGCGCCTCGGATGGGTGTTGCCCGCGCGCTGGAGTTGATGGCGCTCGATAAGAAAGTCCTTGCCGGACGGGTTCGTCTTGTCCTGTTGAAGGAGGTCGGTGCGGCGGTGGTCACGGCTGACTATGATCCCGCGGTGCTCCAATCCGTCTTACAGCAGGCGGTCGCCTAATGGGCTATACGATTCCACCGCCAGATTACGGTCTTGCATCGTATGCGAGCCATGAGCAAAGCAGTCGTGGCCGACGCTATCTTGAACCTGCGCCAGCGGGCTATCGAGGTGAGTACCAGCGGGATCGCGATCGCATCGTCCATTCAACCGCGTTCCGTCGTCTTGTTTATAAAACCCAAGTCTTTGTTAACCATGAAGGCGACTTATACCGCACGCGTTTGACGCACTCGCTCGAGGTCGCGCAGATCGCTCGCTCCGTGAGCGTCGCCTTAGGCCTCAATGAACCCTTATGTGAAGCGATCTGTTTGGCTCACGATTTAGGGCACACGCCCTTTGGCCATGCTGGGCAGGATGCGTTAAATGAATGTATGCGTGACTTCGGAGGTTTCGAGCACAATCTCCAGTCGTTACGTACCGTTGATGAACTCGAAGAGCGGTATGCTGAGTTCCCCGGACTTAATCTGACGTTTGAGGCCCGCGAAGGCATCTTGAAACATTGCTCTGCAAAAAATGCCGCGGAGCTCGGCGATGTGGGTGAGCGGTTTCTGCAACGAACTCAACCTTCTCTAGAAGCGCAGCTTTCTAATTTAGCTGATGAAGTGGCTTACAACAATCATGATGTAGACGACGGATTGCGTGCTGGTGTGATTACTCCTTCACAACTCTGTGAAGTCGCTTTGTTCTCTCGTCATTACGCCGCTGTCATTGATCGATATCCTGACATTACGATTCGTAAACTAATTCATGAAGTCATTCGAAGAATGATTAATGAAGTGGCTACTGACTTAATAGAAACCACACGTGCACGTCTTGATGAAAACCGAATTACCCACGTAGATGCGGTGCGTGGTGCTGGCCAGCGACTCGTTTCTTTCAGCGAACGGGTTTTGGAAGAACATCAGCAGTTGAAGCGCTTTTTGCGAGAGCATGTTTACCAGAACTATCGAGTTGTTCGTATGACCAACAAGTCGCAGCGGGTCGTCCGTGAGCTGTTCTCCGCTTACTCACAAGACCCGCGATTGTTGCCCGATGAACATCGGGCAACAGCGCAGCTGCTTGAATCAACCGCTGGCCTGGCGGGGCGTGCGCGAGCGGTAGCCGACTACATCGCTGGAATGACGGACCGTTACGCGATTCTAGAACACACTCGCTTGTACGACCCACGCGTACCCCAGGGCTGAGCGACCCCTCGCGAATCGGCCTCTGACTAGGCATAATCCCGCCATGAAAAATATCCCTGTACGTGAACGACTGATTTTCGCCATGGATGTGCAAAGCGCCGAGTCGGCCCGTGCACTGGTTGAGACCTTAGGGGACTCAGTGGTTTTTTATAAGATCGGACTCGAGCTGATGATGGCTGGCGGTTACTTTGAGTTGCTTGACTGGTTGGTCGCGCGCGGCAAACGAGTGTTCGTCGACCTTAAGTTTTTTGATATTCCAGCGACCGTGGCGGCCGCCGTTTCCCGACTCAATGGGCGGGGGGTAACTTTTGCAACCGTGCACGGCAACCAAAGCATCATGGAGGCGGCAGCCGCTGCCGCTAAGGACGTCAAAGTACTGGCCGTGACAGTTTTAACCAGTCTGGATCGGGGAGATTTGGATGATCTCGGCTTTCAGTGCGATGTGCAGCAGTTGGTGATCTCGCGTGCGCGGCGGGCGCTTGCGGCAGGTTGTGCAGGGGTCGTGTCATCAGGTATCGAGGCTGAAGCCATTCGACGGGAGCTAGGAGACCGTCTGATGGTGGTGACCCCAGGCATTCGTCCTGTAGAGAACCGACTAGATGATGATCAGAAAAGAGTGCTGACGGTAGAAAAAGCGTTTGCAGCGGGTGCGGACTATATTGTGGTGGGTCGCCCTATCCGCGATGCTGCTGACCCGAAAGCGGCAGCGGAGGCTATTCAAGCGTCTATTCTCGCTTTCCATTCGGTCCAGTAAGGCGACTCGTGACCTCATTAAATAATGACTTAGTGCTGCGTGCTCTGCTGCGCCAGCCAACGCCGCGAACGCCGGTATGGATGATGCGTCAAGCCGGCCGACATCTCCCAGAGTATCGTGCGACGCGTGCAAAAGCGGGAAGCTTTTTGCAGCTGTGTACGACGCCGGACTATGCGTGCGAGGTCACGCTGCAGCCTTTGGCGCGTTACCCACTGGATGCTGCCATCCTGTTCTCAGATATTCTAACAATCCCCCATGCCTTGGGATTGGGTCTTGAGTTTGAGGCAGGTGAGGGTCCGCGCATCCATCGACCGATTCGTACGCCTCGCGATATTGATCAGCTACCGCATTTGGATCCTGACCGTGATCTCCGCTATGTGATGGATGCGGTGAAACTGATCCGACGCGAATTAAATGGTCGTGTGCCGTTGATCGGATTTGCAGGCAGTCCGTGGACGGTGGGTACCTATGTGGTTGAGGGAGGCTCTAGTAAAACCTTTGATCGAATTAAAGCGATGTTGTATGGCGCCCCTGCCGACCTCCATCGACTGCTCGCTCATCTAACGCGTGCCACGACAGATTATCTTAACGCGCAGATTCTCGCTGGTGCGCAAGCCGTGATGATTTTTGACACCTGGGGCGGCGCGTTGGCGCCGAGCGCTTATCGTGAGTTTTCTCTCGCCTATATGACATCCATTGTCCGTGATCTTATTAAGGAGCAGGACGGGAGGCGGGTGCCGGTGATTTTATTTACTAAGGGCGGTGGTCAGTGGCTTGCTGAGTTGGCAGGCAGTGGCGCTGATGCGCTAGGTGTTGATTGGACCACTGACTTATCGACTGCCCGAGAGCTCGTGGGCGACCGTGTCGCCCTGCAAGGCAACCTTGATCCCTCGGTGCTCTACGCGCCACCCGACGTCATTCGTCAGGAGGTGGGTCATGTGCTTGCAAGCTACGGTTCGGGTTCTGGACATGTCTTTAATCTTGGTCATGGTATTCACGCCGATGTACTGCCTGAACACGCCGCGGCTATGGTCGCGGCGGTTCATGAGCTGTCACCGCAATACCACGATGAGTGAACCCCTGTTAACGCTTAACAAGGAGTGGGGCGCATGATCAATCTGCTACTCATCGCGGCGGGCGGCGCTCTCGGCAGCTTGTTGCGGTACTGGGTGGCCGAACTAGTCAGTGTGGCCGTGGGATCCGCTTTTATTTGGTCTATTTTGCTGATTAACGTGTCTGGCAGCTTTCTTATTGGGCTGGCAGCGGGGGCTTCTTGGGATCAAGTGCGCCTATCGGACAGCACCTTTGTGCGCTACTTCATCATGGTCGGTCTCTGCGGCGGCTACACGACCTTTTCTTCATTCAGTTTGCAGACCTTTGCTCTTCTTCAGGCGGGTGAAACCGCTCGCGCCTTCCTCAATATGTCTTTATCGATACTCACTTGCTTACTCGCCACGTGGGCGGGCTTTGGGCTAGCAGCCGCCGTTTCAAGATGATGAGCGCCTACGCCATTTTATGGATTTGACCCTGCCCTTTGGAGCCGCCGGCGCACCGGCGGTGGCGACTTTAGATGATATCGCCGCGCTTAACGTGCTCGTTAATGGCGCCTACCGAGGTGAAGCGAGTCGTATCGGCTGGACCACTGAGGCTGACTTTCTTGATGGACAGCGGATTGATGAGTTAGGTCTTCGGGAGCTGATTGTTGCGGAGGGCAGCGCCGTCCTCGTGATTCGCGAGGCTCAATCGATCCTTGGCTGCTGTCACGTGTCACGGATACGAGCAGACAGGGCCTATATAGGTATGGTCAGCATTGAGCCGTCTCGCCAGCGTCATGGCCTAGGTGGTCAGCTGCTGCTGGCTGCAGAGCACTATGTCCAATCAGTCTTTCAGGCACGCCGACTACGCATGACCGTTATTAGCCTTCGCGCTGAGTTGATCGCGTGGTATGAAAGCCGCGGTTATCAGCCGACGGGTGAGCGTCAGCCTTTCCCAAATGACGAACCACGCTTTGGTATCCCAAAGCGTCGTGATCTAGAATTTGTCGTGCTTGAGAAAACTATCTAGTGAGTTGCGCGCTCAGTCTGAGCAAGTTCATCGCGTAGCGCACGCCGCAGTATTTTTCCTACATTGGTTTTCGGTAGTGTCGCCCGGAAGTAAATGTGCTTAGGTACTTTATAAGACGTCAGTGATTCATGTGCGTATGCGATAAGCGCTTCGGATGTCAATTTGGGGTCTTTTTTGACCACGAAAACAGCAACCGCCTCTCCCGAGTGAACATCGGGCTCCGCCACTGCCGCCACTTCCAAGACACCCGGATGACGTGCCAGCACGCCTTCCACCTCGTTAGGAAATACCTTAAACCCACTCACCACAATCATGTCTTTTTTGCGGTCATCTAAATAAACGAACCCTTGTGGGTCCATTCGACCTAAGTCACCCGTACGAAGCCAGCCATCAGCCAACATCACGGTGGCCGTTTCTTCCGGTTGACGCCAATAGCCTTTCATGACCTGTGGGCCCTTCACGCAGATCTCGCCCTCAGCGCCGACTGGCAGCTCTTGCCCTTGCTCGTCGCGAATTGAAATACTGGTTGAAGGCACTGGCAGCCCGATGGAATGATTGAAGTCTATGCCAAACGGCATGGTGGTAGCCACTGGCGATGTCTCAGTGAGACCCCAGCCCTGTGACAGCGTGCAGCCAGTCAGCGCTTTCCACTTTTCTGCTACTACGCTTTGTAGCGCCATGCCCCCTGCCACGCAAGAATGGAGGTTTGTAAAATTGACTTTCTCGAAGCCAGGCGTATTGAGTAATCCGTTAAAAAGAGTGTTCACTCCGTAGTAAACCGTGCAGTGATGCTTCATCAACGTCTTCACAAAACCACGCATGTCCCGTGGATTAGTAATAAGAATGGCATGACCCCCTTGGTGCAGCCATAGCAAAGCGATCGAAGTGAGCGCAAAGATATGATACAGAGGTAAGGCGCCTACTATGACTTGCTGCTCTTGCCGTCGCGCTGTGAACATGCTGAGCCAAGCGTCTGCTTGTAAGGTGTTAGCCACCATGTTGCGCTGAGTCAACATAGCGGCCTTCGACACGCCTGTTGTGCCGCCGGTGTACTGCAAAAACGCGAGCTCGTCAGGGGCCACATCCACTGCCCGAAACGGAAGTGTGTGTCCGAGCGCCAGCACAGCCGAAAATTTATCGAACTGCTGCAGTGTATGCGGTGGTACCTGCCTCTGCACATAGCGACGCACAAAATTAATGATAGCGCCCTTTAGGAAGCCGAGCAGGTCGCCGATACCAGTGAGAATGACGCGTTCCACGGCCGTGCCGGCCAGGGCGTCGCAGATCACCTTTCCCGCACTATCAAAAGCAATGATTGCTTTTGCTCCGGAGTCTCTTAACTGGTAGTGCAGTTCTCTGGCTGTATAGAGCGGATTGGTATTAACCACACACAAACCCGCTCGTAGTGCGCCGAATAGGGCAACGGGGTACTGCAAGATATTAGGCATCATTAATGCAACACGATCGCCACGCACCAGTTTGGCTTCTGTCTGTAGCCAGGCAGCAAACGCATTGCTCAGTTGATCCAGGTCAGCAAATGTCAGGGTATGTCCGAAATTGGTATAAGCAGGTCGTGTGGCATAACGCGCCACCGCCTCTTCAAAAAGCTGTACGAGCGACGAGTATCGAGTGGGATCAATTTCCCAGGGGATCCCTGCGGGATAAGACTTTAACCAAATTTTATCCATGACTTCTTATCTCCCGGATCACTGTCCCTGTCACGTCATGCCCCCTGCGTGTTGGATAGCGCCGCACTACTCTATCGACGTGCCCGTACACATAGTGCATAGCATTGCTTTATAAACTGCGGCGTCTTTGAAAATAACCAGACAGCGAATAAGCAATTCATGACGCTCAAACCCAAGATTAACTGGGGAACGGAATAGCCACGAGCCAGTGCTGCTGCACCGAGTAGTGAGCCGATGACCATAAAAATCGCGTTCCAAATGCTGTTGGCGCTGACAATACGTGACCGCACCCGCGCCGGACTTTTTTGGGTCATGAGCGTATACAGCGGAACAATATAAAGCCCGCCGGAGACGCCCATCATTAAAACATCAAATAATATACGTAAACCGAATCTGGCTGTCACAAAGTCGATGGCCGACATGTGCGCCATTATCGACTCAGTGGAGCTCGCGGCATATAAGTCGAATGAAAAAATAGACAATCCGAGGGTACCGAAAGGCACCAGCCCTAGATCAATAACGCGCCCAGTAATCCGTTCGCACGCTAAGGAGCCTAGGCCGATACCGATAGAAAATCCAACGAGCAGAAGAGTAACGACGCCTTCCGTTCCATGTAGAACACGCGCGCCGAGCATGGGTATATGTGTCAGCATGACGACGCCAAAAAGCCAGAACCATGAGATGGCGAGAATTGCGCGCAGGACCAGCGGCTCATGGCGTGTCACTTTTAAGCTCGCGAGCGTTGCGCGGATCACGTTCCAATCTATTTTCAGTTGTGGATCAATGGGTGTCAGTACAGGGATTGCGCGGCTTGCGATAAACCCTGCTATCGCAATGAGCATTAACACGCTTACTGTTAGTAGAAGTTGGTCGGCGGTCGCCAAAATGCCAGCTAGCAAAGCGCCAAGTACGATAGAGATGAATGTGCCCATTTCTAGCAGCGCGTTGCCGCCCGTTAATTCGGATTCCGCTAAGATTTCTGGTAGCAAGCCGTATTTGGCAGGCGCAAAAAAAGTCGAGTGTGCGCCCATAAGGAAAACGGCGAGTAGCAGGATGCTTATCATGTGCATAGCCAGTCCAACACTGGCCACGACCATGATGGCGAGCTCGCATACCTTGACCGTCCTTAGAATAATGGATTTGTCATATTTGTCTGATAGCTGGCCAGCGAGTCCAGAGAACAGTAGGTAAGGCAGAATAAATAAGCCAGCGGCTAGGTTCGTCAGGAGACCTAAGTCCATCGAGGTGTAACGGGCTGTGTGATAAGTCGCTAAAATAACAAGAACATTTTTGTAAACGTTGTCATTAAAAGCGCCGAGCGCCTGCGTCACGAAAAATGGCAGAAAGCGTCTTTGAGTAAGTAACGCGAATTGACTGTGCATCGTTACGACCTAGGTGCTGTGTATCGCGGCTTCAGAAGGGGCTGCAGCTGTTGCCAGATAGTTTCCATTAACTGGGGTTGTACCGACGATGTTGGATGTAAATGATCTGCCTGAAAGTTCCGATCTTCAAGTGCGACGGCGGCGAGAAGATTAGGCGTAATGGCGACATTCTGCTGGGCAGCCACTTGAGTGAAGGTGCTTTCGAAAGCTTTCGTGTAACGTATGCCATAGTTGGTGGGTAGGTGAATGCCCACTAGGAGAACAGTCGCTCCGGCCGCTTGGGCGCTTTTGACGAGCGCTGTCAAATTGGCCTGCAGTTCACTGGTTGGTAGGCCTCGGAGGCCGTCATTAGCGCCGAGTTCGATAATGACCCACTTCGGGTGATGTGTCTCGAGGAGATGCGGTAGGCGAGCCACACCGCCGGCGCTGGTCTCTCCACTGGCGCTGGCATTGATGACGCCAACTCCGTACTCTTGGCGGCTCAAACGTTGCTGTAACAGAGTCACCCAGCCTTCCGCGGGCGTGATTCCGTAGCCGGCACTCAGAGAGTCGCCTAGCACCAGTAAGGTGACTTGACGTCTCGGAGCCGCGTCTGGCGCGACCGCTGCGCCCGTGACGAGCAGAAAGACGGAAATGAGTGTTATTAAATAGCGCAATGGCGTTACCTAGGAGTCTCCGGTGCAGGTCATTGAGTCGCGGCACATTACTAAGCAGGTTAGCAGCCCGGAGGGGCCACTGACCATTGTGAATGATGTCAGTTTTAGCATGATGCGCGGTGAGGCGGTGGCTATTGTAGGTCCCTCAGGGGCCGGCAAGTCGACTTTGCTCGCACTACTGGCAGGACTTGATGTACCGACGGCAGGCAGCGTGTGGTTCATGGGCCAAGACCTAAGCACTTTAGATGAAGATGGGCGCGCCGCGTTGCGGGCGCAGCATGTGGGCTTTGTGTTTCAGTCGTTCCATCTGCTGCCCTCACTGACGGCTATAGAAAATGTCTTGTTGCCGCTAGAGCTTGCGGGTGATCGCAACGCCCGTACTTTGGCCCAAGAGGCGCTCAAAGAAGTAGGGCTGTACGAGCGCATGAGCCATTATCCTCGTCAGCTCTCCGGGGGCGAGCAGCAGCGTGTCGCATTGGCGAGAGCTTTCGTTTGTAAGCCGGATGTCTTGTTTGCCGATGAGCCTACCGGGAATTTAGACACGGTGACTGGCGCTCGCATTATTGAGCTCCTTTTCGCTTTTAATCGTTCAGCACAAACGACCCTTGTGTTGGTCACTCATGATCGCGAATTAGCTAGCCGCTGCCATCGAGTGCTCGAGCTCGACGCAGGTCGGCTGCTCTGAGACGAGTGCACCAATGATGATCACCCTGAGATTTACCTGGAGATCTTTCCTGCGCGATGTGCGCAGTGGTGAGCTAAGCATCCTGTTTATTGCTCTAGTGACTGCGCTGGCTGCCCTGTCGTCTGTGGGTTTTCTCACCAGCCGCATGGAACGCCTGATTCAGGAGCAGGCCAACGTCGTGCTTGCCGCGGATATTCGCCTAGAATCAGGTCGTCCGCTCGATCAGGATCAAGTCTACCGCCAACGCGCTCGCGAGATGGGGCTTAGCACGGCCGCTACGGTGAGCTTCTCTAGTATGATTTTCTCTGGAGACAGTAGTCAGTTAGCGACCGTGATAGCTGCTGAGTCGGCCTATCCCTTGCGGGGCGCTCTGCGGATTTCCCCACAGCCGTTTGCTCCGGCACGATCAGTGATGGGTGGGCCTACGCCTGGATCCGTATGGGCCGATCCTCGGCTGTTGACTCGCCTAGGCATCCCGGTCGGTGGAACGCTGACGCTGGGAGATAGCACTCTGGCAGTCACGGCGTCCTTAGACTATCGCCCGGATCAAGGCGCCGGGTTTGTTGATTTAGCGCCGACCTTATTAATTAATACGTCTGATTTAGAGGGCACTCATCTTTTAATCTCCGGCAGCCGCGCCACATGGGCTGTGCTGTTTGCAGGGCCATCGGAGCGACTCGTTGTATACCGCGCTTGGCTAAATAATCAGAAAAAAGAGGGCCAGCGACTCATTGGTTCAGTCGATTCAAATAATCAAATGCAGTCCGCGATCACCCGAGCAGGCCATTTTTTAAACCTATCCGCGCTTATTACCTTGCTTCTATCGTCGGTTGCCATCGCGATGTCGGCTCGACGCTTCGCTTTGGGACATCTTGATTTTGCCGCTTTGCTGAAATGTGTGGGTGCGAGCCAGCGCTTTATTCTGATGGTCACAGCGGGCGAGCTGATATTACTCGCCGTTACGGCATCATTGGTTGGTGTTGCGATCGGCTACCTATCTCAGTGGGGACTGAGTTGGCTTTTAAAAGACATCATGAAAGTGTCCGTGCCACCCCCCGCATGGACTCCGGTTTGGCTGTGTACAGGCACAGCGATCACCCTTTTGCTCGGATTTGCGCTGCCGCCGCTCTTGGAGCTTAAGCAAGTGCCGCCCGCCCGCGTACTTAGCCACCGCCTGTCCGCACCGCGACTGCGATTTGGGCTGCCTTACTTGATGGCCTCGAGCGCACTCGCGGCCATTTTGTATGGACTCGTCCGCGATCGTGTCTTGGCAGCCCAGGCGGGTGCGGCAGTGATCGTGGTCGGTGCCACTTTGTACGTGGCCGGTCGTGCTTTAGTGAAGGTAACTAAGGGGATTCGTGGCGCTGCGGGTGTGTCATGGCGTTATGGGCTTGCTAACGTTGCGCGCCGTGGGCATGAGAGTGCGATCCAGGTTGTTGCTTTTGGTCTTGGATTAACCGTGTTGTTAGTTCTAATTGTTGTCCGTCAGGACCTTATGAGCGAGTGGCAACATAGTTTACCGAGCGCGGCACCAAACCATTTTCTGATCAATATCCCGCCCGCTCAGGTATCTACTCTTAATCAATTTTTGGTTGCTCGGGGTGTGGCGCCGCCGACGTTTGCACCGTGGGTGAGAGGTCGGCTGACCGCGGTGAACGGCCAGCGGATGAGCGATCGAAAAGTCGCCACAGAACGTGGGCAGCGTTTTACGGATCGAGAGCAAAATCTGTCATGGTCTAAAGACTTACCACCGGATAATCAGCTGACTTCAGGTAGCTGGTGGTCCGGTGTCACCTCTAACCAAGCCTTGGTGTCAGTGGCCAGCGAGTTTCAGGAATCACTGAACTTAAAATTGGGAGACCAACTGACATTTGATATTGCAGGCGAGTCGTTGGTGGCGAAACTGACCAGTGTCCGTAAGGTGCGTTGGGATGGCTTTAGACCTAATTTTTTCTTGGTTTTCTCGCCGGGTACGCTGGATGCATCGACAGGCACTTTCATGACCAGCATCTATTTAGATTCTCATCAGCGCTTAATGCTTTCTGACTTAGTGCGGCTATTCCCAAGCGTGACCGTTTTTGATGTCCAGCAGCTCTTGCAGCAGGTAAAAGACATTGTAGATAGAGCATCCGAGGCGGTACAGAGTGTCTTCGTCTTTGCCTTATTAGCGGGCGTTGTGGTGTTGTTTGCTGCTATTCAGGCCACTCGATATGAGCGCCGCTTCGAGAGCGCGCTGCTGAGAACCCTCGGTGCAAGTAAACGGTTGGTGCTGACAGGCGTGGCAGTTGAGTTCGCGGCAATCGGCGTACTGGCGGGAGTATTGGCCGCCTCTGCCGCTTCGCTTGCTGGTTGGTGGCTATCTGTCTATTTATTTAATCTGCCTTATCGTTTTGATGGGGCTGTGTGGATCATTGGCGTCGTGTCTGGGCTTGTACTGGTTGGTACAGCCGGGACGCTCGCCACCTGGTCGGTGCTCGGTGCGCCACCTGCAATGATCTTACGAGAAGGCTAAGGTCAGTTGATTGTTAGGATCATCTGGCCAGTAAGGCTCGGTTCCCCACGCCAGTCAAGCGACTCAACGGTTGCCTCATAGCTGCCAGTAGTAAAAGCGCCAGAGTTGAGCGCAAGCCGAATGGCGCCATTGGTGTCTTTTAAGAGATTGTCAAAGCGGCCCCAGTACGTGCCGTCGCTGCGCTTAATGGCTACTCGAAAAAGATTATTTTTTACGTGGGAGAGATCAATGCGTAATTCGGCTAATGTGGGTGTCTCACGTGACCCAATTGGGTAAGTAGGAATGTGGGAGTCAGATCCACCCAATGGTGCAAGCACGATCAGCGACTTTTCAGGTGGCTTAATTTGTCCGCGAGCTAATTCAAGATGATCGATTTTTTCTTGGGCTAACAGCAGTTGCTGATTGCGGTAGAGGCTGATGGTGGCGGCGCTCACCAATAACAGAGCGCTGGCTAAGGTGGGAACCAACCAGAGGGGTGGTGTTCGATGGAGCCACGCAGGTGATC
Organism: uncultured Pseudomonadota bacterium; assembly: GCA_903862885.1. GTDB lineage: Bacteria > Pseudomonadota > Gammaproteobacteria > Steroidobacterales > Steroidobacteraceae > CAIKZZ01. Next base: position 298,597 of record CAIOZU010000018.1, read on the forward strand.
TCAGTAACGCCCGGTGTCGTTGTTGACTGAGCAAGCTCAGCGCACGCGTCGCGACCTCAGGTAGACCTAATGCATCAATAAGCGCCGGGTCTTCGCGCAGGTCGCTTTCGAAGTCGCGGGCTTCAGATGGCGAGAGGCGATTAAATAGGTAGCGCTCGGCAAGCGCTTGCTGTTCAGAGGACTTCGATTTCATCACCGCTTTCCTACGCAGCCTGGCAGATTTCATGATGCCGGTTGATATCGGCAGGGGCTGCGTGGTGCGTCTCAAATCAGTACTGACTTTTCTGCAATATAAAGTATCTATAGATAAGACGCTGAAAGTGGTGCCGGTATGGCCGCGGCGCAATCGCTGCGTGGGTGGGGTGGCGCCCCATGCGACGAACAATGGCATGAGGTGTTCGACAGAGGGATGAGGCAAGCGGCCGAAGGGCGCTTCGCGTCGGTAGTCAAGGAAGGCGGAGACGTCATGATAGGCCAAGATGAGTTCAAGCCACGCCATAAGGGCTTCCACTGAAGGATCGGTGGGTGTGGAAACCTCGTATCAAAACGCGTCATGCAGATTATGGGTGAGGTCTTCCAGACCCATGATCAGAATGTCGTGCTCGCTTAGCGGGGCCTGCTTGACCGATGGCGCGGTAGAAGCCCGGTCTGGCGTTGCGGCATGAGACTTAGAAGACGGGCATGTCGGCGGTAGCGCACATCAGTGATAGAGGGATCTATGCGCTGGGGTCCACGTCACGGGTGGAATCCGCGCGACTCGGCAAATGGGCAGCCTGCAGGGCCGTTAGGGTGGCGTCTGCCTGAGTGGGCGCTCCCGGCCCTCCCTAGCGTATGTCGTATAAAGCATCCGGAAAGCCGCTGAAGTCATGGATGGTTACTGGCTGTGCTATGGCGGCCACGCCAATAAATCCACCCGTTTCCCAGTGCGCGGAGATCACTAAAATGGCGGTAAGCCGCGGTAGCTCCTGGCTGAGAGCAGAAAGCATCTGCCCGGCCCGGCTCAAGCAGCAGACTGGGCGCACCCTGTGGAACGAATATAGGGGCATCGTCGCCATCCAGCCATTTCACGCCTCATGTCTTCGGTTAAAATGCGCTCGGAGTTATACACATGGCTTTATCACCTGAACTGGCCCGTTGGCGGAAAGCCGAACGGGCCTCTCTGATTGCGCGCCGCATGGCGGCATCCCAGATTGATCATGCGCGTTGGAGCGCAGCGATCGAGGCGTTTCTGATTAGCGGGTTTCCGATTCTGAAACACTTGACGATCGGTATTTGCTGGCCATTTCAAGCAGAGTTCGACGCGAGGCCTTTGGCCACTCGCTTATTAAAGCAAGGCGCCAGAGCCGCTTTGCCCGTGGTGATTGCCAAGGCGCAGCCGCTGGCGTTTCGAGAATGGTTTCCAGGCTGCGTGATGGTGGAAGGTGCATATGATTTGCCCGTTCCTGATGGCACTGCGCTGTTAAGGCCCACTGCGCTTTTGATACCGGCGGTTGGTGTCGGTCGCCAAGGGGATCGCTTAGGTTATGGCGGTGGTTTTTTTGATCGTACGCTGGCGGCGCTTAATCCAAAGCCCTTGTCGATTGCCTTGGCGTTTGAATTGTCACGAGTGGAGACCACTGATCCACAGTCGCACGATATTTTGATGGACTTTGTGATTACCGAAGCGGCCATTCAGAGGGCGGTTCCTGGCGGACTTCAGACGATCAGTGCTGCCGAATGTGCGGTGCTGGCTGAGGTCTTGGTTAACACCCGTCAGCTGCGTTCATTTAATGAAGCGGCGCCATCGGTGTCGCCTTAATTTGATATATTTAATGCAGGTAATTTTTTTGTTCTAACAGGCTTCCTATCAGGGGCCTTCATCAGGGGAAATGCTCGTGCCTTCAGATATTGAGATTGCGCAGAAAGCGACATTAAAGCCGATTACGGAGATTGCGGCGAAGATTGGTATACCGTTATCGAGTCTTGAGAGCTACGGGCACTACAAGGCGAAGATTGGTTTTGATTTTTTAGAGAGCC
>CAIOZU010000019.1 GCA_903862885.1 uncultured Pseudomonadota bacterium
GAAAATACACCAAAAAAGCTTTGGCGGTTTACCCCGCTAGACGGATCCGTGCGAACGATGTGATCGATCTCTTCGCGGATGTCATGGTGGAGCGTGGTGTGCCTGAATGCATTCAAAGCGACAACGTACTATGAGCCTGAGATGATCGCGAAGGTACTCAGGAAGTGGCTAGCCCAGGTTGGCACGAAGACGGCGTACATTATGCCTACAGCCCTTGGGAGAATGGCGACTGCGAGCGCTTTAATGGCAAACTGAGGAAAGAGTGACTGGACGGTGAAATCTTCTACGCACCACGAGAAGCTTAGGTCATCATCGAGCAGTGGCGATGGCATTACAATCGAATCAGACCGCATAGCGCACTGGGCTATAGGCCACCTGCACCTGAGACGACGGTGGTGCGTTTGACGACAGTGAAGAAAATAAGCGCGACTCAGATCGCTGCGTAACAGACATCAGAACTGGACCAGTTAAAGCCGGTCGGTCACCCGAAAGCCAGTCAGTCCGGCGGAGAGTCCCTGTGAGGGCCCGCATAAAATCCCTGCGGCTAAGTCTTCGGTTCGCGCCGACTGATTAACCACTCAAAGCCTCGGAACGCGATCATGCCAACGAGCATCCAAACCAGAAAGAGCAAAGCCGTCGAATTGCCCAGCGCGACGGAAGCTAAGACCGGACCAGGACAGTAGCCAACCAGCCCCCAGCCGATACCGAACAGCACCGCGCCTATCATGAGACGACGATCGATACTGCCCCGGCCGGGCGCACTATAAGCGGACGCATAGACGGGCGCGCCCCTCAGGGCACCGAGGCGGTATCCCGCCGCGGCGACCAGCAACGCCCCAAGAATGACGAATATCAGGCTAGGGTCCCAATCGCCCGTCAGGTCGAGAAATCCCAATACCTTCGCGGGACTGACCATCTGCGACACCATCAGGCCCAGACCGAACAGGAGACCAGCGACGAGCGCCACGAGAGTGCGTGACATGATGGTCAACCCCCTAAGAGATGTCGGGTGATACACACGGTGGCAAATCCGCACACCATAAAAATAAGAGTCGCTACTTGAGAGCGACGCGAGAATCGCGCAATGCCGCAGACGGCATGCCCACTGGTGCAGCCACTACCCAGTCGCGTACCGAAGCCGACGAGCAAACCACCGGGGATGAGATAGGCCGAGGAGCTCGTCACGGCCATGGGCGGCATGACGCCGCCGGCAGCGCGATACACCAACGGCGCGACGATCAAGCCGAAAAGGAATGCCACGCGCCACGCTCGATCCCCTGCGCCCGCGGTGGGCAGATAGCCTAGGATCCCGCTGATGCCGGCGATCCGGCCGATGCCTAGCCACAGCATAACCGCCGACAGACCAATCAGCATGCCGCCTATAGCCGCGGATATCGGTGTGAAGTGATCCATTGAGTGCTCCTCCTAAAACAGGCCAGACCTAATGGCTTGCCGCTTCAACCGGATGCGCCTCGGCACGCCAGCGCACCATGCCGCCCGCCACATTGGCTAGATCGGTGAAGCCTGCCTGCCTGAGAATGTTGAGCGCCTGAGCGGAGCGACTACCCGCATGGCACACCGCCACGATCGGGCAATCGCCTTTGAGCTCGCCGACCCGGGCAGACAATTCACCGAGGGGGATCAGAATCGCGCCACGAATATGGCCGAGTGGACCCGTGAATTCATCAGGCTCACGAACATCAAGCAGCTGCAAAGGCGTATGACACTCATACAGTGCATGCGGCTGGATCTCCCAGTTGCCTGCAAAGGTGAAGGTGACCGGTGCCCAACGGGGACTGGCGGTGGCCAGATGGGCGTTTTCCGTCTCGCCGCAACGCAAGTTGGCCGGCACGGCAATATCGAGTTGCTTTGGATGCGCCAGTTTCAAATTGGCCATGTGACCGAGAAAGTCTTCCTTGGACACCGAACCGCCCAAACGGGGGTTGAAGGCCTTCTCCTCGGCAACGCTCGTCACGGTCAGACCTCGGTAATCGTGCCCGGGGTAGAGCAGGCATTGATCGGGCAGCGAGAAGATCTCCTCATGCACCGAGCGGTACATCATTCCCGCATCACCTTGCTGAAAATCTGTGCGTCCGGTACCGCGTATCAGCAAACAATCGCCCGTGAATGCCCTGCTGCGATCGTCAAGCACAAAGCTCAGACACCCCTTGGTATGGCCGGGCGTGCTACGCACCATGAGGTGGTGCGCGCCAAACGACACGGTATCGCCGGAAACAAGAAGACGATCCGCCCCCTCCGCGCCACTCGCGCGCGAAATACCGATCCGGCTACCGAGACGGCTCTTTAGCAGCCAGGCTCCCGTGACATGATCGGCATGACAGTGTGTATCGAGTGCCCAGAGCAGTTTGAGCCCAAGCTCACTGATCAGCGCCGAGTCCCGCAGCACCTGTTCAAAAACGGGGTCTATCAGCACCGCTTCGCGTGTCGACTCATCCGCTAGCAAATACGTGTAAGTCGAAGACCCTGAATCAAACAACTGTCTAAAAATCATCATAGCCACCTAATTCGCATGAGCGCCGTATCAGCCTACCCGAAAAGTGACCCCACGCCACGCGGCTGACGTGGCCTCTTATCCCCGTGCGCCAACGATACGGTGCAGTGCCGCCAACAGCGTATCGACGTCCGCATGGGTGTTGTAGAGCGCGAACGACGGCCGCACCGTCGCCTTCAAGCCGAAATGGGCCAGAGCGGGCTGCGCACAGTGATGGCCGGCACGAACGGCGATTCCCTCCCGATCAAGCAGCATACCGACCGTCGCCACGTCCATGCCGTCGACGATAAATGAGATGGCGCCCGCACGATGCTGAGGATTACCGATGACCCTGATGCGGGGCAAGGCCGACAGTCCCGCCAACGTCCGGTCCATCAGTGCCCCTTCGTGACGCTCGATGAGCGGTAGTCCCAGTTGTTGGACATACTCAACTGCAGCCCCAAGACCGACCGCACCCGCGAGAATGCCGGTGCCTGCTTCGAACTTCGCCGGCACGGGTGCATAGACGGACTGCTCGAAAGTCACGCTGTCGATCATGCTGCCACCACCCTGGTAAGGCGGCATGGCGTCTAACAGTTCGCGCCGGCCAAATAGCACGCCGATGCCTGTCGGTCCATACAGCTTGTGCCCGGAGAAACAGTAGAAGTCGCAACCAAGCAGCTGCACGTTCACCGCCATGTGCGGCACACTTTGCGCCCCGTCAATCAACACGCGCGCACCCGCGTGATGCGCCATCGCAATCACCTGAGCGATCGGAAAGACCGTCCCGATCGCATTGGATACGTGGGACATCGCCACCAGACGCGTTCGCGCATTAAGCAAAGCACCATATTGCTCGAGCAGAAGGTCACCATTGTCATCCACCGGGGCGACACGAATACGAGCGCCTTGCTGTTCCGCCAGCATCTGCCACGGTACGATATTCGAATGATGCTCCAGTTCTCCCAAGATGATCTCGTCGCCGGGACCAATCCGCAGTCGGCCAAAGCTGGCAGCAACCAGATTGATCGCATCCGTCGTGCCGCGGGTGAAGACGATCTCCTGCGGTGACGCTGCCCCGATAAAGCGGGCAACTTGGTTACGGGCATTTTCATAAGCGTCGGTAGCGCGCGCCGCCAGCAGGTGGGCGCCGCGATGCACGTTGCTGTTCTCTTCATAATAAAAACGACTGATTCGTTCGACGACCGCACGTGGCTTTTGCGTTGTTGCCGCATTGTCGAGCCAGACCAGTGGCTTGCCATGCACTGCCTGCTGCAGCGCTGGGAAATCCGCGCGCGCCGCTTCGATCCGACGCGCTGGCTGGGCTTCGGCAATCGGTCGTGACTCAGCGGAGCGACCGACTATAAAAGATGGCGGAAAAAGAGTATTCGCCATGGCGACGAACATCGACGGATTGAGATGATCCGGAATAAGGTCCGGAATGAGAGAGGGCGATGTCTTTGCCGACACGGCGCCAGCGCCTGGCACCGTATCCGCCCATGGCAAGGTCGGATGTGGGTCGTCGGGCTGTTGGAATGAGACCCGCGCCAACGCATCCTGCGCGATCGCCAAGGCGTCGGGCCCGAGCGGTTCGAGGGTCAACCCGGGCGCGGATTCTCGCGGTTTTTCAAGGGCACTACCGTGGCCTTGAAAAAGAGAGTTGGCGACCGTTCGCACCTGCTGCAGATCGATCACGCTACCTGAGCCGGTGCCGCCCGCCATCCGTTATCTACCCAGCTTATCGTAGTCGGTGTATTGACCGACATCGACACCTTCGAGCACACCGACGGCGTCCTCGACCAGCACCGCGACATTGAAATACAGCGTCAGGAGATATTCGGCAATCGATTGAGAATTGATCCCCATCATGCGCACGGAAAGACTGGGCAGCTTCTCACCGGGAATGCCCGGCTGGTGCAGTCCGATGACGCCACGGCGCTCCTCGCCAACACGCATGAGCAGTATATTGGTCATGCCGACCCCATTGCGCGGATTGCGCTGGCCATCGACCAGCAGCTTATCGGTCGGCACGATCGGGATTCCACGCCACGTCATGACGGTGGCTCCAAACAAGGAAGTGGTCGGTGGCGGGACGCCACGCCGGGTGCATTCGCGCCCAAATGCCGCGATGGCGCGCGGATGCGCGAGGAAAAAACTGGGCTCCTCCCAGACACGGGACAGCAGTTCGTCCATATCATCTGGCGTCGGTGCGCCATTGCGGGTCGTCAGACGCATCGAGGCCGGTGGCTGGTGCAGCAATCCGAACTCCGGATGATTGATCGCTTCCCACTCCTGGCGCTCAAGCATCTCCTCGATCGTCAGACGCAATTGCTCCTCAAGCTGGTTGATCGGATCGTTGTACAGATCAGAGATCTTTGTGCTGATCCTGACAACGGTTTCGATGGTGTTCAGGGTGTATTCGCGCGGCATCTCCTCGTATGCCACGAAGCCGGTGGCGAGATCACTCTCGGCGTCATCACCGCGCGTCCCGATGTCGGTTTTGACCTCGCCGAACTCAGTCAAGCGCTGCAGGTCTGCATGGCGTTGATCCGCCACTTTTCGAATCTGCTCACGCATCGAGGGGACTTTAGTGAGCAGCTGCTGGAAATTGGAGCGCTGCAGCACATGCATGGTACAAGGCGTCAGGGCCTCGATGGTGGCCGCGCGCATGCCCGCATCAAGGAGAGCCGCTTCACCGAAATACTGCCCCGGGCCCATCAAGGCCACGCGCGTCCGTTGGCCGTCCCGGTTGTTGGTGACCACCTCTACCCGGCCACTGGCGATGATGTACAGTTTGTCGGCTGGCTCGCCCTCTCGCACTACCGTCGTGCCAAGCTCAAATTCTTCTGAAGTAAAATAGCCGGTCAGCGTCCCAAGAAACTCCGCATCGCAGTCCGCCAGTATGGGCAGGGCGCGCAATGAGTCCGCGATGCCCATGGTCCCGTCACTTCGGATCTGCGGTCGCGCAGGATCGTTACCCAGCGTCTTGCGCCGGTTCACGCGATACGTGCCGGAACTGAGCTTCACCCACGGCAGCATCCGTAACAGATAGCGTGGCGTAATGCCGCTAGACTGCACCGAGGACTTGGTGGTTGTGGCAAGATTCCTGGCCGCATCGCGGCCCAAAGTACTGCGTTCTTTCTGACTCATCACGTTCCTTGTCATAGACAGAGGCTTTTTAGCCTAAAACACTGCCCGGAGCCGATCATCAGCCCGTCACCCCTCAGCTTCGTACCGGAAGCGAGCATGCGTTACCGTCAGCGCAGCAGCACATGCTAGCCAACAGACAAGAACATGAGGCTATGCTAAAGTCAAGCGAAGCCGCCGCTCATGCGCGCTCCCGACCAGGATAAGACGAGCCACTATAATGCGTAACACGCTCGTCGTACTCATTGGTTTGGCCCTCGCTTTCACGCTTGCTCAACCCACTCTCGCCGATGGCGTGCCGTTGGAAATCAAAGGCGTCAAGACGGTCAATAGCGATGCGCTGATCGCCCTGATCCAGAGCACCGACAATCTAGTCATTATCGATGCCCGCGTGGCGGCGGAATATGCCGAGGCCCACATTGAAGGCGCGATCTCCCTGACCGACACGGATATGACAGAGGCGCTGCTCGCGCGGCAGGTGAAGTCTAAGGACACGCCGGTTCTTTTCTATTGCAACGGCCTGAAATGTGGCCGGGCGGCACATGCACTTAGACAGGCGCTCACATGGGGTTACCGGAATCTGTACTACTATGCGCTGGGCATGACAGAGTGGAAACGGCGTGAACTTCCGCTGGTCCACTAAGCGCGACTATTTAGCTTGTCTATACCACTCGCCTTCATAACGCATCGACACAGGCTCGTTAGCATCCTGATCGTGTCGGCGCTGCTCAGCCTAATAGCCGCCACCGGCGCATTGTATTTTACCACCAGCCGTTACGAACAGGCCGCACGTCAGCTGCAGGTCGTGCGCGTGGGCTATACAATCAACCGGTACGTGGATGACTTTATCTGGCATGACTTCGCGGACACCATCGGTGACCTAGCTCGCGATATCGCTCAGCAGGATGAATTCAAAAAAGCGATAGCAACGGATGATCGTGTTGCGCTGGCTGGCCTGCTGCCGCAGGCGTGGCGCCGCAACGCAGTGAGTTCTGGGCACATCCGAATGCTTGGCATCACCGTCTATCGGAACGATGGTTCGGTAATGGCCGCGCAGGCCCCCCAGACCGAATTACAACCCGTTGCGACGCTGTCTGAGCTATTGGCGCATCGCAGCGGCACCGAGCGGTTTGTACGGTTGCACCATGTGTGGACACAGGACGGTGCGCCACGCCTTACGATCGCTGTGCCCGTTGGTGGCTTCAAACTCACCAGGTACCTGGCGGTTGATGTAGATCCTCTGGCCGCACTCGATAAACTGGACGAACGTTTGGGTATGCATATCGTTTTCAGCAGCTCCGATGGAGCAAAAAAGCTGTCTGAAATGCAGAATTTCAAGTTCGCCGCGAATGCCACCTTGCTGCACGGAGACGTCAGGGTGACAGATCCCAGTGGGCAGCCGATCGCGCGAGCGGCCGTGAGCTGGGATGAAACGACGACGGCCAGTCAGTTGACCCACCTACGGCGAGAGTCATTTACCATTCTGATCGCAATACTCTCGGCTCTGATGCTGGTCACACTGGCTCTCGTGCTCATGGTGTCGCGTCAGATGGCACGCGCAGAAACTCTGGCAGCCACGGCGCTGATGACGGCTAAGCAGGCCGCGACCGAAGACTTGCTGCGTGCCGAGGAAGTGCATGCAGAGCTGGCCATTGTGCATGCGGTGAATCTGCGTGTCGAAAAAGAGCGCTCAGAAAAACTTCTTCTAAATATCCTGCCGAAGGCGATCGTCGCGCGCCTGCATGGCGGCGAAACAGAAATTGCCAATTATCTGCCGAATGTGACTATTTTATTCTCCGATCTGGTTGGCTTCACCAAGCTGTCGGCTAGCCTTTCGGCTCCGGAATTAGTGCATCTCATGAATCGGCTGTTTTCAGAATTCGATCACTTATCACAAAAGTTTGGAGTCGAAAAGATCAAGACCATCGGCGACGCGTACATGTTAGTTGGCGGCTTGCCCGAGCCGCGAGCAGACCATGCGGCAGCGGTGGCGGACATGGCTTTGGCGATGATCGCAGCGGTCGAGAAGATTAACCTCGAGCTGAGCATCGCTCTACAGATGCGCATCGGAATTCATTCCGGTGATGTCGTCGCCGGGATCATCGGGACGCACAAGTTCGCTTACGACATCTGGGGGGACTCGGTGAACATCGCCAGTCGCATGGAGTCGCATAGTTTGCCGGACCGCATCCAGGTCTCTTACGCAACGTATGAACTCCTCAATCTGAGTTTTGACTTTGAATCGCACGGTACCGTCGATGTCAAAGGAAAAGGCGCGATGGACACCTATTTTCTGCTCGGCCGACGCGCCACAGTGCTTGCCACACGCGCGTGAGGGCGCGAGTGGAGCGCAACGGGAATAGCCATCGCCAAGGCGAACAACACACCGCTGATGGCGATCGCGCCGAGCAAGCGCTTGCTAGCGCTTGCTAGCGCCCGAGCTTAATTAGTCGCCCCTGAATTATTGTCGGATTCAATGACCGGTCCAAAAACGGTCACACCTCCTCTGGCAGCGTAGATCACCGCATCCGGCCACCTGAAAGTGTGGATGCGATAGAACACCTGCGTGGCGACAAAACCCACGACTGATACAAAATTAAATCGCGCTAATTTCCCGTCAGCAAGTGATGCAAGCCCATCTCTCTACCGATAAATGTGCTGCCTTCGTGCGATAGGTGACCGCAATCCCGGTAAATCGATTTATCGCCGACCATTGCCTTGCAAAGGCCGTCGCGACAGATTCCATCAGCAAGCCATACCACTTTGTAAGATTCAGAAACACGCTTCAAAAGAGAAAAAACTCGTGGCTCATGACTAATCGCTTCGGACAGCTCGAAATCGCACTGATCATAACTTAAGGCAAATTTCTTCGCCTTTATGACGCAAAGGCCAATGTCTTTTCCGTTCGTCGGTGTGGGCGAGAAAACTACGGGCTCGATACCAAGTGCCTTAATTTTATCAAGTGTTGAAATCATATAATGATAAGCTGGTCGGCATTTATTCGGAAGAAAGATCCGTCACGAGAATAAATCGTAGCATCATCCCCGAGATACTGGCTAAACCGAGAACTTAACAGGACATATTTGATCGTCTTGCTTGACTTAAGGGATGCGTAGACTTCATCATTTTCATGGATGCAAGGGCGAGCAGATCACTGCCCTCAAGCACCAGCTCGACTGGTTCCGCCGCCAGATGTTCGGCCAGAAGAGCGAAC
>CAIOZU010000020.1 GCA_903862885.1 uncultured Pseudomonadota bacterium
CCGGAGAAGGTGAATTCCTATGAGTTAGGCCTAAAGTCACTCTTGCTTGATCATAGGCTATCTATCAACGTCGCACTGTTTGATAGCAAGTACACGGGCTTGCAGCAAGGCGTGACAGTGGCGACAGCGACCTCGGTGGTTCTTCACACGATCAATGTCGGAAACCTAGAATCGCGTGGTATGGAATTTGATGCTGATTGGCGTATCAACAGCACTTGGCGCGCGGGCCTGAATGCAGCCTACCTGGATGCCAAGTACAGCAACTACGATAACGCCGGATGTACGCAAGCGCAGACATTAGCTGCGGCAGGTGATCCCTGCGTGCAGAGTCTGTCCGGTAAGGCGCCACCGTTTGCACCAAAGTATAGCGGCAGTGCCTACGTTGGTTTCGGTATCCCCTTCGTGGCGTCAACGGTGCTCTCAGGCGAAGTCAGGTCGTCCTTCTCTGACAAATATGACTTGCTTGGCGTCAATGATCCAGAAGGCTACCAGTCGTCTTGGAATAAGATTGACCTGAGACTCGGCTTGGGTGGTGGCAATGGCAAATGGGACGTGTCAGCGCTCGTTAAGAACATCAATAATGTTCAGACCGTTCATGGTGTGAACCCAGCGGTCTATGGCATCGGCAGCTACACCGTGATGCCAGATCGGGGTCGCCAATTTGCCCTACAGTTTGTTATGAAGCTCTAAAAAGCTTATTCAGACCAACGCCTCTCTGGTGACCGCCGTGGTCATTAGGGAGTTTAAAAGGCCCCGCGTAGGGGCCTTTTTTATGTCTAACATTCGAATGTCTGGCCTCAGCACAGTAGATGTCGAGTCAGCGCTCTGAACGGCGTCTGTGAGCCGTATTGTTTGGCGGCCCAGACTACGAAGTTCAAAAAGATCGCTGTAAGCGCAATTACAGCGAATTCATCCAGGGATATCGTGATGTGCCGATGGTGTTTCGGCCACGATAGCTTAGGACTTCGCAATAATTTTTTGGTCGCGCGTCACAGGTTTAGCGTGAGGGTTACTTGAGCTAGTCAAGTATCGGACTGTGGCAGCAGATACCTGCTCAATAAATTCCTCCTCAGTTATTTTTTGAGAACCATCTTGAAGGTATCGACTGATAGCGCCAACAACTAAGTATTCGCAGACCAAGATCGCCGTTTCTAGATTCTCAACCATAATTTCTTCACGGTGATGATTGAAAAACGCATGAATTGTCGTGTAAAGAAATGTCTCTGGTGTGAGCTGCTCGTGAGCGGTGCTAAGCTTAGTGATGTTTTTCGGTAACCTCAAAAGCACCAAAGAGTGAGCGCGGTGCATTTTTAGTCGCAAGGCGACGTGCAAGGGCATGGCGTGAGCGAGAGGCTTATGAAGGTCAGCTAACAGTTGCTCACGCATCTTTGCGCAGCTATTAATGATCGTACTTTCGATTAGCGCCCTAATAATCGCCTCTTTTTTAGGAAAATATTGGTAGACGGTTCCGATACTGACGCCAGCTACCTTTGCAATGTAGTTGGTGGTCGCGTATTCATAGCCTTTGTGGGTAACGATCGATTCAGCCGCTTGCAGTATGGCATCCACGGTTGCACGTGCCCGCAGCTGGGTCGGTACTTTCCGTGTGCCGGCGTCTGTTTCTGATGCGGTCAGATCGGGCTCTATCATGTCGGTCCTCATAACCACAACTTTGTCGATAGTAGACCATCTCAGCCGCTGTCCAGTGCAGTTATTGCTCACATTCCATTGCGGTCAATATATCCAACGATTTCATCGGTTTTGCGCGGATGTGACCTGCCGGCTTGGGAGCGGCGGAGAGCCCTTTAATGAGCCTAACCGCAGTTTAGCGAGGTAAACCTAAGCGATTGACGATATTGTTTCTCTGGATGGCAGAAGAACCACCGAGGATCGGTAGTACCAAAATGTCACGCACATACCGCTCCATGTCGAAGCCTTTGGCATAGCCATAGGCCCCCATAATTTGCTGGCAGGTGATGACAATATCTCGGGCGGTGTCACACACAAACAGTTTCGCCATCGATGTTTCCACCGTCGCCGTCACGCGCTGATCCAAAAGCCACGCCGCACGATAGGTCATCAGTCGGCAGGCCTCGAGCTTTGTTTTGACATCGGCCAGCATGTGGCGAATGGATTGGATGGTGCAGATGGGTTTGCCAAATTGAACGCGTTGTTGGGCGTATTCCCACGCATCCTCGACTGCTGCCCGTGCGATACCTAACGCGATGGCAGAGATTTCGAGTTTTTCAATATCGAGACCAGGACCTACCAATTGCGTCCATCCGGTGTTTAAACAGATGGCTCCGCCCATGATGGAGTCAATCGGCACCACCACATCTTCGAAATGCACGTCATAGGTGCCGACACCTTTCAGACCCATGGTGTCCTGCGAGCTCATGTGGATGCCAGGCGTGTTTGGTGGAATCAGAAGTAACGAGAGATTTTTGTATCTGTCATCGGCAGGGCCTGTACGAACGAGCGTATAGATATAGTCACAAATAGCTGCGCCTGAGCAGAAACGCTTGTCTCCGCGTACTACCAGATGATCATCCTTTAAGGTTGCAAAGGTACGAACACTGGCCACATCGGCGCCCACATCAGGTTCCGAGATGCCATAGCTAAAAATAAGCCCCTCATTGGCGACGCGCGGCAGTAGGTCGCGCTTTTGCTGCTCGCTGCCGACCTCGGCAAGGTTGAGTCCGGCATAACACGCTGAATTAATATAGCCGCCGCCCACTGCGAGGCTGCGAGAGCACAGTTCTTCGATCACTGCCACGGTGGCGGTGATATCCCGACCACTACCGCCATAGTCCTCGGGTACCGTCAACCCCATGACACCAAGCTCGACGAGCTTGTTGTGCACATCACGCGGGAAGTGGTTATCGCGGTCCCACTGTTGCGCCAGTTCGCGCGGCATCTCGTTCTTGACAAAGC